>JANQMU010000162.1 GCA_028279875.1 Rhizobiaceae bacterium
ACCGCGCAAACAGGCCGGATAGATGACTGCAATCCCAAACTGCCAGAACCATCAAAAAACACTTGCAATCAAGGGGGCGTCCATAGATGACAGTTTACTGAATCCCTATTTTCTAGCGGATAATGCGGTCCGTGGGTCAGTGCGCAGGCACAATGCCACGCGTCGTCATTGCTGAATTTGAGTTTGAGCGGTCACCCGCGGCGACAGTTTACATAGCCGATGTGGTCTCTTGTCGCCCCGCTCAAACGCACGCTGCTTTTGCCGTTTTCCGAAGGAGATCGGCGTTTGAAGCCCACGTGAAATAACCGATGGCGGAAGTCAGACAACCGTACAGGGCCTCCAAACTCACCGGAAGGGATAATCCTCCGGAAATGTTGCATTGGCGAGGACAGCCAATTCCTCAAGTCTGCCATCCGTTAACCTGAAATCGGAAATCGCTGATTCCAAGAGGGCGAAATTATCTTGCGAGCTTTCGATTTTGAAGCCAATGAGCCGATCATAAATGACGCGCTCTCCCCCGTTCAAGGAACTGCGGATCGTTTCACGGTTCCTTTCATAGCGTTCGGAGGGAGTTTCTCCGGTATTCGATTCAGCGATAAGCTGATCACCTGTCGCCTTATCGATTAGGCCGGGTCGGCTTTCCAAAGTGAATTCAAACTCGGAGAACGCAACACCCTTCTTTTCCGGGCACAAACCGGCAACCTTCACCGCGAGATATTTTGAATTGGCTTCAAGCCAGGACGCACCGTCGGCAAGCATGCCCTCCTTGAACATGAGATGGACATCGCGCTGAAGCTCAGTCCCAACATCGCAATAGTGATCATGAATCACAGAAGCTCTTCGATAGGTTCCGACATAAGGGGAACCGGTGAAGGTCCAAAGGGCTCTTGGAATTGACGCCCCGTCGATCACGGTTCCGGCTGGCACTTTCCATTCTTTGCCTGACGCACTCGTGAAGGAAACGGCGGACAGCACCTTCATGTCTCGATGTTTGCCGCCCGGGGAACCAAGCCATTGAAATTCAAAGTCCCCGGAAAACTCCTGCGCCCACACTACACCGGTTGGCCATATCGAGAGCGCGGCGGCAACCAGGATAATCAGCCTGTTTTTTCTCATCTTGGACCTCAGATGTACTAAAGATTCACCGAAGCATTCTTAGCATCTCGCCGCATACAAGCTGAGGCAGGAGTGCACGGACTTGTCGTCTTTATGTAAGTGCCAACAAGCACACCATCATAATCAAATTGCGCGACAGGCTGCAGAAATTCCAAATTCATCATCAACAAATTGGGGATTATATCGGTGACGGTTTGCTAATTTCCATTTGACCAGCTCCTGCTGTGCGGGCCTGTTTTCGCCTGTTGAATTGCGGTATGAGAAGGAACAACACTTGGGCTTTGTGGAAGGCCGGATGACGGGGACCGCCTGATGACCACGGATGAACACAGCCGCATCGCCCGCCAAATCGTCGCCGCCATCCAAAACCGCGAGCGGTTTCGGCCGCTGCGCGGTGCGGACCGACCCGAATCCCTGGACGCGGCCTATCGCATTCAGGATCAGGTTTACGCCCTACTGCAATCGGAGGCTGGCTTCGGGCCGGTCGGCGGGCACAAGATCGCGCTGACCTCCAGGGCCATTCAGGAGATGTGCGGTGTCGATCAGCCGGTCGGTGGCAGCATATTCGCCAAAACCATTCATCGTTCGCCGGCCACAGTCAGACTGTCGGACTTCGTGCATCTCGGTGTCGAATTCGAAGTGGCGTTCGAAATGGCCCGTGACGTCCCGGCCGCCGGCGCGCCCTATGATATGGAGTCGATCGCCGCCTATGCGGGCGCCTGCATGCCGGCCTTCGAACTGATTGAAGACCGTCATGCCGACTATGCCGATCTCGACGCCGCGTCGATCCTCACCGACCGCTGCTGGTGCGGCGGCATCGTGCTCGGGGAGCCGGTGACCGATTGGCGCGGCCTCGATCTCGCCGCCGCCGCGACGCAGCTGCGCTACAATGGAGAGATCATCGACCGGGCCGTGGCAGGCGATGCGCTCGGACATCCGCTCGCCGGCCTCGCCTGGGTCGCCAATCATCTGATCGCCCGCGGCGCGATGTTGCGGCAAGGCGAGATCGTCATGACTGGCAGCGCCTTGCGAACCCGCTTCCCCGAGGCGGGTGACAGGATCGACTATACGGTCGACGGGCTGGGCACTGTTTCGGTTTGCCTCGAAAACTGACCTATCACGGCGCCCCGGCCCATTGACCTGATCGATGTCGATATGGGATCAAACCCGACATTCAAGGAGAGCGTCATGCACAAAGGCTCCTGCCAGTGCGGCGCGGTGCGGTTCGAGGTCGAAGGCGACCTACCGCAGAACCAGCAGCAGTCGCCGTCGGTCTGCTCCAGCCGGAACCCATAACCGCACAGCGAGGAAACACCGTGAAGAACGTCATCACCGGCATGGTCGGCCACGGCTTCTACAACCGGAATTCCGCCCCCCAGATGGCGGCGATCGCCCATGTGCTGCCATGGCTGGAAGAGGCCTGTTCGTCGCTGCCGCTCGATGACGGCGCCCCGGCCATCGGTCTCGCCGATTTCGGCTGTTCGGAAGGCAGGAATTCCGTCGCCGCCATGACACCCCTTGTCGCGGCGCTGCGGCGGCGGTCGTCGCGGGCGATCCAGACCATCCACAGCGATCTGCCGACCAATGATTTCGCGCCGCTTCTGGCTGCCCTTCGGCCGGGTGGACAATCGGTCTTCGCCGATCCGCTGACTTCCTCGGCGATTGTTGGCGGTTCGATGTTCGACCGGCTTCTGCCGCCGCAGTCGATCCATCTGGCCTGCACCTTCAACGCGATCGGTTTCTTAAGCCGGCGGCCGGTCGAGCGGCTTGACGGCTACATCCTGCCCAACGGGCCGAGCGCCCTGCGCAATGTCGGCAAGGTCAGCCGCGAAGACCGGGCGCTGTTCGCCCGGCAGGCGGCGCAGGACATCGAGCGTTTCCTGCAGGCGCGGGCCGAGGAACTGCTGCCCGGCGGAAAGCTGCTGGTCGAAGTCTTCGGCGCCGGCGAGACCCTGCGCACCTGCGACGGCATCTATGACGTCCTCAACGATGCGCTGCTGGAGATGATCGACGAGGGACACATCGATCATGAGACCTATGCGGACTATTTCCAGCCGGTCTATTTTCGAACCCTTGACGAACTGACCGCATCGGTCAGGGGTCCGGACGCACCGCTGGCCGGGCTATTCCAGATCGACCGTGCGGAGACCTATGAGATCGCGGTTCCCTTTGTCGAGACCTTCCGGGAAACCGGCGACGTGCAACCCTATGCCCGCGATTACACCAATTTCTTCCGCGCCTTCACCGAGTCGGCCCTGCGCAAAGGGCTTGCTGCGCATCCGCAATGCGATGATCTCGTCCCGGACATCTACAGGCGGGCCGAACGGCTGGTCGCCGAACACCCCGAACGCTATCCCTTCCACTATATCGGGATCGCCATGCTGCTGACCCGCAAATCCGGAGCGTGATATCGGATCACCCAAGCACACCGGGCAGCCAGGTCGACAGGCCCGGCCAGGCCATGACCAGGCCGAGCACCAGGACCTGGATCGCCACGAAGGGCACGACACCGCGATAAATGTCTCCCGTCGAGACCTCCGGCGGCGCCACGCCGCGCAGATAAAACAGCGAGAAACCGAAGGGCGGCGTCAGGAAGCTGGTCTGCAGGTTGAGCCCCATCAACACCGCGATCCACACCGGATGGAACAGCGCCTGGCCGCTCGCATCGTTGAAGGCGAACAATACCGGCGCCATGATCGGCGTGACGACGAAGACGATTTCCAGGAAATCGAGAAAGAAGCCGAGGAAGAACATTACCAGCATCACCGCCGCCAGCGCCATCCACGGCCCGCCCGGCAGGGCCGAGAAGAAACCATGGATCGTTTCTTCGCCGCCAAGGCCGCGGAAGGCCAGATTGAACACCTGCGCGCCGATATAGATGGTGAACACCATCGCCGTCATTCGGGTCGTCGCGCGCATCGCCCGGGCGAGAACCGGCACTCCGTTTTCGCGGCTCAACCAAGTCTGTCGCAGGCTGACGGCGAGCCCGTAGGCGAGCAGCGCCAGCCCGCCGGCGGCGATCGCCATGCCGATCCGGTCGGCCAGCGGCAGGTCCGAGCGCACCACGCGCAGATCGAACGTCACCACCGCCGCAACGACGATGACGACGCCCAGCACCGCCGCAATCTGCGGCGCGGCACCCGTTCCGCTCAGCCGCTGACCGGCGAGCAGCAGGGCGCCGACGGCGCCGATGGAGGCGGCCTCGGTCGGCGTGGCAACGCCGAACAGGATCGAACCGAGCACCGCAACGATGAGAATCAGCGGCGGCAGCAGGACCTGCAGCAGGTGCCGAACGGACGGCGTTTCGCCGAGATGCGTGGCGCTTGGCGCCGCATCAGGACGCCACAGCGCCATAAAAAGCGTGTAGGCCATGTAGATGGCGACCAGCAGCAGGCCCGGCAGCAGCGCGCCGGAAAACACATCGCCCACCGTCACCGGTGTCGGCGCCCAGTCGCCGACGCTGCGCCGCGCCTCAAGATAGGAATTGGACAGCACGTCGCCGAGAATGATCAGCACGATCGACGGCGGAATGATCTGCCCCAGAGTGCCCGAGGCGGATATGATGCCCGTGGCGAGCCGCTTGTCGTAGCGATGGGCCAGCATGGTCGGCAGCGAGATCAATCCCATGGTCACCACCGTCGCGCCGACAATGCCGGTCGAGGCGGCCAGCAGCATGCCGACAAAGGCGACGGAGATCCCGAGCCCGCCGGGCCACTTGCCGAACAGCTTGGCCATCGATTCCAGCAATTCGGTGGCGACCCCGCTGCGTTCCAGCATCACCCCCATGAAGACGAACAGCGGCACCGCCACCAGCACCTCGTTGGATTCGTCCATCAGCCCGAACAGCCGGCCGAAAAGCGCCCTTAAGAAACCGAGATCGCCGGACGCGAAAAACCCGGTCTGGGTCAGCGCGCCGAGCACGGCAAAGATCAGGCCGACCCCGGCCAGGGTGAAGGCGACGGGAAAGCCGCACAAGAGCAGCACAATGGCCGCCGGAAACATCAGCAGGTCGAGATTGGCGACAATGAAGTCCATCGGCATCAGCCTACCCGAAAGGGCGGATCTTCGGATTTGCCGGCAAGCCGCAGCAACGCCTTGATCGCCACCGAGACCGCCTGCAGCGAAACCAGCACCGCGAAAGCCAGGACCGTCGTCTTGAGCAGATAGCGGAACGGCAGGCCGTTCGGCTCGATCGATCCCTCCAGCGTCATCCAGGAACTCGTCACATTGGGCCAGGCCGACCAGGCAATGAAACCGCACAGCGGCAGGACGAAAAACAGCGAACCGAGAAGGTCGACGACATCCCGCGCCCGCCGGCCGGTTGCGGCGCGGAAGATATCGACCCGCACATGCTCGTCATAAAGGAAGGCATAGGCCGCGCCCAGCATGATCGTCAGCCCCTGCATATAGACGATGCCTTCCTGCAGCCAGATTGACGGGATGCCGAACAGGTCGGATGTCGAGAACACATAGCGCGCCACGACCACGGCAAGCTGCATCAGCACCATCGCCAGGATGGCCCAGGCCACCGTCCTGCCGACGGCCTCGTTCAGCGCATCGATCGCGCGGCTGATCTGTCGCAAGATGCGGTTCCCTCCCATGCCGCCGGCGGATCCTTGAGGTCAGAACCCGCCGATTGTCGATCGGCGATCAGACGCCCCAGACGACGGCACGGTCCTTGTACATCTGGCCTTCCATGATATTGCCGACGGCCGCGCATTTCTTGATATATTCGAAATAGGCGTCGTGGATTTTCTCTGACATCGGATCGCCCTTCGGATACTCGGCAATCACCTTCTTGGCCGCCTCGCCCATGGCCTTGGTCACATCGTCGGGGAAGGCCGAAGGCTTCACCCCGCCCTGCACCAGCTGGTCGAGCACGATCGCATTGTTATAGGCATAGGCGCTGATCGTCTCCTCCGACTGCGCCAGCGCGGCGTTCTCGATGATCGCCTTGTGCGTCGGCGACAGCGAGTTCCACACATCCAGATTGACGATGCATTCGAGCATCGGTCCCGGCTCGTGCGGCGCCGGCATATAGTAGTTCGGCGCGACCTTCGACAGGCCGAGCGCCACATCGTTCCACGGACCGACGAATTCCGCCGCGTCGACCACGCCGGTTTCCAGTGCCGGGAAGATCTCCGGCGGCGGCAGGTTGACGGTCGAAACACCGATCTCCTGCATGATCGCGCCGCCCAGCCCGGCAATGCGCATTTTCAGGCCCTGCAGATCGTCCAGCGAATTGATCGGTTTCTTGAACCAGCCGCCGGCCTGGGCCATGGAATTGCCGGACGGGAAGGGTTTCAGATTGAACGGCGCATAGGCTTCGTCCCACAGCGCCTGCCCGCCGCCATGCTGGACCCATCCGGAAATCTCCGCCGCCGACAGCCCGTAGGGCATGGTCGTGAAATACATGGTGGATTTGATCTTGCCGGCGGCGAAATAGGCGGCGCCATGGCCGATATCGCCGGCGCCCGACGAAATCGCGTCATTGACGCCGAAGGGCGGAACCAGTTCGCCGCCGCCGAAATACTGCACGGTCAGCGCCCCGTCGGACAGCGTCGTGATGCGCTCCGCCAGCCGCTCGGCGCCCTGGCCGACACCCGGAAATCCGCGCGGAAACGCGCCGATCAGCTTGAGCGTGCGCTTGTCCTGGGCAATCGCCGGTGTCGCCAGCGCCGCCGCTCCGGCGGCCGCGCCGCCCAGTAATGTTCGTCTGTCCATTTTGTCCTCCCGACTGTTCGACATGGTTTTGATTGCGCTATTAAACCGATTCCCGGCGAGGCTGCATAGCCCGGCTAAGTTTTTGACAAACTAGACGGAATAAACGGGCACGCCAAGCGGCACCGCCGCAAGGACTTGATCCGCCTGCGCGGCAACCCATCTTCCGGATATCCGATTCTTGCAAGCGCGCGCCGCGGGAGAACGCCCCATGCCCCAATCCGACACAACGAACCGCCGAATCGTGCTCGCCTCCCGACCGGTGGGCGCGCCGACGAACGACAATTTCCGGCTTGAGGAAACGCCGGTCCCGGTGCCCGCCGAAGGTCAGGTGCTGCTGCGCACTCTCTATTTGTCGCTCGATCCCTATATGCGCGGCCGCATGAGCGATGCGCCGTCCTATGCGCCGCCGGTCGAGATCGACGCGGTCATGGTGGGCGGCACGGTGTGCCGCGTCGAAGCATCCCAAAACCCTGGTTTCGCCGTCGGCGACCTGGTGCTCGGCTTCAGTGGCTGGCAGGACTATGCGCTCTCCGACGGCGCAGGGCTGATGAAGCTCGACCCGGCACTTTCGCAGCCGTCGCTGGCCCTCGGCGTGCTCGGCATGCCGGGGTTCACCGCCACGATGGGCCTCACCGATATCGGCCGGCCGGTGGCCGGGGAAACCGTCGTCGTGGCGGCAGCAAGCGGCGCGGTCGGTTCCGTGGTCGGACAGGTTGCGAAGCTCAAGGGCTGCCGCGTCGTCGGCATTGCCGGCGGCCCGGACAAATGCCGTTACGTGGTCGAGGAACTCGGGTTCGACGCCTGCCTCGACCATCGCGAACCGGATCTGAAAGGCAGGCTGAAGGCCGCCTGCCCGGACGGCATCGATGTCTATTACGAAAATGTCGGCGGCGCCGTCTTCGACGCCGTGCTGCCACTGCTCAACACCAAAGCCCGGGTGCCGGTCTGCGGGCTCATCGCCAATTACAATCTGACCGGCCTGCCGGACGGGCCCGACCGCACGCCGCTGCTGATGGGCAGCATCCTGCGCAAGCGCATCACCATGCAGGGCTTCATCATTTTCGACGATTACGGCGACCGCTTCGGCGAATTCTTCCGGGACATGTCGGGATGGGTGAAGGACGGCAAGGTCAAGTTCCGCGAGGATATCGTCGACGGCCTCGAAAACGCCCCGCAGGCCCTCATGGGCCTGCTCGAGGGCCGCAATTTCGGCAAGCTTGTCATCCGCGTTGCGGAGAACTGATGAAGGATCACTCAGTCGCCCAGCGGCAAATGCGGTGTGTTCTTCACCGGCCCGATGACGACGGAGGTCTCGATCCCGAAGACGCCCGGCATCTCGGCCAGGATGTCGCGCAGATAGCGGTTGTAATCCTTCATGCCGGGCAGCCGCACCGTCAGGATATAGTCATGGGCGCCGGTGATCAGGTCGCAACGCTGGATTTCCGGCAGCGCCATGATGCGCGATTCGAATCTGGCGATCGATTCGCGGTCCCGGCTCTGCAGCTTGATGAACACATAGATCGCCAGTTCCAGCCCGCATTTGTCCGGATCGATATCCGCCCGGTAGGCGCGGATGACGCCCGCCTCCTCGAGCTGCCGGATGCGGCGGCGCGTTGGGGTCGGCGACAGGCCGACCCGATCAGCCACCGTTTCGACGCTGGCCCGGCCGTCCTCGATGAGAGCGGAAACGATTTTCCGATCTGTTTTGTCAAGCATTGAGCGGAAAACCTCTCATTTTTTCTAAAATATTAGCAAATGAGATCGGCATTTTCTACTGCCGATAGCGTATCATGGCTGAGAGGAGGTGCCCATGCCAAAGAGAAAATCCTTTCGCCGTACCGAAATCGCCGGCCATAGGCTGCACCCGGCCACACAGATGGTGTCGTATGGCTACGAGCCGGCCATGTCGGAAGGGGCGGTCAAGCCACCGGTGTTCCTGACCTCGACATTCGCCTTCCAGTCGGCCGAGGAGGGCGCCGATTTCTTCGATGTCGTCGCCGGCCGCAAACCCGCACCCGATGATGGCGGCGCCGGCGGCCTTGTCTACAGCCGCTTCAACCACCCCAACACCGAAATCGTCGAGGACCGGCTGGCGCTGTTCGACGGCGCCGAAAGCGCCCTGCTGACCGCCTCCGGCATGGCGGCGATCAGCGCCGTGTTTCTGACACTCACCCGGCCGGGCGACGCCATCGTGCACTACACCCCGCTCTATGGCGGCACCGAGGGGCTTTTGGGCAAGGTCCTGCCCGGCTGGGGCATCAAGCCGATCCCCTTCACCGACGGCCTGTCGGAGTCCGCCCTGCTCTACGCGCTGGAAAAGGCAGCGCGGCACGGGCCGGTCAAGCTGCTTTACCTCGAAACGCCGGCCAATCCGACCAACGCCATGATCGATCTCGCCATGGCGCGCCGGGTCGTCGATCAATGGTCCGGCATTTCCGGCCACCATCCGGTCATCGTCTGCGACAACACCATGCTCGGCCCGGTGTTCCAGCGGCCGATCGAATTCGGCATCGACATCTGCGTCTATTCTCTGACCAAATATGTCGGCGGCCACAGCGATCTGATCGCCGGTGGCATCACCGGATCGAAGACGCTTCTGGCGCCCATCCGCCAGACCCGCAGCGCCTTCGGCTTCCAGCTCGATCCGCATTCCTCCTGGATGCTGTCACGGTCGATGGAAACCCTGTCGCTGCGCATGGAACGGGCCGCGGCTTCCGCCACAGAAGTCGCTGACTGGCTGGCGAACAACACCATCATCCCCTGCACGGTTCTCCACCCGGCGCATCTCACCGACCCTGCTGAAACCGGGGTCTTCGCCGCGCAATGCAGCGGGCCGGGATCGACATTCTCTTTCGTCGTCGAGGACGATCGCGCGCTGGCCTTCCGCATCCTCAATGCCCTGCGGCTGTTCAAGCTGGCCGTCAGCCTCGGCGGCACCGAATCCCTGGTCTGCCATCCGGCTTCCACGACCCATTCGGGCGTGCCGCTGGACGCCAGGACGAGCGCCGGCGTCACCGACGGGCTGATCCGCGTGTCGATCGGCCTGGAACATCCGGGCGACCTGATCGAGGACCTCAGGCAGGCCTTCGAAAAGGCGGTCGGCGGCAATCTCTCGCTGGTCGGATAAACCCGGCCCTACCCGCCAAGATAGGCCTGGCGGATACGCGGGTCTTCACGGATTTCGGCCGCCGGACCTTCGACGAATTTGCGGCCGAGTTCCATCACCACCGCAGTGTCGGATATCTGCAGGGCGCCGTGCACATTCTGCTCGACCACCATGACGGTCACGCCGCGGCCGTTGATTTCCGACACCGTTTCGAAGACCTGGCGCAGATTGCCGGGCGACAGGCCCAGCGACGGTTCGTCGAGCAGCAGCAATTGCGGCTCGGCTTCCAGCACCATCGCCATTTCGAGGATCTGCTGTTCGCCGCCACTCAGATTTCCCGCCAGGATGCTCCAGCGCTCGCGCAGCATCGGAAACAGGTCCAGCATCCGTTCAACGGCGGAGTCGGCTTCCGCCCGGTCCAGAATATAGGTCCCCAGTTCCAGGTTCTCGCCAACGCTCATCAGCGGGAAGTTGCATCGCCCCTGCGGCACGAAACCGATGCCGCGGGCCAGCCGCTGATCCGGTTTCAGATCCTGGATTTCCTCGCTATCGAACCGTATGGTCCCGCCGAAATGCCGGTTGAGGCCGTAAATGGCGCGCAGCAGGGTCGACTTGCCGGCGCCGTTCGCGCCGATCAACGTGGTGATGCTGCCCTGCGGAATCGTCAGTGAGAAATCGCGGACCACCGGCTCGTCCAGATAGCCGGTCGCGACATTGTCGAGCTCCAGAATCACCGCTTCAGCCATCGGCCGTCTCCCTGCCGCCGGCGGCGTCGACACCGAGATAGGCGTCCAGAACCTTCGGGTCGGACCGGATGATGCCCGGATCGCCCTCGGCGATCTTGCGGCCCTGTTCCAGCACGACGACGTGGTGGGACAGCTTCATGACGAAATCGACATTGTGCTCGACAATGATGAATGTGACGCCTTCCTCGTTGAGCCGGCGAATGACCGTCTCGATACGGTTGATCGTCGAGGGATTGACCCCGGCCACCGGTTCGTCGAGCACCACGATCAGAGGCCGCGCCATCATCGCGGCGGCAATCGCCAGCAATTTGCTCTGCCCGTAGCTGAGGATTTCGGCGGGCGCTTCGTCATAGTCTTCCAGGCCGACGGCCTTCAACAATTCCCGCGCCCGCGCCGTCGTCGCAACCTCATTGGCCCGCTCATGGCGGCCGCCGCGCAGGGCGCCCAGCCAGCCAATGCCATCCTGTTCCTGACAGGCCAGCCGCAGATTGTCGAGCAGCGACAGTTCCTCATAGGCGCGCACGGCCTGAAAGGTCCTGGTCATTCCCGCAAGGGCATGGCGGTGCGCCGGCAGCCCGGTCAGTTCCCGCCCGGCCAGGAACCAGCGTCCGGCATTGGCGTGCTGAAAGCCTGAAATACAGTCGATCGTCGTGCTCTTGCCCGATCCGTTGGGACCGATCATGCCGGTCACCGAACCCCGCTGCACGCGCAGGTCAAGGTGATCCACGGCCTTCAGGCCATAATAATCCTTGCACAGTCCACGCACCTCCAGCAGGCAGTCGCCGTTCATTTCCTGCTCCTCCATTGCGCCAGGCGCCGGCTGTGAAACCAGCCGCCGGCGCCGCGGGGAAAAGCCAGCATCGCGGCAATCAGCACGACGCCGTAGAGAACCATGCGCAGATCCGTGCTGAACCGCAGCACTTCGGGCAGCACCGAGAAGACCACGCTGGCCCCGAGCACGCCGAAGAAACTGCCGGGGCCGCCGATGATCACCATGATCAGCATGGTTTCGGTGTAATAGAAGTCGAAGATCGACGGATCGACAATCGTCAGGTGAAAGACATAAAGACCGCCGGCCATGCCGCTCAGCAAGGCCGACAGGCCGATGGTCAGCAGCTTGTATTTGAGCGGATTGACGCCCTGCGAGCGGGCCAGCGGCTCATTCATCTTGATCGCCCGCA
The DNA here is from genome assembly GCA_028279875.1 of Rhizobiaceae bacterium. GTDB lineage: Bacteria > Pseudomonadota > Alphaproteobacteria > Rhizobiales > Rhizobiaceae > Hoeflea_A. The sequence goes on from JANQMU010000162.1 coordinate 11,874, forward strand.
GCGTGCGTCCGATCCTCGAACTGACCAGCCGGTACATGCAGCCGACGGCGACGATGGCGAAGATCATCATCACATAATAAAATGTCTGCGGCCGGTCGAAGGAAACCATGCCGATGCCCGGCACATGCGCCGTCGGGATCGGCAGCCCCGGAATCCCCGCCGGACCGCGGGTCAGCGCCACCCAGTCGCGCGAGACGATCAGGCAAAGCAGCGCGAAGCTCAGCGAGACGATGGCAAAGGCATGGCGTGACAGCCGCAGCGACGTATAGGCGATGATCAGCCCGAGTACGGTGGCCAGCAGCCCGCCGGCGATGAAGCCGCTCCACATGGTCCACCCCTGATTGACCACCAAAAGGGCACTCGTATAGGCGCCGACGCCGAAGAACCCGACCTGCGCGAAGGACAAAAGGCCGGTGAACCCGTAGACGAGGTTGAGCCCCGTGCTCAGCACGGCGAACAGGGCAATGGCGATGCCGAGATTGAGATAGAACTCATTGCTGGTGAATGACGGAACCGCCAGCAGGGCGGCAAGCCCCAGCAACACCGCCAAAGGCATCGCCAGCTTCATACCCGCACACCCCTTCCGAACAGACCTTCCGGCTTGACCAAGAGGATCGTGATCATAAAGACGAAGACCAGCGCATCGACCAGCGCCAGTTGAAAGAACCCGCCGACCAGGCTTTCCAGTACGCCGATGAGGATCGCCGCCAGCGCCGCGCCGGTAATGTTCCCGAGGCCGCCGATGATGATGATCGCGAACGCCTTGAAGACGAAGGCAAAGCCCATCACCGGATGAATCGTGTAGATCGGCGCCAGCGCCGCGCCGGCAACCCCGGTCAGCCCGATGCCGATGACCACCGCCAGTCGTGATACGGCATGCGGATTGATGCCGACCATCAGTGCCGCCTCGCGGTTTTGTGCGACGCCGCGCATGGCCTTGCCCCGCCGCGTTCGGTAGAGCACGAAATAGAGCGCTGCAAAGGCGACCGCGGCGATGCAGAAGGCCAGCGCCCGCAGCATGGGGATGCGCACCTCGCCGAAGGTCAGGGACTGGTAGGTGTAAACTGTCGTGACCATCCGCGGTGTCGCGGTCCACAGATAGAGCGCACCGTTCTGCAGCACCATGGAAACACCCAGCGTCAGCAGGATCGATCGTTCGAAATTCTTGCCGCGCATGCCGGCCAGCAGCGCCTCGAAAAAGATGAAGCCGATACAGGCCATGACCACCGGCACGACGATGATCGCCGGCCAGTAGCCCAGATGCATGGTGCTCATCAGGAAATAGGTGACCATGGCTCCGAGCATGTAGAACTCGCCATGGGCGAAATTAACGATCTCCAGCACGCCGAACACAAGCGACAATCCGGTCGCCAGCAGCGCATAGATCACGCCGATGACGAGGCCGTTGATCAGAAGTTGGATAAGATAGGCGCTGTCCATTCGGCCCTCCCGCCACGCGTCAGACAGGGACGGGACGCCGCCGGACGAATCGGCGGCGTCCCGTTTGCTTATGTTTTGCTCAGGCCGAGCACCACGACCTTGCCGTCGATGATCCGCATGATGACGGCATTGTTGTGCGCCAGATGGTTGTCGTCGAACTCGATCGTCGTGCCGAGAATCGACTCCATCTTGGTGGTCTCGAGCGCGTCGCGAATCTTGGCCGGATCAGCCGAGCCGGCCCGCTTGATCGCATCGATCAGCACCTTGGTCGTCTCATAGGATTCAAAGCTCAGCAGGTTCGGAAGCTCGCCATAGCGCTCCTTGAAGTCAGCCTTGAAGACGGTATTGGCCTCCGTATCCAGTTCCGGCGTATAGGGCTGCACGGTGGTCGTGCCGTCCAGCGCCCCGCTGTCCAGGATTTCCTGCGGAATGTGATCGGAAATCAGACGACCGGTCAGCGGAATACCGACATCATTGGCGAAATATTGCCGGATCAGATTCTGGAAATCGGCGCCCACCGTATAGAGCGCAATCGAGTCGGGTTTTTGCGATCTCAGCTTGGTGAAGACCGCCGTGAAATCCGCCGTGCCCTGCTGGTAGAAATCCTCCGACATCAGGTCGAGATCGATTTCCTGCAGCGCCATCCTGAACGCATCGGCGCCGCCGCGGCCGAAATCGGTATCCTCGGCCAGAACGGCGATATTGTTGGCCTTGCCTTCCTTGTTGAGCCAGCCGACCATGGCCCTGGCGAGGCCGGCATCCGCCGGATTGACCTTGAAGGTCCACTCATTGCCGCCGACGCCCGAGCCTTCGGCGATCGCCGAGGCCGAGCCGTTGGCAACGATCAGCGGCACACCGGCGCGCTTGACCAGCGGCATGATCGCCAGCACCACCGAACTGCACAGCCCGTCCAGAATGGCGACGTATTTCTTCTCGCTCAACATCTGGCTGACGCTCTTGACGCCTTCAGACGGGTTGCAGCGGTTGTCCTGGAATTCGACGACCAGGTCGCGGCCCAGCACGCCGCCAGCGGCATTGGCCTCGTCGATGGCCATTTCGGTGCCCCAGCGCGCATGCTGGCCGAAGAACGCCAGACCGCCGCTCATCGGAATCGATGTGCCGACATAGATCGGGTCAGCTCCCTGCGCCGGCATGCTCATGGCCATGGCGACCAGCGTCGACGCAACTATCGTCTTTGTTTTCAACCACTTCATGACTTCCTCCTATTTGCCCTCTGTTATGCGTTTCATAGGCCGGTACAGAATGTGCCGCATTCTTCAACCTCCGCGGCGTGCCTATGGAGCCCAGGGATCGGGCGAAATCCGCGGAATTCGGTTATGTCTTGCGCAATGCGCGCGTCGCCTCGCGGTCCACACCTCCATCTGCCGTCAACACCACGCCATAGCGCTCAACCGCCGCTTCCGGAGAGACGAGCCCATGCCGCAAATCTTCAGCGACACTGCCCGGATCGCGGCGCCGCGGATCACCGAAACCGCCACCGCCGGGCAGGTTGAGATACAGGCGTTCGCCGGCCGGCACCGGATGCCGGCCCTTGCCCGCGAAAGCCGCGCCCGACACGAGACCGTAATTGCCGGTCACCCCCGGCTGGCCGCCGTCGCGTCCGCGGGCAGGATGGATCACCCGGTCGCAGCTTGCCGCCGACATGGTAAAGGACGTGCCGTCGACCGTGCCGACTTCGAGCGACTGGCCCAGCCCGCCACGATATTGGCCCTCGCCGCCGGAATCGGGTGTCAGTTCCTTGCGCCAGAAGACGACCGGTGCGACGGTTTCTGTGATCTCCAGCGGAATACAGCGCACACGACTCGGAAATGCGGTGGCGGCCAGGCCGTCCTTGCCCGGGCGGGCGCCGGTGCCCCCGGCCAGGATGGTCATGACGGTAAACGGCTGCGACCGGTCGTCCGCTCCACCGGCCTTGCCGTGACCGTGCCCGCCGAACATCGGCAGCCCCCACAGGCTGCCGGCGCCTTCCGCCATGACGCCGCCCTCGACCGCCTGATGCAGACAGCCGAACATCACATCCGGCAGCATCTGTCCGACCGTCTGGCGGGCGGTCACCGCACAGGGCCGCGGCGCGTTGACGATCGACCCTTCCGGCGCCGACACCGTGACCGTCGACAGCGAGCCCGCATTGTTGACCACGTCGGGCCCGACGATGCAGCGCACACCGAACCCCGTATAGGCTTCGGTGTAGCAAAGCGGCACGTTGATGCCATAATTGGAGACCGGCGACGTCCCGTCATAGTCGACATGGATTCCGCGCTCGGAAATCGTCAGCGCCGCCTTGATCTCGACCGGCTCCTCATAACCGTCGACCGTCATGGCGTGGCAATAGGTGCCGAAGGGCAGCTTGCGGATCTGCTCGAGCATCGCCTGGCGCGACTGGTCGATCACCCTGTCGGCCAGCGTCTCGAGACCGTCGAGCCGGAACTCGCGCATCATCTCGTCGAGCCGGCGGCAACCGATCTCGTTACAGGCCGCCAGGGAATAAAGATCGCCGGTGACCTGCGTCGGCTCGCGGACATTGGCCGCAACGATATCCATCAGCGAATCGTTGAAACGGCCGGCCCGGGCCAGCGGCATGATCGGAATACACAGGCCTTCCTCGAACACCTGGCGGCCTTCGGCGCTGAATCCGATCCCGCCAATATCGACGACATGCGCCGTGCAGGCAAACAGGGCCACCACGCGGCCGTCGCACACCGCTGGCGTCACCACCGTGAAATCGAACAGATGTCCTGACGAAATCCACGGATCATTGGTCAGGAAAACGTCGCCCGCCTGCATGGTCTCGATCGGGTATCGGCGCAGGAAATGGCCAACCGAAAGGGCCATCGAGTTGATGTGACCGGGCGTGCCGGTCACCGCCTGGGCGATCATCCGGCCGGCCGGGTCGAACACGCCGGCGGAGATGTCCCCGGCTTCGCGCACGGCCGGGCTGAACGCCGTGCGGATCAGGGTCTGGGCCTGCTCCTCGACGACGGCGACGAGTCGGTTCCACATCACCTGAAGGTGGATCAGGTCCAGATCCCGATCGCTGTCCCCACCGCCGCTCATGCCGCCGTTCATGCCGCCACTCCCGCGGTGTCGCGCCGGTTGAGGACGATGTAGCCCCGGCTGTTGATGCTACAATCGAAGTCGGCGCCGACAATGGTCGCGGTCTGCGGTTCGGTGATCACCGCCGGTCCGGCAATGGTCATTCCGGGCACCAGCGTCTCTCGCGCATAGGCCGGCACGCTGCGGCTGCGGCCGTCGCCAGCGTCGATCAGCGATCTTTGGCCGACGGCCTCCGGCGGCGGCGCGGCCGCCGCATCGGCGAGGTTGCGCGACGGCTCGATCCGCGTGCTGATGCTCAGCGACCAATACATGATCTCGATATCCGCATCCTTGACCACCCGACCGAACTGGCGGGCATATTCGGCTTCGAAACCCTCGCGCAGGCATGTCGAAAAACCGGTGTCCAGCGGCCGGTTGGGCAGTCTGACGGTGATTTCGTGACCCTGGCCGCCATAGCGCATGCCCGCCAGCCTCGTTTCCGTCAGCTCGGCGTCCGGTGCACCCGGCCGCACAACCGCCTGCGCCTCTTCATGCATGTCTTCCAGAACCCGGTTGGCGCTATCGGCATCGAATTGCGACAGCCGCATGTAGCGGCTGCGCACCACTTCGAAGGCGATCGGCGCGCGCAGGAAGCCGACCGCCGAGCCGACCCCGGCGCTGGTTGGCACGATGATCCGGTCGATGCCGATCTTGTCCGCCAGCCGCGCGGCGTGCAGCGGCGCAGCGCCGCCGAAAGCCACCAGAGTGCGCCTGTTCAGGGTCTTGCCGCGCTCGACGGCATGGATGCGGGCGGCATTGGCCATGTTTTCATCGACGATTTCGCTGACCGCCAGCGCTGTTCTGGCCAGTTCAAGCCCGAGCGGTTCGCCAACCGCCTCCGTCAGCGCTGACGCCGAGCGCTGCGCGTCGAGCGGCACCGAACCGCCGGCAAAGCCCGCCGCATCGATGCGCCCCAGCACCAGATCGGCATCGGTCACCGTGGGTTCGCTGCCGCCGCGACCATAGCAGGCCGGGCCCGGTTCTGCCCCGGCGCTCTGAGGCCCCACCGCAATGCGCTGCAGATTGTCGATCCGCGCCACCGAACCGCCGCCGGCGCCGATCTCGATCATCTCGACAACCGGGATTCGCAGCGGCAGCCCGCTGCCCTTCAGAAAATTGTAGATCCGTGCCACCTCGAAACTGGGCGAACTTTGCGGTTGTCCGCCATCGATCAGGCAGATCTTCGCGGTGGTGCCGCCCATATCGAAGGACAGCACTTCGTCGAGGCCGCATTCACGGGCGATAAAGCCGGCCAGAATCGCACCGCCGGCCGGTCCCGACTCGACCATGCGCACAGGAAACCTTGTCGCGGTCTCAAGGGTCGTCAGACCGCCGCCCGAGAGCATCATATAGAGCGGCGCGGTGAGACCCGCATCGCTCAGCAGCCCGGCAAGGCGGACCAGATACCGGGCCATCAGGGGCTGCACATAGGCATTGGCCGCGGCCGTCGACAGGCGTTCATACTCGCGAACCTCCGGACATACGGCGGAGGAAAGCGTGATCGACAAATCGGGCAGATGGGCCGCCAGGATCTCGCCGACGCGCTTTTCGTGCGCAGGATTGGCATAGCTATGCAGAAAGCCGACGGCGACGCTCTCTATGCCGTGCCGCTGCAGGACGGGCACGAGATCAGCGACCGCCGCTTCGTCCAGCGGCAGTAGCACCCGGCCCGACGCGGCAATGCGTTCCGGGACCGTGAATCGCAGGTCCCGCGGCACCAGCGGTGGCGGCTTGTCGATATGAACATCATATTCCGCAAACCGGTCTTCGAAGGCGAATTCCAGCGTGTCGCGATGGCCGCGTGTGGCGATCAGGGCGGTCTTTGCACCCTTGCGCTCGATCAGCGCATTGGTCGCCAGCGTCGACCCATGGATCGCGATGGCGACGTCGGACGGCGCCAGGCCGGCCTGCTCCAGCACCAGGGCAATACCCTGCATCACGCCTTCCTCCGGCGCCGAAAGCGTCGTCAGAACCTTGCCGCTCGTTTGCCGGCCACCGGCTTCGACGACGACATCGGTGAATGTGCCGCCGATATCGACCGCCAGACGGGCGGCGGAACCGGCCTTGCCGTTCTCCATGACGCCGGCATCACCCATCGCCGCACCGGACAGTCTGTCGGTTTGAAGCAAATCGGATCATTTCGCCGCCGCCTTGTCTTCCCGTGGCCGGCGGCCGCCTTCGATCTGCCCCGGCGGCGGGAGCGCTCCGTCGGGCGCCGGGCGGTAATCGACCCAATAGGGGTCGCCACAGCTTCGGCCGATATTCTCGGCGCATGCGATGACCCTCTGGATCATCGGCTCCCTTTGTTTTTCGAAATGCGTGTTGGTCGGATAGGACAGGCAGAACGCCAGGGTCTGCCGTCCATCCGCCGTCGTCACGGCGGCGCCCACGGCGCCGATGCCGGCAAAGGTCCGGTGCGAGGATTCGGTCCAGCCGAGTTTGCGGATTTCATGCAGTTCGCGCAGCAACTCGTCCCGGTCGACCGACCAGTCGGTGGCCTCATGGGTCATCACCGGCGGCAGCAGTGCAATCAGTTGTTCGTCGTCCAGCCGCGCCAGCAGCGCCTTGCCGATGGCCGTTGCGAAAGCCGGGAGCCGCGATCCGGGATCAAGGACGATGCGCAGCAGGTCAGCGCCCTGCCGGATACGCAGGATAACCACATCCGTGCCGTCGAGAATGCCGACATACCCGATCAGCCGAAACTCGTCGACCAGGTCCTCGACCGCGTTCTCGACAAGATCGAGAATGTGGAGATGGGCGTTGTAGAGCGCACCAAGGCTGAAGGCCAGCGGGCCCGGCCGGTAGAGCCGCGATTTCGTGTCCTGTTCCACAAGCCCGTGCTGCTGCATTTCCTTCAACAACCGCGAGACCGTGCTTTTCGGGACCGACACAAGGCGGGCGGCATCCGAGACGCGCAATTCGGGCCTTTCTCTGGAAAAGCAACGCAAAATATCGATGGCGGTGGTCAGAGAACTCATTTTTGTTCCAAAATACGGGACAGGTTGCTATATATGAAACAATCGTTAAAAATGAGTCAAGTCCGGAGACCTCCGCGACATGGCGGCCATGGCGGTTCGACCGGGACAAAATCGCCACCCCGGATTCAGATTGTCAGGAAGAATGAACAGCCAGGCCCGAAGGCCAGAACGGGCTCAGGAGCCGATCTCTGGAGCCCTCTCGGTCTCGGCCGCCGCCATCTCGGCAACGATGCCGCGCCGCTGGATGCGATAGTCGACGACGCCGATCACGGCGACGATTAGTGACACCGGCATGAAGAGGACGCCAAGGGCCTCCAGCCAGCTGTCACCGCTCAATTTAAGCAGCCCGGCCCCGGAAACGAACAGTGCGATCGCCGTGTTGAGATAGGACAGCAATGTGCGCCGGTTCGCCAGATCAGTCCGGGTGATGGCAAGAAC
>JANQMU010000024.1 GCA_028279875.1 Rhizobiaceae bacterium
GATGTTCAAGGCGCCGATCAAGGTGCTGCATCCGCTGCTGACCGCGACCCAGGAAGGGTCCTATGTCGGTACCGAGAATATCGGCGCCTTCCCCTATCACGGCATCATCGTCGCCCATTCCAATGAGGCCGAATGGCAGCAATTCAAGAACAACAAGAACAATGAGGCGTTTCTCGACCGGATCAGTGTCGTCAAGGTGCCTTACTGCCTGAGCGCCACGGAAGAGGCGCAGATCTACCAGAAGCTGCTGCGCGACAGTGCCCTGGGCGATGCCCAATGCGCACCGGAAACGCTGGACATCATGGCGCGGTTTTCCGTGCTGACCCGCCTGCACGACCACGAGAATTCGACGCTGCATTCAAAGTTGCGCGTCTATGACGGCGAGACGCTGAAGGACAGCGATCCGAAGGCCAAGTCGCTGCAGGAATATCGCGATGTCGCCGGTGTCGATGAGGGAATGAGCGGCACGTCGACCCGGTTTGCGTTCAAGGTGCTGTCCGAGACCTTCAATCACGACACCGATGAAATCGCCGCCGATCCGGTGCATCTGATGTATGTGCTGGAACAGGCGATCAAACGCGAACAGTACAGCGACGAGATCGAAGGGCGCTATCTGGAGTTCCTGAAGGCCGAACTAATGCCGCGCTATGCGGAATTCATCGGTCACGAAATCCAGAAGGCCTATCTGGAATCCTATTCCGATTACGGGCAGAACCTGTTCGACCGCTATATCGCCTATGCGGATGCCTGGATCGAGGAGCATGACTACAAGGATCCCGATACCGGCCAGATGTTCGACCGCGACATTCTCGATCAGGAACTGGCGAAGATCGAAAAGCCGGCCGGCATCACCAATCCCCGGGACTTCCGCAATGAAGTGGTGAAATTCGTGCTGCGGGCGCGGGCCGAAAACCAGGGCAGGAACCCCGACTGGCGAAAATACAAGAAGCTGCGGCGGGTCATCGAAAAACGCATGTTCGGCCAGGTCGAGGACCTGCTGCCGGTCATCAGTTTCGGCGCCAAGCGCGACAAGGAAGCCGACGCCAAGCATCATGAGTTCGTCGAGCGCATGATCGAACGCGGCTATACCAAGCGGCAGGTGCGCCGGCTGGTCGAGTGGTACATGCGGGTCAACAAGGCGGGCTAGAACCGGCTGTTGCCGACCGTTCCTGCCCGCCCACCCGTTCTTACCCAAGGAGGCACCTGAAACCCATGGGCCATTTCGTCGACCGGCGCCTGAATCCGAAAGACAAGAGCCTCGGCAACAGGCGGCGCTTCCTCAAGCGTGTCCGTTCGCATGTCAAGAAGGCGGTCGACGAGGCGGTGCGCGAGCGCGGCATTGCCGATGCCGATCGCGGCGAGGATGTTGCGGTTCCGGCCGGCAGCGTTGCCGAGCCGACCTTTCGCCATTCCGCCAGATCGGGACGCCGGAACCATGTCTCCAGCGGCAACAGATCCTTCAGCACCGGCGACAAGATCAAGAAGCCGCCCACCGGCGAGGGCGGCGGGCGCGGAAAGACCGGCAGTGATGACGGAGAGGGCGAGGACGATTTTCTGTTCGTCTTGTCGCGCGACGAATTTCTCGATCTGTTCTTCGACGATATGGAACTGCCCGATCTGGTCAAGCGCGGCCTCAAGCAGATCGAGATGAACAGGCCGCATCGGGCCGGATATTCGATTAGCGGGTCGCCGGCCAATATCAATGTCACGCGCACCATGCGCAACGCGCTGGGCCGGCGGCTGGCGCTCAAGAGACCGAACGACCGGGAAGTGCGGGCGCTGCGCGAGATCATATTCATGCTCGAGGCGAAGTCGTCGCCGACCCAGAAACAGCGCCGGGAACTTTCGAAGATGCGGGCGCTGCTGGAGGATACGCTGCGCCGGCAGCGGGTTATCGCCTATATCGATCCGCTCGACGTGCGTTACAATTATTTCGAGCAGCGCCCGGAGCCGCGCGAACAGGCGGTGATGTTTTGCCTGATGGACGTCTCGGCCTCGATGGGCGAGCGGGAAAAGGATCTGGCCAAGCGCTTTTTCGTCCTGCTGCATTTGTTCCTCAGCCGCCGCTACAAATCGATCGACCTGGTCTTCGTCCGCCACACCCACAATGCGCAGGAGGTCGATGAGGAAACGTTCTTCTACGCCACCGAAACCGGCGGCACCGTGGTCAGCACGGCGCTGTCGGAAGCCAGGCGCCTGGTCGATGAGCGCTATCCGCCGTCGGAATGGAACATCTATATGGCGCAGGCGTCGGATGGTGAAAATTTCTCCGGCGATTCGGAAAAATGCGTCCGCCTTCTAAACGAGGAGCTGATGCGCTGCTGCCAGTATTTTGCCTATGTCGAGATCGTCGACGAGGCGGAAATCGAATTCCTCAACAGCGAGGAGAACGGCGTCGAACTGTGGCGCCATTACCGGCGCGTCGCTGAAAACTGGCCCAATTTCGCCATGAAGCGGATCGCGCGGCCGGCCGACATCTATCCGGTGTTCCGGGAGCTGTTCGCCAAGAAACAGGCGGAGGCATGACATGGCGCAGCCGGCACGAAAACCCGCCCCGCTGTTCGACGGTGCGGACTGGACATTCGATACGCTGAGACAGGTCCATGACGCGATCGAGGCGGTGGCGCGCGAGGACCTTGGCCTCGATTTCTACACCAATCAGATCGAGATCATTTCCTCCGAGCAGATGCTCGACGCCTATTCATCCATCGGCATGCCGCTGATGTACCGGCACTGGTCCTTCGGCAAGCATTTCGTCCGGAACGAGCAATATTACAGGAAGGGAGCGATGGGCCTTGCCTATGAGGTCGTCATCAATTCCGACCCGTGCATCAGCTATTGCATGGAAGAAAACTCGATGGCCATGCAGACCCTGGTGATTGCCCATGCGGCGTTCGGCCACAATCACTTCTTCAAGAACAACCATCTGTTCCGCCAATGGACGGATGCGGCCGGAATACTCGACTATCTGGAATATGCGCGTAGCTATATCGCCAGATGCGAGGAAAAACACGGCGTCGGCGCGGTGGAGGAAATCCTCGATGCGGGCCATGCGCTGATGGCCAATGGCGTGTTTCGCTATCGTCGCCGGCCGCCGCCCTCGCTGCGCCAGGAGAGAGAGCGCCAGCGGGAACGCCAGGCGCATGAGGAGCGCACGGTCAACTATCTGTGGAGCACGCTGCCGGGTTCCGGCCACACATCGAAAGCCAATGCGGAGATGCTGGACCGGAAACGCGAACTGCACCTGCCCGAGGAGAACCTGCTCTATTTCCTCGAACATTACAGCCCGGTGCTGCTGCCGTGGCAGCGCGAGGTGCTGCGCATCATCCGCAATATCGCGCAATATTTCTATCCGCAGAAACAGACCAAGCTGATGAATGAGGGCTGCGCCTGTTTCGTCCATTTCCACATTGTCAACGCGCTGCATGAAAAGCGGCTTCTGACCGATGGCGCGATGCTGGAAATCCTGCACAATCACACCAATGTCCTGTTCCAGCCGGATTTCGACGATCCGCGGTTCAGCGGCATCAACCCCTATGCGCTCGGTTTTGCGATGATGCAGGACATCAAACGGATCTGCGAGGATCCGACCGCGGAGGATCGCGCCTGGTTTCCCGATATTGCCGGCAGCCGCGACTGGCGGAACGTGCTGGCGGAGGCCTGGGCCAATTACCGCGACGAATCCTTCATTCAGCAATTCCTCAGCCCGGCGGTGATCCGCCATTTCCGGATGTTCGCGCTTTCCGACAATGCCGACGATCCGTTTTACCTGGTTTCGGGAATTCACGATGAGCGCGGGTTTCACCTGATCCGCGATACTTTGGCCCAGAATTACGATGTGGCGTCACTGGAGCCGCATATCCAGGTCAGCGATGTCGACCTTCTGGGCGACCGGCGCCTCAAACTCCAGCACATTAAACGCAATGGTGTGTCGCTGGACGAGAAGCAGAAAGGCGCAACGCTGGAACATCTTGAAATATTGTGGGGGTATGATGTGGCGCTGGAAGAGGTCGCCGATTGATGAACCGTTATCTTTCATCCTCGGGCGGGTTCGGCCGCGTCAGAATGAACAGGCTGACGGCCGACAGGACGACGAGCTGGATAATGATGACCCGGGTCGGCGCGCCGAACAGGTAGCTGGCGAGGAACACGGCGCCGATGGCCAGCATGGCCAGTTGCTTGGCGCGCCGTGAAATGGCGCCGTGCCTCTGCCAGTCGCGGATCGGCGGTCCGAGGCGCGGATGATGAACCAGCCAGTTGTGCAGCCGTTGCGAGCCGCGGGCAAAGCAGTAGGCCGCCAGCAGCAGAAACGGCGTCGTCGGCAGCAGCGGCAGGACGATCCCCACCACACCTGCGGCAACGCTGACCAGGCCCCCCGCAATCCAGAACAGTCTGATCAGCTGGTGGCGTGTCGCCATCAGACCGCCCGCGCGATCCGGCGAATCGTGTCGAAAGCGATGTCCATGTCGCGCTCCGCCATCCCGAACTGTCCGGCGACAAACCGAATCACCAGTTTTCCGTCATGCAGGGTCTGTGTCAGATAGATGCAGCCGTCATCATTGATGGCTTCGAGCACCGCCAGATTGTGGGCATCGAGATCGCCGGAAAAGCCCGCTGGCCGGTGGCGGAAGGAAAACAGCGAAAGAAAGGGCGGCGTGACGATCTCGAAATCCGGCTCCGCGGCCAGCCGGTCGGCGAGCGTTTGCGACCAGGCGACGTGATTGCGGATCATCGTGCGCAAGCCTTCCAGGCCATAGGCGCGCAGCAGAAACCAGACCTTCAGGGCGCGAAAGCGGCGGCCGAGCTGCAGCGACCATTCGCTGAAATTGACGAAGCCTTCCTTGCCGTGGGTCTTGAGATATTCGGGCTGGGCGGCCAGCGTCCGCACAAGAGCGGCGGGGTCGCGGACGAAATGTGCCGAACATTCCATCGGCGCACCCAGCCATTTATGCGGATTGAAAACGATGCTGTCGGCCTTCTCCACACCCTGCCAGAGCGGCCGGAATTCCGGGCAGATCATGGCTGCCCCGGCCCATGCCGCGTCGACATGGCTGTAGAGGTTCTCGGCCCTGGAAAGATCGCACAGGGCATCGACATGATCCGTCGCGCCGACGGAGGTGCCGCCGACGCTGATCACCAGGCCGGCCGGCAGAAATCCGGCCTCCCGGTCGGCGCGAATGGCGACCCGCAGGGCGTCGATATCGAGCGCCTGATCCCCGTCAGTCGGGATTTTGACGAGATTGTCCTGCCCGAGACCGGCGATCCACATCGCCTTGTCGATGGAGCTGTGCGTGCCGGTCGATGCGTAGACCCGCATGGTTTGCCGTCCGGCAAGGCCGGTTTGATTGCCCGTCCAGCCGAGGGCCCGCTCGCGCATGGTCAGGATCGCACACAGCGTCGCCGAGGACGCCGTGTCCTGCAGCGTGCCGCTGAAACCCGCCGGCAGTCCGACCGCCTGGCGCAGCCAGTCGATCATCTTGACTTCCAGCTCGGTCGCCGCGGGCGATGTCTGCCACAGCATGCATTGGGCGGCCATGGTTCCGGCGAGCTGTTCGGCGATGATAGCGGCCGGTGCCGCATTGGCCGGAAAATAGGCAAAGAAGCGCGGATGCTGCCAGTGGGTCATGCCATCCGGGATGATCCGCTCAAAATCGGCGAAAATGGCCTCCATGGTTTCCGGATTTTCCGGCGGAGAATCGGCAAACAGCCTGCCGATGTCGCCGGGCTGCAGATTCGGCCTGATGGGCCGCTCCGAGATCGTTTCCAGATAATCGGCCGACCAGTCGCCGGCGCGATGTGTCCAGTCACGAAATTCGCTTTTGTCCATGTTCAGTCCTTTGCGCCCCGCCGATGAACCTAATGAGTGCGCCGATGCGAATCCAGCGGCAAATGATCGCTCCAGATGCCCGGTGGCGCGATCGTCGCCCGATCCTTCATCTGCCTGTCACGCAAATCGGGCACCAGTTGTTGCGGCTCCGGTAAAGCGGGGTCTTGGAACAAATCGTGGTTCAGGAGGACGTGATGACGGCTTCAGCATCCGATCTGCCGGTTCTGGGCGCGGCCCTGACCCTGGATGATATCGAGCCATTGCTCGATTGGCTCCGGGATGATGAGCGCGATGTCGAATTGCAGGATTTTGTCGACCCGAAACGGCTTGACGGTGACTGGCAACACCTCGTCACCCGCTACCGATCGGTTCTCGACGGTCATCGGGGCCGGATCGGCCTGCACGGTCCTTTTTTCGGTTTCGATATGGGAACGAACGACCCGGCGTTTCAGACCGTGGTGCAAAAGCGTTTTTTACAAGGTCTGGAGATCTGCGAAGCGCTCGGGGCGACGCAGATGGTCGTGCACAGCCCTTTCAATGCCTGGCATCACAATAATTTCCAGAACGCCGGAATGCTGAAGGATCAGCTCTTCGAGGCCAGCCATGCCAATCTCATGCCGGCCGTGAAACGGGCCGAAGACGTCGGCTGCACCCTCGTCATCGAGAACATCATGGATGTCGACCCGTTCGAACGGGTGCGCCTGGTCCGCTCGTTCGAAAGCGATGCCGTGCGGGTTTCACTCGATACCGGCCATGCCCAGCTGGCGCGTGCCATGAGCGACGCGCCGCCGGTCGATTATCACGTGGTCGCCGCCGGAAACCTTCTGCACCATCTGCATCTGCAGGACACGGATGGACATGCCGACCGGCACTGGCTGCCCGGCGACGGCGCGATCGTCTGGCGTCCGATCTTCGAGGCGCTGGCCGGCCATGCGGACAATCCGCGGCTGATCATCGAGGTCACCGCCGGCCGCAAGCCGGGCATCGTGGATTGTGCGAAAGCGCTGGAGAGGAACGGTCTGGCGCGGTGACGGGCGCTACCGCAGCCCGTCTTCGCCCTTGACGTCCTTTGCCTCAAGACCGCCCATGCGGTTGTGAATGCGCGGGCCGCATGCCATGGCCAGCGCAAAGACGATTTCGCCGGCGCGCGGGCCGTCGGGAATGCCGACCTCGATGCCGTCGAAATGGCTGCGCACATAGGCTGCATTGATGTGGCCGAGCGGGATGTCGAGCCGCGCGCCGCAGCCGCCGACCTTCTTGCAGGAGGGAACGATGGCGGCGGAATCTCCGAGCCTTTCGCGCATCGCATAGCCGCCCGGAACATGCCACAGCGCGCCATGTTCAAGCTCGCCGTCTTCGCCGACAATGGCGCCCTTGCCGAAGCCGTCAATGTCGTCCGGTCCGCCGAGGGCATCGATCAGCCGGTCGGTGAGCATCAGGCCGAGCGGCTTGAGATCGTCCATGGCTGGCTGCAGATCGGCATGGTAGCGCCCGGCGAACGGATTGCGGACGACCGCCAGAATGGCCGCCTTGCGCCGCGGCGATTGCGGTTCGGGGCCGTTTTCGTGAAACGTCTCCTCGACCAGCATCATGGTCTTGCGCAATGCGAATTCAGGCATGGTGGCGCTCCCTGTCAAATTCAATCCGGTGGTCGTCTTCGCCGATCCAGCGCACCATGTCGTTCAGCATCAAAACCGCACCGGCGATCAGTCTTTTATCATAAAGCGATGTGGCGAACCGGGCGCCCCGGTCGAGAGCGCGGCCTGTTTCCTCCGCGGTCAGGGGGCCGACCGCCGTCGTCACTGGCCGGTCACCGAGATCGCTGTCCGGTGCGAGGTCCCGTGCCGGCGTTCGGACGATCGCCGGATGGTCCGGCAAGTCGATCGCATTGGCAATCAGGGTCGCCGCAGCGTCGGCAGTGGCGGCATTGCGTGCCAGCACCGTGACCGAATCGGCGATACCCAGCGAAAAGCTGCGGCCGCGCCAGCCGGAGGTCGCGACGCCGCGCGGCGCATCGCCGGCGCCGATGGCGATCCGGCCGGCCGGCTGCGCGGCGATGTCGATGTGAAACCGCTCTGCGCCCTGCAGGTGAAACGCCACGTCGCCGCCATTATTGACATAGGCCTTGGGCATCTCCTGCGCCGTGGTCAGAACCGCCAGCATCTCGTCGGCAACGGCGCCGGCGACGGCCGCCATCGGCGTGATGAACCGGTCCCGGAGGGGCAGCACGGCGTCCATCATGCGCCGCGCCACCGGGCCGTCGGGATTCGGCGCGGCCGATAACGGGCTTCTGAGGGCCGGCAATTCATCGGCGAGTTCCTGCAAAACCGTTTGAAACCGGGCCACCGCCCTGTCATAGGCGGCGGTGCGATCGGTACCGAAACAGTCTATGATCAGATCGATCGGCCCGTGATTGAGATGCAGTCGCCTGCCGTCCGGCAGCAGGGCCGATTGCGGGCTCTCCCACGGCATATCAGGGCTTGCCCCTGCGACGAACGGTGCTTTCTTCGGGCGGGGTGACGGTGCGGATGGCGGCGCCATATTCGCCGCCCCGGGCAACGATATCATCGACCGAGCGAACCGCATCGTCATAGCCGCCGAGGGCGCGGTAATCCTCGCGGCTGACATTGAACTCGATCGGGGCGACGATGGCCGGCGTCGGCACATAGCCGAAAGAGCGATCTGGCATCTGCGTGACATCCACCATGATGGTGATGCCGCCGCCGGGCCAGATATAGGCGGGCGCGCCGCCGCAGGTCACGCGGGTCGAGGCGCTGTGAACCGAGCGGGTCAGCTTGACCGGATTGCGGGTCGCGCCGGCGCGCAGCGAGCCGCCGGCGCCGCCCATGAACAGAACCGTGCACAGGGCCGGCTCGCAGTTCTCGCCGATCAGCTCGACGCTCGGCATCAGGGACTCCGGCAGGTCGCGGGGCTGCGGCACCAGTTCTTCATCGAGAACGTAATAGCCATATTGCTCGCCGGTGGTCGACACCATCAGCATGGTCAGGCCGGGCCGCGCGCCCTTTTTGGCGTTCCAGGGGCCGAGAATGGTCAGCGGATCGTCAATGTCGGTGCCGCCCCAGCCGAGGCCCGGTTCGGCGACCTGAAAATAGCGGCCGGGGGTCGACCGGCGGCCCTTGATCCGAATGCCCGTATCCGGCCAGCCCAGAACCTTGCCGGCCTGGTGTTCTGAGACGACGCCGGTGATGTGGTCATCGACCACCACGACCTCGTCGACAAGACCGACCCATTGCGAGGCGAACATGCCGATGGTCGCCGACCCGCAGCCGACCCGCATGCGCGCCTCCTGCCGGCCGTCGACGACCGGTGCCTTGCCGGCCTCGACGATGACCGTCGAACCGCCGTCGATGGTGAGTTCGACCGGCTCCTTGTTGCACAGGCGCATCAGCGCATCGCAGGTGGCGCGACCCTCGGCCTTGCTGCCGCCGGTCAGATGATCGACCCCGCCGAGCGACAGCATCTGCGAGCCGTATTCGCTGGTCATCACATGGCCGATCGCTTCGCCGGCGGCGCGCACCGTGGCGGCCTCGGCGCCGAGATGGCGGTCCGTGTCGATCTTCACCTTGGCGCCGCAATAGGAAAAGATGGCCTCGGTGACGACGGTGACGCAATCGGCGCCATCGATTTCCCGGCTGACGATGAACGGCGCGGGCTTGTAATCGGGATAGGTGGTGCCCGATCCGATGGCCGTGACGAAGACCTCGCCGCCGGAAAACGGCTTTTCCTCCCAGTCGGATTTCAGGAACGGCTTGACCTCGTCGCCGGCGGCGATGCGGCGGTCGAGAATGGTCAGCGGGTCGCAGCGCACGATCTTGCCATTGCTGTTGGCGTAGCGGTCGCAGGCGCCGGTGCGGCCCTCGGCGACGTAACACATGACCGGGCAGGCGTCGCAACGGACCTTGTCCGGGGTTCCGGTCAATTCGCCGGCGGATGGTTGCTCGCTCATGCGCTGCCCTCCGCTTGCCGGATCGCCGCCAGAACCCGGTGCGGCAGGGCCGGCAGCCGGTCGATCCGCGCACCGCAGGCATGGCGGATGGCGTTGAGGATGGCCGGTGCCGTGGGGATCAGCACATGTTCGCCGAGGCCCTTGGCGCCCATCGGCCCTTCCGGATCGGGTTTTTCAATGAGGATCGATTCGACGGGCGGCATGTCGCCAATCGACGGGATCAGATAGTCGTGCAGGTTTTCCGTCTGTCCCGGAATATAGGCTTCCATCAGGGCAAGACCCAGCCCTTGCGCGATGCCGCCCTCGATCTGCCCCTCGGCGAGCAGCGGGTTGATCGCCCGCCCGACATCATGGGCGGCGGTGATGCGGGTGACCCGCACCGTGCCGAGCCCCGTGTCGACCTCCACTTCCGCCAGTTGGGCGCCGTAGCCATAGACGCCATAGGGAATGCCCTGGCCGTCCTCGTCGAGAGGCGTGGTCGGCGGATCGTAGGTTTCCTCGGCGCAAAGCACATAGCCGTTTTCGTCCGATCGCAGGGTGGCAAGGGTAATCTCCTGGCTGGTCCGGCCGTCGAAGACCTGCAGATTGCCGCCCGCCAGCCGGAGCGTCGCGTCGCTGCCCATATTGCTCATGCGCAGGATCTGCGCGCGCAGGGCCCGCCCGGCTTTTTCGGCGGCCTTGCCGGTCACATAGGTTTGGCGCGAGCCCGATGTCTTGCCGCAATCGGGCGTCAGCGCGGTGTCGGGACCGATGAGTTCGAACCGGTCGATCGGCAGCCCCAGCGCATCGGCACAGATCTGGGTGATGACGGTGTTCGATCCCTGGCCGATATCCGTCGCGCCCTGATGCAGCTTCAACGTCCCGTCAGGACCGAGGCCGAGGCGTATCGTGGATGGGTTCGACATGGCGGTGTTGCCGCAGCCATACCAGCAGCCGGCGATACCCATGCCGCGCTTGCGGTCCGTCGATTGCGCGTTGAAGGCCCGGATTTCGCCGGTGGCCTCACGCCAGCGCGGTTCCAGCGCCTCCAGACATTCGAATATACCGACGCCGTGGAGGGTCTGGCCGCAGACCGAGCGTTCGCCGTCGCGCAGGGCATTGCGCTTGCGAAATTCGAGCCGGTCGATGCCGCAGGCGGCGGCCAGATCGTCATAGAGGGTTTCCTGTAAAACCGCTGCCTGGGGAACGCCAAAACCGCGAAAAGCCCCGGAAACTGGGCCGTTGGTGTGAACGGCGCGGGCAGTGGCGCGGTAATGCGGCGTGCGATAGGGCCCGCATGCATGGGCCGGCACGCGTGTCGCCACCGTCGGCCCCCAGCTGGCATAGGGACCGGTGTTGAAGTCGCCATGGAAAACCATGCCGGTGATGCGCCCCTGCGCATCGGCGCCGATTTTGGCATCCATGACCCCCGGATGCCGCTTGGTGGTCGATGCCATCGACTCGCCGCGGCTGTAGACCATGCGGCAGGGCCTGCCGGTCTTCAGGGTGACCAGTGCGATCAGCGGCTGCAGCGACAGGTCCAGCTTCGAACCGAAACCGCCGCCCGTGGCCGCGGGAATGACCCGCACATTTTCGGTTTCGAGATTCATCATGACCGCGATGTCGTCGCGGTCCATAACAGGCGACTGGGTGCAGGCCTGGATCACCAGGGTGTCGCCGTCCATCCAGGCGGCGCCGGCTTCGGGTTCGATGTAGGCATGTTCGACGAAGCCGGTTTCGACCGAGGCCTCGACCATGACTTTCGAACCGGCAAGCGCCGCCTCGGGATCGCCGGTCCGCACCCGGCCCTGGGCCAGGATATTGTCCGGGCGGTCGTCATGAATGGCGCGGTCGCCGAGCGCATGCTCCATGTCGAGCATTTCGGTAATCGGTGTCCAGTGGACGGGAAATGCGGACAGATCGAGCGCTTCGACGACATCAGGATTGCCGGCGACAATGGCAACCGGTTCACCCCTGAACCGGACATGTCCGTTGGCGATGCCCGGCTGGTCTGCAAGCGGGGGGATGACGCCGAAGCGATTGCGGCCCGGAATGTCTTCGGCGGTCAGGACGGTTTCGATTCCGGAATGTTCGGCCTGCCAGGCGGCGATGTCCCCGAATTCGAACTCCGCATGGAAATGCGGTGAGCGGACGGCGCGCACTAGCAAGGCGTCCTCGGGCCAGAAATCGGCGCCGAAAATCTCCGTACCGTCGACCTTCGGCCGGCCATCCAGCCGTTCGATGCGCGCCCCGACGGCTTCGCCGGCGCCCGGCATGTCGGGTTCTGTGGCGCACGCGTTCACGCCGCAGACGGCGTCGACGATCTTGCGGTAGCCGGTGCAGCGGCACAGGACGCCGCCGAGCGCGTCCTCCACCTGATCGCGGCTCGGCTGCGGCGTGGTTTCCAGCAGCGCCGCGGCGGCCATCAGCATGCCGGGCGTGCAGATGCCGCATTGTGCCGCGCCGTGGCGCAGAAAGGAGTCCTGCAATGGCGACAATGTCTCCGCCGACAATCCCTCGATGGTGGTCACGGATTTTTCCGAAGCCTGAACGAGTGGTGTCAGGCAGGCACAGACCGGGGCGCCATCGACCAGCACGGTGCAGGCGCCGCAATCGCCGGCATCGCAGCCGACCTTGGTGCCGCGCAGGCCGATCTCCTCGCGCAGTGCGTGGCTGAGCCGTCGGCCGGGTCGGGCGGCGAAGCTGACCGGCCGGCCGTTGACGGTAAGATTGATCGGCGCTCGCTGGATGGTCATGCGGCTTTCCGTTCTTCACCGGAAAGAAGCCCGCCGACGGCCCGCCGCACCAGTTCGACAGCTGCAGCGCTGCGATAGGCTGCATCGCCTCGCGCATCGCTGATCGGGGCGATGTGCTCCTGCACCGACTCTTCCGTGATCCGCAGGGCAAGATCGGGCCGCGCCGGCTGTCCCGTCAGGATGGCCTCGGCGGCCGGCAGGCGGGCGGCAACGGCGCTGCAGGATCCAACGGCAATCGCCGCTTCGGCAACCCGTCCCTGCTCTTCGATCAGCCGTGCGGCCACCATGGCAATGGAAATGACCAGATATTTGCGGGCACCGAGCTTGATGAACACCGACCGGCCGCGCGCCGAGGATTGTGGGACCACCACGGCCGTCAGAAGCTCGCCGTGACGGAGCGCTGTCTGCCGCGGACCGTTTATGAAGGCGGTGAGCGGGATCGTTCGCGTTGCGGCGATGCTGCGCAATTCGACGGCGGCGTCGAGCGTCAGCAGCGGCGGAACGCCATCGGCGGCGGGTGAGGCATTGCAGAGATTTCCCCCGACCGTGGCGGCGTTCTGGATCTGAACGGACCCAACCTCCCGGGCCGCCTGTTTGAGATGCCGGAAGCCGGGCGGCAGATCGGCCTGCAACACATCCGTCCAGGTGGTCGCCGCGCCGATGCGGATGTGATCGGTGCCGGCCGATACGCCGCGCAATGCGTCAATGGCGGTGATATCGAGAATATTGCCGGGCAGATGCTGAAAGCCGGTGGCCGGATAGAGATCGGTACAGCCGGCGGCGACGCGCATGTCGCCCTCCGCCAGACAGGTCAGCGCGTCGTTCAGGGTCGTCGGCCGGACATAGCCCAAAACATCTGCCTCCGCGTTCAAACACACCGTGACAGGGCGAAAATATTTGTTCGCATACAAATGAATTTGCCTTAGTGTCCTTCGAGTGTCAATATTCGCTCCGGGTGGCGTCGCGACGGTCACAGGCCGGCGGTTCACCGGGAGCGGTCATAGGCAACATTGAGGACATTCCATGGGAACGCCCCAGCGGCAGAGCGAAATCGAGACCGAATACCGGCTGGACGAACAGATCGGGTTCATCATGCGGCAGGCCAATCAGCGGCATCTGTCGATATTCAGCCGGCTTATCCCTGATTTCACGCCGACCCAGTTTGCAACGCTCGCCAAGATTTTCGAGATCGGCACGGTCTCGCAGAATGGCCTCGGGCGGCAGACTGCGATGGATGCGGCCACCATGAAGGGGGTTATTGACCGGCTGAGCCGGAAGGGGCTGGTCTCGACGCGGCCCGATCCGACCGATATGCGACGGCTTCTGGTCGAACTTACCGACGCCGGCGAGGCCGCCTATCATGCCAATGTGCGGGCGGCGGCCGAGATCACCGAAGAAACGCTGGCGCCGCTCAACAGCCGCGAAAGGGCGCAGCTTGCCAATCTCCTCGGCAAAATGATCAAGTCGAGGTAATATCGGGCGGGAGGTTCGCATGGGCGTAAAAACAGACGGCACCGCTCTGCTGGTCATCGATGTGCAGAATGATTTCTGCCCCGGTGGCGCCCTGGAGGTTGCCGATGGCGACGCCATTGTCCCGACGGTCAACGATCTGCTCGAAAAATTCGACATCTGCGTGCTGACGCAGGACTGGCATCCGGACGAACACAGTTCGTTTGCCGACAACCACGACAGCGCAGAGCCGTTCAGCCTGAAACGGATGCACTACGGCGATCAGGTTCTATGGCCGAAACACTGCGTGCGCGGCAGCCATGGCGCCGATTTCCATCCCGATCTCGTGGCACACGGTGCCGATCTCGTCATCCGCAAGGGGTTTCGCCCGGCCATCGACAGCTATTCGGCGTTTTTCGAAAATGACAGGACGACCCAGACGGGGCTCGCCGGCTATCTGCGCGAGCGGGGCGTAGCTGAGGTCGTTCTGACTGGCCTGGCGACGGATTTCTGCGTCTATTATTCGGCCATCGACGCAACAAAGCTCGGCTTCAAGGCAATGCTGGTCACCGATTGCTGCCGGGCGATCGACCTGGACGGCTCACTGGCGGCGGCCATGGACGATATGGACAAAAACGGCGTGACATTTGTGACGAGTGACGCTTTTTTGTGGTGACCTCTGTCTTCTTGGAGGCTGTCGGGAAACTCGGTTATGAGGTGGATGGCCGGGTCCATATGTGGATCCAAATAGTTGTCGAAACCGGTTTGGAGGTTCTTCATGCGGACGCCGACCACCCGCCCCCAGACTCAGCTCGGGGAAGGGCACCACAAATCGATGTCGGGGTGTGCCTCGTGCGTGGCGTTCCAATTGGTGCAGGTGCAGCTCCAAAACGGGTGCGGGGGGATATTTCCGAAGAACGCTGGAACCGTGCACGTCAGACCCTTCGCCTTGTGACAATCGAAGTTTGAGTTATAATAGGTGACCTCGGTGTTGCCTGTTCCGTCGCAATATCCTTGATACGACTTGGTCCCAGACGGCCCGATCTCTTCGGTATAGGTGCACTTCGTCTTGCTGCAGTGTAGTTGAACTGTTGACTTGGCGCTCGCTGCGCCCGCCCATGGCAATGCGCAGCTGCCCGCTACCAAGATCGTGACCAGAACTCTCATCTCTGTTCTCCCTGTTGTCGGGCGTTGGCTCGGGAACTTGATCGTAGCACACTCTACGATCGCTTGTTCGCCTGGATCAACCGCAACCGACGCCTCGCCAAGGACGAACCATCGCATCGGCCGAAGCCTTCCTCTACGCTGCATCCGTTATGCTGCTCACGCGACGCTTGGCAAGGTCAATATGCGTTTCGAGTCGGACTCTTGGGCTGATGCAATTATTAATTGTATAGGTTCGATAGCTATCTTATGGTTGTGTATCGGGTTAGCTGAAACTTTATTAGGAGTTGCCAATGTCCAATTGGTCCGGTTTCCGACTGTCGCTTGTTATTTTGAGCTTGGCGGCTTCCACTGGGGCGTCGCATTCTGCCAGCGAGCTGCGCACAATCGATCAGTTTGTCTCTAAGGTGATTTCAGGGATGCCGGAAGGCACGGTAATCAAGGAATTCAATTACGACCCGGAGAAGGTCAAGAATCTCGAAATCTCAAACTCGGATATTCTTGAACGGATTTATACACCGGTCAGCCATAAAGCCCATACACTTGAACTGGATATACTGGGAGACGGGTTCCTGGTCGTCAATGGAACCGATAACCTGTTGTGCAATATCAGAGAGTACGAAATCCGGAGCTGCTTTTTGAATCTCAGATATCACAATGAGGTGCTTTCTTGCCGGCCCACCGGCATGCGGACAGATGGACCAGGCGGGGATTGGAGCAATTTCCTGGTCTGCACAAAGGACACTCTGAAAGGGACGGGGCTTTACGCGGGAGGCGAATTGTATTTCCTGAACGAGGAGGAATTGATCCTGTCGGGATATTTGCCGACGAGCGAATATGTGTCCGGATGGGGTTTTGGCGGTGGCGTGACATTGGAATCGCCGAACGCACCTGTGGATTTTGATTCTGAAGGCATATTTCAAAAATGTGTCACGATCGCGTTTACGCCGTATGGCGATGAACAGCCATCATCGAAACGGACCGCGTGTGAACGCTACGGCTTCGATGCCGAGACTGGCAGGTTTGTGCATGTTTCAGGCAAAAACTCTCTCGGTGATCTGCTGATGGAGGTCTATGAGAAGGAGATCAGGGACATGACAGGCCGGGCGACGGACAACTGATACTCTAAACACCGAGATAACGCGTCAGCTTTGCGTGATCCCGGCGCAATGATGCGGCGTCCATCGTTTCCATATTGCGGCCGTTTTCGATGAAGGCGACCTGGTCGGCGATCGACAGAACGGCGTCGACGCGCTGCTCGACCAGAACGATCGCTACGTTTTCGCTTTTCATCCGCATGATGACCTGACGGATCTGCTCGATCATCGAGGGCTGCAGGCCCTCGGTCGGCTCGTCGAGCAGCAGCACCTGCGGTTCGATGCACAGCGCCCGGGCGGTCGCCAGCATCTGCTGTTCGCCGCCGGACAGGGTTTCGGCGCGCTGGTCGAGGCGTTCGCGCAGGCGCGGGAAAATGTCGAGAGCCCGATCCCGCGCGGCCTTTCCCGTGTTGCGCACCATCAGTCCGATTTCGAGGTTTTCGGCAACCGTCAGTTCCGAAAACAGCCGCCGGCCCTGCGGCACATAGGCGATGCGACGGCGCGGCACCTCATGGGCGGGCAGGGCGGCGATGTCCTCACCATCCAGCAGGACCGATCCGGCGCGCAGCGGCAGAAGGCCCATAATCGCCTTCAGGGTCGTCGTCTTGCCGGCGCCGTTGCGGCCGAGCAGGCAGAGGATTTCGCCCGGCTTTGCGGTCAGCGACAGGCCGAAGAGCACCTGAACACGGTCATAGGCAACATCGATGTCGCGCACCTCCAGCATCAGCCGGTTCCCAGATAAGCGGCCTGAACGGCTTCGTTGGCCCGGATCCTGTCGGGTGTTTCCTCGGCCAGCACTTCACCGAAATTCAACACCGTAATCCGGTCAGCTGTGTCCATCACGACGCTCATATTGTGCTCGATCAGCAGGACGGTTGTTTCTCCGGCTAATGATCTGATCAGGGCCTTGAAGTCCTCAACCTCGCTTTCGGCGAGCCCCTGTGTCGGCTCGTCGAGGATGAGAAGGCGCGGTGCCTGACCCAGCCCCATGGCGATCTCCAGCAGCCGCTGGTGACCGTAGCTCAGATCGCCGGCGATCTGTTCCGCCCGGTCGGCAAGGCCGACGCGCGCCAGCGCCGCCTCGACGCCGCGCCGGACCGCTTCTGCATCGCCGCGATGTTTGCGGCGCACGGCAAGGGCGACGTTTTCATGCAGCGACAGCCTGGCGAAGACCGAGGTAATCTGGAAGGTATAGGCCATGCCCAGCGCAATGCGTCTGTGGGCGGCCAGGGAGGTGACGTCCCGGCCGTCAAACCGCACCTTTCCGGCACTCGCCGCAATGCGGCCGCACAGCAGGTTGACGAAGGTCGACTTGCCGGCGCCGTTCGGCCCGATCAGGGCCCGGACCTCGCCTTCGGGCAGCTCGAAATCGACATCATGGACGGCTCTCAGGCCGCCGAAGCTGCGCGACAGGCCGCTGGTTGACAGAAGGCTCACGGCAGCCACGGCAACGCCCTTCTTCGCAACTCGCCGAAAAGTCCCTGTTTGGCGAACAGCGTCAGCAGCACCAGCGTCACCCCGGCGATCAGCATATAGGCGCTGGTCAGGCCGCTCGACAGGTCGATCAGATAGAACATGAAGGCGGTGCCGACCAGCGGGCCGAGTGTCGTTCCGGCGCCGCCCAGAAGCACCCACAGCAGCGGGAAGATCGAATATTGCACGGCGGCGAAACTGGCGCCGACATAGCCGAAAAGCAGGGCATAGGCCGCGCCCGCGGCGCCCGACATGGTGCCGGACAGAATGACCGCCAGCAGCTTGTGCCGCAGCACGTCATAGCCGAGCATGCGGGCCCGGTCCTCGTTTTCGCGAATGGCGATCAACACCTTGCCGAAGGGTGTCTGGACGATCCGGGCGGTAATGATCAGGCAGGCTGAAAACAGGATGAGCGCGGCGAAATAACGGTTGGCGGGCGTCGTCAGGTCGATCCCGGCCAGAATGCGTTCGGGTTGCTGGATGACAAATCCCTCGTCGCCGCGGGTATATTCGCCGAACAGCAAAATGGTCAAAAACCCGGCCTGGGCGAACATCAGCGTGACGATCATGAAGGCAACGCCGGTGGTACGCAGCGCCAGGAAGCCGACGACGGCCGAGACGACGAGCGCCGCAATCAGGCCGCTGAGCAAGGCGGGCGAGGGTGCAAAGCCGAAATATTCGATCGTCAGGCCGAGCCCGTACATGCCGGCGGCGAAAAACAGTGCATGGCCGAGGCTCAAGAGCCCGGTATAGCCGAACAGCATGTTGTAGCCCATGGCATAAACGGCGAGCACCATGATCCGCGCCAGATTGCCGTGATGATAGGCGGGAAGCCAGAATTGCAGCAGGAGGAGAAGTGCGATCACACCGCCATGCAGCCAGAGCGATTTCGAAACCGCACTCATGCGCTCCGTTTCCCGAACAGGCCGGTCGGCCTGAAAATCAGGACGAAGGCCACCAGCAGCGTGGCAATGATCTTGGCCAGGGTCGGCGAGAAAAAGACCGAGATGATGCCGTCGCTCATGCCGATGAAGATGGCGGCAACGACTGTCCCGGCAATGCTGCCCAGTCCGCCGATGATGACGACGATGAAGGACAGAAGCAGCGGATCGCCGCCCATCAGATAATGGGCCTGCTGGATGGGCACCACCAGGACCGCCGCCATGGCGGCGAGCCCGGCGCCCAGCCCGAAGACCAGGGCATAGACCCGGTCGACCCTGATGCCGAAGGCCAGCGCCATTTCCGAATCGAGCTGGCTGGCGCGTAGCACCAGGCCGATGCGGGTCTTGGTCAGCAGGAGCCAGACGCCGATGAGCAGGACGACCGCGGCGCCGATGACGAAGAATTTGTAGGTCGAATAGCCGAACCAGGGCAGGTAGATGCGGTGGCTGAAGGGCGCTTCGACCGGCCGGGCTTCCGGTCCATAGGTCATCAGCACCGTCTGCTGGATGATGTAGAGGAGGCCGATGGTCGCGACGATGGTCGTTTCAGGATCGTAATCCAGCCGTTTGAGAACAAAGTAGTCGGCCATGGCGGCGATGACGGCGGCGATCAGGGGCGCACAGACCAGCGCGATGACGAAACCCAGCGCCGGCTGGCCGGAGGCGAGCGTCGCGAACCACCAGGCGAGGACCGCGCCCAGCATGAAGAACTCGCCATGGGCGACATTGACGACCCGCATGACGCCGAACACCAGGCTGAGACCGACGGCGGTCAGCGCCAGAACCGCCGCCGCCACGGCCCCTTCCAGAGACGCCAGAAGTAAATAGGGTCCGAGATCCATCCGGGATACGCGCTCCGCGGTTGCGGAGCGCGCCTGTACTTGTGCTGCTTAGAAGGGCTGGGTGGTGTAGTCGACTTCGTCTTCGTAAAACGTGTCTTCGATCGAGGTCGTGTGCGCCAGTTCCAGCTTGCTGTCCTTGACCTTCGAGATGTATTGATGGCCGAAAACCTGGTGGGTCTTGCCGTTGAACAGCTTGGCGCCCTGCGGGTGCTGCGCCGAATGCGGAATGTCGGTGACCGCCTCCACCGCCTCAATCAGCGTGGCGCGGTCCTGCGGGCCGCGATAGCCGGCTGTTTCCATGGCATCCTTGACGATATAGAGCGTTTCCCAGCAGCCGAACATGTGGGCGTAGGTCGACACGTCTTTGGGATCGGAAACCGAGGCGCCATTGTCGTCGACACCGACGGCGGCCCGGTAGTCCTTGTCGTAGCTCGACTGGTTCTTCTGCGCGTAGCGCGGATTGCCCTCCCAGAAATAGGAGCCCTCCAGGAATTCCAGACCGGGGCTGGCCATGTCGACGGCTTCCAGACTGTCGATGAAGCCGAAGATTTCCGGCTTGTTCGGGCCGTAGAACTCGCCCATCTCCTTGACGAATGTCAGAACCGCCGGGCCGACCATGACATGGTAGATCACCTCGGTGTCGCGCGGGACTTTCGGAAAATATTTGGTGAAGGAGGACTCCGTCGGCGGAATCGCGATCTTGGCGATCACCTCGCCGCCCTGTCTTGCGAGAGCCTCGGAGAAAAAGTCGCGATGGTCATGGCCGAAAGCGAAATCCGGATAGATCATGGTGACCTTCTTGCCGAGATTGTCGGAGACGAAGGGCGCCATGGCCTGTACCTGGCTCTTCACATCGGTGATGCCGGGCTGCAGCGTGTAGCGATTGAGCATGCCGCTGGCGACATGATGGCCCTCGGACACCACGAAATAGGGGATTTTCAGTTCACCCGCCCGCGGTGCGGAGCCGATGACGACATGGCTGAACAGGGTTCCGAAGGCGAGATCGCAATTATGCTGGCTGGCGAATTTCTCGATGACTTCGGCGCCGCGCTTCGGATCGGTTCCATCGTCTTCGGGAACGATCTCGACCGGCCGGCCATTGATGCCGCCGGCATCGTTGATGGCCTTGGCGGCGGCCTGGGTGGTGCGGTCGTACCAGCGTCCATAGGCGGCACCGATTCCGGTGCGGTGGACCTGGAAGCCGATGCGGATCGGCTCCGAACTCTGGGCCTGCGCATAGCGCACAAGCCCCGGCAATGTGCTTCCGGCGGCCATGGCGCCGGCGCCAAGGGCCAGACCCTTGACCGCGGATCGGCGGGTTATCAGTCTCGATGGCTTTTTGTGGATCGGCATCGCTGTGCTCCCTGCATTTATGACTTTTACGAGCCCTGACACATGGTCAATTTTATATGCATACAAACAAATTGTTCCCCGATTACCGGCGGTTCGTCAAGCCCCCTTGGGCGCAGCCAGAAGCCACAGGCCGAGAAATGTGTAGAGAATCATGAAGGCCGCAACGGGAATCTGGCTGATCAGCGCCAGCCGGTTCCGGCCGTATAACCGCAGGGCGATCGCGTGTGCCGCGAGGATGGCGACGACATGGCCCAGCACCACGGCGCCGGCCTGGGTCAGGAAAATCACCTGCACCGTGTCACGGCTGTTGAAGAAGCCGGTGGTGGCATAAAACGTGCCGAGTCGCAGATAGTCCGCGCCGGTGGTGAAGGGATCGCTGGCGGCGGCCAGCGCATATTGCCCGTTGACCAGAAAAACGGTCAGGTAATGGGCGATATGATAACCGAGCGCGATGGGCAGGATGGACAGGGTGAGGCGCCCGAAGACTTCGCCGAACGGCACCCCGCCGGTTTGCGGGTCGGCCAGCGATGCGAGCGCGTGACCGAGCCGCACCAGGGCGGCGAAGACGACGATCAGCAGGACATTGGTGAGGATCAGGCCGCCGACGGTTTCGGCAATCACTGCCGAGCGGCCGGGAAATTCCAGCGGATTGACCCCGATCCGCGCCAGCCACCAGAAGGTCTCGTTGAGGCCGTCGAAACTGCCCGTGCCCAGCAGCAGGAGAACGAAAATACCGCCGCTCAGTGACAGTGGCCGCGCATCCAGCAATTGCCATCCGGGCATCCCGACGCGCGATGCCTGGCGGCCGAGCCGCAGCGGTGAAAGCGTCGCGAAATGACGCATCAGCACGGTGAAAAACTCGCCTCGTGACAGCCAGTCTTCGGCTCCGAACACCACCATGGCGACGATGGTATAGAGCCCGTATCCGGCAACGATGACGGCCAGTCGCGCCGGGTCGTCGGGCGCCGGATCGGCCAGCGCGAAGGCTGAAAAGGCCAGCAGTCCGGCGGCAGCCGGCCAGCGGCCAAGCCGTTGCGGCAGCCGCATGACGACCGGCTGCCCGGTGCCGCCCAGAATGAGGCGCGCGAGACCGGACCAGGGATTGATCCATCGCCACAGATCGCCGACGCAGGCCTGCAGAACGACGATCATCAGCCAGAACACGGTCCATATGAAGAGCGGCAGGGGGTTGGCAAGCGGGTCGCGCGATCCGGTCAGGCCGATATAGACGAGCCAGCAAAGGAAGCAGAAGGCGATGAGGCTCGTTGCGGTCTCCCAATGCGGTGCCCGGATTTTTGGCAGGGCAAGGGTGGAAAAGAGGCGTTCGCCGACATGGCCGGGCGTGACCGCCAGCGCCACCACCGTCAGCGCCACCACCCAGATGCCCGACGCGATGTAGATGTCGGTCGGCAGCAGAAGGACAAATCCCTGTTGCGATACGTGGGCGGCCGCCGGTCCGGTCAGGGCAATTGCCAAAAGGCCCGCTGCAAGAGATGGTTTTCTGTTAAGCAAACGAACCGTATTGACCTGTTTTCAGGATTCAAACATGTTTGTATGCATACATAACAGGCAGGTGCCGCACAAATGAAACTTCTGCGCCCGGTTGTCCTTCTGGCCGTGCTGGTCGCCATCGGCTGGACAGCGATGCG
This sequence comes from Rhizobiaceae bacterium, assembly GCA_028279875.1. GTDB lineage: Bacteria > Pseudomonadota > Alphaproteobacteria > Rhizobiales > Rhizobiaceae > Hoeflea_A. Next base: position 22,498 of record JANQMU010000024.1, read on the forward strand.
GATCATCGATCCCGTCGGCAAGGACCTGCTGCTGCAAGATGTCCACGCCGCACAGCTTGACGGTCAGGCGCCCGATTCGCTGGTCGTTTTCCTGAAAATCGAAAACCGCGGCGGCCCGGACACGCTCTTGTCGGCCAGTACTCGTGACGCATCCGAAACGATCATCTACAATCCGGAATCCGATTCCGGAATTCCGGTTCCAGCCGGCACATCGCCGTCCCTGGCGTCCGATGGCGCCCACATTCTTTTGCGCGGCGTGCGCGGCGAAATCTCGGATGGCCGGCTGATTCCAATCGCCCTGACATTCGAAAAGGCCGGGACGGTGACGTCCAGGGCACGGCTTGTTGCGCCGGTGACGCCGGGCGATGCCGCCGAACACGGCATATTCGGCCTTGGCAGCATTTGCCGTGTCGGCGAAGGCGAACCGGCGCCGGCGGTTTCGGTGCGGGCCGAACCGCTGGCGAAAAAGGAAGGCTGGCGCATTGTGGTGGATGCGACGGATTTCACCTTCGCCGAACATCTGACCGACACCGATCATATTCCCGGCGTCGGTCACGGCCATCTCTATGTTGGCGGTCTGAAGATCAGGCGCCTCTATGGAGAAACAGCCGAGATCGGGCCGCTGCCGGCCGGGCGACACACGGTCCGTGTGACGCTCAACACCAATGACCACCGGGCCTATGTGGTCGGCGACGAACCGGTGACGGCGCAGACCACCATCGTCGTGCGTTGAAAAGCGCAGCCGCGCTTTGACACGTTGGGCCGTTTTTGTTTGTATACAAACAAATTTCCGATAGAGGCGCGGCAACGTCATGGGTGAAACGGATCGCGGTCTGGTGGTGGGCGTCGATGTCGGCGGGACCTTCACGGACCTCATCCTGCTGGATCAGGATGGCGGCGATGTGCGGCTGGCGAAAGTGCCGAGCACCGCCGACAATCAGGCCATCGGCGTTCTCGATGCGCTGGCCGAGAGCGGGGCGCGGCTGCCCGATGTCGATCTGATCGTTCATGGCACCACGACCACGACCAATGCCGTGCTGGAGCGCAAGCTCTGCCGCACCGGGCTGATCACCACACGCGGCTTTCGCGATGTGCTGGAACTCGGCCGCCGGACACGCCCGCAGCCCTATGGCATGAAGGGAACCTTCGAGCCGTTGATCCCCCGCGATCTGCGGCTGGAAGCCGTCGAGCGGATGGATGCGGCCGGTGCTGTCGTTACGCCGCTGGATGAACAGAGTGTCCGGGTGGCGGCCGAAAACCTGCTTGCGGCGGGATGCGAATCGGTCGTGATCCATTTCCTGCATGCCTATGCCAATCCCGCCCATGAGCTTCGCGCCGCCGAGATCGTTCGTACCGTCTGGCCGAACGACTACATCACCATGGGCCATGCGCTGCTGGCGGAAAACCGTGAATTCGAGCGTGGTGTGACAGCGGCCGTCAATGCCTCCGTGCAGCCGATCCTGGAGCGCTACGTGGAGCGTCTGGGCCGCGAGCTGTCATCGCAGGGCTATCGCGGCGACGTTCTGGTGATGAACGGCAATGGCGGCATGGTGTCGGCGCGCCGGGTCGCCCGTGAGGCGGCCAAGACAGTCATGTCCGGGCCAGCCTCCGGTGTCATCGCCGCCGCCTATACCGGGCGCCGCGCCGGCATTGAAAATCTGATCACCTACGACATGGGCGGCACATCGACCGATGTGGCCCTGATCCGCCGGGCCGAGCCGGCCGTTTCCAGCGAGATCGATGTGGAATACGGGTTGCCGATCCATGTGCCGATGGTGGATGTGCGCACGGTCGGCGCCGGCGGCGGCTCGATCGCCAGGGTCAACGCCGCGGGCCTGCTGGAGGTCGGTCCGCAGAGCGCCGGCGCTACGCCGGGCCCGATCTGTTACGGGCGCGGCGGCACCGAACCAACCATTTCCGATGCCAATCTGCTGCTTGGGCGGCTCAATCCGGAAAAGCTCAAATCGGTCGAGGGAGGGGTGTCGGTTGCCGATGTGAAGGCGGTGTTTGAACAAAGGCTCGGTGGTCCGCTCGGCCTGGATGTCACGGACGCGGCGGCGGCGGTCATTCAGATCGCCAATACAAGGATGGCCGGCGCCACCCGCATGGTGTCGGTGTCGCTCGGCGCCGACCCGCGCGACTATGCGCTCTTTGCCTTTGGCGGCGCGGGACCGCTGCATGCCTCGGCGCTCGCCCGCGAACTCGGCGTGCCCCGCGTGATGGTGCCGAGCCGGCCGGGCATCACCAATGCCATTGGCTGTGTGGTCGCCGATCTGCGGCATGATTTCGTCAACACGGTCAACCGGCCGCTCGACCATGTCGATATCGACGCGGTCCATGCGGTTTTTGCCCGGCAGATCGAGGAGGGCGAGCGGCTCTTGGGCAAGGAGAGCGTCGACATCCGCCGTATCAGAAGGGTGTTTAGCGTCGATATGCAATTCGTCGGGCAGTCGCACTTACTGCGCGTCCCGCTCAGTGCGCCGGATCCCGACAGGGCGACCTTGCGGCGGCTTTTCGAAGAGGTCTATTTCCGGCGGTTTCATGTGGAACTGGCCGAGATCAAGGCCAATCTGGTGAATGTGAACACATCCATCATCGGCGAACGGGCGCCGCTCGACCTGTCGACGCTGATCGATCCGGCCGACCGCGAGTCCAGCCTTGCGAAAGCGAAGACCGGCCGGCGATCGGTCTATTTCAATGGTGACTGGCACGAGACGCCGATCTATTGGCGAGATCATCTACCGGCTGATTTTGACCTTGCCGGACCGGCGGTGATCGAACAGATGGATACCACCGTCCTGATCGAGCCGGGTGACGCAGCGCAGGGTGACAAGGAAGGCAACATCATCATCACGGTGGGGGCGTGGCCATGAGTCTCGATCCGATCACGCTTTCCGTCATCCAGGCCGGGCTGCAGCAGGTCTGCGACGAAATGGATTTGAGTTTTTCCCGGGCCGCCTTCTCGCCGGTGATCGCCGAGGCGAATGACCGGTCGGACGGCATCTATTCGGCGGTCGACGGGGCGCTGATCGCCCAGGGTGCGGGCGGCCTGCCGGTGTTTGTCGGCACCATGCAATATTCGACGCGTGTGCTCATCGAGATGATTGCCGCCGGCCGCGCGGCGGCGCCGCAGCCCGATGATATCTATATCGTCAACGATCCCTATCTCGGCGGCACCCATCTGATGGATGTGCGCTTCGCCCGCCCCTTCTACCGCGACGGCGAGATCTTCTGCTGGCTCTCCAATACCGGGCACTGGCCGGATATTGGCGGGTCCGTGCCCGGCGGGTTTTCGGCCTCGGCAACGGCCGTCGAGCAAGAGGGGCTGCGCCTGCCGCCGGTCCGGCTGTTCAAGCAGGGTGTGCTCGATGAAGAGCTCTATGCGGTGATCTGCTCAAATATCCGCGTGCCGGAGCAGCGGATCGGCGACGTCAAGGCGCAGGCCGCCGCCCTGATGGTCGGCGAGGAACGGCTGACCGCGCTGCTGGACCGCTATGGCGATGCGGTGGTGCGCGAGGCGATCGGCGAATTGCGGCTGCGCGCGGCGCAGCAGATGCGCGCCTGTATCGGCGCTATTCCCGACGGGCGTTACGAATCGGTCGCCTGGGTCGACAGCGACGGTGTGATCAATGAACCGCTTGCGATCCGGCTCGCCATCACCAAGTCAGACAACCGGCTGACTTTCGATTTCGCCGGGTCCAGCCCGCCCTGTGCGGGGCCGATGAACTCGGTGCTGGCGACGACATTGAGTTCGGTCTATCTGGCGATGCGGCATATCTTTCCGGAGGTGCCGATCAGCGCCGGCGCCTTCGAGCCGCTGAATGTGATCACCCCGGAGGGCACATTTCTGGACGCCCAGTACCCGCGCCCGGTTTCGGGCTGTGCGGCGGAGGTCTCGCAGCGCATCGCCGAGGCGGTTTTCGCCGCGCTTGTCGGCGTGCTGCCCGACAGGGTGACGGCGGCGCCGGCAGGCACCAGCGGCAATTTCGCATTGGGCGGCCATGATCCCGACCGCGACCGGGATTTTGTCATGTATCAGCTTTCGGGTGGCGGCTATGGCGGCAACAACGACCATGACGGGCTGAGCAACGGCTGTTCGACCATCGGCATCTCGAAGGCGCCGCCGGTGGAAATCATGGAACAGGCCTTTCCGGTGCTCTATCGCCGCTATGCCCTGCGGGAGGGCTCTGGCGGCGCCGGCCGGCACCGCGGCGGCTTCGGCCTCGACTACGAGCTGGAATTGCGGCGCGGCGATGCGCGGGCGAGCTTTGTTATGGACCATGGCCGGTTCGGTCCGCAGGGTGCGCTCGGCGGTGGCGACGGGGCGCCGAACGAGGTAACCGTGTGGCGCGGCGGCAAGGCCCACACGCCGGACCATCTGTCCAAGGAACAGGATATACCGCTTGCCGCTGGCGACCGGGTGCGCGTGCGCACGCCGGGCGGTGGCGGCTATGGCGACCCGCTGACCCGCGATCCGGCGCTTGTCCTCAAGGATGTGCGGCTCGGGCGCTACACGGCCGACGAGGCGCGCGATCTCTTCGGCGTGATCGTCGATGAGCGTGGATTGACGGTCGATGAAGCTGCCACCGAGGCATTGAGATCAGCGGGCGCCTGATACGAGGGCCGTGACGCTGTAGACCGAAGTGGTGGCGGTGATCAGCAGCGACCGGTTGTCCGGCCCGCCGAAGGTCAGGTTCGAGACCACTTCGGGCAGTCTGATTTCGCCGAGCAGACGGCCGGCCGGGTTGTAACACTGCACGCCGATGGCGGTGCTGGTCCAGACATTGCCGTGGATGTCGAGCCGGAACCCGTCGGAAACCCCATCATCAATGGTGACGAATATGCGGCCGTTTTCCAGCCGCCTGCCATCTTCCACATCGAAGGCCCGGATGTGGTGCGGCCCGTCCGGGTCATGGGATTGCCCGGTATCGGAAATATAGAGGACCGTCTCGTCCGGCGAAAAGGCAAGGCCGTTGGGTTTGACGAAGTCGTTGGCAACCACGTCAAGCCTGCCCGTGTCCGGGTCGAGGCGGAACACGTAACATCCGTTCTGCTCCTGCGGCGCGGTCTTGCCTTCATAGTCGCTGAGGATCCCGTAGGGCGGATCGGTGAACCAGATCGTGTCGTCGGATTTGACGACCACATCATTGGGTGAGTTCAGCCGCTTTCCGTCATGGGTATCGGCAAGGACTGCCACCGATCCGTCATGCCCGGTGCGGGTGACCCTCCGGGTCAGGTGTTCGCAGGTGACCAGACGGCCCTGCCGGTCCCGCGTGTGGCCATTGGCGTTGTCGGCGCTGTGCCGCCAGATGCGCACGCCGCTGCCGTCGTACCATTGGTAGATGACATTGTTGGGAATGTCGCTCCACAGAAAATAGTCGCCCAGCGGGAAATAGACCGGACCCTCGACCCACAGCATGCCGGAGTGGACCTTTCGGACCGCCGCATCGGCGGCGATCAAATCCTCAAAATGCCTGTCATGCATGACGATCTCGGCGGACATCGTTCGGTTCCGTATTCAGGCGGTCGATGCGGTTGTGTAGCTTCAACGGGACTGGAATTATGCCGGTGTAACCGTCGCAATCCTGCGACTTTGTGCAGCACCATGTGCGGATGTCCGCACGGTATCGGGTGCAGAGCGCATTTGATTCTGCGGACGGCCACGCTACCATGACGGCCGTCCGGACGGATCGGAGGTGTCGATGGAATCCCGGCGGAACGGATCTGACCTGCATGACAGTTCGGCCCTTTTGGACCGTTACCTGGCGATATCGCGCGCAATTTCCGGCGAAATGGGTGTCCAGGAAGTGCTGACCTGCGTGGACCGGGAAATCAAGAGCCTGTTCAGGCATGATCATATGGACGTCACGCTGTGCCTGCCGGACCAGCCGGGCTATGAGCGGGCTTTCGAGGTCGGCCTGTCGACACTGTGGACGGAGCGGGGCGACCGGCCGAACAAGATCGAAAACAGTCCGATCCGCACCCTGCTGATGGGCGATGTTCCGTATCTTCTGACCGGCGACGCCTGGGAGGACGAACGGTTTCACTTCGAAGGCTCTTTTGATTCGCCGATCTTCGATGCCGAATTGCATAGCCGGCTTCATGTCCCGATGCTCGTCCATAACGAAGTCTATGGCGCGCTGAACATCTCCAGTCACAGGAAGCGGCAATATACGCTTGCGGATGTGGCGGTCGCCCAGCAGATCGCCGATCTGCTGGCGCCCTATTTCAACGCCCTGCTGCGCGCCGAGCAGGCCAGAAAGGCGGCCATGGCGGCGGGCCAGTCACGCGGCCAGGAAGCGGCCCTGCGCGCCGGCGCGCTCAATCTTACCGATGTGATGGAAAAGGAGCGTCGCCGCATCGGCATGGACCTGCACGATCAGACACTTGCTGACCTTACCCGCGTTGCCCGGCAGGTCGAAAGGCTGGAGAAGAAACGGGCGATCACGGCGGCGGACCTTGCCGAGGTCGGCGATTCCATCTCAAGCTGCGTTGCGGAGCTGCGCCGCATTATCGAGGACACACGCCCCGGCGTGCTCGACCTGTTCGGCTTTGCCGATGCGGTGGAGGCGCAGCTTGAGCGGTCGATTTCGTCCGCCAAACCGGCAATCGATGCGCGTGTCGTCGACAATAGCGGTTCAGCGGTCGATGCTCTGCCGGATTCGCGCCGCACCGCGCTGTTCCGGATCGTCCAGGAGGCCATCAACAATGCGGTCAAACACGCCAGTCCCCGGACCATCCTCATTTTGATCGACAAGACGGAAACGGGATTGCGCGTGCGGGTCAGCAATGACGGCGCGGAATTCTCCTTGGGCGACTCCAAGGGCGATGGCGGGCTGCAAAACATGCGTGTCCGGACCAAACTGATCTCCGGGCGGCTGGACATCACCACCGATCGCGCGGCATCGACCACCACTATCGAACTGAATGTGGATACCGACCAGACGGGCAAACCGGATGAGCTGGCGCATCTGCCGGCGGGCGATTGGCTGTCCGGTGAACCGGCGGACAGGCCGGCGCATCTGTCATGAAAATCCTGGTTGCCGAAGACGATCACCTCCACCGCGCCTTTCTGGTTGCCGTTCTGCGCAAGGCTCTGCCCAAGGCGGACAAAATCGTCGAGGTGGCGGACGGCGCGCAGGCCATTGAGGCAATCGAGCGGGATGATTTTTCTGCGGCGGTGCTTGATCTTCAGATGCCGCATGTCAGCGGCGTCGAATCGGCCAAACGCATCTGGAAGGCGACGCCCGATGCGCGCATTCTGTTCTGGTCCAACTATTCCGACGAAGCCTATGTGCGCGGCGTTTCGCGCATCGTTCCCGACGGCGCCGCCTATGGCTATCTGCTCAAATCGGTCAGCGAGGAACGGCTTGAACTGGCGATGCGGGCGGTGTTCCTGCAGGACCAGTGCGTCATCGATCGCGAAGTGCGCGGAATCCAGCAAAGGACTCAAAATCTGCGTGAAGGCCTGACCGATTCGGAGATCGAAGTGCTGACGGATATCGCCCTCGGCCTGACGGACAAGGCCATTGCCGCGCGCCGCCATATCTCGACACGCGGCGTGCAGAGCCGGCTGAAACATCTCTATGAAAAACTCGGGGTCGACCAGAAGGAAAACTCGCCGCAATTCGGCCCCCTGTTCAATTCGAGAACCCGGGCCGTGGCGGTCGCCATGGAACGCGGGCTCTTGAATGTCGAGGGCATGCTGGCCTGTCAGATCGAACTCAATGACTGGATGCGCTCCGACCTGGAACGACCCTAAGCCGCGGTAAAGGGCGGCCAATTGCGGTTAACCGTAGCGCGGCTGCGGAAACGCGCACAGGATTTGCAGATTTGAAGGCATCGGCCATCGGTCCGTTTGTCTAGCTTCCGGGGATCGGGTGGCGCGACCGATCGGTGCGGCGTCGGCCCTGAACCGCATTTCTGGGAGGAAATCATGAACGGGAAACATCTGTGTGTCATCGCAACCGGTGTTGCGATCAGCATGACGGCGATCGCCCAGACCGCCTGGGCCGATACGTCCGGCAAACGCATTGCCCTGTCGAACAATTATGCCGGAAACTCCTGGCGTCAGGCGATGTTGACGAGTTGGGGCAAGGTCGGCGACAAGGCGGTTTCCGACGGTGTGGTCGCGGCGGCGGACGCTTTCACGACCGCCGAAAACCAGGTGACGGAGCAGGCCGCGCAGATCCAGAACATGATCCTGCAGGGCTATGACGCCATCGTCATCAACGCCGCCTCGCCGGATGCGCTGAACGGCGCCGTGCAGGAGGCCTGCGATGCGGGCATCACGGTGGTGTCTTTTGACGGGATCGTCACCGCACCCTGCGCCTGGCGCATCGCCGTCGATTTCAAGGGCATGGGAAAGAGCCAGCTCGACTATCTGGCCAAGAAGATGCCGGAAGGCGGGGCGCTTCTGGAGATACGCGGTCTGGCTGGGGTCTTTGTCGATGATGAGATCAGCGCCGGCATCCATGAGGGCGTCGCCGAAAATCCGCAATTCAGCATTGCCGGCTCCGTCCATGGGGACTGGGCGCAGGATGTCGCGCAAAAGGCCGTTGCCGGCATTCTGCCGACGCTGCCGGAAATCAAGGCCGTGGTGACCCAGGGTGGCGATGGCTATGGCGCGGCGCAGGCCTTCAAGGCGGCCGGCCGGCCGACACCGCTGATCATCATGGGCAACCGTCAGGACGAATTGCAGTGGTGGAAGGAACAGAAGGACGCCAATGGCTATGAAACCATGTCGGTTTCGATTGCACCGGGCGTGTCGACCCTGGCCTTCTGGGTGGCCCAGCAGATTTTGGACGGCGCCGATGTGCCCAAGGACCTGGTGGTTCCGTTCCTGCGCGTCGACCAGAACGACCTGGAGGAAAAGCTCGCCGGAACGCAAAAGGGCGGTGTTGCGAATGTCGAGTATACGCTCGATGACGCGAAGGGCGTTATCGCTGGAAAGTAGCCGCCTTTGCGGTAACATGCTTCGCTGAATCCTGCCGTTCGGAGCGATAATGGCTGATGGTTGAGATGCACGACAGTCCCGATCAGGCAGCGGCAGGCAAAATCATCGTGGAACTGAACGGCGTCAAAAAGAGCTTTGGCGCCGTTCAGGCATTAGCCGGTGTCGACCTGGCAATCCGCGCCGGTGAATGCCTCGGCCTTGTCGGCCACAACGGCGCCGGCAAATCGACCCTGATGAACATCCTGGCCGGTACGCTGACCGCCTTCGAAGGCAGCCTTACCTTTCCCGGCAGGACCGATGACGATACCTATTCGGTTACGACGGCGCGGCATTTCGGGATACGGTGCGTGTTCCAGGAACTGTCCATGTGTCCGAATCTGACCGTTGTCGAAAACACCCGCCTGTTTCACCCCGGAATCCGCGGCTGGGCATGGCGGTCGACGATGCGCCGGCTTATCTCCGGCAAGCTCGACGAGATTTTTCCCGGCCATGGCATCGCACCGCATGCCCTGCTCGGCGATCTTTCCATCGCCCAAAGGCAGATGGTCGAGATCGCCCGTGCGTTCACCGAATCCGATCTTCCCTCGGCGCTGATCATCCTGGATGAACCGACATCCTCGCTGGATGCCAATGTGGCCGAGCAGTTGATCGCGCATATCCGCCGCTATGTCGCCGGCGGCGGCGCCTGCATCCTGATATCCCACATTCTGGAGGAGGTGTTGATGAGCGCCGATCGCATCGCCGTGATGCGTGATGGAGCGGTGGTCGATATGCGCCCGGCGGATGGGTTCGATCATGATTCCCTGGTCCTGGCCATGGGGTCCGTGACCGGGGACCGCATCGACGACGACCTTGAATTCCGGTCCAAGAGGGCATCCGGCGAGGCCGTGATGTCCTATCGCCCTTCCGGCCAGGACAATGGGGTGCATTTGCAGGCCTTCGGCGGCGAAATCGTCGGCCTGGCCGGGCTTGGTGGCCAGGGGCAGACTGAGGCGCTGGTAGATATGCTGGAGGCCGGAAAGGGCGGCGATCCACCGGTCGCGCTGGTGCCGGGCGACCGCCAGCAGGACGGTGTCTTTCCGCTGTGGTCGATCGCCGAAAATATCGGCATCGGGTCGCTGCGGGAATTTACCCGCAAGGGACTGCTCGACGGCGGGCTGGAAAACCGGCGCGCCAATGAATGGCGGGAACGCATCGCCATCCGCACCCCGGATGTCGCGCACAATATCCTGTCCCTGTCGGGCGGCAATCAGCAGAAGACGCTGTTTGCGCGGGCGCTCGGCAGCCGGGCCTCGATTATCCTGATGGATGATCCGATGCGCGGTGTCGATATCGGCACCAAGCAGGAGGTCTATGCGATGATCCGCGCGGAGGCCGACAAGGGCCGCACCTTCATCTGGTATACGACGGAGACCGTCGAACTGATGCATTGCGACCATGTCTACGTGTTTCGCAGCGGCCGGATCGTTGCCGATTTCTCGCGCGACGCGCTGAGCGAGCAGAAGATCCTGCAGGCCTCGTTCCAGGATGTCGCGTGATGGCGCAGCTTGTCTCGCCGAAACTGCTGCGCAGCCTGCTCCCGGCCCTGTCGCTGACCGTGCTGCTGATTGCGATCTTTACGCTGCAACCGCGGGCCATGAGCTATTTCGGGCTCAACCTGCTGCTTAATCTGGCGCTGCCGATTTCCTTTGCGACGCTGGCCCAGATGTGTGTGATCACCGTCAACGATCTCGATCTCGGGATCGGCGCCTATGTCGGATTTGTCGCCTGCGTGGCCGCCACCTGGCTGAACGAGGCGCCGCTTGTCGGTGTTCTCATCCTTGCGTTCTGCATCGCCCTCTACGGTGCGTTGGGTGCCCTGATCCATCTGCGCAACCTGCCGTCCATCGTCGTGACGCTGGGCATGTCCTTCTTCTGGCTCGGCCTGGCGCTGCTGGTCCTGCCGACGCCGGGCGGCAAGGCGCCGGACTGGATTCGCGCGATCATGAAGCTGAAGACGCCGGGCTTTCCCTTCACCATCTATGCCTCGGTGCTGATCGCTTTCATCGTGCATTTCGGCCTGATGCGGTCGGCCTATGGGGTGGTGCTGCGCGGCACCGGCGGCAATATGCTGTCGGTCGCACGGGCCGGCTGGTCAACCCTCAGGGTCAAGGTAACGATGTATGCGCTGGCCGGGTTTTTCGGCATTCTCAGCGGCCTGTCGCTGGTCGGCCTGACCACCTCGGCGGATGCCAATATCGCGCTGCGCTATACCTTGCTGTCGATTGCCGGCGTCATTCTGGGCGGCGGCGAATTTGTCGGCGGGCGGATCTCGCCGGTGGGCGCGATCCTCGGTGCCATGACGCTGACGCTGGCCGGTTCGTTCCTGTCGTTCCTGCGGATTTCCCCGGACTGGCAGATCGGCGCGCAGGGCGCCATCCTGATCATCGTCCTGGCGCTCAGGGTGCTGATCCACCGGCTGGAGGCGCGGCAATGATGACATCTCGCATGCAGTCCCTTTTCGCGCGCCCTTGGATCTGGGCCTTTGTCGGCGCGACCGCGGTCTGGCTTGCGACGATTGCCTTCACGCAAGGCAAGGGGTCAGGTGAGATCCTGAGCGCGGCGCTCGCCTTCGCAACGTTTTCGGTGATCGTCGGGCTTGGCCAGATGTTTGTCATCACCCTCGGGCCGGGCAATGTCGATCTCTCGATCCCGGCGACGATGACCCTGGCCGGTGTCGTTTCGATGAAGATCATGGATTCGCAGGATGTGATGATCCTGCCGGGCCTGGTCGTCGCGTTGCTTTGCGGCCTGGGCGTCGGCCTCTTCAATTTCGGTCTCATTCGCGCCCTTCTTATACCGCCGATCATTGCCACCTTGTCGTCGAGCTTTCTCATTCAGTCGGCGGCGATTGCCTATGGCCGCGGGCTGAAGATCAAACCACCACCGCTGCTTGCCGATTTCACCACCGTCAAACTGGCCGGAATTCCACTGCTGGCGCTGTGCGTGATCGGGCTCGCGGCTGCCTTTGCGGTCATCCTCAGCCGCACTGTCTATGGCCGCTCCGTACTGGCGATCGGACAGAACCAGAGAGCAGCTTCGCTGGCCGGCATCTCCGTGGAGCGCGTCCGGCTTGCGACCTATGTCCTGAGTGCCGTGCTCGCCAGCCTGTGCGGCTATCTGCTGTCGGGCTTTTCCGGCGGGGCGTCTCTCAATATGGGCGCGGAATACCTGCTGGCCTCGATATCGGTAGTCATCATTGGCGGCACGTCCGTCGCCGGAGGGTTTTCCAATGTGCCCGGCCTTTGGGGCGCGGCGCTGTTCATGTTTCTGCTGGTGACGATGCTCAACACATTCGGACTGTCCGCCGGCATCCGGCTGGTGCTGACCGGGCTGATCATCGTCGGCATCATCACCGTCGCCGGCGGGAAGAAGGCGTGAGGCCCGGTTTTCTGCCAAACCGGACGCGCATCAGGCAATCGCCCGCTGCTGGTCCTCGGGCTGTTGGCGTGTTTCAGCGCCCTGGTTCGCCGGCGTTAAATCGCCGCTCTCCGGCGATCCGCCGGTCTCGAATTCCTGCAGCATGGAATCGATATTCGCGACCTCTTCCGTCAGCGCGTGGCTGGCCGCGGAGGCTTCTTCGGCAACGGCGGCGTTTTGCTGGGTGCCCTGATCGATATTGCCGACCGACTGATCGATTTCCTGCAGTCCGCTGGACTGCTCGTTCGCCGCTGCCGTGATCGCCACGACATGCTCGCTGATTTCGCTGACATCCGAAACAATGGTCTCGAGGGCCTGACCGGTTTCGTTGACGAGATCAACACCCGCCTTCACTTCCGCGCCCGAGGCGTTGATGAGGTCCTTGATTTCCTTGGCGGCATTGGCCGAGCGCTGGGCGAGTTCGCGAACCTCGGTGGCAACGACGGCGAAGCCAAGTCCGGCTTCGCCGGCACGGGCGGCCTCCACACCAGCATTCAGCGCCAGCAGATTGGTCTGGAAGGATATCTCGTCGATCACCCCGATGATGTTCGAGATTTCGTCTGCGGAGGTTTCGATCTTGTTCATGGCATCGATCGCCTTTTTGACAACCACGCCTGAATTGCGGGCATTGTCGCGGGCTGTCGTCACCAGACTGGCCGCTTCATTGGCCCGTTCGGTCGATGTTTTCATCGCCGAGCTTATCTCTTCGATGGCCGCGGCCGTTTCTTCGACGGTGGCCGCCTGTTGTTCGGTACGACCGGCCAGATTTTCGGCCGCCACGTTGATTTCGCCAGAGCTGGAGAGTATCTGCGCGGAGGCGCCGCCGATGCGGTTGACGACCTGCGACAACTGCTCGAACGTTTCATTGAAATCGTCCTTCAGCTTTTGGTAGTCGGCCGGAAATTCATCCGTGATCCGATAGCTCAAATCCTTTTGCGATATGGCAGACATGGCTTTGCCGAAGCTCTCTGCGACCAGCGCGCGTTGCGAGGCGATGGCTTCGTCGTGCCGTCTTTGCTGTTCGCGTTCGGCTTCCTCATGCTGCTGTTGCCTGGCCTGTTCGGCCTCGAGCTCGAGATTGCGCTGGGCATTGTCCTTGAAAACTTCGAGGGCTTTGGCCATCTGTCCCACCTCGTCACGGCGTTTGAGATGCGGGACGACGGTTTCCAGTTTCCCCTTGGCAATATCTCTCATTGCACCGGTTATCTGTTTGATCGGGACGGAGATGGCCCTGGCGCCGAGGACGATAACGGCGAGAATCACCAGACCTGCCAGCGATATGCCAAGCAAAATGTTGTCCTTCAGGTCCGACGCCGCCATCAAAGCCTGGTCGACATTCGAATCGATTTCCAGGACACCCCGGACATCGCCGAGTTGCCAGTTCGCCTTCGGCGTCTGCGGATGGCTGTTGTGACAGGCCACACATGCCTCGGCGGCCATTTTGTCGGCGATGGCGACGCGCATGACCGTATTGCCGTTGCGGGTTTCCAGGCGTTTGAAGACCTGATCCGGATTCTGGTTCAAGAAGGCCCAGGCGCTTTTCATGAAATCGTCCATGACCCGGCCTTCGCGGTTGGGAAACGGAAGCGCGCTGTAGAGCGTCATGGTGGTGTTTTCCGCCTCCATCAGCTTGCTCAGATCGTGGATGAGCGTTGCCGGCAACGGAATGGCGCCGGGCGTGTCGGCATGATCGATGGAAGGCGTCAGCCCACCGCTGTCCTTGGCTTTCTTGATGACGTTCGTGGTGTAGTAGCCGCGAATGATCTTGAATTGCTTGGCGGTCTGCAGGGCCGATTGGGTTGCTGCTTCAAGCGCATTCTCGGTCACCACTTTCGGAATGACGAACCATGCGACCGTAAGGCACAAGAGCACGATAATCGGGACCGGCAACGCCAGTTTGAATATGATGGATTTGTTGAAAAGCATGCTTCACCGCACTTTCGCCAATCTTGTTCAGACTGGGCTGGAAACCCGAGGGAACGGACGCCGGCCTCACCGGAATACGGTGCGTGCACGCCAGTTCTTTCGAAAGTCATGGGTTATGATGGTCCGGCACCAATCCGATGCGGTGCGTCATGCTGTCTGGACCTGGGGACGTGATCCACCATCGCCTTCAGTATTGGCACCCGGCGTTTCATTTTGGTTAATGTTCCATCAAGAGCTTTTTGAGCGATGGCGCGCTCGCGCCGAAATTGGCACTCAGGCACCTGCCGGCTTTGCATCTTCACCGACAGCCTGGCCTTCGCGAACCGTCAGTATCTCCTGCAGTGGTTTCTTGATTTTCGCGGCAGCCGGCACTTCGGCATTGGCCGCTGCGTGGCCGACGGCCAGGATCATCACCGGCTTCTCAGAAGCCGGCCGGTGGAGCAGACCGTTGAGGAACCGCATCGGGTTCGGCGTGTGGGTAAGTGAGGACAATCCGGCGTGGTGCAGTGCGGCAATGAGGAAGCCGGTGGCAATGCCGACACTTTCGGGCACATAGTAGTTCTTGAAGCGCGTCCCGTCATCGAAGGTGCCGTAGCGCTGGGCGAAGATGACGATGAGCCAGGGCGCCATGTCAAGATGGGGTTTGGAGCCGTCGGTGCCGATCGGCTCCAGGGCCTTCAGCCATTCCTCGCCGGCGCCACCGGCATAGAATTTCCGCTCCTCGATCTCCGCTTCCTGCCGGATGCGATGTTTGAGATCCGGGGCGCTGACCGCCACAAAATGCCAGGGCTGGTGATTGGCGCCGCTGGGCGCCGTCCCGGCGGTTGAAATGCACCGTTCGATGATGCTGCGCGGGACCGGCTTTTCAGAAAACTGCCGCACCGTGTGGCGGCGGCGCATCCGGTCGTAAAATGCTGCGGCCTCCGCCACCATCTCCTCGTCGGAAAGATCCTGGCGGTCGGGCAGCGCGACCGGTGTATATTTTGCGTTGTGCCTGTTAAACATACGGTTTGCCAATTTACATCTGACCGCAGTCGATCTGCGGAACCTTTGGTATTATTTGCCTGATAATGGCCCAATTGATACCTGTATAGAGCAGGAACGGGCTTTGCGGTGTTGTGCGGTGCGGTCCGTTTTCACCGGCGCGGTGTCATGCCGCGCGACGCATTCCAATTGAACATCAAGAGAGGGCCAGCCATGGAATCCTTGATAGAGGCCGCCCTGGCGCCGGCGGCGATCGCCGCCCATATCTCCTACGGATTGCTGGTTCTGTCGATGCTGATGAACTCGATCGTCTGGCTTCGGGCGATCGCGGTGGTCTCCGGCGTCGCCGGTGTCTATTACAGCGGCTACGTGCTGGGCGACCCGGTGGGGGCGTTCTGGGAGGCGGCGTTCGTTGCCGCGAACCTTGCCCAGCTGTCGCTGCTGTTCTGGCGCAGCCGCCGGGCGCGCTTCAGCGACGAGGAGTTCCTGTTCTGCCAGAACGCGCTGGTCCTCGTTCCGCCGAGCCTTGCCCGCCAGTTCATCAATGTCGGCGCGTGGCAGACCATCGCCAAGGGTACGATCCTGACACAGCAGGACAAAGCCGTCGAGCGGCTGACCTATATCGCCGACGGCACCGTCGAGGTCGCCGTCAACGGACGGCTGGTGGCGACCTGCAGCACAGGCGATTTCATCGGCGAACTGGGCATTCTCTCCGGGCGCCCGGCAACCGCGACGACCACCGCAACAACCGATCTGCGCGCCCTGGTCTTCGAGCGCGGCGCCCTGCTGCGGCACCTGCGGCGCAAACCCGACCTCACACTCGCCCTGCAGGCCGGCTTCAAAAACAACCTGCGCCGGAAACTGGCGACGGCGAATGAGCGGACACTGGCCGGGGCGGGAGGGTAGATGGCGTATGGCGGCGATCGGTAATGCCTTGAAGCGGTTGCTGCCTTTTGCCGGCATCCGGCCGCTTCCCCGGTCGCAGATCCCGGCGGAAATCATCGCCGGCGTCACGCTCGCGGCGCTCGCCATTCCGGAGGTCATGGGATACACCAATATCTCCGGGACGCCGGTTATCACCGGGCTTTACACAATGCTCGTCCCGGCCGCCCTGTTCGCGATCTTCGGCTCCTCGCGGCATCTGGTGGTCGGCGCCGATTCAGCCACCGCGGCCATCCTGGCGAGCGGCCTTGTCGGCATGGCGGCCGCCGGGTCGAGCGAATATCTGGCGCTGGCCGGACTGCTCGCCCTGATGGTCGGCGTGCTGCTGATCGCCGCAAGCCTTGTCGGGCTGGGGTTCATGGCGGATTTCCTGTCACGCACGGTTCTGGTCGGGTTCCTGACCGGGGTCGGCATCCAGGTCTCGTTGCGCGCTGCATCAGAATTGCTGGGCCTGCCGGGCCATCACCATGGCACGCTGATGATGGTGTGGTCGAACCGCGCGCAGGCGCCGGACCTCAACCCCGCGGTTCTGACGGTAGCGGCCCTGGTGCTGGCGGTGGTCGCCGGAAGCCGGTTGCTGTCAAAAAGGCTGAATCGCAAGGTCCCCGGCGCGATGATCGCCGTGATCGGTGCGATCATTGCCAGCTGGGCGTTCGATCTGCAACGGGTCCTGCCGGTTGTCGGCGCGGTTCCGACCGGTCTGCCCGACTTTGCCCTGCCGCAGGTTTCCTGGAGCTTTGCGCTCTTGTGGGATCTGCTGCCGACGGCATTGGCGATGCTGGTGGTCGTTCTGGCGCAGAGCGCGGCGACGGCGCGGGCCTATGCGACGCGTTATCATGAGCGGCTTGACGAAACGCGCGACCTTACCGGGCTGGGACTTGCCAATATCGGCGCCGGCCTCACCGGCGCCTTTGTCGTCAATGGCAGTCCGACCAAGACCGAAATGGTCGACGTCGGCGGCGGCCGGAGCCAGTTGTCGCTGCTTGTCGCGGCTGCGGTCGTGCTGTTGACGCTGCTGTTCCTGACCGGGCCGCTGGGCTACCTGCCGAAGGCGGTTCTGTCGGCCGTCGTGCTGCTGATCGGCCTGAAACTGATCGATGTGACAGGCTTGCGGGACATCTACCGCCGTCGCCGGCCGGAATTCTGGGTAGCGCTGCTGACCGCCGCCGTTGTCGTTATCTTCGGTGTCGAGCAGGGCATCGTTTTCGCCATTCTGTTTTCGCTGGTCATCCACACGCGGCACGGTTACCGGCCGACAAACCTGCTGATCGTCCGGGAATCGTCCGGGCACTGGCACGCCAGATCGCTCGACAGCGATGCCCAGGCCGGGCCCGGCCTCATGATCTACCGGTTCAATCACAGCATGTATTACACCAATTCGGAACGGATGCGGGCGGAGATCCTCGGCCTTGCCGACCGGGCCGATCCGCCACTGCAATGGTTCTGCATCGATGCGTCGGCGGTTGACGACGTCGACTACACTGCCGCCGAGACGCTTGCCGACATTGGTGCCGCGCTGCGGGCGCGGGGAATCACGCTGGTCTTCGCCCAGGATGTCGATGCCGTCAATACAGCAAGTCGTAGGGAACTGCAGCGGCTGTTTAAGGACGCGATGTTTCTCGAATCGCTTGACGCGGTGCTGGAGCGGTTCGGGCGGATGCGCTCGAATTCGGACTAAAATTGGGAGTCGATCTCCACAAATTGAATCCGAGTGGCCCACTTTGCGGTCCGGCGTGTCGGCCTACATTCGCACGCCGTTCCCTGCCTAGGCACTTGACTTAAGCCGACTGCAACTAGGGATTGTGGCCAAATAAATTTGATGGAAGTGTAAATTGAAGTTTTGTTCAAAAACACGCTGCCATTCAGAGGTGATTTTCCAAATATCTGTGACGACGCCGGCCTGAAAATACCCATGCGGGTGCTTTGGATGGCCAGTTTTTAGGTTTTCCGTTCGCATTCACCTACAATAAAAATTCCTTCGAGATTTTTCTTGTCAACATTATTTTTTAGGGTATTGTCCCTAATTGCAATTTTAAAGTGTGGTGCGTGTGTCGAGCTCATTTGAGCTTATCAACGGAATACATGCCGTGATTGTATTTCCGCTGTGGCGCACAGGTCTATCGAGGTGGACACATGGGCGTTTTCTCAAGCGGATGGCAATGGTATGTGGTAGCAACACTTCCCCATCGTGAGAAGCTGGCGACCGAACGGTTAGGCAATCAAGGCTTTCAGACGTTTTTTCCAAGACGTCTGAAAACCGTCCGTCACGCGCGTAAGAGCTTTGATCGTGTCGTCTCCTATTTTCCTGGCTATGTATTCGTTTCCCTGGACCTTCAGGCTGATCAATGGCGTTCGGTCAATGGCACCTTTGGTGTTCGTTCCTTGATCATGGGAGGTGACTACCCGCTGCCGGTGCCCCGCGGTGTGGTTGAGAATCTGCAGGAAATGACCGATGAGGATGGTTTTCTCAAACCGATTGAGGTTCTTCGCCCGGGAGACAATGTTCGCGTTCTCAATGGTCCGATGGCGGATATGATCGGACAAATCGATCGCCTGGATGGAAAGCACCGGGCACGGGTGCTTCTTGACATGTTGCATGGAAGGGTGCCCTTGGTTGTTCCGATTGCCAATGTCGCAAAGCGAAATGATGGCGTTGTTCAGCAGCCCAACCGGGCAGGTAAGAAGCGACATTTGCGCTCTGAAAGTATCGCTGGCAAATCGGTTGTCGCCCCCTCCGGCCAAGGGCTTGATTAGCACCGTACGGAATAATCTGCGAGGGCTGGGCGGATTATTTCATTGGCGAAATCTGCCCATATATCAAATCCTTAAATGTAAGTCGGATTTGGTGTCCATTCGCTGGATTCCCCATATAGGGAATGGGACGCCCGGACGAAGCCTGTTATCGCAGCAGTGGTATCAGGGTACGGGACAACCATAGGCAGTCCATCTGCCGCTTTATCCCACCAGGCTGGTGGGTCTCTGTGTACCGCCGGAATATTCAAACCAGGGTGAGCTTCATTCAGTTCACCCTGAGTGCGGAAGCTTTGTGCCGCCGCCGAGAAAACACAAGACTGCAGTGGCATCTAATTCCTTTTCCGGGCATTCCAGGAATCACAATTCAGCTGACAGATTCTGGCATGAGGACGCCCAATGCATCATTGGGATGAAGACGCTTATGACAGACTTGTCAGACAGATTTACGAGGCGGCCAACAATCCGGAAAGCTGGAACGAAACCGTCAATGATATCGGTGATCTGCTGGATTTCGGGGTCATTCACCTGATGCTCGTTTCCTGCGAAACTGGCTTTGAATATCTTGGGTCTGCACCCAGGGGCGATCCGGATTTCAGCGCCGAATATCTCAAGGATTTTGCGTTTGAGGAATTCAGGCGCGCCCGGATTTTCTCGCAGCCGACCGGCGTCGCGTTCGACGAGAGGCTGATCGTTTCCGAAGAGGAAAAACATAACGCCGCCGCCCACCAAGAACTTCTTTCGCCGCCCAAGATTTACAATATCATGGGCGCCAATATGAGCGTCGGAGATTGCCGCGGCTGGTTCGGCGTTACAACCAAAAGGGCATCGGAAGATTTTTCCGACGAACAAAGGGGCGCTTTCCAAAGGCTTTTGCCACATATCCTGCAGTCGATGCGGATCACCAAGGCAAATATCGACCTGCAGATTTCAAAAAGCCTCGCCTTCGATACCGTGGAAGAGCTCAGCTCGGCCGTGTTCCTCTTTCTTAACCAGCAGCTTGTCAGCGTAAATCGGGCTGGCAAGGACCTTCTGAAGGAAGGTTTCTTTGCCGTCCAGAACGGGACGCTGGCCTGCCGCCACCGGATCGCCAACCGGCGCCTTCGTGACTATCTGGATCAATCCGATCAGTTGATGCCCGGTCCCCTGCTGCTGCGTGACAGGGCGAGAAAGACCGAATATTGCGTCCGCAGACATGATCCGACACCCCATTTCAGCAATGGAGACGTCAGAGGAAGTGCCGGCCAACTCGTCTCCGTTACAAAACTGCGCGGCAACGAGGCTCCATTGTTCGGAGATGTCGAGGGGTTTGCGCTGTTTTACGGCCTCAGCGAGGCGGAGATCCATGTTCTCTATGCCGTGCTCAACTATAAGAGTCTGAAGGAACTGGCGGCACATCGTGGCGTCAACCTCGACACCGTCCGCAAACAGCTCAAATCGGTCATGGCGAAGGTTGATGTCGCCAGCCAGAAGGAACTGTTTCAGATGTTCGAACGCTTTCGCATCCTGGGATCGTGACGTTTTCCGCGATAGAACGGCATTGTTCCGGTGATGGCAGCTGCGCTTCCAGTCCGATAGATCGTTCCGTGTTTAAACGCGCGTTATGGCGATAGAAACCAGCATTCCAACAGTCCTCGCGCAAGGGGGCCGCCTGTACAATGTCCGCCCGCCGGCACTCGTCAGCCGCATCCGGCTGCAGCTTGGTGTCGGGCTGCTGCTCGCCTGTGCGCTGCCTCAGTTCGTTCGCGATGGCTCCGCAATCCGATGGATGTTCACCTCCACGTCGCAATACATCACGTTGATTGCGATCACCGGCGCGGTGATCCTCGGTTATTTTTCGGTGCGCCGGCTGACCCGATATCCCGGCATTACCGGCATTTCCTACATCTTGCCAACCTTCACGATCAGCTACGGCATTGCACTCGGCATTATCCTGTTGTTCCGGCTGGATTATTCGCGGTTTGTGCTGATTACGAGTTTTGTCAGCGCACAGCTGTGGTTTCATTTTATTGCCATCGTCTCAGTTCGCGCAAATGAACTGATTTTCGACGTCATCCCGATGGGGAACGCGAAAAAACTGTGTTCGATATCACAGGTCCGCTGGAACATCCTCAAAGAGCCGCATCCGGGCGGTCCGCTGTCCCACGGCCTGACGGCGGATCTGCGGGCTGACCTCCCCGAGAAGTGGGAAGCTTTCATTGCCGAATCGGCAGTCAATGGTGTGCCCGTCTATCATTACAAACAACTCAGTGAGAATCTCACGGGCAAGGTTGAGATTGAGCATCTGTCGGAAAACAATCTCGGCTCGCTGCTGCCCAGCTTCCTCTATTTGCGCTTCAAGCAATCGATCGATATTGCGGTTGCCGTGCTCATCCTTCCCATTCTGGTACCACTCTTCGGCGTAATCGCCTGGGCGATCAAAATGGATAGCGAAGGCCCGGTGTTTTTCCGTCAGGAGCGCATGGGTTACCGGGGTCAGGTGTTCCGTGTCTGGAAATTCAGGACGATGGAGCACGACCATTCAACGGATGTTTCCGAGCGCCGGGCGTTGACGACCGTTGACGGCGATCCGCGGGTGACGAAAATCGGCCAATTCCTGAGAAGAACGCGCCTTGATGAACTGCCGCAGATCTTCAACATCCTGCGTGGCGAGATGAGCTGGATCGGCCCGCGGCCGGAGGCCGTTACCCTGTCGAAGCGTTATGAGACGAAACTTCACTTCTATCGCTATCGCCACATCGTGCGGCCGGGTATCACCGGTTGGGCGCAGGTCAATCAGGGTCATGTCGCCGAAGTCGACGAGGTGCGCGCCAAGCTGCACTACGACTTCTATTACATCAAGAATTTTTCGGTGTGGCTGGATATTCTGATCACCATGCGGACGATCGCCGTCATGCTGACGGGGTTTGGCGCGCGTTGATGGGGCGGCCGATTTTGTTGGAATCGCGCGGCGGGCGGCCGAGATTATGGTGTTTGTTCCGTATCCACTGATCCCGTTTGAAAATCTCCGTCATTACGGCTGTTTTCAATCGGCCGGCGACTATCGGCCGGGCGATAGACAGCGTCGCGAAGCAGACCTACCCCAACGTGGAACACCTTGTCATCGATGGAGCCTCGGCTGATGCGACGATTACGGAGATAGAACGCCATCGACATTCGTCGATGACCGTTTACAGTGAGCCGGATTCAGGCATCTATGATGCTCTTAACAAAGGTGTAAGGAAAGCGAGTGGTGACATCGTCGGTGTTATGCATTCCGATGACACTTTTGCCCATGACGATGTTCTGGCACTTGTCTCCGGCGCTTTCACAAATCGCAATCTCGACGCCGTCTACGGTGACCTGCAATATGTGTCGGCACGCGACGAGCGTAAGGTGATCCGTCACTGGATCTCGGGAGATTATTCGCTCGCCAGGGTGCGGCGTGGTTGGATGCCGCCGCATCCGACGATGTATGTCAGGCGGAAGGTTTTCAAGAAGTTTGGCGCCTACGACACCTCTTATCGCATCGCGGCAGACTATGACGCATTCCTTCGTTGGTTCGGCCGGGATCAATTGCGCATGGGGTACATTCCCGAAGTTCTGGTCAAAATGCGGGTTGGCGGTGAGAGCAATCGGTCGCTCGGGAAGATATTGCGCAAGAGCCGCGAGGATTATCGGGCGCTTCGTTCCAATGACATTGGTGGTCTGGGAACACTGGCGCTCAAGAATCTGCGCAAGGTGGGTCAATTTGTCGTCAAATAGCGGCATTCAAATGGAGAAGCCGAAGCGGCGCCTAGCCAACGGCGTTGCTCCCCATTTGGGGAATATCGGAGAAGTTGAACGCCCGATATCCTTCGCAGACAGACTACCCAAGCAAGCGTAGGTGTGGACTCCGGGATGATTTGGACAAACTCCAGTTATGATCGGGGGTTTGTTATGGGGAAAATTGGGGCGAATCAGAGATGAAATTGAAGAGCATTTGCAACGTTTTGACGATGGGTGTAGCGGCGGCAATCATTGGGATGGCTGCACCGACAGACGCTATCGCCCAGGCGGCTGGGGATTGTGCCTGTGTCGTTCCCATTGACCCGGACGGCCAGCCGGTTGGTTTGATGACCGGAGCATCCGGTCAAGTGCAGATATCGCAAGCCGCCGGTTTCGCAGCTGGCAGTGCAGGAACAGCGCTGCTGCCGGGAACCCAGATTATCGTTGGGCCGCAGTCAAGTGCGTCGATTTCCGTCGGAGCAAGCTGCAGTCTGCAGATCCAACAGAACAGTAACGTCGTGCTGGAAGCGCTCAACGGCGAAATCTGTGTTCGTGTCAGGGATCTTGCAGGCGAAACGGCTGGAACTTCCAACAACAATGTTGCAGTGGGCGTTCTTGGTCTGGGCGCTGTCGGTGGTGTCATCGCGCTCGCGGTCTCGAGTTCCGATTCGGTCTCGGACTGACCGCAGGCTGTTCTCCGAACAACCCGGTCATTTCACCTGCCTTATTGGCAGAGCTCCTGGGATGCGCAACGACTGTGGTGAGGGTCCGCCGATTGATCACTGAGGCATGATCGATCTTCACAGCCACATCCTTCCGGCTCTCGATGATGGCGCTTCAGATCTTCATGAGGCATTGTCGATGGCCCGCATGGCGGTCGATGACGGTATTACGCGTATGGCCTGTACGCCGCATATCGTTCCCGGGCTTTATGAAAGCAATGATGCAACGAAGATCCGCACGGCAACTGCCGCCCTGCAGACAGCCATTTTCGAAGCGGGCATCGATCTCGATCTGGTCATTGGCGCCGATGTTCACATTGCACCCGATTTACCGACGACGCTCGGCACGGATCGTGTGCCGACACTGAACGGGACGCGCTATTTTCTGTTTGAACCGACACATCATGTGTTGCCGCCACGCCTGGAGGATCTCGCGGCCGGACTGATCGATATCGGTTTTGTTCCGATCGTGACTCATCCCGAGCGGCTGAGCTGGATCGAGCATCACTATGACACGATCGAACGGTTGAGTGAGCTGGGCTGTCTCATGCAAATCACAGCCGGGTCGATCACCGGCTCCTTTGGCAAATCGGTGCGCCACCATGCCGAGCGGATGCTGGATGAAGGACGCGCCGATATTCTCGCCAGCGATGCACACAATGTCACGCGCCGACCGCCGGTTCTTTCGCGTGCCCGTGATGCCGTTGCAGAACGCTTGGGCGCCGATGAGGCGAATGCGATGGTTGTCGATCGGCCGGCGGAAATCCTGGCCGACCGACCGGTTGCCCCGATGAACAAAGCGGTTGAGCCGGAGACCGGCCCACATGTCACGTCGGGGAGAAGGCGGTTCCAACGGTTTTTGCGCAGATGGATGCGGGAGGGCGGAGTCTGACCGGCATTCGTAAACGGGGTCCAGCCTTCATCCTGCATGGTTTGGTGATCGCGCTTCTCACAGTCGGCACCAGCGCGTGTGTTTCCAGCGGAGAAAATCTCGTTGGAAACCAGTCGCAGACAACAAGTGGCATGCAAGCAGCGGCTGTACCGGGCGCCAGTGCTGGGGGATTGCGTGTGGTCAGGGAGCTGCCGCCACCTGTTGCGGGAGAGGATGGCACCGTTCAGCAGATTGCCAGGAACGATGTGCTGGAGATCGACGTCTTTCAGGTCGATCAACTGGACAGGACCGTGCAGGTCGATTCGAGCGGATATATCTCATTGCCCCTGATCGGGCGCATCGAGGCGGCCGGCAATTCCCAGGCCGGGCTGGAGCGAAAAATCGCCGATGCCTATGGCAAACGATACCTTCAGTCACCTCAGGTATCGGTGTTCGTGAAGGAATCCGCCGGCCAGCGCGCCGTCGTGAACGGCCAGGTCAACAAGGCCGGTATCTATCCAGTCACCGCGGATTCGACACTCCTGGGCGTCATTTCGCAGGCGGGCGGGGTGAACAAAGTCGGAGATGCTTCCAGGATTTATGTTTACCGGGATTATCCGAATGGCAAACTCGTGGCGCCCTATAATCTGAAGCAAATCCAGGCCGCGAAGAAGAAGGATCCACCGATTTCCGGCGGCGATGTCATTGTGGTTTTCGCTTCGGGCTCGAGAGTCGCACTGCAGAACCTGGCAGAAGTGCTGGGTGTCGCACGGACCGCTGCGTTTGTTGTTCCGTGACGATGCGCCGGCCCGGCTGATGCCTGAGATTTTGTCACATCAAGACAAACATGCTTAATCGAAACACCCCTCACGACCGGCAGGTTTCCGGCCACGGTGCGCCGGGCCATGGTGACGTGACGCCCTACGCGCCATGGTATGGCGGTCCGGGCTATGGCCAGATCTTCGAGGAAGACGATGATGGCATCGATCCGCTGGCGCTGCTGTTTTATGTTCTCAAACACCGTTGGCTGATCGCGATTTTGGTGGGCGTGGGCCTGGTTGCCGGCGTTATCTTCACCTGGATGCAGACACCGCTGTACAAAGCGACAACGCAGCTTGAGATTCAGGTGCCTTCGGCCAAGGTCTTCCGGGATCTTGAGGTGATTTCGGAATCGACTGATTTTCGTGTCTATCTGACCGCGCGCGAGAAACTGAAAAGCCGGTCCCTGGCACAACGCGTGGTCTTCGAACTGGGCCTGGCCGACAATATCCGGTTCTTGTTTCCCGCGCCTCAATTTGCGCTTTCCAATCTCTTCGCGCGCGCCTTCGGCTATCAATCCGGCGAATCGCTGAGCGATTATGAGCCGGCGGAACGGGAGCAGATGGCCATTGACCGTGTCCGTGGAAACCTCACTGTCGACCTCATCAAGAACACCAGCCTGCTGGCGATCACCTATTCCGATCAAGATCCACGAATGGCCAGCCGTGTGGCCAACGAAATTGCCGCAAGCTACATCGACCAGGGTGTTGACCAGACCAGCGAGACCTCCGATCTGGCGCGCCAGTTTATCCAGGAACAGGTGGTGCAGGTGAAGGAGAAGCTTCAGGCCTCGGAACAGGCGCTGGTCGATTATGCCAAGGCGGAAGGCATCACGGTCACCGGCAGCGAAATGTCGCTGATCGCCTCGAATATCGAGGAGATCAACAAGGCCCTTTCAGCGGCCATACAGGAGCGGCTGGACCATGCCCGGCTTGTCCAGCAGATCGAGGCCGGACGCGGTGCCAGCTTACCCCAGGTTCTGGAGAGTTCCGGTATCGAAAAACTCAAACAGCGAGTGGCTGAACTGAGCGCTGAATACCAGCAAAAGCGGTCGCTCATGAAGCCGGATTTTCCGGAAATGCGACAGCTGCAGGCGCAGATCAGGGAACTGAACAAACAGATCAACGACGCGATTGAAGTCGTTACCAGTTCGATCCGGCTGAAACACGATGAGGCGATCGCCAAAGAGGCGGACCTTGAGGCAAAACTCGACGAGCTGGAGGGCGAGCAGGCGACCTTTCAGGACAAGAACATCCAGTATACGATTCTGAAGCGTGAGGTCGATTCCAACCGTTCGCAATATGATACGCTTATCGGCAAGCTGAATGAGGTCGGAGTCGGCTCCGCGCTCAAGCGCGAAAACACTGCGATTGTCGATGCTGCCATACCGCCGGGTGCGCCCTACTCACCCAGCCTGAAGCGCAATCTCGCCCTGTCGCTGGTGCTGTCACTGGTGATCGCCGGCGCCGTCATTTACCTGCTCGAACTGCTCAACAATACATTTTCCAACCCGGACCAGATTGAAACCGAGCTCAAACTGCCGGTGCTTGGCATTGTGCCGATGGTCGAAGATGAAAACATGGCGGAGCAATTGTCCAATCAGCAATCGGCGCTGGCGGAGGCCTATCGCTCGCTGCGCACATCGCTGCAGTTTACCGGCACCGACGGGCATCCGCGATCCTTGCTGGTAACGAGTTCCGAGCCCGCGGAGGGCAAATCGACCACTGCATTCAAACTGGCGCAGGATTTCGGCACTCTCAACCTTCGGGTCCTGATTATCGATGCGGATTTGCGCAAACCCAACCTGCATATCCGCTTCGGCACCGACAATGTGATCGGCCTTTCCAACCTGCTGACCAACACCGTGCGCAGGGACGATCTGCAGAAGATCTTCCGGCCGACGCGGTTTGCCAATGTGACCTTCCTCAGTGCCGGCACGATCCCGCCAAACCCTCCGGATCTTCTGTCATCACCGAAAATGGCGATGCTGCTGCAGGCCTGCACCGAGCGCTACGATATCGTCATCCTCGACAGCCCGCCCGTTATGGGCCTGTCGGATTCGCCGATTCTCGCCAGGATCGTCGAAGGGTCACTGTTGGTGGTGTCCGCCAACCAGGTCAGCCGCAAATCGAGCCAGTCGGCCCTCAAACGGCTGAAAACCGTCGGTGGCCATGTCTTTGGCGCCAGCTTGACGAAATTCTCGGTCAACAAATTCGAATATGCCTATGCCTATCGGTACATGTCCGAAGGCTATTACACGCTGAATGACGAAAGCGGGCATCAGGGAGCACATCATGTTCGCCGTGACCATCCGGTTGAAGCGATACGCGCTCATATGCGTCGCGCTGGCGACCTTGTGCGCAATCGCCTTAACAGGGCTTAGCGCGATTTATCAGACCATTCAGCCGCAGCGGGCTCTCAGCCTCAACCCCTTCAACAGCAGGGCAAGCATCGCGCTGCTTGCCAATGGGCTGACCGGGACAGACCCCCTGTCGCAACT
Organism: Rhizobiaceae bacterium; assembly: GCA_028279875.1. Taxonomy (GTDB): domain Bacteria; phylum Pseudomonadota; class Alphaproteobacteria; order Rhizobiales; family Rhizobiaceae; genus Hoeflea_A. The sequence continues at coordinate 50,175 of JANQMU010000024.1, forward strand.
GCCTGCGCTGGACAAGGTTGCTCAAGACGCCATCCGGCACGCTCCGATCCATGCGCTCGCCTATGGTCTGCTGGGTGAAATCCGGTTGGGTCAGGGTGAGCGACAGACCGCCGATGCGCTGTTCGATGTGGCCCTGTCTCTCTCGCGGACGGAGGCCAACTCCTTGCAGCGCACGCTGGTGCGCGCCATCGAGGATGGTGACCACGCCGCCGCCATGGAAAAGCTCGATATCTTCTTCCGGCGCTGGCCAACGCATTTTTCCTCCTTTGCGCCCGCCATCCCGCAGCTTCTGCGCACGCCGGACGGATATGAGACCGTGTTGTCGACGCTGGCGGCGGAGCCGCCCTGGCGTTCGCAACTGCTGGGCTTTCTTGACCGGGACCCTGGGTCGATTGATCTTGCCTACCGCCTGCAACTGGACCTGAACAGCAATGTGGGCGAAACCCGGCCGCGCGAAATCGGCAGTACATTGTCGAGTTTGCTGCGCAACAAACGGTATGACCAGGCCTATCGTCTTTTCCTTCTGACCTTGAACGAGAGAGATCGGACGCATTATGGCTATGTGTTCAACGGCGGTTTCGATCTCGAACCCTCCGGCCGGCCGTTCGACTGGGCGCTGGCAAGCCAACCGGGTGTCAACGTGTCCCGTGAAGCACGGGACACAGGGGACGGCGAGGATTTCAGACTGAAATTGCGGTTTCTCGGCAAGCCGGTGAAACAGATCAATGTTGGTCAGTCTATCTATCTGCCGGCCGGGCACTACAGGCTGGCCGTCAACATCGATGCCTCCGATCTCAAAATCCCGAAAGGGCTCAACTTCAATCTCCATTGCATCGACCCACGGCGAGACGTCGTCCGGATCAATATTCTGCCCGGGAGTTACCGGGACGAGACTTTGCAGACGGAGTTCACCCTGCCTGACAGCACGTGCAGGATGTTCAGGCTCGCGATGGGGACCGATCTCATTGCCGAGAGCTTCCGCTACCGCTATTCGGGCACTCTTGACATTGCCAATGTGTCGATCAGACGAACCGGCCCTTGAGGGAGACGCAGCTATCGGAGATCGACAAATATCTGCTGGGTATCACGCTGGTGCTGGCCCTCGTTCTTGGCGGAGGAACGGGCACCGGCCTTTTGACGGACACCGTAATACAGCTCGTGGCGGTCGTCACATCGACGTTTGTCTGCCTGCGCCGCATTGACAGGCCGATCGACCGACGGGTTTTCTGGTTCATGGTGGCGGCCGGCCTGGCCATCGTCCTACAGCTTCTGCCCGTTGCGACCGAGACCACGCGCGCGACACAGGGGATTCTCCCGCGAAAAGTTCCAATATCCGGCCTCGAACCGTCCACCATCGGCCTGGGCGTCGGCCGAACGGTCGAGGTTGCCGGTTACTTCCTGACGCTTTGCCTGTTTCTCACCGCGGTTCTGAAGCTGCGTTTCGATCAGGCGTATGGCCTGATTCCGTTCTTTCTTGCCGGCGTCGTGCTCAACCTCACCGCCGGGCTAATCCAGTATTCCTATTCCGGCCGGGCAATCGTCACCGACCTCTTCTCATACGATCTCAAGGCGGGGTTCTTCGTCAATGTCAATCACTATTCAAGCCTGATTTTCACGTCGATCCCCATTGCCGTCCTCTATTTCATCGAAACCAACCGCCTGCTGGTCCTGGCGGTCTATATTATTTCGGCCCTGCTTATCCTGCTCGCCGCCGGTTCGGCGGCCGGCGTTCTTATCGGCCTTGCCATCACCGTTTTGAGTTTCGTGGTGCTTTTCCAGCGCAACCGCGCTGGCATCCTGTCGGTGCTGGGCGGAACGGTAATTCTCGGAATCTACTCGGTCGGCGTCTGGGCGCGCCTTCAGGCGGAAACACTGCATTTGGGGTTTGGACGGCTGGAGGTTGCCCGTACCACGCTGGACGGTATAGGGGACAATATCCCATTTGGGATTGGCTATGGCAATTTCGTGACCGGTTATCCCAGCTATGAAAAGAGCGAGATGATCTTCCGCACCTATGTCAATCATGCCCACAATGAATATCTTGAGCTGGTCTTTGAGGGTGGCCTGTTGGCCGCCGTTTTGATTGCTGTCTTTTTGGTGCTATTCGGGCATCGGGTGTTTCAAACAATCCAGTGGCCGCTTCAAAGGGCTGCGACGCTGGCCATTTTGTTCATCCTCATCCACAGCGTGGTTGACTACCCGTTGCGCACGCTGGGTGTCGCGGTGCCGTTTACCCTGTTCCTGGCATTTCTGTTTCATCGTGGCCCAGGCAGGTGCTGATTTTCAAGCACTGTGTGGAAGTCACAGCGCTTCAAACAAAGGCGAATGAGATTTTGATGTTGCGATGTCGGTGCTGATCCTGACCTTTCTCCCGAAGTCCGGGCCATTGCGCATTGGAGTTTTCCACCTTTAGAGCAATGGATGGAGATTACGTTCAATACGGATGCGGGTTGTCATGTCCGGATGGGTGGCTGAACTTTGACGCTTCGCCGCGCGTGAGGATTGAGAAAAGCTTCGTTCTTGGAAGTTTGTTCCGGGTCTCTGGCAAAGTATTGTTCCCGCCGAGCGTGAGGTACGGCGATATCGTCCGCGGCCTTCCAGTGCCCGAGCGATCTGCCAAGGCCGTTTACTGCAGCCATGTACTTGAGCACATAGACCGCTACAGCGTCGCCACTGCATTGAAGAATACACTTGAGATGCTGGTACCTGGAGGCGTGTTCCGATTGGTGGTTCCTGATCTTTTGTGGCGTGCCGAGTCATTTGTGAAGCAAGGCCGAAACGGTAGTTGCGGAGCGGCCGACGACTTTATGCGACGAAGCCATTTGGGGAGGGAGGCGCCAAGCACCGGAATCATTCGACGCGCGCATTTGTTGTTCGGTAACTCTGATCATCGGTGGATGTACGATGAGGCGACCATGCGCGCTTTGCTGACTGACGCAGGTTTTGAATCGATCCGGCGGTGCGAATTTGGAGATTCAGAAGACCCGATGTTTGCATTGGTCGAGAACAAAGCCCGGTTCATAGATGAGGGCAACAAAGAGCTTGCCCTTGAGGCAAAGCGGCCAATGTGGAGCCCTGAGCGGGACATCGGCCAATGAGTATCTTTCAAAAACTCATCTCGGGCGGAGACGGTCGCCGGTCACGCTTCCACACCGCAGACGACATGTTTATTGGATTGGGTGACGTGGTCACGCAGACGCCTCTTGTCCTGGGACAGAAACTGCGGAACCGGCTTGCCGGTCGCCGCCCCGAAACGCCTTGGTGGCCACTTCCCGCGATCGAGGCGGTCGAGAAAAAACTGTCCCGCGACATGACGGCGATTGAGTTCGGGTCCGGCAGTTCTACACTTTGGATCGCGAGACGTGTTCGCTCCCTGATTGCTCGCGAGCACGATGCCCATTGGGCCGAAATCACGCGGAAGCGATTGGAAGCTGGTGGGTTGAGCAATTGCGAAATTCAACATCGCACCGGAGGAAACTACTACGCGTTGGATAGGGATCAGCGTTTCGACTTCGCTGTCGTCGATGGCCAATTCCGTTGGAAATGCCTCGAGACCCTGTCGGAGAGAATGGAGCCAGGTGGATTGATCTATTTCGACAACTCTGACAGTGACAAGGACGCCCATCACTACAGTGCCTATGGCCTGGAAGGTTCCCATCACGCTCAGGCCGTCGTGCGCGATCTCGAACATAGCCATACTGTACGGGTCGAGATTGTCCACGGAATGATCAATGGCGAACTCTTTGCGGGGTCCGCCATGCTGATTTCGTTTGACGCGGAAACAACACCGCAGGCAGGCTGGCAGATTTGGCGGTAGAGGCAAAGCAGACTTTCAAGATTCCGGCTCGATGATGGCGCGCGCTGCCGCTTGGCATCATTCACCAGCCAGCAATCGCTCACATTGTGATGGAAGGACAGTTATGAGCATTGCGATAATTGGTGCGGGATATGTCGGCCTTGTCTCAGGCGCTTGCTTTGGCCGATTTTGGCCATCATGTGACCCTTGTCGACAAAAATGAAGACAAGCTGAACACGTTGAGGGCGGGCCTCATCCTAGTCTATTGACCTGGCCTTGAGCCCATGGTGCATGCCAATGCCGACTAGGACGGCCAAGCTTCACCGATGATCTTGTGGGGGACGGCGATCAAGGATTTCAAACGGCCCGACCGCACAGTGGTTGGGACCAATGACGACCGGGCGTTTGCGGTGATGAATGAGATTTACCGGCCGCTGTTTCTCAATGCAGCGTTGATGCTCTCCATGGATCGGCGGAACGCAGAACTGACCAAATATGCCGGCAGCGTCTTTCTGGCAGTGAAGATCACCTATATCAATGAGATGGCGAGGCGATTGTCGGATGGATTAAGGGGCAAACGGCCGGTCAGTCGCTGCTTTGCGCCAAGTATATGGCGTCACTGAAAATAGGCTTATTGCATTGGTCTGCAGTGCCGCGTTCGCAATGCCCGCTCTCCGGCTCCGCGCCACCTTGACCTGCACACAAGATCATGACGATATATCCGGGCTTTTCCTATTTCCAAGCCGTCTTCTGATCATCGAATCTACTGGGCGATGCAAGCATTTGCGTGTGGACCGCTTCTGTTTGGGTGCTGGAGTGTTATAGAAACCCTCTTTATGCATATCGGGGCAAAGATCTGATCACCGTCTGCAGTGTGAATTTGGCAGTTCGTTGGTGTTTTATTCGCTGCAATCAAGGTTGTCTCGACCGGTCTGCCGCCTGGGCTCAATTACACGCTCGATGACGCCAAAGCTCTGGCGTCTGAAAGGTCGTATCGTTCGGCTGACCGGGCCACTGTTCTTCCGGCAGGTTGGTCCTGGCACGATGTTCACGGGGCGCGTTCGGTGGCCGATGCCCCGTCGCAATGTTGTCATTGGCAGGGACTGCATGATCGGCCACGAAGTCCTGTTTCATACTGGACGCGATGGGACAATTACTCTAGGAGACGGGACGAGCCTGAATACAGGCTGTCACCTCGTAGCGAATTTGGCTATTACCATCGGATCCAACGTTGCCATCGGCGAGTACGTGAGCATTCGAGATCAAGACCACCGATTCACGCCTCGGACTGGTGTGCGAGGACAGCGGTTCCGGGTAAAACCGGTGATCATCGAGGACAATGTCTGGATCGGGCGCGGTGTTCATTTGGGCCCCGGTAGCCACATCCGTTCGGGGTCCATTGTGGCGGCTAACTCCGTAGTCCGAGGATCGCATCCAGCCTGCTCGCTGATCGCAGGAGTGCCGGCGTCGGTCCGCCGCACCATACGACCTGACGGATCGATGCAACAGCCAGATGTCTGGGACTGAAAGTGCAGGGCCCGCATCGCTTGCGCCTTGAACGGTTGCGGGCGACGTCACTGGTAGTTCCCTGCGCGCTTGGCGCGGAGGGTGCTTTCTGACCGGACTCTGAGCATTTACTCCCTTAGCAATAGTGGGATGTATCAATAGCATGGGCCTGATTTGACCACACCACACCGATTTTCTTGCGGCATTGGGAGATTATGATGGCGATCTACTCTTCCTGTCTCAAACCCGCAGCGACTCACGACCTCGTCCGTATCGGTGGCCAGTTCGACGGGGGCTACGTGTTGCCCGAGCGGATCCTGCTGGCTACACAGGGCCTACTGTCCTTAGGGCTCTCGGACAATTGGAGTTTCGAGGAGGATTTCGCCGCTGCGGCGGGGGTCCCGGTCGTATGTTTCGACCATACGGTCGATCGTCGCTTTTTGGCACGACGCATCGCCGCCAATCTTAGCAAGGGAGTATTCTGCGCTGATGGGTTGCGCCTGCGTCGCGCCACGCGGGTCTTCGGCTATCGACGGTTTTTTCGCGGCGCCAACCGTCATGTGCGCCGACCCGTGGGCTATGCCACCTCAGGTGGAGTGTCGCTGTCCGAGGCGATGGGGATCGCCGGGTTCGACAACAGGGTTTTCCTGAAAGTAGACATCGAGGGATGGGAGTACAGGATCCTCGATGAAATAGCGGTCCACGCAGACCGCTTCAGTGGCCTCGCCTTCGAGTTCCACGACATCGACCTCCACGCTGACCGGATCGCCCGCTTTGTCTCGGCGGTCGCGCCGAATCTCTTCGTGGTCCATTTCCATCCCAATACCTACTCCCAGATCGGGCCCAATCACATGGCACTGCACGTCGAAGTCACGTTCATGGCGCACTCCTTGCTCGGGGCAAACGAGAGACCAGAGCCGAAAGCCTTGCCTCTCGACGGTCTGGACCAAGTGAACATCCCCGGCGACCGCACCGCCCCTATCGAATTCGACGGAGTTGCCGGGTAGGCGGCCTATTGCAGTGCTAAAGCCCCAGCGATCCGCGGTTGTCCAAGCGATCGCGTTCAGACTGAGCGTCCCATCTGTCCAGCTTTTTGTTCTGAATGGCGCTCTGGCGGCGGGTGCGCTCATAATATCCGTGCTACTCGCCCGCGCTCTGGTCCCGGCCGATCGGGGCACTCTCGCCAACCTTACGCTCTGGGCAACAATGTCCGCAAATATATCGATGGCAGGGCTGCATCTCTACCTCGCCCGGAGCGTAGCGTATGAACCTTCCTTGTCGAAGGCGATCTACCGCACCAGCTTGGGTCTCCTAATGGGGCTTAGCGGGCTCACGTGCGGGTTCTATGCGCTCGTGATAACTGGAGCTCTGGGTCTTTCCACAGGGCCGCTACTTCTCGTGTGTGGCATGGCCATCGTACCGTTCGCCATGTGGAATGCGCTGCAGGTCCAGATTGAACTCGGCGCTCATAGGCTTGACACTTACATTCTGGCACGGGCCAGCTTTACCGTCGTTCACCTCCTGCTCGTCGCGGTCCTATTCATGGCCGGACTGCGAGATGTGCTAACCCTTCTTCTCGCTTTTTTGCTGGCAGCAATCCTAGCCGCGATCGTAACTGGCCGCGTGATCCACCTAGTCCTGGAACCGGGGCGCGGGGCGACTCTCACAGAGCGTCCGCTTGACATTTTGGTTCGGGCGGCGCGTCGGGACGGCTTATCCGTCGTCCTGGTCGCGCTATCGACCATGGCCGATAGAATTCTCGTCAGCCTGTTCTTCGATACTGCAACGTTCGGCATCTACATCGTTGCGCTCGCGCTGGCGCAGATCCAGTCAATCGTCTCGGAATCCATGGCGCCGCTCTTCTTCTCGCGCCTTGCCCGGGACTGGGCGGCAATCCGAGCCACGCCTAGCTGGCTGATGCGGCGGCTCCGCCAGACGATCCTGATTAACATTCTTGTTAGCGGCTCGGTGATCGTGACGGCGCCAGTGCTCCTTCCCTTGCTTTACGGAGAGACCTACCGCGACGCTCTGGATCTTGTGATCCTCCTGGTCGTTGCGTTCGCGCTGCGCGGCATGATGCGACCCTTTGAGGAGGTTCTGAAGGGTTCAAATGAGGCGTTGCGCCAATCGGTCTCGATCGCGCTGATGACGTGTGTCTTCGCGGTGGTTGCCGTTCCGGCTGCCCTAATCGGAGAAATCCAGCTGATTGTCGCCGGGCTGATCCTGGCAAGCCTTGCTGGTCTCGCCTCCGTCGCGATAGCCACTTCTAGCCTCCTTGGCTGCTCGCTCGGTCAGCTTGTGGTACCGCAGTTCACAGATGCGCTGGATCTGACAAGCATGATCTTGCAGTTGGCGAGAAGCCAAGGGAGACGGCCGTGACTGGTGTTGAATTCATCTGGTACTCTCTTCATCTCGCTTTCGCCGTGGGCGCTGTCGCCTTCACTTGGTCGCGAACGCGAAACATTCTTCATCCGCACACGATCTTCACCGGGATGATCATTGTGATCATAAGCGATTTTTTGATCAGAGGGTACGACGACCGCAACATCAACCACATTCGCAGTGCTGACCTGTTCTACTACCAAGCGACCATTTTAGCCATCTTCGCTTCGACTTTGCTGCTCGCGGCGGCTGTTTACGATCCCCGGCGTGAGCGTGCGATTAGAGAGGGCATGCAGAGGATTAAGTTCGGACCCCGCCTGTTTCGCATAGTATTCCTGATCGCGACATTGGTCGTCTTTCTCGAATTGTATAAGCGGCTCACGTATACGGGTTGGTCGTTAGATATGATGATATTCGAATCACTGCAGCCGAGAGGATTGCGGCCTTGGGAAATCGCCCAGTACAGAGGTAATTTCATTTATGCGATCATTCGCATTATTCAGCCTCTGGCCGGAGTATCGTTTGCTTTTTTGCTTGTGAACAGTCGAGGCGTTTTGCTCCGCGCGACCGTCCTCGTGCTGTTCGGAGTGACGCTTTGGCTTCTTTTCACCGACGGCTCACGCACGCCCATGGTGCTGTCGATCGCTGCACTGTGGTTTTTTGCGATCCAGCGGGTGCGCTCGCTCGCCGCCAAAGTAGTTTGGTCTGTGGCGGCCGTTGCTCTCTTAGCGACGGCGACGTCGGCCATGTTTCTGTTCCGCGCAACCGGTTTCCTTGCGGCGAACCATGATACAAGATTTTCCGTTGTCTACCATCAGGATGACAGCTACTACAGAGCCCTTTACGCTTTCGATGTCGCATCGAGTTCTTCCCAGCGCTGGGACTTCGTGGACTTCTTTCTGGCCATCGCTGTCAACCCCATACCGAGAGCCTTTTGGCCCGGAAAACCCGTGCTGGATGCAAGTTTTTTCGGAAATTACAAGCTATATTACGTTACAAACACTTATGTCGGCGAGACAGTGGCTATGTTTGGCCCTTTCATGGTCGTAGTTTTCGCCCTACTGTTTGGCCTCTTCTTCTATTTTGTACTCTACAGATCATCGCACCTATTGAGCCTGCCAATGGGCATGGTGGCGTATCTGATCGTCGCCCTGTACGTCTACATGTGCATAAGAAGCATGCAAAATATTGTGTTGTTCGTCTATCTGCCGGCAGCAGCGATGTTGCTGACCTTCGTTCTAAAGAAGATGACATCGCGGCGCAGACGGTCGCCGGTCCGCAGGCTGGCGAGATCGCACCACGAACAGCCACCGATGGTGCCCGGTCGCCCGGCCTCACCGTTGGCCGCGGTGCGTTCGCAAGGGCGGCGCACGCGATGAAGCTACTCCTCGACCCTGCGACCCATTCAGCTCTGGAGCGTCAGCGTGCCGAGGCACTGGACGATGAGCCGTTGCGTTTCCACGGGCTGATCGACCGATGGGCGCGCGAGCGGACCGGAAGACCCGCGTGCCGGGCCGACGTGCGCGCTGTTCTCGAGCCGGACGCCGTACTGTTCACGTGGCTTCCGACGCGATCGGCCTTAGCCGCTGCGCTCGCTGGGCGGCTCGTCTATCTCCATTGGGGATTTGAGACGACGAGACGCCTCAAGCGGACCGTGCTCCACACCGTGCTACGCTGCGCGCGGGCCGTCATAGTCAACGATCCTACCTCTGCCGCGGAGGTGACGGCAATAACCGGCCGGGCGCCGATCACTGCCCCGATGTTCGTCGACGCAGACTACTTCGCGGCCGTGCGGTCTAGGACGCGGGGGTGCACGTTTTTCTGTGCGGGCAGCAACGATCGCGATCCCGCCATCTTGGCCGCCATGGCCAACGCTGGTTTCGACGTGGTGTGGCTGTGCAACGAACCGGCTGTGGCAGCGACGGCTGTCGACGCGGCGCCGCGCCTGACCGTCATCTCGCGCATCACATCCGCGACGCTGCGTGACCACTACGCCACTAGTGCCGCAACGGTCACGCCGACGATCCGTGATGTGCATGCTGCTGGCCAGACGACGGGACTCGAGGCGCTCGCGAGCGGTGCGCCGCTGTTGCTGTCGCCAGGTCGAACCGCTGCTCTCCTCGGCCGCTTTCCCGGCGTGAGGGTGGTGCACGGCGGACCGGAGAATTGGATCGCGGCGGCCAGAGACATCCTGGCCTCGCCGCCTTCGCCAGTGATCTTGGGGGCGGCAGCCGTCGCCGCCGCCGCGCATGTGGCCCCGGAGGCCGTCATGGCGGCCCTCGATGAGGCCTTCGCTGCCGCCGGGACACCACCCGGTAAAAAACTTTCGCAAAGAATGCGGTTCCTTGCGAGCCGCGCGAGGCCCGATCGTTGACGCTTGTGCTCTTGACCCGCCAAATTGGTCACTACCACGACGCCCGCTACCGTGCCGCAGTCGCCGCACTCGGGAAAATAGCAGTCATATCGACCGCCAACGAGGGCGGGTTCCGCGAGTTCCTGGCCCATGAAAGTGGCCACTACCCCGTGGTGCGGCTGTTCGCTGACATGAATGATTATTGGGCTGCGGTGCATGCGGGTCGTGTTGTGCAGGTCGTCGCCGACGCGCTCGAGAAGGTCTCAGCCACGGCGGTCGCCGTCGCGGGCTGGGCGGCACCGGAAAGCGGCGCGGCGATTCTGTGTGCGCGGCGCCGGGGGATCCCCGTCATCCTGCTTTCGGACAGTCAGAACGACGATGGCGTGCGCTCACCTATCCGCGAGTTCACTAAGCGGCGCATTGTTGCGCAGTGCGACGCGGCGCTGGTAGGGGGCCCGCCCCATTGTCACTACGTTGTCGAGCTCGGGATGCCCGCTGAGCGCGTTGTGATGGGATACGATGTTGTGTGCAACGCCCACTTTGCGGAAGGCGCGGACTCCGCGCGTGCCGACCCTGTGACGGTGCGGGCCGCGCACGGCCTGCCCGAGCGCTACCTTCTCGCCTCCGCACGCTTTATCCGCAAGAAGAACCTGACAGCTTTGGTGCGTGCCTACGCGGCCGCCGTCGCCGACGAGATCGCGACGCCGGACCTAGTGATCCTTGGCGATGGCGAGATGCGAGGTCTGTTGGAGGAGACAATCGCCTTGTGCGGCGTACAGGCTCGGGTCCACCTGTCGGGATTTCGTGGCTACGACGTCCTACCGGCCTACTACGGCCTAGCGGAGGGTTTCTGCCACGTTTCCTTGAAGGAACAGTGGGGTCTTGTGATCAACGAGGCCATGGCCAGCGGTATTCCCATTATAGCCTCCCGATCATGCGGTGCAACACGTACCGTAATGCGGGACGGAACGACCGGCTACGTTGTTGACCCTGAGGACGAGACGGACATCGCCGGCGCCCTGTCGCGTCTAATGGCGCTCAGCACTCAAGAACGCGCCGTCATGGGCGCGGCTGCTCGTGCGGCCATAGCCGATTGGGGACCAAGGCGCTTTGGTTCCGGTATATCCGCAGCCGTGGCGGCCGCCAGCGCCGCACCTCGAAAAGTGCTCGCCCCATGGGACGGGATGATCCTGCAGCGCCTGTCCCGAACGCGGGTAACGAGCGCTGTCACATGAATGAGAGCTCGCCGACCCCGCCGGTTCGCCCCCTTCCCAATGGTGATTTTACCACGCGGATTAATACCGAGAAGGGCCTCGACGGCTTCACGCGCTACGACGGAACGATCAAGTTTTTTGCCTTTGTACATGCCCTCATCCTGCGTGAGGGATTAGAAATAATCATGGACTTCGGTGCCGGAAGGGGTGGCTTCTGGCACGATGACCCGTCCGTTTTCCGGCGACACATGCGAGACCTGAGGCGGCCGGGCGTCACCGTGACTGCCGTTGATGTGGACGCGGTGGTGAAGAAGCACCCATGCAGCCACGAGCAGGTGGTTGTCGCCCCGCACGGTCCGCTGCCGTTCACGGACGGGCACTTCGACGTCATCGTCAGCGACATGACGTTCGAGCATCTCGAGAGGCCGAATGAGGTGGCGACGGAGCTGATGCGGGTGCTGCGACCGGGCGGCGTCATCTGCGCTCGGACCCCGAACAGGTTCGGCTACGTGACGCTAGTGTCGAGCCTGATCCCGAATGCTCTGCATCCCCGGTTCCTCGGCCGCGTCCAGCCGGATCGCAAGAACGCAGACATCTTTCCTACCTACTACCGTCTCAACAGTGTATCGCAGGTCAGGACGGCTTTCGCCGGTGCCGAAGTCTCCCACTATCACGACAACGGGGATCCGGCCTACTATTTCGGAAACAGGACCGCATACTTTATAGTAAACGCCATCCACGCGATTATGCCCCGAATCCTTTCGACGACGCTCTGCCTGTTTATCCGCAAACCCGCGCGCGCATGACAAAGATGATCGGCACGAGCGGCGAATCGAGGGCGACACACCCGTCGGGCCCTCTTTCCGTTGCAGTGGCGCTCGGTAGCGTATCGCGGCGCGCTGGAGGGCTGTTCGAATCGGTCCGCGCCTCCGCCCTAGCCCTCCACCGGCAGGGTCATGCTGTCTCCGTCTTTGCGCTTAGGGATAGCGGCACGGCGGCCGACATCGGCGCCTGGGCGCCTCTGGTACCTGACGTCTTGCCCGCAGTGGGACCGCGGGCGCTAGGTCTTGCACCGCAGCTGGCGGCCAGGCTGCGCGCGGGCGACTTCGACGTCGCTCACCAGCACGGGATCTGGCAGTGTACGTCCCTCGCAGTCTCCTCTTGGCGCCGCAGGCACAGCCGACCGGTAGTGATTTCGCCCAGGGGCATGCTCGATCCGTGGGCGGTCGCGAATGCTGGGCTTAAGAAGAAATTCGTCTCTGCTCTCTACGAGCGCGGCAATCTTCGCGGTGCGGCGTGCCTTCACGCCCTGAACGCGGCGGAAGCGGATGCGATCCGGGCCTACGGGCTCGCGAAGCCGATAGCGATCATCCCGAACGGCGTTGATCTTCCTCCCGCGGATTTCAGACCCTCAAGGCCAGCATTCCTCGCGGGGGACCAGCGTAAGGTACTTTTGTTCCTGGGGCGAATTCATCCCAAGAAAGGCCTCGAAGAGACTCTCCGTGCGTTAGCACGGGCATTGCGGAGTAAGCCTTCGATCGTGAGAGAATGGCTTCTAGTGATAGCGGGTTGGGATGATGGAGGGCACGTCGAACGGCTGCGGCGGCTCTCAGGCGAGCTTGGAGTGGAGGGCTCGGTGTGTTTTACGGGACCTGTGTTCGGCGAAGATAAGGCTTGTCTGCTGAACGCGGCAGACGCGTTCATTTTGGCATCGCATTCCGAGGGTTTGCCAATGGCCGTGCTGGAGGCATGGGCGCATGAACGCCCAGTGCTGATGTCGAGCGCGTGCAACCTGCCCGAAGGGTTTGCAGCGGGTGCGGCGGTCGAGATTCCGGTCGAGCCGGAAAAAATGGCAACGATCATTGCACATAGTTTGGCCGATCCGGAGCTGCCGCGCCTCGGCGCTTCGGGGCGCGCTCTGGTTGCTGAATCGTTTTCCTGGGAGCGTGTCGGCAAGGACCTTGCGGCGGTCTATGCGTGGGTGAGCGGCCGCGGGCCACGGCCGGAGTGTGTAAAAATGGCATGAGTGGATAGGTCGACGTTATGGACAATCGGTGAGCACAAAAATGGACCTCGCGCGAAGATCATGGACGAGTCCTGCGGGTTCTTGCCGTGCCGCTCTTCCGGCTCAGCCCACGTCCGCCAGGGCTTGGCGGCGTGCGCTGCTCCGAGCATTTGGCGCAAAGGGCATTCTTAATCAATCTCAAGAATTCGAGGGTCGTCTTGACAGCAATTTTGGGTCTTAATGCCTTCCATGCCGACTCCGCCGCCTGCCTTGTCATCGACGGCAAGTTGGTTGGCGCCGTTGCGGAAGAACGGCTTGGCACGCGACGGAAACACACATCGGCGTTTCCGGCCAATGCAATTCGCTGGCTGCTTGCCGACAACGGGCTTGCCCTTGGCGATATCACGCAAGTTGCTATCCCGAGGTACAGTTCCGCCAATCGGTTGGCGAAAGTGGCGTATGTTGCAAAAAATCCGGTCGGTGGCATTTCGGCCGCACTCGAACACTTTTCGCGATCGAAGGAAACGGTCAGTATGCTCGACCAGTTGGCCAAAATCTGCGGCGCTGATCCGGCCACTGCGAGGTTCGAAACTGTCTCAGTAGAGCATCATTTGGCGCACATCGCCAGTGCCTACTATGCCTCACCCTTCGATAGCATGACGGCTGGCTTCTCCTACGACGCTTCCGGGGACTTCGCCTCGGCCATGGCCGCTCGTTGTGAGGGGCACCGCATAGACGTGCTCGATAAGGTAACGCTGCCGCACAGCCTCGGTTTCTTCTATACTGCCATGTGCCAGCTTATCGGCTTCGACCAATTCGGCGAGGAATACAAGGTCATGGGCCTCGCGTCCTACGGTGAAGACAGCTACGGCGACGAAATGAAGCGACTCGTCGAGTTGCCTAAAGACGGCTGGTTCCGCCTCGCGCCCGGCCACTTTGGCATGCACGAAGGTGGTACCAGCGGGGCAGTCGACAAGGACGGGCGGCTCATCATGGGGCGGCTCTATTCGCACCGGGTGAACGCGTTGCTGGGCGCATCGGCGGCTCGCGGCGAGTTCACCCAGCGCGAGAAGGACATAGCCCGCTCGACCCAAGTCCGCTTCGAGGAAGCGGCGATCCACTGCCTAAACAGGTTGCACCGACAGATGCCGACAGAGCAGTTCGTAATGGCGGGCGGATGCGCGCTCAACGGCGTGGCAAACGCGCGTATCCTACGCGATACGCCTTTCGCATTGCCCTACCTGCAGGCAGCAGCCTCAGACGACGGCACCTGCCTCGGCGCAGCTCTATGGGTTTGGCACAACACACTGGGGCGCAAAGAACGCTTCTATATGAAGCACGCGTTCTGGGGCCCACAATACTCCGACGCCCGGCATCGCTCGGCCATCGAGGCGACGGGGCTCGATTTCCAGACCTGCGCAGACGCCGACGAAATAGCCGAAATCGTCGCCGACCTAATTGCTTGCGGCCAGGTGATAGGTTGGTACCAGGGGCGTAGCGAGTGGGGTCCGCGCGCACTTGGTAACCGATCGATCTTGGCAAATCCGGCGATCTCGACGATGAAGGACACGATCAATGCCAAAATCAAGCGCCGCGAGAGCTTTCGGCCATTCGCGCCAAGCGTGTTGAAGGAAGATGTCGCCACTTATTTCGAGCAGGATGTAGCCTCGCCGTTTATGATGCACGTGGTCAAGATCCGGTCCGAGTGGCGCGAAAGGCTACCGGCTATCACCCATGTCGATGGCACTGGCCGGTTGCAGAGTGTCGATCGGGAAAATAACGCGCTTTACCACCGGCTGATCACAGCGTTCAAGCAGCGCACTGGCATCGGTCTCGTCCTCAACACGAGCTTCAACGAGAATGAACCGATCGTGGATACGCCGGATCAGGCAGTGGCGTGCTTCATGCGCACTGATATGGATGCAATTGCAATAGGTCGGTATGTTGTCAAAAAACCTGACAGAAACGATGCATGACTTTTTGAGCAACGCGATCCAATGAGCAATGTTTCGAAGGCTCAAGTGGGTTCAGCCCGAAGACGGCACCGACGATGTATCTACGGCTTGGTGTGAGCAACTGCATCCTGATGCAAGTGATTGACCATTTTTGGCTGTTGACTGATTTGGTCGCGGTCGGCTGCAAATCGCCCGCTTCCACGGGATTGGCAGCGTCGAGGTTGCGCGCGATGAAATCCGTCAAGCGCAATTGGGCAAGTTTCCTGAATTTGAGCCGATGCCTACATTGGGCCGCGTGTCAGCGTGCGAGCGCGCAGCCGCAATGAAGGACGTTGAGGCAGACAGCATAATGGCCTACAAACCGGCGCGCGAAATCGGGAAGAAAACGCCTTGAAGGATCAATCGTTCATGGACGGCTATCGCTACCGCTCGGCGGACCACGGTCACGCGCATGCCTATCTGCTCCCCGCCATCAGGGACGAGTTGCGTAAATCCAAAGTGTGCCGATTGTTCGATCTCGGTTGCGGCAATGGCAGCGTCGGTGCGACACTTCACAAGGAGGGTTGGCAGGTAACCGGCGTTGATCCGTCGACCGAAGGCATCGCTCAAGCCCGGCTTGCCTATCCGCAGTGTCGCTTCGAACAGGGCTCGTGCTATGATGATCTGGCGGCCAGATATGGTTGCTTTCCATTTGTGCTGAGCTTGGAGGTCATCGAACATGTCTATGCCCCAAGGGACTTTGCAAGAACCGTCTTCGATCTGCTGGAGACCGGCGGCACGGCCATCATTTCGACGCCTTATCACGGCTATCTCAAGAACCTTGCGCTGGCGGCAGCCGGCCGGATGGACCGCCACTTCACTACTCTTTGGGACCATGGCCACATCAAGTTCTGGTCGATTCCGACTCTGACGGCGCTCCTGTCGGACGCGGGTTTCGAGGACATCCGGTTCCACCGGGTCGGACGCATTCCGGCGCTTGCCAAATCCATGATCGCGGTCGCGAAGAAACCGGTGGATTGACCGTCTGTGGACGTCCTGCGACTCCGCCAACATCTCGAAATGCCCGATAAAGCGGTTTTTCTGCCGGTAACGGTCGCCGTTCCCGTCAAGAACGAGGAAGCCAACCTCTGCGCCTGTCTCGAACGCCTCGGCCGCTTCGCCGAAATCGTCGTGATCGACAGCGGATCGACCGACCGGACGCGGGAGATTGCTGAAAGCTTCGGCGCGAGGATCGTCGATTTCCATTGGGATGGAAAATATCCGAAGAAACGCAACTGGTTTCTCCTGAACGCCCCGCCAACCCAGCCGTGGGTTCTGTTTCTCGACGCCGACGAACTGGTGGACGAAGCGTTTTGCGATGCGCTCACAATGGCTGTCGAAGATGAGAGCATCGATGGGTACTGGCTGGCCTACACGAACTATTTTCTGGGACACCCTCTAAGGCACGGGCTCGCACAACGAAAACTCGCCCTGTTTCGTGTGGGCAAGGCGCTCTTTGAGACGATTGAGGAGGATGGATGGAGCCGCCTCGATATGGAAGTCCATGAACATCCCATCGTCGAGGGCGCGGTCGGCCGGATCAGCGTTCCCATCGATCATCGCGACGACAGGGGTTTGGCGCGGTTCCTTGAAAGACACCTTGACTATGCGCGTTGGGAAGCGATGCGATACGCGGAACTCAAAAGCAGGCCGGATGCCTGGCGGCATCTGACCGGCCGGCAACGTTTCAAATACCGCCACCTCATAAAGTGGTGGTATCCTGGTTTCTATTTCCTCTTCACCTATATTGTGAAGCTTGGCCTGCTCGACGGTGGCGCCGGCTACCACTACGCAGCCTACAAGGCCTGGTATTTCCGGACGATACGGTTGCTTATCACGGAGCAGGCGTCCGGGTCTCCTTAACCGGCATTAAGATTGAAGCATCTGCCCCGTCTCTACGATAGCCGCAAACGCATCCTCATCACCGGCGGGGCGGGCTTCCTCGGCTCGCACCTCATCGACCGCCTGCTTGAACAGGGCCACGAGGTGATCTGTGCGGATAATCTCTTTACTGGGACAAAGCGCAATATCGAGCATCTGCATGGTCATCCGCGCTTTGAATTCATGCGGCATGATGTGACCTTTCCGCTCTATGTGGAGGTTGACGAGATCTACAACCTCGCCTGTCCTGCATCCCCGATTCACTATCAGCATGATCCTGTGCAGACGACGAAGACATCCGTCCATGGCGCGATCAACATGCTTGGCCTTGCCAAGCGCCTGCGCTGCAGGATCTTCCAGGCCTCGACCAGCGAGATCTATGGCGATCCGGCTGTTCATCCGCAGACGGAGGCGTATTGGGCAATGTCAACCCGATCGGGCTGCGCTCTTGCTATGATGAAGGCAAGCGCTGCGCCGAGACGCTTTTCTTCGATTACCGGCGCCAGCACGGTCTCGACATCAAGGTCGCCCGCATCTTCAACACCTATGGCCCCCGGATGCACCATGCCGATGGCCGCGTTGTCTCCAACTTCATTGTCCAGGCCCTGCGCGCGGAGCCGATCACCATCTATGGCGAAGGACGGCAAACGCGGTCCTTTTGCTATGTCGACGATCTGGTCGAAGGCTTCATTCGTTTCATGGATACGGATGAGGGTGTTACGGGGCCGCTTAATCTGGGAAATCCGGGAGAGTTCAGCATTCTCGAATTGGCGCAACGGATCATCGATATGTCCGGGTCCCCGTCGGAAATCCTTTCCTGGAAACCGCGGATTCAACTGGAGGAAGGTCTTGCAAGGACAATCGATTACTTCCGCAAGCGTCTTCCTGAACTCGTTGCGCCGGTCTAATCGTCGATTCCCGAGCGGGTTGCAAGGTGAGGCAACCCCTTGAAATAACGGGCTGTATCGGGGATAGCGTCGATCCCGACAGGAATCCGGCGCACGCTATAAAAACCTGAACCAGTCAGGTCGGCGATCTGCTGACATTGGTCATGCATTTTCATGTGCAGCGACCATTCTTTCAAGCACCCAAAATCAAAAATCTGAACGACGAAGCGGACCGCCGGATCCGCTTTTGCTTTACGCATGCCTGGTCGCGGCATCCGATATTCGGTATCGTTGCCAACAAGGTACTGAATTTACTGGGAAACTGGAGCGGGCGATGAGATTCGAACTCACGACCCCAACCTTGGCAAGGTTGTGCTCTACCCCTGAGCTACGCCCGCTCGGCTGTGCCGGGATGCTTGAATGTGATCCGGCCGGGGTATGGGGCGGGCTCGTGCCCGCGCCCGGCGGTATATGGCGCAAGCGGGGGGTAAATGCAACAGGAAAATGAATTGGCCGGGTGGTGGCTTTGCCATTGCGATTTGTCGCTGTGGCGCTTATCACCTTGGCCGATTGTTGTGCCCTGAAACCCGGACCGAGAGCTGCGATGGCCAGCGAAATGATGACCGAACCGCCGAAGACGCGCGACGAGCTGTTTGCCGTGCTCGATGCGCTGGGCATCGCCCATGTGACGAAGGATCATCCGCCGGTGTTCACCGTGGCGGAATCGCAATCATTGCGCGATGCGATTCCGGGCGGGCATACCAAGAACCTGTTCCTGAAGGACAAGAAAGGGCAGTTTTTCCTGGTGACGGTGGAGGAGGATGCGCAGATCGATCTTAAATCGATCCATGGGCGGATCGGGGCGCGGGGGCGGGTGTCCTTCGGCAAGCCGGAGCCGCTGCTGGAACTGCTCGGGGTGACGCCCGGGTCGGTGACCGTCTTCGGGGTGATCAACGACGGCGAGGGCCGGGTGCAAGTGGTGCTCGACGAGGCGCTGATGAAGCACGACATCATCAACGGGCATCCGTTGCGAAACGATGCGACGACGTCGATTGGCCGGGACGACCTGCTGCGGTTTCTGGAATCGACTGGTCACACACCCCTAATTGTGCCGCTGTCTTGAAAACGATCGGCAAAGGCCCGATTTTGTAAGACAGGACATGTTTTGTAAAAAGACCGCGAACCGGTTCGCGATGCGGAGAGTAAGATGCAGGATGGCGATAATCCTTATGGCGGTTCCTACGGGAACCAGATGGGTGGCAATGTGAGCTTCGGCGGTGCCGCTCCGGCCGAGGCGCCGGCGGCCAATACGGCGCCCGCAAACACGGCGCTGGGCGGTGGCGCGGCGATCAAGGACACGACGACGGCCGAATTCACCAATGATGTCATTGCCGAATCCCAGAACCAGCCGGTGCTGGTCGATTTCTGGGCGCCGTGGTGCGGGCCGTGCAAGCAGCTTGGTCCGATCATCGAAAAGGTGGTGGCGGAGTCGGCCGGCAAGGTGAAGCTGGTCAAGCTCAATATTGACGACCATCCGGCCATTCCGGGCCAGATGGGCATCCAGTCGATCCCGGCGGTGGTGGCGTTTTCCAATGGCAAGCCGATCGATGCCTTCATGGGCGCGGTGCCGGAAAGCCAGATCCGCCAGTTCATCGACAAGGTGGTCAAGGAAGGCGGCGGCAATGGCGCGCCGGATATCGATGCGATCCTGGCCGAAGGCCGGGCGGCGCTCGATGCCGGCGATGTCAATATGGCGGCACAGATCTTCGGGTCGGTGCTGCAGGAGCAGCCGGACAATGCCAGGGCGATGGCTGGCATGGCCGAATGCATGATCGCCGCCGGCCAGAAGAAGCGGGCGCGCGAATTGCTGGACGGCCTGACCGAGGAGCAGAAGGCGGTGCCGGAGGTGGCGGCTATCCTGGCGCGCTTTGCGCTGGAGGAGGAGGTAGCGGAGCTCGGCGATCCCGAGGCCCTGGAAGCCCGCCTTGCGGCCAATGCCGACGACCACGAGGCGCGGCTCGACATGGCCAAGATCCTCAATGTCCAGGGCGAGCGCGACAGGGCCGCAGACTATTTGCTCCACATCATGAAGACGGACCGTGAGTGGCAGGAGGACGGCGCGCGCCGGCAGTTGCTGCAGTTTTTCGACATGTGGGGGCCGACGGACCCGGCGACCATTGCGGCGCGGCGCAAGCTGTCATCGTTAATGTTCTCCTGACGGCCGGCCCGAGACGGTTGAAAACCGGCGGAAAACGGGCCTGACACCTTGAGAATTGCGCGGTCGTGCCCAAATCTCTTAAGGTAGCAACCGCAGTCACGGATTGAGGCGCTGATCTCTTGCTCGCTGGCAACGTACATTACCGAACCGAGAAGGATATCCCGGCCCATGTGCCGCTGTTTCCTCTGTCCGGTGCGCTGCTGTTGCCGAGCGGGCAGATGCCGATGAACATTTTCGAGCCGCGCTATCTGGCGATGATCGACGATGCCCTGGCCTCGCACCGCATCCTGGCGATCATCCAGCCGCAATTCGATGCCGCCGGTGCCGTCGAGAAATGCGATTGCCCACAATTGTGTTCCGTCGGCACGCTCGGCCGCATCACCTCGCTTTCCGAGACCGGCGACGGTCGCTACATCATCTCGCTGATCGGCATCTGCCGTTTCCGCCTGCTGGAGGAGGCGCCGGCGAAAAAAGCCTATCGGCAGGCCCGCATCGCGCCTTTTCTGCACGATCTTTCCGCCGATAATGGCGAGGACAATGTCGACCGGGCGGCGCTGCTGACGAGTTTTCGCGCCTATCTGGAGGCCAATGAGCTGGAGGCCGACTGGGAAAGCGTCGAGCAGGCCAGCAATTCGACGCTGGTCAACACCATGTCGATGATGGCGCCCTACGGTCCGGCGGAAAAACAGGCCCTGCTGGAAGCGCCCGATCTGAAAACCCGCGCCGACACGCTGATCGCCATTACGGAAATCGCCCTGGCGCGGGACAATGACGATTACGACACTGTGCTGCAATAGGTTGCGGTGACGCAAGGAGGCCAAGGGACGATGACCGAACCCAGGCGTTCCGCCACCATCGACGGCAAGCTGCTCGACCTTCTGGTCTGCCCCCTGACCAAGGGGCCGCTGTCGCATGATTCGGAAAAGAACGAGCTGGTGTCGAAAATGGCGCGCCTTGCCTATCCGATCCGCGACGGCATTCCGATTATGCTGCCGTCGGAGGCGCGGCCGCTCGATGAAGACGGTGCGGCACCCGGCGGCAAGGCCAGGGGCGATCGCCGGTGAGCAAGCGCGGCGCCATGCGGCGGCGGCAATTGCTGGCGGCTGCCGCCAACCGGTTCTGGCAGTTCGGCTATGGCAGCACCAGCCTTGCCGATATTGCCGGCGACGCCGAGGTGCCGCTCGGCAATGTCTATTATTATTTCCGCAGCAAGCAGGACATTGCCGCCGGCGTTGCCGACATCTTCGTTGCCGAAACGCAATCCATGCTCAGCGACATCGCCGAGGCCGAAGCCGATCCGCGCCGCCGGGTTCTGGCGCTGATCCGCCGCCTGTCGGAATCCAATCGCAGCCGGGTCGAGCGCGGCTGTCCGATCGCGCTGGCGGTGCGCGACTTCCGCTCCGGCGCACCGGAGGCCTCGCGCCGCGCCGCCGAGGCCTTCGATCTGCTGATCGGCTTCATCGGCCGGGAATTGCAGCGCACCGGCGCCCGGCCGTCGACGGCGCTGGCCAGGGCGCGCGAGATCGTCGTCGAGTGGCAGGGCGGCATTTCGCTGGCCCATGCGCTGGGCGACGCGACGGTCCTCGCCGAAAGCTTCCGCCGCGCCGAACAGCGGGTCATCGCGCCCTAATCGAGGGTCCGCTTGTAGCGCAGCATGGCAATCACGGTGACGATCGCGAGGATGATCAGCAGCGCCCGCATGTCCGGAACGATGTCGGAAAAGCCGGCGCCCTTGAGCATGACCTTGCGGATGATGCGCATGAAGTGGGTCGACGGAATGGCGGCGCCAATGGCCTGTGCCCAGCCGGGCATGGCGGCGAAGGGAAACATGAAGCCCGACAGGAGGATCGAGGGCAGCATGTAGAAAAACGACATCTGCATGGCCTGCATCTGGTTCTTGGCGACCGTGGAAAATAGGAAGCCGAGCGCCAGGTTGACCAGAATGAAGATGTTGAGACCGATCAGGAAGGGAAGGATCGGCCCGACGAAGGGAACCGAAAAGACCCAGAAGGCGAGGATGAAGAAGACGCAGGTCTGGACATAGCCGATCAGCACATAGGGCGTGATCTTGCCGAGCATGACTTCCGGCGCGCGGGCCGGTGTCGACAACAGCGTTTCCATCGTGCCGCGCTCGCTTTCGCGGACGATGGCGATGGCGGTGATCATCACCATGGTCATGGAAATGATGACGGCCAGCAGGCCGGGCACGATATTGTAGCTGGTCTTGGCCGCCGGATTGTAGCGCTTGTGGGCGATGACGTCGAAGGCCGGGGGATTGCCAGCCAAATAGGCCAGCGGGCCTGTGGCCAGTGCATCGATGGCGTTGGCAGCCAGCACCGGGAGCGCGCCGGCGGCGGCGCCCGAGGCCGAAGGATCGGAGGCATCGGCGGCGACCAGCAGGGCCGGCCGGTCGCCGCGGATGATGGCGCGCTCGAAATCTTCCGGAATGGTCACGATGAAGGAGGCGTCACCCGATTTCAGCGCATGATCGGCTTCGCTTGCATTGGCGACCGTTCCGCGAATGTCGAAATAGGTCGAGGTCTGCATGGCGGCGAGAAAGGCGCGGGCAAAGGGGCCGCTGTCATGGATCTCGACCAGGGTGGGCAGGTGCCGGGGGTCGGAATTGATGGCAAATCCGAACAGCATCAGCTGCATGATCGGAATGGCGATCATCATGGCGAAGGTCATGCGGTCGCGCCGCATCTGGATGAATTCCTTCATCAGGATCGCGACGAATCTGCCGGAGGAGAAGGTCATCGCACCCTATCCCGCCTGTTGCCCGGAGAAATTGTCGGTCGAACCGGCCATCAGGTGAATGAACACCTCCTCCAGTCCGGCCGGCTGCCGGGTCCAGTTGTAGCGGCTGTCGGCCATGAAAGGGGCCGCGGCTTTCTCCAGCGCCTCGCCGTCGGTTCCCGACACATGCAGCGCGGAGCCGAAACGGGCGACCTGATCGATACCGGTCCTGCCCTCGAGCTCAGCCGACAGGGCCGCCAGATCCGGGCCCTCGACCCGCCAAGTCTGAAGGCCGACCATGTCGGGAATCGATTTGGCCGGGCCGTCGATCAGTTTTTCGCCATAGGCGATATAGGCGATGTTGTCGCACTGGATGGCCTCGTCCATATAATGGGTGGATACCAGGACCGTAACGCCGGCGTCGGACAGGCGGCGGATCTCGTCCCAGAAATCGCGTCTTGCCTTGGGGTCGACGCCGGCGGTCGGCTCGTCAAGCAGCAGCAGCGCCGGATCGTGCAGAAGGCAGGCGGCCAGCGCCAGACGCTGCTTCCAGCCGCCTGACAATTCGCCCGACAGTTGGTGGGCGCGGTCGGCAAGGCCGAGATTGTCCAGCGCCGCGTCGACCCGCCGCCGGCGGTCGCTGATGCGATACATGCGGCCCATGAAATCGAGATTCTCGCGGATGGTGAGATCGGCATAGAGCGAGAATTTCTGCGTCATATAGCCGACATGTTCCTTGATATGGTCGGACTGGCGCAAGATGTCGTAGCCGAGGCACGTGCCGTCGCCGGCATCGGGCGTCAGCAGGCCGCACAACATGCGGATCGTGGTCGTCTTGCCGCTGCCATTGGGGCCCAGAAAGCCGTAGATGGCGCCCTTCGGCACGGAGATGTCGAACTTGTCGACCACCGTCTTGTCGCCGAACCGCTTGACCAGCCCGGTGACCTCGATCACCGGGGCGTTCATCTTGCGATCCTGACATCGATGGGCTGGCCGGGCAGCAGGGTCGTCGGCTCATCCGGCAGGGCCTCGGCCATGAAGACGAGCTTGGACCGGTCCTCGAGGCTGTAGATGACTGGCGGTGTGTATTCGGCCGAGGACGACAGATAGACGATCCTCGCCCTGATCGGCTGCTCGCAACCGTCGCAGCCGATCAGCACCGGCGTTCCGATCTCGAGGGCGGCGCGCTGCGGCTCGCCGACATAAAACAGGAACTTGACATTGCCAGGCGGCAGCAGCGACACGACCGGCGTGCCGGCCGCGACATATTCGCCCGGCAGGAAATAGGTCTGCTGCACATAGGCGTTTGCTGGCGACGATACCCGGCGCTCGACCAGATTGATCCGTGCCCGCGCCATGTCCTCGCGGGCTGATTTGACCGATTCCTCGGCCGCCTGGAGCTGGCCGATCCTGGCCGGCAGGCGCGCCACTTCCAGCTGCGCGATCTGTTCCTTGACGGTGGCGGCCGCCGCGTCCAGCGAGGCATGATCGTGATCCAGCCTGCTGGGCGCCACGACATCCAGCGAGGCCAGTTCGCTCGAACGCCGGTAAGTCGCCTCGGCCAGCGCCAGCTGTGCCTCGGCGCTGGCGAGCTGTTCTTCGATGACCGCCAGTTCCTCTGGTCTTTTCCCGGTGCTTTCATCCTCGAGCTTGGCGCCGGCAATCGCCAGATTCGTTTTCGCCTGCTGCAGCGCGATGCGCTGCTTGTCTTCGTCGAGGGAAAAAAGCGGTGCGTTCTGATCGACCGTGTCGCCGCGTGTTACGTCGAGGGTCTGCAAGATGCCGCTGCTCTGAGCGGCGACATAGACATATTCGCCCTCCACATAGCCGTAGAAACGGCCGTGATCGCCGGCGGTATCGGAAAACGGCCAGACGGCGGCGAAGAGCGAAACGATCCAGGCATAGACGGTCTCCATATCAGTCTCCCTGTCCGGTGTTGGAAAGCCCGTTCATCAGAATGTCGAAATGGCTTTCGATAAAGGCGGCGGGTGTCGGTCTGGTGTCTTCGTCGATCCCGAAGATCTGGCCGAGCAGAATGTGCGCCAGGACCGGGCCGACGATATTGCGAACCGCAAGCCGCGGATCGACCGGTCGGAAAACGCCCTCGTCGACACCGCGTCGGACGATGGCCTCCAGCGCCCCGATGGCCTTGTCGAGAACCTGCCGCCGGTAGGCGGTGGCCAGCGCGGGAAACTTGCCCGCTTCCATCAGCACCAGCCGCGGCAGGGCCACCGTGTTCGGGTCGACAAGGCGCGATGCGATCATGGTCAGCACGGCCTTGACCAGCATCGCCGGATCGCCCTGTGATGTCCTTGCCATGAGCGATGTCTGGTCGGCGATGGGTGTCAAAGCCCGCTTGACGAGCGATTCGAATATCTCCTCCTTGCTGGAAAAGTACCGGTAGACGGCGCCTTTCGAGAGGCCGGCATCGGAGGCGATGTCCTCCACCTTGGTGGCGGCGAAGCCGTTGCGCACAAAAAGCCGCAGGGCGGCATCGAGAAGCTCGTCCGGTCTTTCCCCGGCGCGCCGGCGCCATTTCGGTTGTCCACTTTCGGTCACGCAATCCATCCAATAAGTAAATGACTGGTCATTTACTTATATGGTGTGGCGTTGACCCATGTCAATGGTGGTCCATGAGATCTCATATTGCTGCGGGGTACCGGCGGCGGCGGGTTTCAGACATTTCGGTGGAATTGAGCGATCTTCGAGGGGTCCGCGGCGGCGCTTCAAGCAGTCTTCGAAAAAGGTGTGATGTGGCGCAGGTTGGTTGTCGTTATCGTTGACACCGGTGCATCTGCGGTGTGCAAAAGTCAGCCATCAGACAGTTGCAATACCCGCGCACGAAGGGCCTCGCTGGCCTGGAGATAAGCCGGCTCCACCCAATCTGAATCCCAGAACCAGACGTAAAACCCGCGATCAACCTCGTGCTGGATGACCTTTGTGCCGCCTTCGATCGGTTCCAGCAGCCATTGGTGATCGAAGGTAATGAACCCCCGAATGCCGCCGAACTGGTTCAGTTCCTCGCTTGGAGATACTTTCAGCACCCGGGAGGTGATCACGATATCCGGTTTGCCTGGTTCCCTGACAGTGGTTTTGACTTCCGTTCCTTCGCGGAATTCGCCGTCGACATTCACAAAAACGGGATTCCATGACGCGTAACCATCGGCATCGGTCAGGACCGACCATACCACTTCCGGCGGCGCCGGAATTGTGATCTCGACATGGAATGTCTTTTTGCCTGTGAGTGCCAGAACCGCGACCGCCAGGACAGCCAATCCAGCACCCCATTTGACCAGTGACCAAAGCATCCAGGAACAACTCGCTCTAGGAAACGCTCCCCGGCATGTGTCGATCAAACCATGTCCGCACATCGGCGGGATGTGTCCCCACCCAGTCATACGCGGCAAACCGGCTCTTCTCGAGATCGAGCATCTTGAGTTCCTTTTCGACGGTCAGTGCGTCATGGTAGTTTCTGACCATATCCATTTGAGTCCATGGATCATTCTTGTTCTGCACCACAAGGGTCGGCACGTTGACGGAAGATGCGTGGTCGATGAAATTCGGTCCAGCCAGATCAAACCCCAAACGCTCCCTGGTCACTTTCGCTCCCTGATTTGCCAGGAATTTCGGCATGCCGAGCGCGTCGATAAAGCAGCTGTACAAAAGCGGCTGAACCGCCACCATGGCTTTGACCTTTGTTCGCCTGGTCATTCCATCGTCAAGACCGTACGCATACGTTGTCGCGCCGGCTCCCATGCAGATCGACAAAAGTCCGATTGAGGCATTTGCGAATTCCGGCCGAGCGGAAACAAAGTCGACCGCGCCGAGCACATCCTTGGCCTCTTCCGGGCCCCAGCTTACCCACGGTTTGGGACCGAGATCGCTCTCGCCATGGCCGCGAAAGTCGTACATCAGGAATGAGTAGCCGTTTTCAGCAAAATGCTTGGCCTGACGCAGAAACCTGATGTCCTTCTTCCACGGCTTGATCATGCCTTTGCCCTCGGGCGACCAGCCGCCACGATTGCACTGAACGCCGAAGTGGCTCTCGATGATTACCCTGTCGGTACCACCGTTGATCAGCCAGCCGCGCAAAGTCGTGCCGTCCGCAGCGGGGAATTTGACGTTCTCATAATCGAGCCCGTAAGCCGCCGGGTCGTCGAACAGCGGCGATTGATAGGGTTTAACCATCATATTTGAGATCATGTTGCCGAACATGGCTCCGGCTCCTCTTGCGCGCTTGCTTTGCAAGCTTTACGAGTTTATGAATTTCGTAAACATGCTTTTTAACGAAAATACGAAAATCGTCAAGTTGAAAAATGACTGAGAGCGAAAAGAAATATGCCGGGGCCGCACTGCAGGTGTTCAAGCGCTTTGGCGTGCGCAAGGCGACGATGGAGGAAATCGCGCTGGAGGCGGGCGTCTCCAAGCCGACACTTTATGCGACATTCCGCAATAAGGATCAGGCACTGGCCGCCACCATACGCCTTGCCAAGGAAGCCGCCGTCAAGGCAGTGCGTTCGTCGTGGCAGGGCGCAGCTTCACTCGACAAAAAGCTTGACATTCTTTTTGAGCGGCTCGTGGTTGCCGGGTACGACATGCTTCACAATTCGCCGGATGCCGATGCGTTTGAGAATGCAATCGGCAATGCCAGCGGCGACGCGATCGCTGACACAAGAAGGCTGGAGGCAGCGCTGTTAGCCGAGGCATTTGCAGATTACCCGGCTGTTGCCGAGCGGGGTACCACGCCGGAAGCATATGCGGCCTTCGTTGTTGCCGCAGCCATGCAGGCCAAACGGCAAAGCAATTCCCGCGAGGATCTGCTGACCTTTCTCAGTGCGCTCAAGCTGTCAGCTCTGGCCGTCGCCGGTGTGGGCACGGCACACTGACACCGTTTCCATGGCGACTTAGGCAAATTCAGTGGTGTGTCAGCGTCGCTTTGTCCGTGCTGCAGCCGGTCAGATCGCTTCGCCGCGCAGCAGTCGCGGGCCGTCGCGGCCGGGCAATCCGGCGGCCTGGCGAATGAAGAAGCTCTTCAATGGCGGCATGCGTTCAACGAGACCGAGGCCGAGATCGCGCAGTGCCCGGACGGGGGAGATGTCGTTGGAGAACAGGCGATTAAGGACGTCGGTGGTGACGCCCATCTGGAAGGTGTCAAAGCGCCGCCAGACCTGATAGCGCTCAAGGACCGCCAAAGAACCGATATCGAGGCCCAGCCGGTCGGCCTCGACAATGGTCTCGGCGAGGGCCGCGACGTCGCGGAACCCGAGATTGAGACCCTGGCCGGCAATGGGATGGATGCCATGCGCCGCGTCGCCGGCCAGCGCCAGGCGCGGCTTGACGAATTCGCGTGCCAAGGTCAGGCCCAGCGGGAAGGCTTTCCTGCCGCCGACGATCTCGATGGCGCCCAGCTTGTGCCCGAACCGCCGTTCGAGCTCGGCTTCGAACAGCAGATTGTCCGCCGCGACCAGCCGATCGGCCTCCTGGCTTCTTTCGGTCCAGACCAGCGAAGACCGGTTGCCGGTCAGCGGCAGAATGGCGAAGGGACCGGCGGGCAGGAAATGTTCCTCGGCGCGGCCATTGTGGGGCCGTTCATGGGCAACGGTGGTGACGATGCCCGATTGTCCGTAGGACCAGTGAACCGTCTTGATCCCGGCCATGTCGCGCAGCCGGGAGCGCACGCCGTCGGCGGCGATCAGCAGCCGCGCCGACACAGTCCGGCCGTCGCCGAGGGTGACGTCCATCGCCGTATTGCCGGTCTGGAATGCCTCCACCGTCACACCCTGCATGATATCGATATCGAGTTCCGCGGCGCGCTTGCGCAGCGTTCCGACAAGGGCGCGGTTCGGCACCATATGGGCAAAGGGTTCGCCCGGCGAGACATCGCCGTCAAAGGTCAGGAACACCGGCCGCACCGGATCGGCGGTGCGCGAGTCGGTGACGATCATATCGGTGATCGGCTGGGCCTCGGGCCGGATATCGTCCCACAGCCCCAATTGTTCGAGCATACGGCAGGCGCCGGCGGCGATTGCCGAGGCGCGCTCGTCCTTTTCCCACACCCCTTCGGGCGCCGCGTCGACCACCCGGACCGACAGATGCGGGGCGGCGGCCTTGATCGAGACGGCGGCCGACAGGCCGACATAACCGCCACCGCCAATCAGAATATCGACTGTATCATCCGCCATGGCGATCCCTCCGGCTGCTGCGCGACCGTCCCTTGCGATCGCCTGACCTGCCTCTATAAGTGCCATTATAGAGCCATCAGCGGTCAACAAGAATAGCCTCCGGAGTTTCAAAATGTCGCGCGCCATGGACAATCTTCTATCGATCCTTGATCTGGAGCGGCTGGAACAGGATCTGTTTCGCGGCAACAGCCCGAAACGCGGATGGCAGCGTGTATTCGGCGGCCAGGTGATCGCCCAGGCGCTGATCGCCGCGCAGCGCACCATCGCCGAGGACCGTTTCGTACACTCGCTGCACGGCTATTTCATGCGCCCCGGCGATCCGGCCGTGCCGATCATCTATGAGGTGGACCGCATCCGCGACGGGTCCAGCTTCAATACGCGGCGCGTGGTCGCCATCCAGCACGGCAAGGCGATCTTCTCGCTGTCGGCCTCGTTCCAGGTTGACGAGCCAGGCTTCGACCATCAGATCGACATGCCCGATATCGCACCGCCCGAAAGCCTGATCGGCGAGGCGGACCTCAAGGAACGTTTCCTGAAGAATGCGCCGGAAAATGTCCGGCGCTACTGGGAAAGTGAGCGGCCGATTGAAATGCGGCCGGTTTCGCTGGAACACTATATGTCCCGGGAAAAACTCGATCCGGTGCAGAATGTCTGGGTCCGGGCCAATGGCACCGTGCCGGCGGACCGGGGCATTCAGGCGGCGATCCTGGCCTATCTGTCGGATATGACGCTGCTCGAAACGGCGCTTTTTGCCCATGGCATGTCGGTCTTCAGCAAGAAGATCCAGGCAGCGAGCCTTGACCATTCCATGTGGTTTCACCGGCCCCATGCGATGGATGACTGGATGCTTTATGCCCAGGACAGCCCGAGTGCGAGCGGCGCGCGCGGCCTCACCCGGGGCGGTCTTTATGCCCGCGACGGGATGCTGATCGCATCGGTGGCGCAAGAAGGTCTCATTCGTCGACGTCGACCTGATTAATAATTAGGCGCAATGTGATTGATGCATAAATATTAGGCGGCCAATCCGTTGCGTGAAGCGGCCAGCAGTCTTTCCTGCAAAATATATCCTTTTATGTCAGGGATTTAGAGGAAATCACCTCGAACTGGCACGATCCTTGATTCGTTCATGGTCGAGCCGGTGTCCTGGTCTTGAGTGACCCGGACCCGGTCCGGCGGCGGCTTGCCCAGGGCGGCGGCGGCCGGTGAGTGAACTTGAGAAACAAGGATGAAACCGGGATGAAAATCATCATGGCAGTCATCAAGCCGTTCAAGCTTGACGAGGTTCGCCAGGCCCTGACCGAAATCGGCATCCAGGGGCTGACGGTGACCGAGGTCAAGGGATACGGCCGGCAAAAGGGCCAGACGGAGATCTATCGCGGCGCCGAATATGCCGTGGCGTTCCTGCCGAAACTGAAAATCGAAATCGCCGTCGCGGCCGATCTCGTCGACCGTGCCATCGAAGCCATCGCCAGCACGGCAAAAACCGGGCAGATCGGCGACGGCAAGATATTTGTCTGCGATCTCGAACAGGTCATGCGTATTCGCACCGGCGAAACCGGCGCCGACGCGCTGTAGGAAAACAGGAATTTCCCCATGAAAAACAAAATCACCATCACGTCGCTCTGCTCGCTGTTCGCACTCGGCGCCCTGACCCTGCCCGCCGCCGCCCAGGATGCGGTGCCGGTCCAGTCGGTTTTCATCTTCAACACATTGCTGTTTCTCATTTCCGGCGTGCTGGTCATGTGGATGGCCGCCGGTTTCGCCATGCTGGAGGCCGGTATGGTGCGCTCCAAGAACGCCTCCATGCAGCTGACCAAGAACATCTCGCTGTTCTCGATCGCCGCCATCATGTACTACCTGATCGGCTACAATCTGATGTATCCGGGCGGCGCCTGGTTCATCGGCTCCGATGACGGCGGCGGCTATCTGGGTGCTTTCGGCGTCGCGGTTCTGGAAGCTGTGGGAATCGCGCCGGAGGCGGCGGACGATCTGTCCTATGCGTCGACCGCCTCGGACTTCTTCTTTCAGTTGATGTTCTGCGCCACGACCGCTTCGATCGTCTCCGGCACGCTGGCCGAGCGCATCAAGCTGTGGCCGTTCCTGATTTTCACGGTCGTGCTGACCGGTCTTCTCTATCCCATTCAGGCGTCCTGGAAATGGGGCGGCGGCTTCCTCCACACACAGCTCGGCTTTCTCGACTTCGCCGGCTCGACCGTCGTTCACTCGGTGGGGGGCTGGGCCGCGCTGACAGGTGCGATCATCCTCGGCGCGCGGCGCGGCAAATATGGCGACAATGGCGAAATCCATCCGATCCCGGGTTCCAACATGCCGATGGCGACGCTGGGCACCTTCATCCTGTGGCTCGGCTGGTTCGGCTTCAATGGCGGTTCGCAACTGGCCGCCGGCTCGGTCGGCGATATCACCGATGTCTCGCGCATCTTCGCCAACACCAATGCCGGGGCCGCCGGCGGTGCGGTGGCCGCGCTGCTGCTGACGCAGATCATCTACAAGAAGGTCGATATCACCATGGTGCTCAACGGTGCGCTCGCCGGTCTCGTCTCCATCACAGCGGAGCCGCTGACGCCCTCGCTCGGCAGCGCCACGCTGATCGGCGCGATCGGCGGCGTCATCGTCGTCTTCTCGGTGCCGTTGCTCGACAAGCTGAAGATCGACGATGTGGTCGGCGCCATTCCGGTGCATCTTTTTGCCGGCATCTGGGGCACCATCGCCGTGCTGTTCACCAACAGCGAGGCGACGCCCTACGGCCAGATCGCCTCGATCATCATCGTCGGCGTCTTCATGGTCGTCACATCGAGTGTCGTCTGGCTCATCCTGCAAGGTGTCATGGGCCTGCGCGTCAGCGAAGACGAGGAACTGCTGGGGCTCGACAAGGAGGAAATCGGGATCGAGGCCTATCCGGAATTCACCAAGATCTGACCGGATCCTATGCTTTCGGGAGCCGGTTCGCCGGCCCCCGATGGAATTGAACGCAGCCCCGGGCACTGCCCATGAATGCGGCAGGCCCGGAGGCAGTTGCACAAATACTGTGCAACTGCGCGACTATTTGTGCGGTCTGCCTAGCAATTCAGCAGAAAATGCCCGTTTGGCACAAAAATTGACTCCGTTCGGAAAAGTCTGAAACGGAGTTTTTTCATGGACCAGTCTCAACTTGGCGGTGACGTCTTTTTCGTGCTGATGGGCGCCATCCTGGTGTTCGCCATGCATGGCGGATTTGCCTTTCTGGAAGTCGGAACCGTGCGTCACAAGAACCAGGTCAATGCCCTGGTCAAGATCCTCGGCGATTTCGCCCTGTCCACCATCAGCTATTTCTTCATCGGATTTGCCGTTGCCTATGGCGTGACGTTTTTCGTCAGCGCAGCCACCCTGTCGGGCGCCGGCGGCGGCGAGGTCTTCCTGCCGCAGGGTTTCACGCTGGTCAAATTCTTCTTTCTGACGACCTTTGCCGCGGCGATCCCGGCGATCATTTCCGGCGGCATTGCCGAACGCATGCGGTTTCAGCCGCAATGCGTGGCGACCGTCATCGTCGTCAGCCTGGTCTATCCGTTTTCCGAGGGCATGGTGTGGAACGGCAATTTCGGATTTCAGGACGCCATGGAAAGCGCCTTCGGCGCGCCGTTTCACGACTTTGCCGGCTCGATCGTTGTCCATGCGGTGGGCGGCTGGATCGCGTTTTCAGCGGTGATTGTGCTCGGCGCGCGCCTCGGCCGTTACACCAAATCCGGCAAATCGCATCCCTTCGCGCCGTCCTCCATTCCCTGGCTGGCCCTCGGCTCCTGGCTGTTGTGTATCGGCTGGTTCGGCTTCAACGTGATGAGCGCGCAGTCGGTCGAAGGCGTGTCCGGGCTCGTGGCGCTCAACTCGCTTATGGCCATGGTCGGCGGCATCGTCGTCGCGCTGCTCGCCGGGCGCAACGATCCGGGATTCGTCCACAATGGCGCGCTGGCCGGCCTTGTCGCCGTATGCGCCGGATCGGATGTCTTTCACCCCATCGGCGCGCTCGTGGTCGGCTCCGTCGCCGGTTTCCTGTTCGTCAGGGGC
>JANQMU010000039.1 GCA_028279875.1 Rhizobiaceae bacterium
CAGCCGTTTGCGGTACCAGGGCAGGTACTCGGAGAGGTGCCCGTTGGATTCCGTCGAGTAAAAACCGAAACGCTTGAGCACATCAATGCGGACTTTTTCCTGCCGGGAATAGACCGGATGCGCTTCCAGCGCATCCACCAGTTCGTCCTTGCCGATGCGCCGGCCCTTATGGCGGATATCGAGATACCAGGTCTGGTGATTGATGCCCGCGCAGATTATGTCGACATCTTCGGGCCCGCTTGCTTTGAGCGCATGGGCGATCTGCCGGTGACCGTTCTGCACACCATGGCAAAGTCCGACGGTATTGACGCCGCCATACTCCAATCCGGCCCATGTCATCATCACCATGGGATTGGCATAATTCATCAGCAGCGCGCCGGGCTCGGCCACATCGCGAATGTCCTTGCAAAACTCCAGCATGGCAGCAATACCTCGCTGGCCGTACATGATGCCGCCAGCGCAGATCGTGTCGCCGACACATTGATCGACACCGTATTTAAGCGGGATCGATATATCGGAAGCAAAGGCATCGAGTCCTCCGATGCGCACACAGTTCATCACGTATCGCGCATCCTGCAATGCCTCTCGCCGGTCTGAGGTGGCCGTGATTTTGACGTTCAGCTCGTTAACCTCAACGATCCTCTCGATAATCTGGCGGATCATGTCGAGGTTGTGCTCGTTGATGTCCGTCAGCGCGATATCAATCCCCTGGAACTCCGGGACTTTGAATATGTCCGAACAGAGTTTCTTGGTGAAGCCGATGCTGCCTGCGCCGATAATGCAGATCTTGAAGCTCATGCTGTGTCGTCCTGATGTAAAGATCGGAGCCATGTGCGGTGCGGCAGGCAATCGCTTGCCGCCCGCAGATGATCCCTGACCAGTTGTTGATGCGCCGTGCGCAATTGCGCACGGCGTTTGGGATTTTGTCCGAGGGCGGTTTTGGCCGCTGCACGGTTGAGGAGGCCGAGCCCGTCAAGGACGGGCGTATAGAGTTGTTCCTGCACATGGGGCAAATTGCCAGGAAACGGGCGAAAATCGCCCCGCTCGGGCAGTTTGTTTTGCCACAGCTCCAGCCGGTCGCGCACTGTTTGCGGCTGATTGCGCGCGAGGTCATGCCAGAAACCGCTGTCGCGACGTTCGCTGACATAGTGCAGGCGGATAAAATCGCGAAAATTGTCCACTTGTGCGGCAACGGCCTGATTGAATTTTTCGCGTCCCTGCGGATCGGTCAACCACCGGGTCAGCATCATCAGCTGTACGACCGTGCCGTGGATTGAAGTGGCTTCGAGCGGTTCGAGGAAGGACGAACTCAAACCAAGTGCGATGCAGTTACCGATCCACGTACGATCCATGCGGCCGGCATCAATGCGGATATCGTTTCGCGGTTCGATCCTGCGGCCAAGGGCCGCTTCAATCTCGGTTTTCGCTTCGTCCGGGCTGATATGCCTGTCGGAATACACATAGCCGCAGCCATAACGTTCGGCCGTGGGAATGCGCCACATCCAGCCGTTTTTCTGCGCCCAAGCGAGCGTGAAGGGGTCAATTTCCTCACCCTCCTCCAAGTCGATCCAGAACGGTAATGCGCGATTGACGGGCAGCGTCTCGCCGTAGGAAATCCATTTTCCACCCATTGGACCGATCAGGGCGCGGCGGAAACCCGTACAATCGATGAACAGATCACCGCTGATGCGCCGGCCGCTTTCAAGCACCAGAGCGCCGATGTCGCCCGTCTCGCTGTTCCGCTCCAGCGCATTGACAACATCGTCGATGATGGTCGCACCCGATACTTCACCGCGCAGCCAGGCCCCGGCAAGAGACTGGTCGAAATGAAAGGCGTGATGGAAGGGGCCGGCTGGAATTTCGCGTCCGTTTTTCCTGGCCACGGGCGCGCGCGCCTTGTCCATAAGCGGTTGAAAGAGATGCGCAGCCGAGACGGGCTTGCCGCTGGCAACGGAGTAGAGGTCTATGCCGGGCGCCAGAACCGAGGGATCATCGATCGGTCCGTCATAGTGATGTTTCAGACGGCGCCAGTCGCGGTGCCGGATTCCGTATTTTATAGTCGCACCGGTGGCGCGCAGAAACGCACGCTCGTCCAGGCCGAAATGCTGAAGCATCTGGCGAAAGACGGCAGTCGTTCCTTCGCCTACGCCGATGGTGCCGATTTTCGAGCTTTCGATGACCGTGATCTTCGGTACAGATGCCTGCGGATTTTGCCGGGTGATGTCACCCAGCATCAGAGCCGCCAGCCAGCCCGCGGTTCCGCCGCCAACGATGACGATGTCGCTTGGCCCGTTCATCGGTTCGTCAATCCGCGCGGGCGAGCCCATTGAAGAACCCACTCACCGTGAGCGGCGGTCAGGTTCCTGGCAAAGACCGTGCTGCCGGCACCGATGAAAGTTACTGTCGTCATGTTGCAATCGCGAAGGCTGCGCGGACAAGCCGCCTGGTGTATTCGGTCTGAGGATTGACGAGGACCTCCTTGACCGGTCCCTCTTCGACAATCTTTCCGAACTGCATCACCATGACGCGGTGACAAAGCGCCCGTACCACTTTCAAATCATGGCTGATGAAGAGATAGGAAAGGCCTTTTTCCCTCTGCAGTTTGCGCAACAGCTCGATGATCTGTGCCTGAACCGAAAGATCCAGCGCCGAAGTGGGCTCATCCAGAAGAATGAATTCCGGCTCCAGCGCAATCGCCCTGGCAATGGCAAGGCGCTGTCTCTGTCCGCCCGAAAATTCATGCGGAAACCGGTTGGTGATGGTGTCGGGCAACCCGGCTTCCCGCAGAGCACGCTTGACCCGTTCGAACCGTTCCGCCCTGTCGGACCCGAGCCCGTTGACGATCAGCCCTTCTTCGATGATCTGCCGAACCGCCATGCGGGGATTGAGACTTGCAAACGGATCCTGAAACACGATCTGCATGCGGCTTCTCAGCGGCCGCATATCCCGCCGCGAATAGGCTTCGATCGCATCGCCAAGGAACGATACATGCCCGCCATCCATGTGGATCAGCCGCAAAATAGCCAGTCCGAAGGTCGTTTTACCCGAGCCGCTTTCTCCGACCAGGCCCAGCGTTTCTCCCCGCTGCAGGGAAATGTCCAAACCGTCGACGGCCATCAGTCTGGTGGTGTTTCCCTTGAAAAAACCGCCTTTGCGTAGTGTGAACTCAACCCGGACATCACGCCCTTCAAGCACTGCTTCGCCGTGTTTCTGCAGTGGATTTGCGACGCCTTTCGGATCTGACGCCAACAGCCGCCTGGTGTAGGGATGTTGCGGATTTGAGAAGATATCTCCGGTTGGGCCCTGTTCGCGCACCTCGCCGTGCTGCATGACATAGACATGATCGGCGAACTGCCGCACCACGGTCAGATCATGGGTGATCAGGATCACACCCATCCCGTATTTGTCCTTCAGATCATCGATCAGATGCAGAATTTCCGCCTGCACGGTCACATCCAGCGCCGTCGTCGGCTCGTCAGCGATCAGAACGTCCGGCCGATTTGCCAATGCCATGGCAATCATCACCCGCTGCCGCTGACCACCCGAAAGCTGATGCGGATACTGGTTGACCCGCGCTTCGGGTTCGGGAATTCGGACCTCCTTCAGCAGTTCTATCGCCCTTGCCATAGCCTGCTTCTTGCCGATCTTTTGATGAAGCATCAGGACTTCGCAGAGCTGATTGCCGATCTTGTAGACCGGGTTGAGCGAAGACATCGGTTCCTGAAAAATCATCGCAATCCGGTCACCGCGCAGCTTACGCATCGCCGTTTCGGACAGATGCGCCATGTCCTTGCCTTCGTACAGGATACGGGTGGTGTCCGCGACGTTGCCGCGTTTTGACAGCAACCTCATGACCGCCCGTGCCGTGACCGATTTGCCCGACCCGCTCTCACCTACGAGCGCGGTGGTTTTACCCGGAAACAGCTGAAAGGAAACATCACGAACGGCTTCGACCGTGCCTCCGTCAACCTTGAAAGTGACGCCGACATTCCGCGCATCGATGATTGGCGCCATCTCATTCATCCCACGCACCTCAATAGGGGTCGACGGCATCACGCAATCCGTCTCCCAGAGCGTTGAAGGCAAAGACCGTAAGCAGCACAAATCCGACCGGCGACAATATCCAGGGATAGGATCCGATCACGCTGAAGGTTCGTGCATCCTGAAGCATCAGGCCCCAGGAAATCAGCGGCGGTTTCACGGCAAATCCAAGGAAGCCAAGGAAGCTCTCCAGAAGCACGATGGTCGGAATGCCGAGTGTGATGGCGACGATCACGTGACTTAAAACATTGGGCAGGATGTGGCGGGTGACAATGCGTCCGTCGGAAGCGCCAATGGCGAGCGCCGCGCGGACATAGTCGATCTGCCGCAAAGCAAGTGTCTTGGAGCGCACTTCGCGACTGAGCTGCGCCCAGCCCAATCCGACAATCACCACCACCACAAAGGTGAGAAACAGCCCCGACGGTGCGGTGACGGGGATCAGGGACGCGAGGGCCAGATAAAGCGGCAGTTGCGGAAAAGCGAGAATGACCTCGACAAAGCGCTGGAACCAGAGATCAAACCAGCCGCCGATATAACCCGACGTAATGCCCAGCAGCGTTCCGAGGATCGTAATCAGGGTTATCGAGGTAAGCGCGATTGCCAGGGTGATCCTGGAGCCGATGATCCCGCGGCTCAGTATATCGCGCCCCAGCTTGTCGGTCCCCAGGATATGCAACGGCGTGCCATCCGCCGTGCCAATGAAATGACGCGAGAATGTCAGGCCGAACAATTCGTACTGCCAACCTTTCACAAACAGGGCGAAAGGCCGCGGATTGTTGAAATCGGGGCCGGTTATCGGCTGGAAGGTGATCGGATCGAGTTCATCTGATTCGACAATTGGAAAGGCAACCGGCAGCAGGCGCCAGCCTGCATTGTCACCGTCGCCGGGCACGTACCAACTGATTTTGTCCGGCGGCGCAAAGGCGATTGTCGGAACCTTTGGGTTCTGGGGTGCAAAGAAGGGAGCAAACAGCGCCATGATCAGAAGAAGACAAACAAGTATCAGCCCGAGCATGCCCGGTACGGAGCGGCGAAACCTGCGCCACACCAGGGCCCGGTAACTCTGGCCCTCCGTGTTGACGGTGGAAACGCGTTGATCCTGCTCTTCCTCAAGTGCCGTGATGCCGGTGTGATCTGCCATCAGTCATTGCCCACCCGGATGCGCGGATCGAGCACTGCCAGCATGATGTCGGCGATGATGTTGCCGACAATCAGCGTGGCACCCAGAACAAGAAGCAGCGTAGCGGTGACGTAGACATCGCCTATGCCCATGGAACCGACGATGGCGGGGCCAATGGTGGCCAGACCGAAGACGATTGCGACTTCAATCTCTCCCGTCAGCATATAAGGCAGGATCACGCCCTGATAGGCCACAAGCGGATGCAGTGCGTTCGGCACCGCATGCTTCATGACCACTGAACTTTCCCGCAGCCCCTTGGCGCGCGCGGTCTCGACGTATTGGGCATTGAGCGTATCGAGCAGATTGCCACGCATGACGCGCATATTGTAGGCAAGACCACCCAGCGTTGCGATAAAGACCACGGGCCAAACATGTTCAACAAGATTCCATAATTTGGCCCAGTTGAAATCGAACGGCCCCAGCCAATAGGGCTGTCCACCGAACCGGCTGGAATAGAAACTTCCCAGTTCCTGCACATTCAGCTTGAAGGCCAAAACATAGAGGATGATAAGCGCCAGCAGAAACCGTGGGATCGTCATGCCGAGAAAGGAGACGAAGGAAAGGACCGTATCGACAAAGCCGTATTGCCGCGTTGCAGCCAAAATGCCGAAGGAAATGCCTAAAACAGACGCAAAAAAATGACAGGTCAGCGCAAGACCGATGGTGCGCGGCAATCGCTCTGCCACAACATCTGCAACAGGCTTGTTGTAGTAGTAGGAGTGCCCGAAATCGCCTCTGCTAACGATGCCCCAGATCCATCGGACATACTGAAATGGCAGTGGATCATTCAGGCCGTGGCGTTCGCGATAGGCTTCGGCTGCGGCATCGGCGGCCTCTATCGACGCACCGCCCTGCGAAATCATGTTGCCGCGAATGTAATCGGCGTAGTCGCCCGGCGGGGCATTGATGATCGTGAAGCTGATCACGCTCATGACCATGAGAACGAGAACAGCCTGAGACAGCCTGATAGCAAGGAAGCGCAGCATGCCACGGTCCTTATTTGCTGGGGCGGAACCGGGCAAGCGCACAGTCGCATCTTGCCCGGCCCGCAGGGAGGACCCTCTTAACCCGCAGTTACCGGTCCGTCTGCGGACGGCAGCGTCTTGGGATGCAGTTCATGATCCCGCTGGGCATCTTCAGGCACATAAACCCGCTCCCGGATGATATTGTCTTCAGCCCAGTTGTACATGAAGATCGGTACACCTGACGGGATGTTTGCGAAACGCTTGTTGATGATCAAAGCACCCGGGTAAGCGGTGAGACCGACGCCGTAGAGATTTTCGGTGTAAAGCTTCTGATATCGCTTCATCAGTTCCGCACGCTCGTCGGAATCACGGCTTGCCATGAAGGCCTGGACGACATCGACCATGTCCTGTTCCCAGTCCAACAGATCCAGCTCACCGGCCGGATTGGCCCGGTGGTTTCGCGCTGTCGTCGGACCGATAGGAGCCAGTTCATCGGTCTGCTGCACAACGGTGATCAGTTCCTTGTCGTTGCGGAAAACCATCCAGTCATACGTGCCTGCGTCCCGGTTTGCATCCCGGTCGTTGTTGTTCAGCGAGTTCAATGCGGCACGGATTCCCGCTTCTTCAAGCATTGCGACGACACCTTCCGCCAGGTTCTTGTCGGTCTGGTAGTCGAAGGTGTGCAAAATGGTGATCTGCACATCGCCGTTTCCAGCCGGTGAGCCGTCGGGCCAGTTGTAAAAGCCGTTGCCGTCCGTGTCCTTCAGTCCCGCGGCCTCGAAATGCGCGCGCGCGCTTTCCAGGCTGTAAGGATAAAAGACGGTGCTGTCATTGTCGTAGTAGGAAGTTCCCGCATAAAGGCCACCTGGATATTGCACCGTGAACGGTCCCTTCACCAGGCTTTCACCCAACCTCCGGCGATCGATGGCCTGGCTGATGCCCTTGCGAAAATCAAGGTTACGATTCAGCTCGCGCACGGCCTGCGCCCGCGCATCCGGTTCGCCCCACCCGTTCCCGGACAGGTTCGGATACAAGGTATAGCCGATCGTCCGCGGACCGAAGGCAAGGCGTGCCGGTGCATCGTCCGCTGCCGAACGGCGCAGCGCCTCAACATAGTTTTCCGCCTGTTCGAGATTGGAGAAATCCCCAGTTCCCGCAACCGCCTGCACGTCCCGGTCGGCCCAGGTGGACAGGCGGTAATGGACCTCGTTCAGATAAGGCAACTGGTTGCCGTCCTCGTCCACCTTCCAATAGTAAGGGTTTCGTCGCAGCACGATGATGTCATCGGACCGGTACTCGACCGGGACCCAGGCGCCCATGACCGGAAAACCGAGTTTTTCCGGCGGAAAAGCGTTGATGAAGGCGTCGTAGCTCTCACCCCCATGCCTGGGATGGTGGGGTTTGAGAACGTGGGACGGGCCGGGACAGAAATTGCCGTAGGCCATATTGTAGAGCACACTTTCCGGGAAGGGTGTGTCGAATGTCATCGTAAAGCTGTGGTCGTCAACGATGTCCAATGTTGCTCCGTTGTACGTGGCCTGGCTGGCGCCCATCAGCGGTGTGACCTCCGGGTCCATGATGATATCGTTCCAGTAAAAGTCGATATCTTGCGTATCGAATGGATCGCCATCCGACCATTTCGCTCCTTCGATCAGATGCACGGTGAGCGTCTTGCCGTCCTCGGACCACTCCCAGCCTGGTGCCAGGTTCGGCAGCGGCTGCAGGTCGGTCGACTCGACCATGAAAAGCGGGCCCGTCCGGGTCAGGCATTCGGTCATGCCGATGTCGATTCCGCCCCACCCCTGCGACTGACCACCCCAGAAATTCCAGCCTTCCGGCCGCCCTCCGATCACATGGCGCAGCGTGCCTCCGTAAACGCCGGTTCCGTCCGGCATGTTTGCCGTCTTGTAGACCATGGGCTCAGCCGGCAGGCGATCCTTCACGGGCGGCAGTTTCCCGGCCTCGACAAATGCGCTGACGAATTCCGGCTCGGTGTAGCTGTCCAATGCACGGTAATCGAAAATATCAGCCCGTTTGACAAAGACGGGCTCACTTTGCGCACTGAAGCTGGGCGCGGGTGGCGGCGTTGTCGGTTCGACCATTTTTGCTGTCACAGCGGATGCCGAGACGCCGAGCATGAGCGTCGTCAAGACGCCTGAAATCACTTTCATATCAGTCTTCCTCCCTGCGGCCGTCGACGGCCGTGATGGCAATTCAAGAACACCTGGCAAGCCTCCTCAAACCCGCAAGTGTCAATGACATGTTGCCTTTTGCATCGCAGTTGCAGCAATATTGAATCCGGACAGATTTTTCCGGGTTTCAAAGATATGGGTGACCACAGAACCAGCAAGACATCCCGAATCCGAAACCGGGGTCGCAGAGAGCAGCCCCGGGAACCTGACGTTTTTTCTCTCCCGGTCGCCTTTGGGGAATTCGGCATGCACAAATTCCAGCCCGCGCCGATGAGAGCCGCGCATTGGCATGGACATGTGGAATTCAATCTGATCTCCGGCGGTTCCATGCACTACGACTATGACGGCAGAAAGCTTGAAATCCCCAACGAACGCCCGGTGACGTTCTGGGCCGGCATTCCGCACCAGCTGACCAGAATCGAACCGGTTTCCGACAATCCAGTCATCCTGACCAATCTTTATGTGCCGGTGGATGCGTTTCTGCTGATGCCGCATATCAGCCGCTTGCAGATCGCCCTGCTGGCCGGCGCGGTGGTCGCTCTGTCCGACAATCTGCTGGAGAAGTTGAAGTTCAACCAGTGGTTCGAAGACTTTGGAAGGGACGATATGGAGCGCCGCGAAGTCATCAAGATGGAGATCAATGCCACATTAAGACGGGCATTGCTGGACGAACTGACCTTTCTGTCTCAACCCTCCCATCAGGTGGGAAAGACCCGCTCGCCCAGTTCGGCACACGCGCCCAAACTGGTCCAAATGGTGCGCCATATTCTCGAAAACCTTCATCAACCGCTGAAAATCTCGGATGTAGCCCGAGTGGTCGATCTGCATCCAAACTACGCATCATCCCTGTTCGCCGAAACGTTGCGTGTCCCGATGAAACGCTTCATCATCAGGATGCGATTGTTGCGCGCGCGCGCTCTGCTGATGGAAAGTTCCGCCGCCATTACCACGGTTGCAGAAAATGCCGGGTTTTCATCAATCACCCAGTTCTATGAGCATTTCAAATCGGCTTACGGCGTCAGCCCCTTTCAGATGCGGAACCGCTACGCGCAGATTGAATGATCAAGTCGGCGCATTGCCATGGTTCAGACTTTAGCGCGTGTCAGACGACCCAGAATCTCGGCGGTCACCGCACGTGTGCCCATATCGCCGCCAAACTCCATCGGGCGGACTTCGCCGGCTGAAAAGCCGCTTTCGACAGCCTTCTCTATCAGACGAGCAGCG
This sequence comes from Rhizobiaceae bacterium, assembly GCA_028279875.1. Lineage (GTDB taxonomy): Bacteria > Pseudomonadota > Alphaproteobacteria > Rhizobiales > Rhizobiaceae > Hoeflea_A. The sequence goes on from JANQMU010000039.1 coordinate 9,603, forward strand.
TCCTCCAGCTTCGTGTTGCCGGATTTCTCGGCGAGGTAGTCAAGCATCAGCCCGCCAGAGAGGATTGCGGCCAGTGGATTGGCCTGGTCTTGTCCCGCAATGTCGGGTGCAGAGCCGTGCGCCGGTTGGAAGAGCCCCATCTCGTCTCCTATCTCGGCACAAGGGGCCATGCCCATGCCTCCCACAAGCCCGCCGGCGAGATCCGACAGGATGTCGCCGAACATGTTCTCCATAACCATCACGTCATAGTCCCAGGGCTTTCGGATCAGGTTCAGTGCCTGCGCGTCCACGTAACTGTAGCCGGTCTCAATGTCCGGATAGTGCGGAGCGATTTCATCGTAGATCTTTCGGAAGAACGCCATTGACGCGAATACATTTGCCTTGTCCACGCAGGTTAGTTTTCCGGCATGACCCCGCTCTTTCCGTTTCTGCGCGAGTTTGAAACCGAAATGATGCAGTTTCTCCGTAGTTGGTCTTGTAATCCGGAGCGTGTCGCGGACCTCCACGTCACCCTTGATCAGGCTGCGCCCGTGAGCCGCCGCCGAATAGAAAAGCCCCTCCGTCGACTCGCGCAGAATGATCATGTCGATGTCGGCGGCGCGAGGGTCGGCAAGGCGCTGCGGCGCGTTTGGATATCCTTTCACCGGCCTGACCCCGGCATAGAGCTCAAACCGGTCCCTCAACCGCAAATGCGGACTGATCTCGGTGCCATCCGTGTGCCGGATCGAGGGAAGACCGATCGCGCCCAGAAAGATCGCGTCCGCCTTCCCGGCCTCTTCCTCGCCACCGGGCTCGATATCACGGCCTTTGTCTGCAAAGTAACCGGCGCCGGCACGGATTTCGTTAAAGCTCAATGACGGGGCGCCGGCGGCCTCGGCTGCAGCGTGAACGACCGCCAGCGCGGCCTCGGTGACATCGGCGCCGATACCATCGCCTTTGATGACCGCGACCCTCATTCAGACCGACCCTCGGGCAAAAGCAATCAGGAACCAGACAAGCAGCGCCACGCCGGTCGTTCCGAACAGTTCGGGCCACCAGCCGAAGCGGTGAATGTCCAACTTATCCTTTTCATTCCAGTCCATCCGATCCTCCCGGTCAGCGCCCGGTGAGCCAAAGTGCGATCTCCGGAAAGGCCATGACCAGCGCCAAACCAATGATCTGCAATGCGATAAACGGAAGCACGGCCAGGAAAATCTCCTGCAGCGTCACATCCTTGGGTGCCACGCTTTTCAGATAGAAACAGGCCGGGCCGAAGGGCGGTGACAACATGTAGATCTGAATGTTCATTGCGAACAGGATGCCGAACCATACGGGGTCATAGCCAAGTTGAACGACCACCGGTGCAAAAACCGGTACCGTAATGAAGACGATGGCGATCCACTCGAGGAACGTGCCGAGGAAGAAGATGATCAGCATCATGATGATGATCACTACGATTGGAGGCACATCCACTCCGGAAAGCAACCCTCCGAGGAAGCGTGTGCCGCCCAGCAAGTTGTAAATACCGACCAGTGACACCGCGCCGATGATCAGCCAAAGGATCGACCCGGTGGTCAGCGTCGTCGCCCAAAGCGCCTCTCGCAGTCCCTTCACGGTCAGTTCCCGCCGGGCGGCGGCGACAATCAAGGAACCAACCGCACCGATCGCGGCTGACTCGGTCACCGTGGCGATGCCGCCGTAAATCGAGCCAAGGACGCCGAAGATAAGCAGGAACGGCAAAATGAGCCCCCTAAGGTGCCGCAGCCGCTGCGTGAACGGCAATTGCGCTTCAGGTGCGTCATAGACGGGGCCCATTGCGGGGTTCAGATGCACACGGATGAGAACGTAGCTCACATAGAGGCCCGCCAGGAGAATTCCCGGACCGATCCCGGCGGTGAACAGGTCCTTGATCGATACACCCGCCTCCGCGCCGTAGACGATCAGAACGACGCTTGGCGGGATGAGCGTCGCCAGCGAGCCGGACGCGCAAAGCACGCCGATGGACAGCTTGCGGTCATAACCGAGGCGGAACAATTGCGGCAGCGCGATCAGGCCCAGGAGAACGATTTCGCCACCGACGATCCCCGACATGGCTGCCAGCACCACGGCGACCAGGCACGTCTGGACAGCAACACCACCGCGCATCTGCCCGCCAAGAATGGCCATGGAGTTGAACAGCTCCTTCGCCACCCCGGATCGTTCCATGATGTTTGCCATGAAGACGAAGAACGGCACGGCAATGAGTGCCTGTTTGTCCATGACTTTCACAACATTTGACGATACCAGAATGAAGCCATTGCTTCCGAACGCCAGGACAGCCGCCGCGACGGAAATCAAAAGCGTCGAGGTGCCGAGCGGCACCCCGATGGCCATCAGCGCAAAGAGCGATACGACGATCGCCAATGTGATGAGCTCGATACCCATCACTCGACGGCAATCCCTGTTGGCTCGTCGAGGTGTTTTGCGGGCGTGACCAGGTTGGCGAGAAGCTGCAGAAAATAAAGGCCGGCCGCGAGGACGAACAAAGTCTTGATATATGTCGGAGACGGTGGATCGAAGGCGCTGCCGGTGGTCTGCATCGTGGTCAGAACCTTCACCATCGGATCCCAGAGCGTGATGAGAAGGCCAAGAACAGCCAGCATCGACAGCAGGATCGCGACTTTGGTCAACCGGTTCCAAAGCTTCTGGCCAACAAGAAGCTCCATCGTCGTGACGGTGATGTGTCTTCTTTGCTGCGTGACAGCACCAACGCACATCAGCCAGGCCGTCGCCACCAGCATCATGATCGTTTCCGACGTCCATGACGTTGGCGCGCCAAGCGCATAGCGCATGAACACTTCGTACACGGAGAGTGCTATGGCTGCGAGATAGAATGGACCGCAAGCCATTCCAAGAAAGATGCTGACGCGGCCCATGACCTGAGCAAATCCTTGCATGACCCCCTCCCAAACAAATGTCAGACCGGCAAGGGACGCCGGTCTGATGCTCTTTGCCTCACTACTGGAGGAGCCCGATCATCCGCATGTACTTGTAGTGCGCGTCCAACGCAGCCCGGGCCTCGGGCGATTTATCGGCTGTTTCCTCCCAGGCGCTGACCGCGATGTCGCGGAACTTGTTGCGTTCTTCGAGCGGCCAGTTGATCACTTCGATATGACCTTTGGCAATGTCGCGGGACACCAGAGCCTTGTCCTGGAGGTCAAGTTGCCGGCGAAGGTCATCATAGGCGGCGTAGAACCAGGTCTCGAGCACCAGACGCTGGGCGTCGGTCATCGCGTTCCACTGCTCCTTGTTGATCGTGAACTGGTGGATCGCCATGGAGTGAATGCCCGGGTAAAGCGGGAATGTTGCGATCTGGTGGAAGCCATTGGCGTCGTTATTGACATATGCCGACGCGTCGGCGGCATCGATGACGCCCTTCTCCAGCGACGTGAAAACGTCGGAAAACGGGATCGAGGCAGGTGCCGCACCCGCTGCCTTGAAGACCGTTGCCGCAAGGCCGGAAGGCGATCGGATTTTCAGCCCCTCCAAGTCTGCCACACCGCGGATTGGCACTGTGGAGACCAGAGCTTCTTTCGATACCGGTCCACAGCCGACCACATGGAGCGCACCGGGAAGTGTCGCCTCCCAAAGCGCCTGCAGCGCATCGCGGCCACCTCCATGACGGCAGAAGGTCTGGATCTGCTCTGGCGTGTCATATCCGGCAATCATGTCACCCAGGATTGCGAAGGCCGGATTGCGGCCGGAGAAATACGCAACCGACGTCAAGTCTCCGTTGAGAACGCCCGCCATCACTGTTTCCGGGGTCTCTTTCCGGTCTACGATCGAGTTGATCGGGAAGAACTCAATCGTGAGTTCACCTCCGCTCATCGCTTCGAGGCGAGGCACCCAGTTGTCCTTGAGGTAGTCGAACGAGTATCCGCCCGACTGCGTGGATGTCTGAATTTTGAGAGTGGTCTGGGCGGTCGCCGCGGTCGCTGCACATGCAAGCGCCGCGATCGCCAAGGCGGTGGTGGCTAGTTCTCTGACGGTCATCTCGTCCTCCCTGTTTCGGCGCGTCCAGGACAGGGGGACCAAGTGCCTTCGCACAGCAATTGGTCGCACCTGATAAACGCTAACGGGACAAAGACTGCCTTAGGGATGCTGTCGCCGAACAGCCGTCAAACTGTATCGAAGTGTACATGAGCGGGCATGAAGCCAGCCGTTACGGATCTTCCGAGGATGCGGATTGCTGAACAAAATCGTAAGCTTCCCTGCCAAACGCAGTCATGTACTTCTGGTGCACAAGCAAGGCGGCCTGCTTCAACGCTTCAGTGTCGGGCGCTTCGATAATCTGCATTCCACGCGCGGCCAAATTGCGCAACATGACGTCCTCGAGATCCTGCATTCTCTGGGCATGCAGGGCCTCGGTTTCTTTCGCGGCTTGCTCCAGTATTCGTAACTGCCTTGGCGTCAATGACTCGGTGAAAGTCTTCGAGGCAACGAGAAACAGGCTTGTGAGCATGTGATCGGTCAAGGATATATGCCTGGAAACCTCGTGAATGCGCCAGGCAGACATGACCTCAAGGGGGTTTTCCATGCCGTCAATCTGCCCTTCCTCGAGAGCCGAATAGAAATCAGACGACGACATCGGGGTTGGAACGACGCCAAAGGCCCGCCACGTATCGACATAGACCGGGATTTGAGGCACCCGAATTCGAAGCCCGGCAAGATCCTGAATTCCGGACACGCTGGTTTCACGCGTGGTCAAAACACGCGGCGAACGCTCCAGGAAGCCGAACAGCACCAAACCGTGGGTCTTCGCCGTTTCCGCCTTCCATCGATCTGCAATATCGCTGTTGAGGAAGCGGCGAATGTGGGCCTGGTCACGCCAAAGGTACGGCATGGAAATGATCGACCAGCGGCTGTCGAAATTGGCAAGTATCTCGCCAGTCAGCGACATTTCCAGCAAACCGGACTGCATCAATTCCAGGCGTTCGTGGTCCTTTCCGATCGTGTTGGCGGGAAAGACTTTTACGGACATCTCTCCATTCGACAGGACAGCAACACGCCTGGCGAAATCCTTCAGCGACTGGTGACGCGGGTCATTCGCAGGCGCGTTGTGACCAACCCGGATTTCCAGAGAGACCGCTGAGCTTGCGGCGCTCAGGCACACCAGAAACGCCAAGGAAGGAACGATCCAGGTGACCCGCATCGATGCTACATAATGATACAAAAAAGATCGCAGAATATTCCGGCCCTCGCACGCTGACGGAAGAATATTGTGTCATAATGTCAGACGGGAGGTAAAGGGAGCGAAGACTGGAGGAAAGCCCGCACATTCTTGTCGTCGATGACGATCCGGACGTATTGAGGCTGACCAAGCGCTTTCTTGGTCAGTTCAACCTTCGTGTGACAACGGCCGGAAACGCTTCCGAGGCGTATGATGCCCTTGCGAAGTGGAGTGTTTCGTGTGTCGTGCTCGATATCATGCTCCCGGGAGAAGATGGGCACTCGATCCTCAGGAAGCTTCGCGCCAAGAGCGACCTCCCGGTGATCATGCTGACGGCTATGCGCGATGACTCCGACCGCATTTTGGGGCTTGAACTTGGCGCCGACGACTATCTTGGAAAGCCGTTCAACCCTCGGGAGCTTCTCGCCCGTATTCGTGCGATTTTGCGGCGGGTCGCGGCGTTTGGGGCCCCTTCGCACGCCTTTGACACGGCAAATGTAAGATTTGCAAATTACGTGCTGAACTTCCGCACGCACCAACTCAAGACATTGGACGGGAAGACGATTTCGCTCACTGACGGCGAGTTTGGCTTGCTTGCCGTATTGATTCAGCATCAGGGAAGAGTTTTATCTCGCGATCAATTATCCGATTTCATTTATCACAGCGAGAATGACCCACTGAAACGGCGCATTGATTTGCTGGTCAGTCGGCTGCGAAAAAAAATCGAGAGCAATCAAGCCGAGCCCGAGATCATCAAAACCGTCTGGGGCAAGGGGTACACGTTTTCGGGACCCGCTTCCGACGCGAACGAATGATCGACCCAAAGAAAAACTCCGGCACTCTCAGGGGCTGGGGATCGCTATTGATCTGGCTGTTGCTGGTCAATGCGACAATCCTGGCGGGTTTCGTCGCGACGGGATTGTACCTCCACCGCGCCTACGCGAAGTACCAGGCCGATGTCGTACAAGCGGAATATATGGGGACGGTGGTATTCGCCATCATCTCCTCTCATCTGACATCCGCGCCATCGGTGAACCCGCCCAACGATCTGGATATCTCGGTCCGAAAGATCGGAGACTTTCTGGATGACGGGTTGAGCGTGGAACAGTCGATCACCCTCCCGAGCGAACGCATCGGATCGGACTGGCCTTTGGACGTCCGCATACGCGGCAGTGGAAGCCAGCTGTCGACCGAAGTGGTTTCCCGTCTCGCTTCGCTGACATTCGCTGAAGAGTTTTTCGTGGAACTGTCACTGGCTCTGGCGCGCTCCCCTGACGCGTTCCGGCTGATTGCAGATCTCGACAGATCAATCGCCATTGCCTTCCAGACAGACGCCTGGTCCGCCCGACAACCCCTTTGGCTCGTCTATTCGACGTGTTTGGCGGCCGCACTTGTATTGATCGGCATTTCCGTTCTGAGCGTGATCTGGACGTCGAGGAAAATTCGAGGACTGGCGACCGCGATCCGCAAGGCAAATGTCGATCAAATTGTGCCGCAAACGGCAAGACTGTCTGAATTTCGGGATGTCGAACGCGCATTGGCCGAAATCGTGTCGGCAAACGAAGATCGGGATGCCGAACGCATCAATCAGCTGGCCGCAATGTCGCATGACCTGCACACGCCATTCACCCGTTTGCGGCTGCACGTCGAGTCCCTCCAGGACGATCAGGTTCGAAAGGATATGCTGCGCGATCTGGAAGAAATCGATGTGATGATCGACGAGAGCATGCGGTTTCTGAAACGCGAGGATCAGCGCGAAGAGGTTCAGGTCGTGGACATTGTGTCCCTTGTCCAATCGGCTTGTGACGACGCATCCGATCTCGGGGAAAACGTTACCTATCGCAATGTCCTTGAACAAACGGAAGAGAATGCCGCATCGCAAACCCCGGTTCGGATCTGGATCAATGCACGTCCTTTCGCGTTGCGGCGCGCCATCATGAATGTGATCCGGAACGCCGTGCGCTTTGGCGGAAAGGCCGAAGTTCGCCTCGAGCAGGTCGGATCACATGTGCACATCATGGTCGACGATCCCGGGCCGGGAATACCCGAAGAGTATTGGGACACCATTTCTCTTCCCTTCAAGCGCATTGAAAAATCACGAAGCAAGGGCACCGGCGGCACCGGTCTTGGCCTTGCCACGGCAAAGTCCGTCCTCGATGCGATAGATGGCGATTTGCGTTTTGGATTTACCGAAGACAAGTGGTTCCGCGTCACTCTCGAAATAGCTGTTGCAAATGGGCCGCGAGAAGCGGTGACTTGAAGATTGACCATCATGCCGGGGAGCACGGTGAGCGACACCGTAAGTTACACCACATATCGGGACACGATCCGACAAATGGTATGAAAAATTCATACCATGATGATATACTGATCTTAAAAGGAGGGCTTGCTGTGGCCGGAACCGAAAAGAGAACAGTCAGTCTTAAAGCGGAAAACATGGCGTTCATAGACGCCCAAATCAAGAGCGGCGGCTATGCCAGCATCAGTGAGGTTGTCAGGGCGGGATTGCGCGCTCTGCAGGAGCGTGACGCCGCCGTGGAACGCTGGCTCAATGATGAAGTGGCGGCAACCTATGACGCTGTGCAGGAAGGCAAACAGAAAACCCGTCCCGTCGGGGATGCGTTTGACGAAATCCGCGCCCGTCATAGCGCAGGACGCGGGCCGGTTTGAAACGGCGCGTCGTCGAAATATCAGGCGATGCTGTTTCTGATTTGAATGCGCTCTACGACTGGATTGCCGACAGGGCCGGTCCCGAAATTGCGCTGTCCTATATCGACCGTCTTGAGGACTATTGCAGGGGCTTCGATATGGCCTCGGAACGCGGCCACCAACATGACGATATCCGGACAGGGTTGCGAATCGTCGGCTTTGAACGGCGCGTGATAATCGCCTTCGCCGTTGAATAAACCCGCGTCATTATCCTTCGGATATTTTATGGCGGGCAGGACTGGCCCGGCCGTCCATCAAACTTGGTGCGCTTGCTCACTCCTACAAAAAAGGCCGGGCGAAAGCCCGGCCCCGACAGTCCGATCTGCTGCGGTTCTTATGCCGCTTCTGTTTCTTCCGCCGTTTCCTCAGCTTCAATGCGGGCCCGGTCCTTGGCGCC
>JANQMU010000054.1 GCA_028279875.1 Rhizobiaceae bacterium
GTATTGATTTCACGGTTGAACGCCGACAGTGCCGCGATGGGGACGCGGCCGTTCAATCAGGGCTGGCAATCAAAACGGAGAACAAGGATGGACCGTCGCTCATTTATCAAGAAGGCCGGCGCAGCAGGCACCGCCGCCGCAGCGTCCCTGGCCGGATCGGCGATGGCCCAGACAACCGAAACGGCGCCGGCACCGGCACCGGACACCTCCGCCGCAACGGAAACGCCCGCCGCGCCGGCGGCACCCGCGGTTATTCCCGAGGCGCCGAAATTCAAGTGGCGGCTCTCCTCGGGCTTTCCGAAACGGCTCGAAACGCTTTACGGCGCGGCTGAGGTCTTCGCCGATTCCGTTCGCGAGGCGACCGACGGCAATCTCGATATCGAGGTCTTCCCGACGGGCGTCATCGTCAATGAGGTGAGTGGTCTTGACGCGGTGCAAAACGGTGTCGTCGACATGGCCCATACGGCTTCCTATTATTTCTGGGAAACCGATCCGACTTTCGCTTTCGGCACCGGTGTGCCGTTCGGCCTCAACCAGCGCATGACGAATGCCTGGCTCTATGCCGGTGGCGGGATGGACCTGCTCAACACGTTCTACGCCAAATACAATGTGATCGGCTTTCCGGCCGGCAATACCGGCGCCCAGATGGGCGGCTGGTTCCGCAAGGAAATCAATTCCGTTGACGATATGCGCGATCTGAAGCTGCGGATCGGTGGCTTTGGCGGCAGCGTGATGGAGAAGATCGGCGTCATCTCCCAGGACATTCCGGCCGACCGGATCTACCAGGCTCTTGAAAACGGCGTCATCGATGCGGCCGAATTCGTCGGCCCCTATGATGACGACAAGCTCGGGCTGAACCGCGTCGCCAAATACTACTATTATCCCGGGTGGTGGGAAGGCGGTGTCGCCGCCACCAATCTGATCAATCTCGACAAGTGGAACGCGCTTCCCGAAACCTATCAGGAAGCGGTGCGGACCGGTTCGGCGCTGGCCAATTCGATGCTCACGGCCCGCTATGACATGCTCAACCCGCCGGCGCTGAAATCGCTGGTCGAGAAGGGCACGATCCTGCGGCCCTATTCGCATGACGTTCTCCTGGCCTGTTTCAACGCCGCGGAAGAGACCTACAGCGAAATCGCCTCTGAAAACGAGGATTTCAAGACCCTGCTGGACTCCTATATGGGTTACCGGCGTGACGCCTATCTGTGGTTCCAGATCGCCGAATATGCCCAGGACACATTCCTTATGCTGCAGCAGAGAGCCGGCCGGCTCTGAGGGTTGCCGGGACAAATATTCAGGCCGCCCATTCAAAATCATTTGACGTTCTGGCCTCCGATCCCAAATCTTGCCGGATGGGGACACGATCGGCCATAGTGTGATCCCCGGACCGTGCCGCGGAGAACCCGATGCAACTGCTGGACGTCTCGCTGGAAGACAAGTTCGACCTGTCAAAGGACCGGATCTTCGTGACCGGAACCCAGGCCGTCGTCCGCCTGCTGCTGATGCAAAAGGCACTCGACCGCCAGGCGGGGCTCAACACGGCCGGTTTTGTCTCGGGTTATCGCGGTTCGCCGCTGGGCGCGCTCGACCAGCAGATGCTGCAGGCCCAGGCCAGCCTGCAGGCCAGCGATATCGTCTTCCAGCCGGGCCTCAATGAAGAACTCGCCGCAACCGCCTGCTGGGGAACGCAACAGGCGGAACTGGATGGAAACGGCCGGTTCGACGGCGTGTTTTCGGTCTGGTACGGCAAGGGGCCGGGCGTCGACCGCTCCGGCGATGTGTTCCGCCACGGGAACCTGGCCGGCAGTTCGGCCCATGGCGGCGTGCTGGCGCTGATGGGCGACGATCACACCGCCGAATCGTCGACCAATGCGCATCAGACCGAGTTTCAGTTCGTCGATACGATGATCCCGATCCTCAACCCGGCCGGCGTGCAGGAAATCGTCGATTACGGGCTCTACGGATTTGCCCTGTCGCGGTTCGCCGGAACATGGGCGGCGCTGAAATGCGTCAAGGACAATATCGAATCGACGGCGTCCATCCATGCCGGGCTGGACCGGGTGACAATCGTCACGCCGGATTTCGAGATGCCGCCGGGCGGGCTGAACATCCGTGCCGCGGAGCTTGATTTTCTCGGCCAGGAGCGGCGGCTGCATGAATACAAACGGGCGGCCGCGGCCGCGTTCATCCGCGCCAACGGTCTGAACCGCATCGTCTTTTCGGGTGGCGGCGACGCCAGGCTCGGGATCATCAGCGTCGGCAAGAGTTATCTCGACGTGCGCCAGAGCCTGTCGGATCTCGGCATCGATGAGGCGGAGGCCAACCGGCTCGGTGTGCGGCTGATGAAGGTCGCCGCCCCCTGGCCGCTCGACCTTGAGGATTTTAGCGCCTTTGTCGACGGCCTGGACATGGTGATCGTGGTCGAGGAAAAACGGTCGCTGATCGAGTCGCAATTGCGCGAGGCGCTCTATGGCACCGCCCAACAGCCGGTGATCGTCGGCAAACGGGACGAGCAGGGCCGGTGGCTCTTCCCGGTGAGCGGCGCCCTCGACCCGAATGATATTTCGGTGGCGGTGGGTGAGCGGATCCTGCGGGTGATCGGACCCTCCGAGGCGATCGACAAGCGGGTCAAGCGCATTCGCCAGTTCCAGGCGATGCTCGCCGATGCGTCCGACATTGCGGTGCGAACACCCTATTTCTGTTCCGGCTGTCCGCATAACAGTTCGACAAAGGTGCCCGAGGGTTCGATCGCAGCGGCCGGTATAGGCTGCCACTTCATGGCGATCTGGATGGACCGGGACACCCATGGCTTCACCCAGATGGGCGGCGAGGGCGCCCAATGGGTCGGCCAGCAGCCCTTCTCCAGCACGCAACATATCTTTCAGAACCTCGGTGACGGCACCTATAATCATTCCGGCATTCTGGCCTTGCGCTTCGCGCTGTCCGCCGGCAGCGACCTGACATACAAGATCCTCTACAATGATGCCGTCGCCATGACCGGCGGGCAAACGCTTGAGGGCGGGCTGACGGTCGATGAAATCGCCCGCCAGGTGCGCGCCGAGGGTGTCGAACGGATCGCACTGGTCAGCGATGAGCCGGATAAATACCCACCCGGCACGGACTGGCCGGAGCGCATGACCGTTCACCACCGCTCGCAGATGGACGCGGTGCAGCGCGAACTTCGCACCGTCAAGGGCGTTTCGGTCCTGCTCTACGATCAGACCTGCGCCGCCGAGAAGCGCCGCCGGCGCAAGCGCGGCACGCATCCCGATCCCGACCGCCGCGTGATCATCAACGAACTGGTTTGCGAGGGATGCGGCGATTGCGGCATCCAGTCCAACTGCGTTTCCGTACAGCCGGTTGAAACGGAGTTCGGGCGCAAGCGGCGGATCGACCAGTCAAGCTGCAACAAGGATTTTTCCTGCGTCGAGGGGTTCTGCCCGTCCTTTGTCACCGTTCATGGCGCAAAACTGAAGACAGCGGCGGCGACCGCGACTGCCGAGGACCCGCTTGCCGGCGTACCCGAGCCGCGCGTCCCGGCGCCGGGCGAGGGCTGGGCGGCGATCGTCACGGGCGTCGGCGGGACCGGGGTCGTCACCATCGGCGCCATTCTCGGCATGGCGGCCCATCTGGAGGGCAAGGGCTGCGGCATGATTGACATGGCCGGGCTGGCGCAGAAGGGCGGGGCCGTCTACTCCTATATCCGCATTTCCGCCACGCCGGAGCAGATCAATGCGATCCGGGTGCCGGCCGGCAAGGCCGATCTGGTTCTCGGCTGCGATCTGGTCGTCTCGGGCTCGCGCAAGGTGTTGGCCGCGGTCCGCGAGGGCGAAACCCTGTTCGTGGCCAATACGGCGGAAGTCATGCCGGGCGAATTTGCACGCAACGCCGATTATTCGCTGCCCGGCGAACGGCTGAAACGGTCGATCCTCCAGGCGGCCGGGGAAGAGCGGACCGTCTATTTCGACGGAACCGGCGCCGCCGTCGCGCTTCTCGGCCAGGCGATCGCCGCCAATATGTTCCTGCTCGGGATCGCCTTCCAGCGCGGTGGCGTGCCGCTCTCCGCAGCGGCGCTCGAGAAGGCGATCAGGCTCAACGGGCAGGCCGCCGAGATGAATATCGCGGCGTTTCGCTGGGGCCGCAGGGCGGCCCATGATCCCCAATCCGTCCGCGACCGCATGGACGCAGCGCGTCCCGTCAACCCGGCGCATCGGCTTGCGCGCACAGCCGTCGAAGCGATCGAGCGGCGGCGGGATTTTCTCAAAGACTATCAAAGCAAGGCCTATGCGGCCCGCTATGTGGCGAAAATGGCGCGGGTAAGAAGGGCCGAGGAGGCGGCAACGGGCAAGGCCGGAGCGGTGACCGAAGCTGCGGCGCGCGGGCTGTTCAAGCTGATGGCGGTCAAGGACGAGTATGAAGTCGCGCGGCTCTATTGCAACGGTTCGTTCGCGGCGCAACTGGCCGACCAGTTCGAAAGCTGGGACAGGCTCGAGTTTCACCTCGCGCCACCGATGATGGAGTCGAAGAAAGACGCCGCAGGACGCCCGCAGAAACGACGCTTCGGGCCGTGGATCATGCGGCTTTTCGCCGTTCTTGCGCCGATGCGCCGGCTGCGCGGCACGTGGATCGATCCGTTTGCCTATCAGGAGGAACGCCGCATCGAACGGCAATTGCTGCGGGACTATGAAGACCTGCTCGATGAGGTTGCCGACAGGCTTGGCGCACATAACTGCAGAGCGGCTGCCGACCTGCTCGGCTATCCCGACAGTATTCGCGGATATGGACCCGTGAAGGCGCAATCCATCGACAAGGCCAACGCCACTCTTCCGGCGCTCAAATCCGCCTTTGCCGAGGCTGCGGAACCGTCGAAACAGGCGGCGGAATAGCGGATAGGGACCGATTTGCGGGCCGCCTCGTCCGTTCTGCTGCTTTCCGGTGAAAATTAGTGCAATCTTGAGTTAAAACCTTCCTTAAGTCTTTTCCTGTACGACGTGCGGCGTGTGGAAAAAGGCAAAACGCATGGGCGGCAAGACCGAGGATCAGATCCCGACGGATGTGTATCTGTCGTTTGTTCGCTCGCTTTATGGTAACCGAATGACCCTGCGCGCCGGCATGGTGGCGCATGTTACCATCTGCATGCTCATTTTCATCAAGGTGCGGGATCCTGCCTATATCGCCTTCGGCGTGGCCATTTTCACCATATGGCTCGGTCGTCTTTACTCCGTAAAACGCTTCGACAAGGTGGTGTTTACCGAGGATGACCGCGAAACCATTGCCCGCTGGGAGCGGGTCTATATTGCCGGGACGGGCCTGGCGACGCTGATGCTCGGCGCCATGAACGGATATGCATTTCTGGTCACGCGGGATGTGTTTGCCCAGACGGCGGTGCTGTCGGTCACGCTGAGCGCCATGGTTTCGGTTGTCGGACGCAATTTCGGTTCCAAGACCAATGTGAACGTGATTACCCTGGCGGCCGGCCTGCCGATCATGGTTTCGCTGTTCCTGGTCGGCAACATCTATATGGCGGTGCTGGCGCTGCTGATCGTTCCGCTGATCGTCACCACCCGGGCCATGGCCAATGGCGTACGCGAGTTTCTCTATGACAATGTGATCAGCCATCGGGAAATCGCCATCATTGCCGACCGCTTCAACACGGCACTCAACAATATGCCGCACGGGCTGTTCATGCTCGATTCGGCAAACCGCATCGTCGTGGCCAACAGGAAGGCGGCGGAACTGCTGAAGGTGCCGAACCGTGAGGCGCTGCGCAACCACACGCTCAATGCGGTGCTGCGTTTCGGCGTTCATCGATCGGTGGTGAGTGCCGACCAGGCGAAGATCATCCAGCGCCAGCTCGATGCGCTGATCGACGGCCGTGAATCGCGGGCGCTGGTCTATTTTTCGGACGATCTCTATCTCGAGTTCAGCGCCAAGCGCCGCAGCGACAAGGGTGTTGTGCTGATCTTCGAGGATGTCACAGCCCGTGTCAGGGCCGAGGAAAAGATCGTCTACATGGCGCGTTATGACAGCCTGACGGGGCTTGCCAATCGCGGCTATTTTTCCGAGATCGTCGAAAAGTCCGTCAAGGAGATGGGCGACGAAGAGAAATATGCGCTGGTCGTGCTCGATCTGGACGATTTCAAACATGTCAACGACACCAGCGGTCATTTGACCGGCGACCGGCTGCTATGCGCGCTGGCGGCCCGGCTGAACGGCATTGTCGACGACCGGATGACCCTGTCGCGCTTCGGCGGCGACGAGTTCGTCATCTTCGTGCGCGACGTGCGCAACACCCAACAGATCGACGAGATGATGGCCGGCCTGTTCGACTCGCTGCGCGGCACCTATCTGGTCGACGGCAACAAGATCTTCGTCAGCATGAGCGCCGGCGTGGTCATCGGAACCAAGTCGGAATTCCGGCTGGATGACATGCAGATCAAGGCAGATCTCGCCCTTTACGAGACCAAGCATAACGAAAAAGACAGCTGGACCATTTTTGCCGAGGAAATGGACGACAAATATACAAGGCGCCAGAAACTCAAGGCAGCGCTGCGCGAGGCGGTCCGGGACAAGGCGTTCACCGTCGCCTACCAGCCGATGTTCACAGCCGATACGATTCAGATCGCCTGCTGTGAGGCGCTGTCACGCTGGTATCACCCGGAGTTCGGTGCGGTCTCGCCGGCGGATTACATTCCGCTGGCTGAAGAGATGGGCATTGTCAGCGAACTGACCCGCCATATGCTCAACGTCGCGTGCCGCGATTGCGCGAGCTGGACCAACGGCGCATCGGTTTCGGTCAATCTGTCGGCCAACGATCTGCGCAGCCACGACATTGTCGATATGGTCATGGACGCCCTGGAATCCACCGGTCTCAGCGCCGACCGGCTGCAGGTGGAAGTGACCGAAAGCGCCTTTGTCCAGGATGCCACCAAGGCCAAGGCAATCCTCACGGATCTGCGGGCCAAGGGCGTGACGATCGCCATCGACGATTTCGGCACCGGATATTCGAGCTTGAGCTATCTCAATGTCCTGCCGCTGAACAAGATCAAGATCGACCGCTCTTTCGTGTCCGACATCACCAATGACGAGCGGACGCTGAAGCTGCTGCGCGGGGTCGTTCACCTGTCCCGCGAATTGGGCCTGGAGATCGTCGTCGAAGGCGTCGAAACGGAGGATCAGCTGGAGTTGATCCGGTCGACGAACAGCGCCGATCTCATTCAGGGGTTCATTTTCGGCATGCCGATGCCCTGCAGCGGCATCATTGCCCTGACCGAAAGCACATCGGGCCACAAGAACCTGTCGCCCGCAGAGGTCAAGCAGAGGGCCGAAGACGCCGTGCGGATGTGAACCCGCCTCGTTCCACGCGCCTTCCCCGCGGATCGATCCGCCGATCACAAACACGATTGTCGCCATTCAATCTGAACGGGCTTTGATGCGTCCCGTCACGGGTAAGTCCCGATGCCGGCGCGCGGCCGGCGATACCGTTCGCAGCTCGCGCTGATCCAGGCGTTCGCGACCGCCGCTTTTCCATTGCTGCAACGTATTGTTGTTCCTCATCGGAGCCGGAGGGATATCGGCGGCTGCAGAGATTCCGTTAACCTTAACATGCGGTTAATCCAAGGATTTGGGCGATTTACCTTTAACAAATTGAATTGATGGTTTAGTGTTAACCCGTCATTAACCATTGGGCGAGGTTGGCAGTGACCCAAGGCGGCGGTGTATCAGAGTTCACGAATAGATTGTTCAATGTGATGGATCGCATTGAATATCGGCGTATTGAGAGTCTGGAAGATATGGAGGAGGTCTCGCGGCTGCGCCGCAAGGCCTATTCCAAGGCGAATTATCAGGTTCCCGCCGAGGGGGACCTGTTTATTGATGACATTGATTTCGATCCGCAGGCCTTTGTCTTCGGCATTTATTGCGATGAACAGCTCATCAGCACGATCCGCATCCATCATGTGACGCCATCCAATCGCGTTTGCGCATCCCGGGTGGTCTATCCCGACGTGGTCGATGCCTTTCTCGATGCCGGAATGACACTGATCGATCCGGTGCGCCATGCCTCGGACCCCGATCTGTTCGACGATCTGCCGGCGCTTCCCTATCTGACCCTGCGGATTGCGACGATGGCGTCCGACTATTTTTCCGCCGATCGCTGTCTTTCGCTGATTCCGGTCAAGCATGTCCCCTTTTACAAGCGGGTATTCCGCTCGAAGCAGGTCGCCGAGCCCATCCCGAACTGCAAGGGCTATGATGTCGATGCGACCCTGCTGGCGGCCGACATTCCGGTTTCGCTGCCGAAGGTCTACGAGCGTTATCCTTTCTTCCGGTCGCATCCGTTCGAGCGCCGCATGATGTTCGCACCGCCACAGGAACTGGTCACGCCGCCGCTGACCATCCTGCCGACGGCGCGGTATCTTGCCGCGGCCTGACGCGCATTGCGATCGGATTGCGGCTCTCGTTGGCCGCGTGAAAGCACAAAAGCCGGGCTGGCGAGGCCCGGCTTTTTGCGTTTTTCGACCACAGCCCGCGAAGCCGCTGCCGCTCAGTCCGCCGGGCCTGTGAACTTCTTGCGCCACGGGGGATGTCGGTGCCTTGCCCTGGGTGATCGCATTGTGTATTCGATGCTGACAGGACCGGTGCGCGGGCATTCGTCGATGTGCAGCCGGTGCGGGGTTTCGAACGGCCCGCCGCGGGATGCGGACATGGCCGATCAGGCAGGGGAGTATCTCAGTGGCTGAAGAAAATACCGGGCCCGTCGAAACGGGCGCCGAAATGGACTACGCGGAGCATGAAAAGACCTATGCCATGTTCCTGGCGCTGACGAAATACGGCACACTGGGCTGCGTCGTATTGCTCATCGGCATGGCGGTCGGGTTCTTCACCGCGGCCGGCTTCATCACGGCGACGATTGTCACGATCTTCCTTCTCGCTCTCGGCTTTTACCTGCTGAAATAAACGACAAAGAAGCGTCCAACAACGGCGGACCGCCCGGGTGGTCCGGCGCGCGTCAATCACCAAGGAGCAAAGCGTGGCAAGCACTGTATTCATCGCAAAGGAATCCGCCTCAGGCGAACCGCGTGTCGCAGGCTCCCCGGATTCGGTCAGGAAACTTGCCGCTCTCGGCCTCAAGGTCGTCGTTCAGAAGGGGGCGGGACTCGGATCGCAGATCCCCGATGCCGATTATGCCGCCGCCGGCGCCAAGCTCGGAACGGCGACGGCCGCAAAAACCGCCGATGTCATTCTCAGGGTCCGCCGGCCGACCGATGCGGAAGTCAAGAACTACAAAAAGGGTGCGGTCGTCATTGCGATCATGGACCCTTACGGTCAGGAAAAGGCGCTGGCGGCGATGGCCAAGGCCGGACTGACCACGTTTGCCATGGAACTGATGCCGCGCATCACCCGGGCACAGTCGATGGACGTGCTGTCGTCTCAGGCCAATCTGGCGGGCTATCAGGCGGTGATCGATGCGGCCCATGTCTTCGACCGGGCGGTGCCGATGATGATGACGGCGGCCGGAACGGTTCCCGCCGCCAAGGTGTTCGTCATGGGGGCCGGGGTTGCCGGACTGCAGGCGATCGCCACCGCGCGGCGCTTGGGCGCCGTGGTCTCGGCCACCGATGTGCGGCCCGCCGCCAAGGAACAGGTGGCATCGCTGGGCGCGAAATTCATTGCCGTCGAGGACGAGGAGTTCAAGGCGGCGGAAACGGCCGGCGGTTATGCCAAGGAAATGTCCAAGGAATACCAGGACAAGCAGGCGGCGCTGGTCGCCGATCACATTGCCAAACAGGATATCGTCATCACCACCGCGCTGATCCCGGGCCGTCCCGCACCCAGGCTGGTCAGCAAGGCGATGCTGAAATCCATGCGGCCCGGCTCCATCTGCGTCGATCTCGCAGTCGAGCGCGGCGGCAATGTCGAGGGTGCAAAAGCCGGCGGGATCGCTGAAGTCGAGGGCGTGCGCGTCATCGGATATGACAATGTGCCCGGCCGCATCGCCGCCAGCGCCTCGCAGCTTTATGCCAAGAACCTGGTGACGTTCCTGGAAACCCTTATCGACAAGGACAAGACGGCGCTGGCCATCGATCCCGACGATGAGTTGGTCAAGGCCACGGTCCTGACCCGCGACGGGGCGATCGTTCATCCGAATTTCGGCGGGCCCAAAGACCAGAAGGGAGAAGCGTAATGGCCGAATCCGCACTCGACAAGGCACTGGACGGTCTGGACGCGGCAGCGCAGGCCGTGCGGGACGCGGCAGCCGATCTGCCCGCCGTGGCCGAGGCCGCCGGCGCGGCGGCGCACGGGGCCAGCGGCGGGGCGATCGATCCGTTCGTCTTCCGCTTCGCCATCTTCATCCTGGCGATCTTCGTCGGTTATTACGTCGTCTGGTCGGTGACACCGGCCCTGCACACGCCGCTGATGGCGGTGACCAACGCCATTTCCTCGGTGATCGTCGTCGGCGCGCTGCTGGCCGTCGGCATAGCGGCCAGCGGCCTGGCCAGCGGCTTCGGCTTCATCGCGCTGGTGCTCGCTTCGGTGAATATTTTCGGCGGGTTTCTGGTCACCCAGCGCATGCTTGCCATGTACAAGAAAAAAGAAAAGTGAGGGGCTGATCGATGTCCGAAAGTTTCGCGGCCTTTCTCTATCTGATTTCCGGCGTCCTGTTCATCCTGGCGCTTCGAGGGCTTTCCCATCCAACCACCAGCCGGCGCGGCAATGTCTACGGCATGATCGGCATGGCGCTCGCCATCGTCACGACCCTGGCGCTGGCGACCCCCTCGGCCGGCGGCTTCGGTCTGATCATCATCGGGCTGGCGGCTGGCGGTGGTGTCGGCGCCTATGTGGCGAGGCGGATTCCGATGACGGCGATGCCGCAGCTCGTCGCCGCATTCCATTCGCTGGTCGGTCTGGCGGCGGTGATGGTCGCCGCCGCGGCGCTCTATGCGCCCTCTTCCTTCGGGATCGGGCAGATCGGCGATATTCATGCCCAGGCGCTGATCGAAATGTCGATCGGGGTCGCTATCGGCGCCATCACCTTCACCGGTTCGATCATCGCCTTCCTGAAACTCGACGGCCGCATGTCGGGCAAACCGATCCTGCTGCCGATGCGCCATGCGGTCAATGCGGGCCTTGCCATCGCCATCATCCTGCTGGTGATCATCCTGGTGTTCAGCGAGAGCACCTTTGTCTTCTGGCTGATTGTGATTTTGTCGCTGCTGATCGGCGTGCTGATCATCATTCCGATCGGCGGTGCCGACATGCCGGTGGTGGTCTCGATGCTCAACTCCTATTCGGGCTGGGCGGCGGCCGGTATCGGCTTCACGGTCGGCAACCTGGCGCTGATCGTCACCGGCGCGCTTGTCGGCTCGTCGGGCGCGATACTGTCCTACATCATGTGCAAGGGGATGAACCGGTCCTTTATCTCGGTGATCCTCGGCGGGTTCGGCGGCGAAACGGCGGCGGCGGCCGATGACGATATCGACCGGTCCGTGAAGCTCGGTTCGGCCGAGGACGCGGCCTTCCTGATGGCCAATGCGTCGAAGGTGATCATCGTGCCCGGCTACGGCATGGCGGTGGCCCAGGCGCAGCATGCGCTGCGGGAGCTTGCCGATACGCTGAAGGCCAATGATGTCGAGGTCAAATACGCCATCCACCCCGTTGCCGGACGCATGCCCGGCCACATGAATGTGCTGCTGGCCGAGGCCAATGTTCCCTATGACGAGGTCTTCGAGCTGGAAGACATCAATTCGGAATTCGCGCAGGCCGATGTCGCCTATGTGATCGGTGCCAATGACGTCACCAACCCGGCGGCGCGCGACGATCCGTCCTCGCCGATCTACGGCATGCCGATCCTCGAAGTGGACAAGGCGAAGACTTGCCTGTTCGTCAAGCGGTCGCTGGGATCGGGTTATGCCGGCATCGACAATACGCTGTTCTACAAGGACGGCACGATGATGCTGCTGGGCGACGCCAAGAAGATGACGGAAGACATTTTCAAGGCGATGGATCACTGATTCCAGTGCTCAAGTCAAAACCCGCCTTTCCGGGCGGGTTTTTTGCAGGCGCCGCTATCCCCGGGTGCGCGCGAGGCCATCCTTGGCGGGCTGGTATTCCGGGTCGAGCCGGACGGCGTGTGCATAGGACCGGCGGGCCTTGGCGGTTTCGCCCCGGCGCTCATAGATCAGCGCCTGGTTGACCCAGGCCTCGGCAATATCCTTGTCGAGCTGAAGCGCCTTGTTGATGTCGGTAAAGGCGTTTTCCTCATCGCCCAGCGCCAGATAGGACAGGCCGCGATTGTTGTAGGGCAGGGGCGCATTGGGCGACAGCGATATGGATTTGGAAAAATCCTCGATCGCCAGTTTGTGCTCGCCGCGCTTCTGGTAGATCAGGCCGCGATTGTTGTAGGCGCGCGGATCCGTCGTATCGAGGTCGATGGCCCGCTGGAAATCGTTGAAGGCGTTGGCTGACTGGCCGGCCTGCTGATACATGTTGCCGCGGCCGATATAGGCGACATCGTAGCGTGGATTGATGCGTAGCGCCTTGTTGTAATCGTCCGAAGCGGCCTTGAGATCGCCCATGCCGCGATAGATCAGCGCGCGATTGGCATAGGCCTGGTAGAAATTCGGATTGAGCTGGATGGCCTTGTTGAAATCCAGCAGCGCCTTGCTGAAATCGCCGGCGCGGCCATAGGCGCTGCCGCGCACATTATAGGCCTGCGGATCCCTCGGGTTGTTTTTGATAACCTCGGTCAGCGAAGCGATATTGCTTTCCGAGCCCTGTTCGCTCTCGATGCGGATCACAGCTTCCGGATTGCTGGTCTGGCACCCGGCAACCGCCAGGGTGCACGCGCCCAGAAACAGGAGCGCGCCGAGGCGTCGCCGGCTGAGGCTCAAACTCCTGTCCGCTTTCACCCGAATATCCCTCGTTCCCGTGCCCCGGCATCAATCAAAAAAAATCAGGCGGTGACGATTTAATCGTCCCGCCTGACAAAACGCAATGATTACGTTTGAATAATGGCGATCTCAGCGGCCGCCCGAGGAGCGACCGGGCAAAAGACCTTCGCGCTGCGCCCGCTTGCGCGCCAGCTTGCGGACGCGTCGGACGGCTTCAGCCTTTTCGCGCGCGCGTTTCTGCGACGGCTTCTCGTAGAAATCGCGCATCTTCATTTCACGAAAAATACCCTCGCGCTGCATCTTCTTCTTCAGCGCGCGCAGGGCCTGGTCTACATTGTTGTCGCGGACAAGTACTTGCACCTTAATCCCGTTCCTTCCGGTTGTGGTCGTCGCCGTCGTTTCAATTCAGCGACATCTCTGGGCAAACAAATTTCTCTTCGCGTAGATCGACGATCTCGCGACTGCGATGGCCGTAACAGATTTCCGGCGGCAAGTCCACAGAATTGCACCGTCACCGGACGATTTGATGCGGAATTCGGCCAACTCGCTCGCGGAGCAACGCCGGGCCGGGATCATTGTCTCGCCTGTCGGTTCGATAACGCGGCGCTATGCGTCGCAAAAGGGCTATCGCGCCTTTGATAAATCTGCAATCAGATGATCGCGACAAACGGACCGTCAGTTTGCCGATGGGAAGCGGAGCGCGACCAGCCATGCGGAAATATTCCATTTTTGCCGTTGCCCGGGAGGCGATGCGCGGCCACAGCGGATGGCCGAAACAGTGGGAGTCCCCGGAGCCCAAAAAACAGTATGACGTGGTCATTGTGGGGGCCGGCGGGCATGGTCTGGGCACGGCCTATTACCTTGCCAAACAGCATGGCATCACCAATGTGGCGGTGGTGGAAAAGGGCTGGCTCGGCGGCGGCAATACCGGACGCAACACGACGATCATCCGGTCGAATTATCTCTATGACGAAAGCGCCGGCCTCTACAATCACGCAATGAAATTGTGGGACGGGCTGAGCCAGGACCTCAATTACAACGTCATGTATTCGGCGCGCGGCGTGATGATGCTGGCGCATAATGTCCATGACGTGCAGGGCGCGCAGCGTCATATCCATGCCAACCGGTTGAACGGGGTGCAAAATGAGTGGCTGACGCCGGAGGAAGCGAAGGAATTCTGTCCGCCGCTCAACATCGCGCGGACGGCCCGCTATCCGGTGATGGGCGCCGCCCTGCAGCGCCGCGGCGGCGTGGCCCGGCACGACGCCGTTGCCTGGGGCTATGCGCGTGCCGCCGCCGACCGCGGCGTCGACATCATCCAGAACTGCGCCGTCACCGGCATAAGGCGCGGGGCCGACGGCGCGGTGGAGGGCGTGGACACCGAACGCGGCTTTATCGGTGCCAAGAAGGTCGGCGTCGTTGCCGCAGGCCACAGTTCCGTGCTGATGGAGATGGCCGGCATCACCATGCCGCTTGAAAGCTATCCGCTGCAGGCGCTGGTCTCGGAGCCGGTCAAGCCGGTTTTCCCCTGTGTCGTCATGTCGAACACGGTCCATGCCTATATCTCGCAGTCCGACAAGGGCGAACTCGTGATCGGTGCCGGCACCGACCAATACACCTCCTATTCGCAGACCGGAGGCCTGCACATATTGAGCCATACACTGGAGGCGATCTGTGAGATGTTTCCGATCTTCACCCGCATGAAGATGCTGCGCTCCTGGGGCGGCATTGTCGACGTGACGCCGGACCGCTCGCCGATCCTGGCGAAGACGCCGGTTGACGGCCTCTATGTCAATTGCGGCTGGGGCACCGGCGGCTTCAAGGCGACGCCCGGATCGGCGCATGTGTTCGCCCATACGATCGCCCGCGATGCGCCGCATCCGATCAATGCGCCCTTCACGCTCGAACGGTTCCGCACCGGCCGGTTGATCGACGAAGCCGCGGCTGCGGCGGTTGCGCATTAGGGAGACAGACGATGCTTCTTATCCATTGTCCCTATTGCCAGGAAGACCGGCCGGAGCTTGAATTCCAGCATGCCGGAGAGGCGCATATTGTGCGGCCCTCCGATATCGCGTCGATTGACGATGCGGCATTCGAACAGATGTTCTTTCTGCGCGAAAATCCCAAGGGCCTCGCCTATGAGCGCTGGCGCCATATCCACGGATGCGGCCGGTTCTTCAATGCGGTGCGCGACACCGTGAGCGACAGATTCCTGACGACCTACAAGGCCGGTGAACCGAGGCCCGATGCCGCAGCGCTTGCCGGCAAGACGCCTCCCGGCAAAAAGGGAGCGGCGAAATGAGCGGCGCCAATCGCATTGCCGGTGCCGGCCGGCTGACACCGGCAAGGACGCTGCGCTTTTCCTTCGACGGGGAGATTTACACCGGGCTGGAGGGCGATACGCTGGCTTCGGCGCTGCTGGCCAATGGCGTGCACCTGATGGGCCGGTCGTTCAAATATCACCGGCCGCGCGGCGTTCTCGGCGCCGGGCCGGAAGAACCGAACGCACTGATGGGGATCGAACGCGACCGGGCGCGACGGCAGCCCAATGTGCGGGCCACGGTGCAGGAAGTGTTCGAAGGCATGAAGGCGGTCTCGCAGAACCGCTGGCCGTCGCTGGCCTTTGATATCGGCGCCGTCAACAATCTGCTGTCGCCGATATTCGCCGCCGGCTTCTACTACAAGACGTTCATGTGGCCGAAGCGGGCTTGGGACAAGCTGTATGAGCCGGTCATCCGCGCGGCCGCCGGCCTCGGCGTCGCGCCCGACGAGAGCGATCCGGACCATTATTCGAACCGCTATGTCCATACCGATGTGCTTGTTGTCGGCGGAGGGGTCGCGGGCCTTGCTGCCGCGCTTGCCGCCGCCGAAGCCGGAGCAAGCGTCATCCTGTGCGACGAGCAGGCACGGTTCGGCGGGGCGCTGATCCATGAAAGTGGTTTGCGCCTGGATGGGCAGGACGGCTTTGAGTGGGCCGGTCAGGTCGCCGCCAGGCTTGCCAATATGAGCAATGTCCGGCTTTTGAACCGGACGACCGCCTTCGGCTATTACGCGCAGAACTTCGTCGGCCTGGTCGAGCGGGTGACCGATCATCTGGCGGACCCCGATCCGGCACTGCCGCGCGAACGCCTGTGGCAGGTGCGTGCCAAACGGGTGATTCTTGCCACCGGCGCGATCGAGAGGCCGATGGTTTTCGCCAATAATGACCGGCCGGGCATCATGCTGTCGTCGGCGGCGCGGACCTATCTCAATCATTATGGCGTTGCCGTCGGCACCAAGGTCGGCGTCTACACCGCCCATGATTGCGCCTATGAGACCGCCTTCGACCTGAAGCGCAACGGCGTTTCCGTGGAGGCGATCGTCGATACGCGCGATGCGCCCGGCGAAGGCCTGCTTTCAGCCGCCGCCGATCTCGGCCTCGAAGTGCTGACTGGCCACGGCGTGACCGATACGAAAGGCGCGCGGCGGGTTTCGCAGATGCGCGTGGCCCGCAATGGCGGTGGCGGCGCGCGGACGATTGCCATCGACGCGCTGATCACATCGGCCGGCTGGACCCCGTCGGTGCATCTGTTCTCGCAGTCGCGCGGCAAGGTCGCGTTCGACCCCGATACCCAGCGGTTCCTGCCGGGCGAGTATGTGCAGGACTGCGTGAGCGTCGGTGCCTGCAACGGGGTCGACGATCTGCAGGCGGGGATCGATGAAGCGCTTGGTGCCGGCAAGGGCGCCGCCAAGGCGGTCGGGGTGAAGCGCTCGCCGAGAATCAGGATCAAGGCCGAAGGCGGCGGCAACGGGTCCGGCGGACTGTCCGGCACGGCCGCGGGCGCCGGTCCGGAAACGACGGTCAAGGCGTTTGTCGATTTCCAGAACGATGTCACGGGCAAGGATATCCGCCTCGCGGTGCGCGAGGGCATGCATTCGATCGAACATGTCAAACGGTTCACCACTACCGGCATGGCTTCCGATCAGGGCAAGACCTCGAATATCCACGGCCTGGCGATCGCCGCCGAAGCCCTCGACCGGGAAATGCCGCAGGTCGGCCTGACGACGTTCCGCGCGCCCTATACACCGGTGACCTTCGGATCGATCGTCAATCATGCGCGCGGAAAACTGTTCGACCCGGTGCGCCGGACACCGATGCATGACTGGGAAGTTGAGCATGGGGCGGTCTTTGAAGATGTCGGCCAGTGGAAGCGCGCCTGGTACTATCCAAGGGTCGGCGAGGACATGCATGACGCGGTCAACCGTGAATGCCGGACCGTGCGAGAGATCGCCGGGCTGTTCGACGCCTCGACGCTCGGCAAGATCGAAGTCGTCGGGCCGGATGCGGCGGCCTTCCTCGATATCATCTACACCAATGGCTGGGCCAGGCTGAAGCCGGGCCGCTGCAAATATGGCATCATGCTGCGCGAGGACGGGTTCATCTATGATGACGGTGTGGTCGCGCGCATGGCCGAGGACCGCTTCCATGTGACCACCACGACCGGCGGTGCGCCGCGCGTCCTCAACCATATGGAAGACTACCTGCAGACCGAATTCCCGCAGCTCGATGTCTGGCTGACCTCGACGTCGGAGCAATGGGCGGTGATTGCCGTGCAGGGGCCGAAGGCGCGGGAAATCATCGAACCGCTGGTCGAGGGCATCGACCTGTCCGGCGACGCCATGCCGCATATGAGCGTCCGGGAGGGCCTTATCTGCGGGGTGCCGACGCGCCTGTTCCGCGTGTCGTTCACCGGTGAGGCGGGATATGAGATCAACGTTCCGGCCGATTTCGGCCGGTCTGTCTGGGAGGCGGTGTGGCAGCGGGCCGAGCCGATGGGCGCCTGCGCCTACGGTACGGAAACGATGCATATCCTGCGCGCCGAAAAGGGCTTCATCATCGTCGGGCAGGACACGGATGGCACGGTCACCCCGCAGGATGCGGGACTCGGCTGGGCGATCGCCAGGAGCAAACCGGATTTTGTCGGCATTCGCGGCCTGAAAAGGCCGGATCTTGCCGCCGAAGGACGCAAGCAACTTGTCGGCCTGAAAACAAAGGACCCGAAGACGGTGCTTGAAGAGGGTGCGCAGATCGTCGCCGATCCGAACGAGGCGGTGCCGATGACGATGATCGGCCATGTGACCTCGTCCTACTGGTCGGAAAATTGCGGCCATTCCATCGCCATGGCGCTGGTGGCCAATGGCCGTCAGCGCATGGGCGAAACGCTCTATGTGCCGATGCCCGACCGGACGATCGAGGTCACGGTCACCGGCACGGTGTTTTTCGACGAGAAGGGAGAGCGGGTGAATGGCTGACAAACCGATTGCGAAGCCCGTGGCCCCGCTGGAAGGCAGGATTGGTGGATCGGCGCAGGCGACCATTACGCCGGCCGAGCCCGCCAGCCGGCTCGCCCTGCGTGCCGGCGCCGATGCGGTGGCACCGCTGTCGAAGGCCCTGGGGGTCAAGCTGCCGGAAAAACCCAAGACATCGGCCCGGTCGAAGGCCGCCCGCACCGCCGGGCGGACCGCCCTTTGGATCGGGCCCGACGAATGGCTGGTGCTGGCCCCGGCGGGGACCGATCTGATGGCCGCCTGCGCCAAGGTCAAGCAACGCCATTCGGCGGTTGACGTGTCGCAGCGCAACACCGCCATCATGGTTTCGGGACCGGCCGCCCGATCGGTCATCAATGCCGGCTGCCCGCAAAACCTGTCGGACGATGTCTTTCCCGTCGGCGCCTGTTCGCGCACCGTCCTCGGCAAGGCGGAGATGATCCTGCTGCGCGAGGAGGAGCTGGTGTTCCGGGTGGAATGCTGGCGCTCGTTCTCCGATTACGTGTTTACGTTCCTGGCCGATGCGGCGCGCGATCCGGTGGTTTAGGGCGAGGCGGCTTATTCGGCCTGGACGTGGGCGCTGATCCTGAGTTCGTCACCGAGGAACGGCAGGTCGCCATTGGCGTCCGTGCTGACATTCCAGATATCTGGCCACTGCAGGCGTTCAGCACCCCATGACGATGAAGACGGCATGGATGACCAAGTGTCGCGATCGGAATGCCGGACCATGATCCCGCCCGGTCCCATGCCGGAATGGATCGCGATCTGAAGACAAAAATTCTCGTCATCGTTTAATCGCGGGCCAAGCCAATAGTGTGGGCTCCGACCCGCCTCTGGCTGCAGGGTGATGGTCAGTTGTTGAGTTTTGCCTGAAAGACCCATCCAAAATGGTTCACGGGTGTTCTCGCCGGAATTGGCGGAAAGCAGTGTCTGGCGTCGGCCGGCTGTTTGCCCGGCGGTTCTGCCACGGATCGTCCATGCGAAGATGGCCGGGCTGGTTCTCGCCGCGTCAAACTGACCGGTGGCCGGTGCCGGTTGTTCTCCGTCTGACAGACATGGCCATGTCGTCGCGGGTGGCAGTTCGAATGGCCAGGCGAGCCTCTCGCGCACGTGACCATCGGTGTCCAGGACCTGATACCGCAAGCCGTCATCGTCCAGCGCCAGCTGGACGGCGTGAAGATATTCCACGCCCTCGGGCATCCTGTGCGCGGTACCGGCCCCGGCCGTGGTGATTTGCAGAACGCCGTCGTGGATTTGGGTATCAAACGCCAAAATGTGGCTGCACAAATAGGCCAGAACCCCGTTTTGCCTGAGGATGCGCCAGAAGTCCGCCCGGTATTCGGACCCGATCTGTCGTACATAATCGCCGGCAAAGCCATTGACCGCAAAAGTCGGATGGTGACCGATGACGAATTTCCATCGCGCGCCGGCGTGTTCTTTCAACGTGGCTTCCAGCCACCGGGTTTCGACGTGACCTTCCCCACCCATCCCGGCGCAAAGCGTATGGATGAATATGAGGAGCAGATCATCGTTGCGGACAAAGTAGGAAAGCCCTTCCTGTCCGGGCGCACCGTTGCGCGGCAGATGGGCCAGCACGTCGGCGAAGACCCGTTCGCTCATTTCACCATAGGTGGTGTGGTTGCCGGTTGAATTGTAAAGCGGCGTTTCGTTGCGATCGAGCCAGGCCATCTCGTTTTCGAGCCAGTGGCTCCACTGCCGTCTCAATTCCGCTTCATCACCGGTCAACCCGATGACTTCGTCGCCGGGAAAAATGATGAATTCGGGTTTGGGGGCCAGCAGCGATACCACACGGTTGACGGCAGCATGGGATTTTTCGTGCGGCGCGCCCGCGACGCCCGAGCAACTGTCGCCATACAGCACAAACTGGTGCCCTCTGCCGTTGGGGGTGAGCGCTGGAATTGTCTCGTCTGGCTGTTTACCCATGGTGGCGTTCCGCTGGCTTGTCGATGCGCAACCGGACTGATTGCGTTCAGCGGGCCTTTGCCTGCCGCGCCGATGCGATCTTGCGGATGGCCATTTCGTCGGCGATTTCCGAGCTGGGCCGGCCGCTGTTGCGGGCGGTTTCAAGGATTGACAGGATCGTGTCGTACAGCCCTTCGATGCGCTCGATCGAGTCCCTGCGCGATAGGGTGGCGAAGATGACGGTCGAAGCGCCCATCATGCCGCCGGCATTGACGACATAATCGGGCACATAGGTGATGCCGCGCGCCTGCAGGGCCGCGCCGTGGCGTGGTTCGGCCAGTTGGTTGTTGGCGAGGCCGCAGACCACTTTCGCCTGGATCTCCGGCAGCGTTTTATCGTTGATCACGGCGCCCATGGCACACGGCGCGAATATGTCCGCCGGTTGCGCGTGGATGATTTCGGGGGCCACTGCCTCGGCGCC
This sequence comes from Rhizobiaceae bacterium, assembly GCA_028279875.1. Lineage (GTDB taxonomy): Bacteria > Pseudomonadota > Alphaproteobacteria > Rhizobiales > Rhizobiaceae > Hoeflea_A. Next base: position 20,605 of record JANQMU010000054.1, read on the forward strand.
GTAGCGCGCAACGACATCCTTCACTGCTGCATCGCGTATATCGGCGACTACCAGTTCGGCGCCGGCCTCATGCAATTGGCGCGCCAGGTCGGAACCGGTTGCGCCGAGGCCCTGGATGGCGACGCGCAGGCCCTTGAGGTCGTCGCGTCCCCACACATGTTTTGCCGCCGCGTGGATGCCGGTGAAGCCGCCAAGCGCGGTAAAGGAAGCCGCGCTGAAACCATCCTCATAATGGGCGGCCTGGGTGAAGATGAAATCGCAGTTTTCAGCCAGGATATCGGCGTCTTGCGGGCTGACGCCGATGTCGATCGCCGCCCAGTAGCGTCCGCCGAGCGCCTGTACATGTCTTGAGAACGCCCGCAGAAGGTCGGCCTTGCCGGACCCGGACGGGTCCGCAATGATCACCGATTTGCCGCCGCCGAGCGGTAATCCGGCAACGGCGTTTTTGTAGCTCATGCCCTTTGACAGCCGCAAAACGTCGGTCAGGGCATCGTCGACAGACGGGTAGGGATGCATGCGGCAGCCGCCGGCCGCCGGACCCAGGGCCGTCGAGTGGATGGCGATGATGCTGTGAAGATCGGTGTCCGGATCGTGGCAGAACAGAACCTGTTCGTGATGATCAAATTCACGGTGGGTGAAGACCGGCATGGGGGTCCCTTCAATAGCGCTTCATTCTCGGCGTTGTCGACCGCGTTTATCGGGTCTGCACCATGTCAGGTCGCACTGTCCAGATCAAACGCATAGGTGATGGCATCGGGAAACCATGGCGGCGCCGGCATGTCCGGGCGCAGGACACCACCGAGTTTTTCCGCCAGACGAATCGATGCCGCATTGTCCTTGATGATCCGGGCCAGCAGCAGCGGGAAACCCAGATCGCCGGCAGCGTGTTCATAATAGGCCCTGCTGGCCTCGTGGGCGTAGCCCTTGCCCTCATTCTCACTGTCCCAGATCGACCAGGTCAATTCAGGCGGCCAATCCCGGTGGAGCTGCAGGGCACCCACATGTCCAATCGGTCGACCGGTTGCCGTGTCGGCAAAGACAAAGCGGCCGAACCCACGCAACTGCCAATGGCCGATCATCGCGGCAAGCTTGTCGAAAGACTGGACAGCATCATAGGGTCCGCCGACAAATTCCGTCCGGGCGCTGGCGCAATAGGCCGTATAGGGTTCAAGGTCGCTTGCCCGGGGCAGGCGGAGCGTCAGGCGGTCGGTTCGGATGGCGGTGTCCATCATATTGCCATAGGGTCAAAGACCAGATTGCGCAAACCGGTGTGCCGGAATCATTTATGTGTGGTATGCCTGAAGAGAGGATCGCATTTCAATGACATCCGATGCCATGAGCCGAAAAACAATCAATGCCATATGCGGGGCGTTCCCCGGCGCCGAGGTTTCCGACCCGTGGGGCGGCGGTCACGATGCCTGGAAGGTCGGCGGCAAGATGTTCGCCTGTATCGGGGCGGTTACGCCCGGGGTGTCGGTGAAGACCGACAGTATCGAGACGGCGCAAATGCTGATCGATGCCGGCGTCGGGGTCAAGGCACCATATTTCCACCGTTCCTGGGTCAATCTGCCCTGGGAGACGGAGGAGGATGAACTGCGGTACCGGTTGGAAAACTCCTATCGGCTGGTTCGCGGGAGCCTGACCAAGAAGGTGCAGTCTCAGCTCGATCCGTTTGATTGACTGCGGAGCATCGGGTTCGCGATGCCGGGCAGGCCCGCCGCTCAAAGCGCGGCGGAGCCCATTTGCACCAGATGCCACAGGATCGCGACGGCAAAGCCGCCCATGGGGATGAAGGTCAGGATCATGGAAATGGACCGTGCATTGCCCCAGCCATGGCGGCGGATGATCCAGTAGTGCAGGCCGCGCCCGGCCAGCAGAATGAGACCGCCGGTCCACAGCAGATAGGCGGGTGTGCCGACAAGCTCGGCGCCGGCCATGGCCAGCAAAGTGATCGGCACGGTTTCCGTGAAGTTGCCATGCGCCCGGACATTGCGGCGAAGCGCAATGTCGCCCTCATCATAGAAATGAACCTCGTTCTTGATCCGCGCCACACCCACGAGGTTGGTGATAACCACCTGGATGAGCGCGAAGATGGCGACAAAATACAGCGTGATGGCGGGGAGCATCTCATGCATCGGCGCGCCGTTTCCAAAGCGCCATGACCGATCCGCCGGGGTCGCGGATGAAAGTTGCCGTGCCGGCCGGCCCGCTGAGGTTTTCGGCGAGGATATCGGCGCCGTTCGATTCGGCTTTCCGTGCCTCACTGCCGAGATCCTCGACCTCGACATAGGGCACCCAGCCGCTGACAGATTCCATGGCCTCGCAGACACCGGCAAACGGGCCGTTGTCACCGTCGATCTGCATGGTCATCGAACCGATATCGTTTTGCTGCCAGCCAAAGGTATTCGCCAGAAACTGCGCCGTGGCGCTGCGGTCGTTGCCGATGACGTCAAACCAGACAAAGGGGGAAGACATTGGATCTCCTTTTCACTTTTAATTTGCAAGTAATTATTCATACGCAAATCACTTTTAATTCGCAAGTGTTTTCTGTCCGTGCTATGGAAGCGCCATGAAACGCAAGCAAAAGAAGAGCTGGAACGGATGTCCCGTCCGCTACGCGGCCGGGATTTTCGGCGACAAATGGTGCTTCGTCATTCTTCGCGACGTGCTGCTGCACGGAAAGCGCTACTACGGCGACTTCCAGTCGTCGGAAGAGGGCATTGCCTCCAATATTCTGGCTGCGCGGCTGGGGCATCTGGAGGCCGAGGGCATGTTGACGCGGCACACGGACCGGCGCAAGCGGAGCCGGGTCTATTATCTGCCGACGGCCAAGGCCCGGGCGCTGTTGCCGGCCTTTCTCGGCATGATGGTGTGGTCGACCGAGTTCGATCCGTGCACCGAGGCACCGGCAACTTTCTCCGTCGCCTTCAAGGACGATCCACGCGGCACGGTGGACTGGTATGAGGCCGAAATCGACCGGGTGAACGCGGCACTCAAATAGCCGCGACCGGCTCTGCGGCCCGGATCAGGGGCCTTTCCAACAGCTGCCTTTGACCGATCACCGACCCTCTCGCGGGTGGTGTGATGCCGGTGATCGGCGTCGCTGTGTTTTTTACATGCAAAAGAGAATTTTACAAATGGAATTCGTTGCCCTATGGTTGCGGCGTCGATTTGAAGGAATTCGATCCGGAACCCGGTGCAAATGATCGTTGAGCAGTATTTCGAAGACTACGAGATTGGCGCCAAGCGCAGGACCTTTGGGCGCACGATTACCGAAGCCGACATCGTTGTTCATGCCGGCCACAGCGGCGATTTCTTTCCGCACCATATGGATGCCGAATGGTGTGCCGGACAGGAATTCGGGCAACGGGTTGCCCACGGGACGATGATCTTCACCATCGGCGTTGGACTGACCGCAACGGTGATCAATCCGCTGGCCTTCAGCCTGGGTTATGACCGCCTGCGCTTCGTCAAACCCGTGCATATCGGCGACACCATCCACACGGAAGTGGAGGTGACAAGGAAATTCCCTGACGAAAAACGAGAACATTACGGCCGGGTAATAGAGGGGACATCGGTCATCAACCAGAACGGTGCGACGGTACTGTACTGCGAGCACATCTATCTGGTGCAGATGAAGACCGCTGCCGGCACCTGACGAAACCGACTTGACTGAAATTTTGGAGGAGGAAGCAATGAAACTATCCGTGATAACCATGACTGTCTCGGCGTTGGCGATGACCATAGGGATGGCATCAGCCGCGACCGTTGACGAGATCAAGAAGACGCTGCCGGAGTCGCTGCAGACGGAATATGACAATTCCGATACGGTGGTCGCAGCATCACCGCTGCAGGGCTACAATGCCCCGGAAAAACCGTGGAAATGGTGCCACTCGGAGAGCTATCAGGGCAATCCGTGGCGTGTCGCCCTGACCAATGAGCTCAAGCGGCTGGTTGACGGCCTGAAGGACGAGGGCGTCGTCTCGAGCTTCGAAATGTCCGATTCCAATGGCGATGCGGGCATTCAGATTTCGCATATTCGCAGTTTCATCGAAAAGGACTGCGACATCATCACTACCGTTCCGGGTTCAGGCACCGGCCTCAACGCGGCGATCGACGCCGCTGTCGATGCCGGCATTCCGGTGGTGACCGGCGCCGCGACAGTGACCACCGAGAAGGCCATCAATGTCGACTCCAATTACTACAAATGGGGTTACAACATGGCCGACAACCTTGCAAAGGCGCTTGGCGGCAAGGGTAATGTCGTCATGGTCGAGGGTATTGCCGGCGTGTCGATCGTGGACCAGCAGCGCGCCGGTGCCCAGGACGCCTTCAAGAAGCATCCGGGAATCAAGGTCGTCCGCATGGTCAACGGCAACTGGACGCCGAGCGTCACCAAATCGGTGATCCTGCAGACCCTGGCGACCCATCCGGCGCCCATAGACGGCGTCTGGACAACCGGTTCGGAAACCCGTGTCGTCGCCGAAGCCTTCAAACAGGCCGGCCGGCCGCTGCCGGTGGTGACCGGCTCCGTTACCGGTGATGCGCTCGGTTACTGGAAGGCCAATCCGGACGAGTTCAAATTCACCGGTGGCGCGGTCCTGCCAAGCTGGATCGGACAGTCGATCTTCCGCACGGCAAGCCGGGTTCTGGACGGTCAGACACCGGTGCTGAACACGCTCATGATTCCGGTGCCGTCGGTTGAAATGGCCGATTTCGAAAAATGGTACGCGGACTGCATGAAACCGGATTCGGCGGAGATCTTTCCGGTATCGCCCACCGATCCGGTGCCGCCGGCCGTGATGCAGGCCTATTTCGGCAGTGACAAGCCGGCACCCGGATGGGACTATTCGGAAATTCCGCCGGCCTGCAAATAGGTCATCGTTCCCTTTGGGCTTGCGGAACGCCGGTTCGCCGGCGTTCCGTTTTTCCTGAATAAGACTGGCTTGCTGCGTGACCGCTCCCCTGCTGACAACATCCGGACTGACAAAGAGCTTCGGTGAAACCCGCGCCCTGCGCGACGTTTCGATCGAGATGATGCCCGGTCGTGTGCACACGATTCTCGGTGAGAACGGATCGGGCAAGAGCACTCTTGCCAAGGTGCTGGCCGGAATCATTCCGCCCGACAGCGGCGAAGTCCGGTTGGACGGCCAGCCGGTTTCACGCTGGAGTCCGGCTGCCATGTTGAAACTCGGCATTGCCATGGTGCTGCAGGAAATCCTGATCGCGCCCAACAGGACGGTGCTGGACAATGTCCTGCTGGGCCATGACGGGATATTCCGCCATCATCGGACCGATGCGCAAAAGCGGGCCTTTGTGGAAGACCTTCTGTCCGGATTGACCGAGCGCCGCTTCGATCTTGACGCTCTGGCGGGGGATCTCGAACTGCATGAGCAGCAGATTGTCGTCATTGCGCGCGGTTTTGCGCGCAAACCGCGACTGCTTATTCTGGACGAGGCGACCGCCGCGCTTGACCTTGCCGACCGGGACAGGCTGTTCGCGGCGATCCGCGCCTTTTGTTCCGACGGCGGCGCGGTTGCCTTCGTCTCCCACCGGATGCCGGAAATCATGGAATTGTCCGATATTGTCTATGTCATGCACAATGGCCGCAACACGGCGCGCCTGTCGGGCTCCGATATCAATGCGCAGACCCTGCTGGCCCATCTGACGCAGGAGGGTATCGATGCCTGAGGCCGGAACCGTGCTGCGTGCGGAAGACCTGCAGATCGTTCCCGGATCGCCGGTCATATCCGAGGCGGTGAGGAAACGGGAAATCGTCGGCCTGGCCGGGCTGGACGGCCATGGTCAGGCGCAATTCATCGAGGTTCTGGCGGGCAGGCGCGCACCGGCCGCCGGCCGTGTCCTGGCACAGACCGATCGCGGGGCGCAGGAGATCACCTCCCTGTCCGGCGCGGCGCGTGCCCGGGTCGGGTATCTGCCGGCCGACCGCAAGCGCAACGGCATCTTTCCCGGTTTGAGTGTTCTCGACAATTTCACGCTCGGCAATCTGGGCGGCTTCTCCTGGGGTGGGTGGCTCAGGCCGCGAAAGGCCCGAGCCGCCCTGAAGGCCTATCGCGACGAATTGTCGATGACCTATGCATCGACCGGGATGCCCATCAACCGGCTGTCCGGCGGCAACCAGCAAAAGGTCCTGCTGGCGCGGTCGATGGCACGGCATCCCAATGTCATGCTCCTGAACGACCCGACGCGCGGCGTCGACATTCAGACGCGCAAGGCGCTCTATGGCTATCTTCGCGGAGCGGTGGCCGAGCGTGGCCTGACCCTGGTGATCCTGTCGACGGAGCTCGAGGAGATCCTCGAATTGTGCGACCGGGTGATCGTTTTCCGCGACAATGGCGTGTCGGCGCGCATCGACCGGCAGGACATGACGCTCGACAGTGTCATGGCAGCGATGTTCGGACAGGTAAAGGCGCAGTCATGAAGAGATTCACCTCCAGCCTGGCCGATGCGCGCTTTGCCACCTTTCTGTTTTTCGTGCTGATCATTGCCACCGTGCTGATCACGCCGAGCCGGTTTTCGCCGGGCAATATCGGCATCACGCTCGGCCTGATCGTTCCTCTCGTCCTGGCGGCCTGCGCGGCGACACCGGTCATTTTGACCGGGCGGGAAGGCATCGATCTTTCCGTCGGACCGCTGATCGGCTTCATCAATGTGATCCTGGTCAAGACCCTGATCCTCGATATGGGTCTGGAAAGCCCCCTGATCATCGTGCCGGCGGCGCTTGCGATCGGCGTCGCGGTCGGCGCCGTCAACGGGTTTCTCGCCGTCGCCCTGCGCATCCAGCCGATCGTTGCGACCCTCGGCTCCTATCTCGTTCTGGCGGGCCTGGCGACATGGATCCTGCCGTCACCGATGGGTCCGGCACCGAAATGGCTGAATATGCTCTCGGAGGATTGGTCGGTGCTGCCGCTTCTCGCCGTCGCGGCCGCGTGGCTGGCGATCAAGCGCACGCCGCTGCACGGGCTGATGATGACCATCGGCGGCGACGACAGGGCGGCCTATTCGGCCGGTGTAAATGTCGGGCTGGTGCGCTTCCTCGCCTATGTCATCACCGGCTTCTTTGCCGCCATCGCGGCGATTTCGCTGACTGCGCTGCTCGGGTCCGCCGATGCGCAGGTCGGGCCGAACTACACGCTGCTGGCGATCGCGGCGGCGGCGCTGGGCGGCGTCAGCCTTGCCGGCGGTAAGGGCGGCATGGCGGGCGCGGCGCTCGGGGCGGTCGACATCTTCCTGCTGCAGAACCTGGTCACCCATTTCAACGTCTCCTCCTTCTTCCTGCAGATTACCTACGGCCTGGTTCTGGTGATCGCCGTCTCCCTCAATTCGGACCGGATTTCGGACTATCTGCGACTGCGAAAGGACGGCACCCATGCGTGATTTCCTGCAAAGCAAATCGCTGCCGGCCTTCGCCATGGTCGCCGTCATCTTCGTGATCGGGGCGCTGACCATCAATGGTTACACCAGCGTATTTTCAATCCGCGCGATACTGGTGTTGGCGTCGTTTTTGATCATCGCCTCCGCCGGACAGACTTTGGTGATGCTGATCGGCGGCATCGATCTGTCGCTGCCCTTCGTCATCGGATTTGCCAATGTCACGGTCGCCCAGCTTTCGGCCAACGGCATGCCGTTCTGGCAGGCGATGATTCTCGTCGTCGTGCTGAGTATCGTGTTCGGGGCCATCAATGGCGGCCTGTCGTCGATCCTGCGGGTTCACCCGCTCATCATCACGCTGGGCACGGGAACCGCCCTGCTCGGCGCGGTGTTGTTGTGGACAAGCGGCTATCCGTCGGGCAGCGCGCCGGACTATATCAACAATTTCGTCTCCATCGGCCAGTCCATCGGGCCGATCCCGACGCCCTGGCTGGTGCCGGCGACCCTGGCGCTGGTTGCCGGCCTGATGCTGTTTGAGCGCCGGACCGTGCTGGGCCGGCAGATTTTCGCCCTGGGCAGCAATCCGACCGCGGCGCCCTACATCCTCGCAAAACCCCTGAAGATCTGGATTTTCTGTTTCTCGGTTTCGGCCATGCTGGCGGCCTTTACGGGCATTCTGCTGCTCGGTTTTTCCGGCGCCGCCTTTGCCGATGCGGGCCGACCCTATCTGTTTCAGACGATTGCCGCCGCGGTCATCGGCGGCACGGCGCTGTCGGGCGGCCGCGGTGGAATTCTGGGCACGGTCGCCGGCGCCCTGGCGCTGACGCAGCTCAATACGCTGCTGATCGGCTTCGGCCTGGATCAGTCGATCGTGCAGGCGGCGCTCGGAGCGCTGATTGTGGCCGTCGTCGCCGTCTACGGGCGTCAGGCCCATCTGCGGACGGAAATTTAAACGCATATCGCTCGGGGAGCTGGATCATGGGCACGAAATCCAATCAGAAAATCGTCGACGCGCATCTTCACTGGTGGGATCTGGAGACGAATTACTATCCCTGGCTGACCGATCAGAAGGCCGATGAGGGCGGGCTGTCGGGTTTCGAAGTCATCGCCAAAACCTATCTCTATGAACATTACCTGGAAGATGCCGAGGGCTACGACATCCAGGGCTTCGTCCATATCCAGGCTGAGTGGGATCCGTCCGACCCGGTGGGTGAAACGCGCTGGCTGCAGGGCCTCGTCGACCGCGACGCGCTCGGCGGATTGCCGCTCGGCATCGTCGGTTTCGCCAATTTCGCCGATGACAATGTCGAGGCGGTGCTTGAGGGCCATGCGGCCTGCGCCAATACCCGTGGCATCCGGCATATGCTCAACCATCTGCCGGACAATCCGGCGTTGTGCTGGGCCGACGAGGATTTCATGGAAAATCCCGCCTGGATCGAGAAATTCGGACTGCTCAAGAAATACGGGCTCGATTTCGACCTGATGTGTTTTTCGAACCATATGGGGCGGGCCGCGCGCCTTGCCCGGAAACATCCCGAAACACGCATATTCCTGGAACATACGGGAATGCCGCATGATCACACGCCCGAGGGCCGCGCCCACTGGCGCTCCGGCATGCAGAGCCTGGCGGAGGTGGACACCGTCGTTGCCAAGATTTCCGGCCACGGAAACACCATCGACAACTGGACCGAAGCGCTGATCCGGCCCTATGTGCTGGAGACCATCGACATATTCGGAACGGACCGGGTGTGTTTCGCGTCGAATTTCCCGACCGATGCGCGCTACAGCTCGATGGATGCCGTGTGGTCGGCATTCCTGTCGATCACGGCGGATTTCAGCCATGACGAACGGGACAGGATGTTTGCCGAAAACGCAATCGAGTTCTACCGGCTGCCCGTGTAGTTCCTCTCTCTAGTTGGTCCTGGCCGGTCGGTCCTTCGGATCGAACTGTGAAATCGTCAGCCATTCGGCGGTCAGGGCCGGTTTCTTCTCGCCCTCGATCTCGACCTTGACCGTATAGGTCAGTTGCACCATGGCATTGCCCCGGAAGCGAATGGCGTCGAGCACGAAGCGGCCGCGCACCCGCGCACCGCTCCTGACCGGCATCATGAAGCGGACCTTGTCGAAACCGTAATTGATGCCCAGTTGCTGTTCGCGGATCTTTGGGGTGCAATTGTAATTCATCGCCGACAGCAGCGACAGCGACAGAAAGCCGTGGGCGATGGTGCCGCCATAGGGCGTTTCGGCCTTCGCCCGCTCGGGATCGACGTGAATGAACTGGTGATCGTGGGTCGCATCGGCAAACTGATCGATCATCGTCTGGTCGACGCAGATCCAGTCGGACAGGCCAAGTTCCGTTCCAACCAGGTCTGGCAACTGAGAAAGGGAGATCGTGCGCGGCATGCGGGCGTCGGTCCTTCAACGATGATTCACCGCCACCTTACAGGGATGGTTCGGCGGTTCAACGGCAAGGCGCGTGTTCGGCCATCACGCCTGCGGGCGAAAACGCTTTTCCAGCAATCGGTCGTTGCGGGACAATTCATTGTCACGCCACCACCGCATATAGAACCCGGTTGTTTCAAATGGGGCCAAATCTGGTTCACTTTTGGGGCCAGTGCCAACCGGAGTGACCGCAATGCCGACCGGGCCCGCCATTGATACAGATCCTGCCTTGAGCGCCGAATATGCCGACATGCCGCTGGTCGAGCGATTGGGCCTGCTTGCATCCGGCCGAAAAAACGCCGTTTTTACAACGAGTTTGGGGATCGAGGATCAGGTGCTCACCGCGGCCCTGTCGATCGCCGCGCCCTCGGTCAGGATCGTCACGCTGGAGACCGGACGGTTGTTTCCGGAGACATTGTCGCTGATTGCCGATACGGAAAAACGCTTCGGCATTGCCATCGAGCGGTTTCGTCCCGACCCGGACAGGCTGGCGGCTTTCGTGGAGCGCTATGGGCTGAACGGGTTTTACGAGAGTGTCGAAGCCCGCCATGCCTGTTGTGCCGTTCGCAAGCTCGAGCCATTGGCACTGGCGCTCGAGGGTGCCGATCTGTGGATCACCGGCCTGCGCCGCGGTCAGTCCGGCGCCCGCGCCGGCGTGCCCTTTGCCGAAGTGGATGGAGCCCGGGCGCTGGTGAAGGCCAATCCGCTGGCCGACTGGACCGCCGATGATATCGAGGCCTTCGTGGCGGCCAATGATGTTCCGATCAATCCGCTGCATGCCCGCGGCTATCCCTCGATCGGCTGCGAGCCGTGCACCCGGGCCATTAAGCCCGGCGAGGATGAAAGGGCCGGGCGCTGGTGGTGGGAAAGGGATGAAAAGCGCGAATGCGGGCTGCATGTCGCCGACCGTGAACCGCGACCGGCGATGGCCGCGCAATAAAACCCGCCAGGGGAAGACTGACATGTCCGAAACCAAACCGCCGCTCGATCCCAATCTGAAAGCGCTTGAGAGCGAAGCCATCCATATCTTCCGTGAGGTTGCGGCCGAGTTCGAGCGGCCGGTCATGCTCTATTCGGTCGGCAAGGATTCCTCCGTGCTTCTGCATCTGGCGCGCAAGGCGTTTTATCCCGGCAGGATCCCGTTTCCCCTGCTGCATGTGAATACCGGCTGGAAATTTGCCGAAATGATCGCCTTTCGTGACCGGATGGTGGCGGCGTTCGACCTCGATCTCACATCCTATACCAACCCGCGCGGCAAGCTAGAGAACATCACGCCCTTCTCCCACGGTTCGTCGGTCTATACGGACATCATGAAGACCCAGGCACTGCGCCAGGCGCTCGATGCCGGCCAATATGACGCGGCCTTCGGCGGTGCGCGGCGCGACGAGGAAGCCTCACGGGCCAAGGAGCGGATCTACTCCTTCAGGACACCGGATCACCGATGGGACCCGCGCAATCAACGGCCGGAGTTGTGGTCCATCTATAACGGCATGATCCGCAGCGGCGAGAGCGTCAGGGCGTTTCCCCTGTCGAACTGGACCGAAGTCGACATCTGGCGCTACATCCAGGCCGAAGCCATTCCGATCGTACCGCTCTATTTCGCCGCCCGGCGGCCGGTCGTCGAACGCGACGGGATGCTGATCCTCGCCGAGGATCCGCGCCTGGAACTCCTGCCCGGCGAGACGAAGCGCGACGAGATGGTGCGTTTTCGCACCCTCGGCTGTTTCCCCCTCACCGGCGCGATCCGGTCCCGTGCGACGACGCTCGATGACATTATCGATGAGCTGGAAACCGCCACGGTCTCGGAACGGCAGGGTCGGGCCATCGACCGCGACCAGGCCGGATCCATGGAAAAGAAAAAGCGCGAGGGGTATTTCTGATGACCGCCAATGTTCAGACGGCGGCCGAGCCGGCGGCGGTTGCCGAACCGTCGGGCCGCAATGCGCGGCCGCTGCGGCTGATCACCTGCGGCAGCGTGGACGATGGCAAGTCGACGCTGATCGGGCGGCTTCTGTGGGATACGAAAGCGGTCAAGCAAGACCATGCGGATGCGCTGGAACGGGACGATCGCGGCCAGCAGAACGATCTCGGGCTGCCGGATTTCGCCCTGCTGCTCGACGGTCTGCAGGCGGAACGCGAACAGGGCATCACGATCGATGTCGCCTATCGCTATTTTTCCACCGACAGCCGCTCGTTCATCGTCGCCGATACGCCGGGCCACGAGCAATATACGCGCAATATGGCGACCGGTGCCTCGACCGCCGACCTGGCTGTGCTGCTGGTCGATGCCCGCGCCGGCCTGCTGGAACAGACCCGCCGCCACGCGACCATCGCCTCGCTGATGGGCATCCGGCAGTTCGTGCTGGCGGTCAACAAGATCGATCTGATCGACTATGACCGCAGCCGGTTCGAAACGATCGCCGCCGATTTCCGGCAATTTGCCCTGTCGCTCGGCGTCACCGATGTCACGGCGATCCCGATGTCGGCCCTACTCGGCGAAAATGTCGTGACGCCCGGAAGCAAGGCGATGCCCTGGTATTCGGGACCGACGCTGGTGCGCGTGCTGGAACTTGCCACACAAAGAACGGCGCAGACGGTCGGGTTCCGCCTGCCGGTGCAGCGCGTCTGCCGGCCGGATGAAGGGTTTCGCGGCTATCAGGGCACCGTCGCCGGCGGGTCGGTCAAGCCCGGGGACAGTGTTGTTATCCTGCCGGCCGGAACGGTTGCCAATGTCAAGCAGATCGTCACCTTCGATCTGGTGCGCAATGCCGCGGTCGCCGGCGATGCCATTACCTTGGTGCTCGACCGGCCGGTGGATGCGGCGCGCGGCGATATGATCGCCTCTATCGATGCGGTGCCGGCGGCGGGCCTTTCCTTCGAAGCCAAGCTGGTGGCGCTGTCGGCCGAGGGGATCGACGCCGGAAAACGCTACTGGCTGAAATCGTCCAGCCGGCGTCAGCGCGTGCGGGTCGAACCACGATCCGTGCTCGACCTCAATTCCGGGCAATGGCACGATGCTTATTCATTGCCGTTCAATGCGATCGGGACCGTGCAACTGGCGTTCGACGAGGCTGCGATCTTCGATTCCTATGAGACCAACCGCGACACGGGCGCCTTCATTCTGATCGACCCCGACAGCAACAATACGGTGGCAGGCGGGATGGTCGTCGCAGGCTCGGCGCCCGTCGGCGGGCTGGAGACATCCGGCGACCGCGACCATGTGCTGATCTCGCTGCCCGCTGATCTGGCCGAACGGCTGATGGACAGCGAGGCGTTCTCGGCGCTGCGCGACCGGGCCGACATATACCGGGTCGATGCGAAGGCCGCTGCCTCGCTGTTGCGCGCGCTCTGACCGCAGCCACCTGGAGGGCTGGTTTTTCAGGCGCCGGAGAGCATCGTGCTGATTTCGTCCTTGAGGACCATCCGCTTCTTGCGAAGGTCGGTCATATAGGTGTCGGACGTGGCCTCGATGCCGGACTCGATCCGGTGGATTTCGCGATTCACGTGATGGTACTCGTCGGCCAGTTTGGCAAAATGCGCATTGTTGACCTTCAGGTCGTGAAGTTTGTCGGTCTGATCGGGAAATTCCTCCGCCAACTCATGCGGCACGTGGCTCATATTCTTCTCCGGTTTCGTTTCTGTTCAATGTCGTCTTTCACGGGATTGCAGCACGGCAAGTTGCCGGCCACCTTGACCAGGATCAAAATCCCACTCGCCAGAATTTCGGGGTGTCCAATAGCCTGTACCAGTGCTTTTCAGCATCGCTCAGAGCGGTCTTCGCTCTGTCATCGTGCCATTGACAGATGCTTGCAACGCTTTTTTGAAGGTCCTTGCGGCCCGGATGCCGGTCGGCAATCGCCTCCCGGAGGTGATTTGCCATGGCGACGTCGTTGAGATAGCCGAAGACATCCTGCAGCCGTTTCAATTTGCGGATGAAGCGCTTTGTCTTGCGCGCCGGATAGAGCGGCAGAAAATAGTCGCCGGCGTAGCGCTTGGATTTCAGCAATTTGCGCAGTTCATGGCGCTCGTCGATATGGTGACGGGAGAAGTTTCGGCCGCCCTTTTTGACATGGCGCCAGAATTTTTCCAGCTGGTGCGCCGACAGGCCGGGAAGGTCTTCAGGGAGCTTGCGGTCCTGCAGCGCGCGCTCGACGGCCTGGTCGAAAAGCATGCAGTTGAGCTTCAAATGCGCCCAACGCCCGTCATTGAGCTTGCGGCGCACAAGCTGCCGCTGCTTCGTGCGCTCGGCTTTCAGGAAGCGCAGCAGGGATTTGTGCCTGCCGGGTTTTCCGATATCCCGGATGGCCGGCAGCGCAATATCGTCGACCAGCACATCGGCATTTCTCAGCCGGCCGACGATCCGGCCGAGATGCCTGGCGTCCTTCGACAGTCTTTCAAGATCGTCGACACCCGTCGATGACCGGAATATCTTCAGGCCGGTCCGGAACCGGCGCAGCCCGACGCGAAGCTGGTGCGGCACTTCCGGGTGGTCCGATTGAAACAACAGCGCCCAGTTGGCGAGGACCTGATCGGCGGCCGACCGGCCGATCACCTTCAAGGCTTCTTTCGCCGGCATATGCGGCGTCAGGGCGGGTTTTTCAAACAATTGTCCCGGTGCGTCGGTCCGCGTTCCGCCTTCGGTGCCACCGATCAGCGCGTAGCCGCGTTCCGCCTTGCTGCTGCCCGACGCTGCTATGCAATCGCGGTCAAAAAGGATTTCCGAGGCGGTCAGGATAGCGTGGGCGGTGCCGGTCTTGAGTTCGAGTTCGACCTCGCTGAACGTGTCCGACTTTTCAGCATTGCCGACAGTGCCGTCGTCGATCACCACCTCGACCGTTCCTGCGCCCTTGGCGTCGACCAGGGTGCTGCTGCGGCGCACATTGGTCTCGAAAACCGGTGCCAGGGCGCCGCCCGAGACGACTTTCTTCAGCCAGGACCTGTGCGCCGGATCGACGATGCGGGTGATGTCGACGGCGGGGTCCTCGACAATGGTCTCGATCTCAACGGGGTTGGACAGGCCGTGTTTGAGCCGCGTCCGGCGTTTCAGGGTCTGCACCCACCGGTCGCCATCCCAGCGGACCCTGAGGGACGCCCGCTTGCGGCGCAGGCAGAAATCCGCCGTGTCGAAATAGATGGATCGAAGGTTGTGCTGCGCCGGCTTGCCAAGCGCCATTTTGCGCAGTGCCGGGTTGTTTCGCAATCTGCGGGCGGCCTCTGCGTCAATCTCGAGTTTGAGTTCAAGCTCCGTGCTACTCATTCACATTGCGACGGTCAGTTGTGGCCCCGGTTGATCCGTGTGTATCAGCCAATCGGCCGGTCGACAAGCCGGACCGGCCGGCGAAGCCGCCAACCGGAAAGCCTGCCGGAGCGGGCACGGATTATGGTTTCAGCGGTTCCAGCGCTGCCGCCGATTTGGCCAGGCGGACCAGATTGACGAATTCGGCGCGGTAGCCGAACCGGTCCTCGCCCTTGGCGGACTGCGCCAGCGCGATGACATCGTCATAGGTATACGGACCCGTATGGCGGCCGCCGCGCAGGATCTGTCCGAAGGCCGCGACGGCGGCAGCAAACCGTGCGTCCTGCGGCGCGGCGTCGACCTGCGGGAACCCGGCGGCCTTGGTCACCGGGACGGTGATCAGCCGGCTGGTCTCGCTGCCCGGCAGCTTGTAGCGGATTTTCAGGAAGGCATATTCATCGAGATCGCCATCCGCCGCCGCAACCTCCGGCTTTTCGTAGCGCAGTGCGTCGATCTTCTGTCCCGGCGATCCGGCCGGCGCGAATTCATAGAGCGTGGTGACCGAATGCCCGGCGCCGATGTCACCGGCATCGACTTTGTCATTGTTGAAGTCCTCGCGGTTCAACAGCCGTGTCTCATAGCCGATGAGCCGGTATTCGCTGACGGTTGCCGGGTTGAACTCCAGTTGCAGCTTGACGTCCCGGGCGATGGTGAACAGGGTCGAGCCGGCTTCTTCGACCAGCACCTTGCGCGCCTCGTTCAGCGTGTCGATATAGGCGGCATTGCCGTTGCCGTTCTGGGCCAGCGCCTGCATCAGCGCATCATTGTAGTTGCCCTGACCGAAGCCCAGAACCGACAGGCCGATGCCGGCTTCGCGCTTGCGTTCGACGAAATCCGTCAGTTCCTTCGTATCGGTGATGCCGACATTGAAATCACCGTCGGTCGCCAGCACCACGCGATTGACGCCGTTCTGCTCCATCTGCCGCTCGGCCAGTTGATAGGCCAGCCGGATGCCCTCGGCGCCGGCTGTCGAGCCGCCGGCATGGAGGGATTCGAGTGCCGTGAGAATCTTGCCTTTGTCGGCGACTTTCGTCGGTTCCAGCACGGTGCCGGCACCGCCGGCATAGGCGACGATGGCCACCGTATCCTCCGGCTTCAGGGATGACAGGAGCAAGCGGAACGCGTTGCGCAGCAGCGGCAGCTTGTCCGGCGCGTCCATCGAGCCGGAGGTGTCGATCAGAAACACCAGATTGGTCGGCGGCGTATCGGAGCGCGGCAGGTCGTATCCCTTGATGCCGATGCCAAGCAGCCTGGTGTTCTGGTTCCACGGGGTCGGCATGACCGTCACCTGCGCGTTGAAAGGCTGTGTGCGATCCACCGGCACCGGATAATCATAGTCGAAATAGTTGATCAGTTCTTCGACGCGTACCGCGTCCTTTTGCGGCAGAACACCGCGATTGAGGGCGCTGCGCATGAAGGCATAGGACGCCGTATCGACATCGACCGAGAAGGTCGACACCGGCGCCTCGGCCACCCGCTTAACCGGATTGGGCGTGAACTCGGCGAATTGATCGCGTCCCTGATCCGTGAAGCCCGGGCGGGGCTGGGCATCGGCGATGGAGGGCGCTGCGGCCATGCCGGTCAGGGCCTGGCGTCGAAGTCGCTGGTCCATCTCCATTGCCCGGCCGGCGGACGGGGCCGCGCTTTGAAGCGCTATGGCCGGCTTTTGTGCAACCGCTTCGTCCCGGTGTTCAGCCGGCATGGAGATGTTGGCGATTTCGGTTCCGGCGATCTCCTGATCATCCGACGGGAGCAGGTCGGGCTGTATGTGATCGATGCTGACGATCACGAGCGCCAAAACGGCAAGGCTGGCGCCGGCGGCAAGCATTCGGGTTCTGCTGAAGTGGGTCATCAATCGTCTCCAGTTGAAAGCGTGCAGCACCGTGCTGCCTCGCTTTCTCGGACGATCGCCGCCGGCCAATCCTTGGGCCGTTCGCATATTTTCGCTTTCGAAACGCGCCATGGCCGCCCCGATGGCCGCCTCACGCGCCTTTTTCCTTGGCCGAATTGGCTGCTGTCGGCCAAAGGCCCGTTTCATCCTGTGCAGTTCGCTGCTCATGCGTCCTGTTCCACTTGCGCTTTCAATTTCTTTCGCAATTCGTGCATGCGCCAGGAGACCGTGGATTCCCTGATGTCCAATATCTCCGCAGTCTCGGCATGGCTGAGGCCTTCGGCCAGAACCAGAATGGCTGTCTGGCGCAGATCGTCGCCGAGCCGTTCCAGCGTCTCATAGAGCCACGCGATCTCGCGTGCCGTCTCAGCTTCCTCATCCTGTCGCAGTTCCGAGATTTCGCCATAGGCGGCGTGAAGGCGGTCGGTACTGGCCTGTTTGCGGTGCAGGTCGCGGGCCGCATTGACGACGACGCGGTAAAGCCAGGTCGTAAACCGCGCGTCGCCGCGGAAGGACCGCAGGCGCGTGGCTAGCGAGGCGCAGATATCCTGTGTCAGATCCTCGGCATCCTGGCGCAGGCCGGTAAACCGGAACGCCACGCGGTAAATCCCGTCATAATGACGCTCAAGCAGGCTGCGAAACGCCACGGGATCACCGTCTGCGGCCCGCGTCGCCAGCTCGTTGTCGTCGGTATCCATGCGCATGTCACTCAATAGGACGTGCGACGATGGCCATTCCTTGGCTGCAACTGAAAAATATTTGGAGGCGGGCGGTCCCTGAATGCGTTTCGAATCCACCGAATTGGTGGCCCGTGCCGGTTGTGATGAGGTTCATCACAAGGGCTGGAACGGACACGAATCCTTGACCTATACATAGCGCAGGCGAATAGATATGAAGATCGTATGCATTTTTATTAGGTGAGTTCGTTGAATCTACGCCAACTGGAAGCTTTTCGCGCGACGATCCGATGCGGTTCGATAACCGAAGCTGCCAACATGATGCACATCTCGCAGCCGAGCGTGAGTCGCCTGATCGCGGATCTCGAGCATTCGGTTGGCTTTCCCCTGTTCGTACGCGTTGGACGTGGGCTGGCGCCTACGGTCGAGGCACGAAATTTCTACCGGGGGGTCGAATCGATGTTTGTCGGGATCGATCGCCTAGAGGAATTGGCGAAAACGATCCGGACCTCGCAGGGCGGGGAAATCTCAATCGGCACGATCCAGTCCATCGCCACTGTAGAACTGCCGATCACAATTGGAAAAATGTACCGCAAATATCCGGACATCCAGTTCAATATCCAATCGCGCAACACACCGTCCATTCTTGATGCAGTCCAGATGCGGCAAATCGATCTTGGAATCGTCGGGCGTGACGCCAAACATGATGGTGTCGATACCTTGTTTCAGACTTCGGCGCCGTATGTGTGCCTGCTGCCCGAGGAACACAACCTGGCAACCGGAAAGGGCGCTCTGGATCTGGAACAACTGTCCGACCACGAAACGTTCGTGACTTTTGGCGGCAATTATCCCGACACAATGATGTCAATCGATTCCAATCTGTCGCAGAAACTGCAGAGGCGATCCCGCCTGTCAGCAGCCAATGTGCCGGTTGCGGGCGCCCTGGTGCGCGAGACCGGCGTGCTGGCGATTGCCGACCCGTTCTCTGCGGAGCAGGCTGTGCGCATGGGGGGCGTCGTTTTCCGGCCTCTGGTTCAGAAGCTGACCTACTTTGTGACGATCATCGCCGCGGGGCGTGAACAGCTGTCCCGGGAGGCAATTGAGTTTGTCGGTATCTTCTCCGAGCAACTGGATGAACGCGTTTCCTACGTGAATTCACTCACCACAGCCTGACACGGTCTAGTTCAAGACATTGGGCAGCCAGGTTGCCGCTTCGGGCAAAAAGATCATGATCACGCCAAAGAGGATTCCCAGGCCCACGAACAGGGGCACTTCGCGAAATGCCTTTTCGGGGCTCTCTCTGGCGACGCCCGCTGCCGTGTAAATGCCAACACAAACGGGTGGCGTAATCATCCCGATTCCCGCAAAGGCAACGAACACAATGTAGAGATGCAGGATGTCCTGATTCAGCGAAAGCGCAAGCGCGGCGAAAATCGGGACGGTCAGATAGAACACGGGCACGATCTCGATAAAGGTACCCAAAATCAGACAGATGATCGCGACCGCCAGCCAGAACATCAATGGTGTTCCGCCCATTTCGGTGAAAAAGCTGATGATCTTTTGCGGTGTCTGGGAATAGGTCAACACCACACTCAGGAAAGTGGCCATCGCAATGATCGCAAAGATAACTGCCGTGATCCGGGCGGTTTCATGGAGTGCGGCCAAGATGCCGGCGATCGTGATCTCACGGTAGAACACGGCACCGATGAAGATCGCCCAGACACCGGCAATTGCGGCTGATTCGGAAGGTGTGAGCAGCCCGGTATAAATGCCGCCCAGGATGATTACCGGCGTGAAAAGACCCGGAACAGCCGCCCAAAAAGCCGACAATCGTTCTTTTGCCGTCGCTTTATTCAGGTTGCGCAAATGGCGGCACTTCCAGGTCACCAGGGTTCCGAGCAGCACAATGAGAATGAACCCTGGCACAAAGCCTGCCGCAAATGTGCGCGATACCGGCACATCCGACAATGCGCTGAACAGGATTGCCGCGTTCGAGGGCGGGATCAATGCCTCGAGGAACGCTGCCGAGGCCGCAAGCACAATGACAAAGGGCTTGGGATATCCCTGGTCCACCATCTGCGGGATCATGATGGTACCCACGGCGGTGATGGCCGCCAGGATCGATCCGCAGAACGCCGCAAAGAACCCCATGGCAAGGATCATCGCGATACCCAGCCCGCCCGGCCAGTGACCGACAAGCGTTGTGGCGAAGTGGACAAGGCGCGCTGCAGCGCCGCCTCTCAGCATCACCATGCCGGTGAAGATAAACAGCGGCACGGCAATCAACACATGTTTGGTCATCGACCCGAAGGAGACCTGGATCAGCGTCGACCACGGCAGGTTCATGCCCCAGATTGCGGTTGCAGCCGATCCGAGCCCAAAGACCATGAAGATCGGAACCGACAGGACCAACAGCAGGAGCGAAAGGAGGGTCGCCGCTGATTTCATGTCTCAGCCTCTTCGAAACGCGCGAAATCGCGCAGTGCCTCCAGCAGCAGTTCGAATGAAAACAGGATCAGGACTGCAAAACCCGCCGGGAATGCCAGATACATCCACCAGATCGGGATTTCGATTTCCAGTTCCATCAACTGGCCCAGGCGGCGAAAGAGCGACACGGCCTCATTGCCAGCCAGGAAGAAGATTATTGCGCCGGAAAGCATGGTGACATGGACAAGGATCTTGAGCGCCAGCGCCGATCTCCCTTTGAGAACATTCGGCAGCAGATCGACCTGAATATGCGATCCTGACCGCAACAGCGGACCCAGGAGCGGAAAGACCATCCACGGCACCAGGGCGGGAGGCAACTCGATGAACCAGTCATATCCTGTTCCGCTGACATATCGCGTGATCGCGCTGAGCGTCAGTGCCGACACCATCGCCGCGGCAATCGCCGACGAGGTTACGGCGATCAGCTTTTCCAGTGCGCCGTTGATCTGGCGCAAGACTTTCAAAAACGGATTCATGCGATTGTCCTCCGCCTCAGCAACGTGGCCCGTGCGTCGCAAGAAACTTCGGGCCACGCCCGTCTTGGTTCAGTTTGTCGAGTAAGCCTGTGCGGCACTCAGAACATCTGCATCGATCTTGTCGGAAATGACAGGCTGCACTTTGTCCTTCATGAGCATGTCAAACTTGGCAGCCTCATCGCCGGTAAGCTCATTGACCACGCCGCCGCGCTCCTGGAACGCGACCAGTGTCTCTTCTCCGGTTTGCATGATCGTATCGGTGGAGATTGTTCCAATCTCCATGCCGACATCCAGCAGCAGTTGCTGCAGATCTTCAGGCAATGCGTTGAACCAGGTGGCGTTGGCCATGATGTAGGCATCGGCAAAATACTGATAGGGCTTTTGTCCATGGGTCAGAAACTCCCACCAGCTGAATGCGCGGATTGAACCCGGTGGGCTGTTGATCGTATCGATCATGCCGGTTTGCAGGCCAGAATACACCTCGCCTGTCGGCATTGATACGGTGTTGGCACCCAGGGCTTCCCACATCGGACGTTCGGCCCCGATCAGGGCACGGGCTTTCAGGCCGGACATCGAATCCACGCCACTGAGTTCCTGCGTCGAGAAGGTCATCACCGGACCCACGGGATTGTACATCAGAAGAACCGAATCCGATTTGCCGGTAATGTCGTCCCAGACGGCCTTGCCTGCCGGATCTTCAGCAAAAAAACCGCGCTGCTCATCGTAGCTGTCAAAGAGACCCGTGAAGGACACAACATTGTAGTTCTTGTTGATCGGCGGGAAGGACACAACGCCCACGATGCCGCCCATCTCAACGGCGCCGGAGGTCACCGCGCCCAGTTGTTCGCGAATACCAAACAGTTGACCGGCAGGGAACACGTCAATCCTGAGGCGTCCTTCCGCGCGCCTGTTGACTTCATCGGCAAACTTTTGCGCATGGATGGCGCTATGGTGCTTGGGCCCCCAATGAACCGAAAGGCGAGCAACGATTTCCTCGGCGCTGGCCAAATGGGTTGAAAACAGAGAAGCCGCGAGCAGAGCGCCGGCGGTGATCATATTGAAAAGTTTCATTTTTTCCTCCCAAACATCGTGTCCGCGTCCCGCTGTTCGAAGGAGCCGCGAACACCTGTGTCGAGCGGAGGACACAGGAATCCTTCGCGTCAGTGTAAAAAGGTACTGCGAGGTTTCGCCTCGCGACCAATAGAATTCCGGTCAGAACCTATGCGTTTACCCTATGTATGCGGCTGTGAGTGCGCAAATGCATAGCCAAAGCGTATATGTGCCTGAAGCTTTTCGATTGGTTGAATTCGTCGCTCCCCGGATAACCTGGGCAAATTCCGGGCTCATCTTGGTGCGACAGGATTTTCATCATGCGATCTGCACATCGCATATATTCAACCGAAGACGCTCGCCGGCTGGCGAAAAAGCGCTTGCCGCGCACGGTGTTCGATTTCGTTGAAGGCGGCGCTGGCCGCGAGGTGGGCATGTCCCGCAATGTGGAGCAGTTCGACAGGATACTGCTTCAGCCGCGGGTTATGGCAGATGTCGAAGAGCGCTCCCAGACCACGCGTCTTCTGGAATCGCGATACGGCGCGCCTTTCGGCGTGGCACCCATGGGCATGTGCAATCTGGTATGTCCGCATGCCGATCGCATGATTGCCGAAACGGCCCGTGACGTGAACATACCCATGTGTTTGTCGTCCGCCGCGTCCAGCACCCTGGAACATGTCTACGAATGGGCCGGCAAAAATGTCTGGTTCCAGCTTTATTTCGGCCAGTCCTCCGAGATTTCTCTGGCCACGGCGGAGCGCGCGCAGAACGTTGGCTATTCGACACTTGTACTGACCGTGGATGTGCCTCAGGTGTCCCGCCGTGTGCGCGATCTCAGAAACGGCTTCACGATGCCGTTCAAGATGACGCCTGGTGCCTTTTTCGACTTTGCCCGCCACCCCGGCTGGTCGATTTCGACGCTGGCGGCGGGCGTGCCATCACCGAAAAACCACATTGCCTCCGGACCGGGTGAGGGGTTTGTCCGCAATGCAAGCCGTGCTGGTGCCGATTGGGCATTTTTGGAACAACTGCGCGCGCGATGGCACGGCAAACTCATCGTCAAGGGAATCACATCACCGGCTGACGCCGTTCGGGCGCAGCAGGCGGGTGTGGATGCGATCTACGTATCGAATCACGGAGCACGGCAGTTGGACGGCGTGCCGCCCTCGCTGCGATTGCTGGCAATCATTCGGCAGGCCGTCGGGCCGGCAGTTCCACTGCTTTTCGACAGCGGTATTCGCAACGGCGAGGATATCGTGAAGGCCCTGATCCTTGGCGCCGATTTTGTCATGCTCGGACGCCCGGTCATGTATGCGCTCGGAGCCGGTGGAAAACAGGGGTTGAATGACCTGCTGCGATGTCTTGTCGAGGACGTGGATACAACGATGGCGCAACTCGGAGCCACGAGCGTTTCCGACCTTGGTCTTCACAATCTCTTTGTCGATCGGGAAGGGGCCGACGGTTCGGAAACCAACAGCGCTCGGGCGAAATTGCATATCGCCGGCCAATAGCAACAGGAACAGTGAAGCCGATGTCCGAACCCAAACGCATCCGCGGTGGCGCTCTGCTGGCGCAAGCTCTGAAGGAAAAGGGCGTCGACCACGTCTTCACGCTCGCGGGCGGTTTTTGCAACCCGGCTCTCGAGGGCTTCATGGAGTGCCAGATGCCGGTCATCAACTGCCCGCACGAGCAGGTGGCCGGCCATCTGGCGGATGGCCATACGCGCATCACACGCAAACCAACGGTGTGCCTGGTGGGCCCCGAAGGTTTTGCCAATGCGGTCCCGGCAATGTTGGAAGCTTGGGGCGAGCGGTCTCCGGTGATTTTCATCACCGGCTCGTCCACCCTCAAGCGGCAGGGTGCGGGTGGCTTCAAGGAAATAGATGATGTCGCGATCGCTGCGCCGTTGACCAAATACTCGGTACAGATCACGGACGGGACCCGTATCGGCGAATTTGTCGAACGCGCTTGGCGTGCCGCAACGACTGGTTATCCCGGGCCCGTGCATCTTTCTTTGCCGGTGGACATCATGTTCTCCTCATTCGAGGAAAGTGCCGGGCGAGAGGAACGCCCCTTTGACAGGAGCGGTAGAACCGTCCCGCGCGCCTGGCCGGATCCGGAGCGGCTGGCCGAGGTGCTTAGTATCATTGAGAATGCGGAGCGCCCGGTGTTGATCGGCGGGCACGGTGTCTGGTGGTCAGGCGGCGAAGACAGTATGGCCGCTGCGGGCACAAAGCTCAGGATTCCGTTGTTCAATGTTCCCTATCACACAAAAATGCTGGGTGAGACATGCGAGGCCTATATGGGGCTTGCCGACTTCCACCAATACCATCCTTCCAAGCAGGCGATTCACGAAGCCGATGTGGTGCTGATGGTGGGCTGCCGGCTCGACAATCAGATGAATTTCGGCAATCCGCCATTCATACCGGCTGGCACCAAACTCATTTGCGTCAATGGCAGCCACGAAGAACTCGATTACAATTTTGGCGCGGATGTTGAGCTCCTGTGCGACCCCGCCGCATTTTTCGACGCGCTGATGGACATTGGTGCCAACTGGGAAGGCTGGCTTGGCTTGCAGCGGGAGCGCCGGACGGCCTGGGTTCGCGAATGGTCCGATCACATCGCTTCCGAGACCACAAGGGACAGTGAGAGTGGCCGTCCGATGCATCCCCTGCAAATGGCGCTGGACGTTCAGGCAGCCATGAAGGATGGGGACTGGCTGGTTTTTGACGGCGGTAACACGCATTTCTGGAACGAGATTGCGACAAATATCGCCGCCGCGCGCGGCCGGAAACTGGGAGGTATTCTGCATCCCGGCAATTATTCCCTGCTGGGGGTTGGCGTCTCCTTTGCTCTTGCGGCAAAGAATTTGAACCCTGACCGGACGACGGTTCTGGTCACCGGTGACGGGGCTTTTCTGTCGGGCGGATTGTCGATCGAGGCCTGTTTCCAGGAGGACATCCCCATCGTGGTGGTGGTGGACAACAATGGCGGGTTGGATTGCATCAGCCAGCAGCAGGAAAGGCTGTTCTCCAGCGGCAGGCACTATGCCACTGATTTTCGCGATATACCTTTTCACACCCTGTTTGAGGGCCTCGGCGGATTTGGCGAACTGATCACGCGCCGCGAAGAATTGCCGGCTGCACTGGAACGAGCCATCGCCAGCGGTAAAACCGCCTGTCTCAACGTCAAATGTCGGGGTGTCATTTCACCAATCGTGGCGGCAACGGCGGACAAACGCGACAAGGCGTCGATCGAATAATGGCTGTCATTTCCTCGCACACGCTCAATGGGATGGACGGGACCCATGCGTCCGGCATTCCGGTCGCTCTGAAAAACCTGTCTTCGGGTGAGATCCTCTTTGACAGTTTTACCGACGAAGGCGGCCGATTGTCCGAACACGTCGATGTAACCGGCAATGATCCGGCAACGGAATATGAACTGTGTTTCAAAACCGGGATTTTCTGGGAGGACCGGAGCTGCGGGCATATCGTTACAGCAAGGATAATCGCGTTCAGGTTCATCATGCCGGTCTCCGCGGCGCGATATCACATACCCGTTGTCCTTTCGCCCAATAGTTTCTCGTGCTGGATGTCAGTTCCGGAAGACCCATAGGGCCCGTCTGCGTACGTCAGAGCAACTCCGCCGGTTGTCAAAAAATCGGATGGTTTCAAACCGCATGCTGACAACACTCGGTGACCGTTCCCATTCATGAAAGCTGATTTCTCCGGCGTGAGATTTCATTTCTTGTCATCTCGAAAAGCACGAATGACTGCCCGTTAACAGCACGCTGACGGAGTTATGGACGACGCCACGAAATGACACGTGCGTGCCGGTCGTGACGTTGCCCACGGCTTTGACAGGGTAGGCCGCAGGCCATGAAGAAAATCGATCCACTCGACCCCAAGCCCGGCACAGCGGCTTCAAAAATATTATTGCAAATTATTTGCGATAATATAAAGTCGGTCTCGGTAGCGCTCGATCAGGGGTGCTTGCAAACAAATTGGGAGGTTGCTTGCAGTGGATGCTCCACAGTCAATCGGACATCGAAATGTCGGTGCAAGCCGGTCAACCCAATGCTCAAAACGACAAGGAGGACGACATGGGCATGAGAACACTGTCATTCGGCATTGCGACCGCCGTATTGGCCGCAATAAGCACGACGGCTTGGTCACAGACGATGGAGTATTGGGTTTACTCGGACTTCGGAACCGGCAAGGCCGGCGAGTTGCAGCGCACATTCATCAAGGAGTTTGAAGATGCCAATCCGGGTGTGAAAATCAATCTGTCCGCCAAGGGCAACAACGACCTGACAGCAGGCCAGGTGGCCGGTGCCGCAAGCGGAGATATACCGGACGTTTTCATGAACTCGACCGCAGTGGGTTCAACGCTGACGGCGGCAAATGCGCTCCACAACATCAAGGAAATGTGGGACGCGATGCCGGAGGACTACCGCTCCCAGTTCAATCCCGACCTGATCAAATTGTGCCAGCCGTCTCCGACAGAGATGTATTGCATCCCCTATACCGGATATGGCTCGTTCATGTTCCGCAACCTTGCAGTTCTGCGCGAAGCGGGCATCGATCCGAACGATCCGATTGAGACCTGGGATCAGTGGTTGGCGCAGGTCGAGAAGGTCACGGCAGCAGGCAAGAAGGCTGTGCCCGACATGTCTCTGACATGGTGGTCGATCGTCGACATCTACTCCGCATTGGCCGATGACAGCGAATGGGGCGCGGATTTTGAGAACAACAGGACGCTTCTCAATGAAGCCAAATACGCAGAGACACTCGATTTCATTGCGAAGCTGGCCCCGCATTCCACGGGCACGAGCATCTGGGACCAGACCTCAACTGACCTCTTTATCAGCAACGAACTGGCGTTTTCCCTCAACGGTCCCTGGTTGAACCCCGCGCTTGAAGAAGCGAAGGAAAAGAACGGTCTGGAGTATGACTGGGTGTTGGTCCCTGGCCCGGAGGCCGGTCGGCACGGCGGCGTACAGGGCTATGAATTCATCGGTGTCGGTCCGACCGACAACGCTGAAATGGCCTTCAAGTTCGCTGCTCATGTCGCGGGCAAGGAACAGATGGTGCGCTGGGCCGGCGCGCTGGGCCGTTTTAACTCCAACGACGCCGCTTTGAACGATCCGGCGGTCAAGGATCATCCGCTTCTGGCAATCACCCGTGAAGCGGTGACCCATTCATTGCTGAACAAACCGCCATTCTTCAAAGACGCCTATCCATCGGACTATTGGCAGATCATGGTGGACAATTCCAATGCCGTGATCGATGGCGACATGACGGCCGCGGAGGCCGCCGAGGCAACGATCGAGCAGCTCAACGAAGTGCTCGAAGACCGGTAAGCGCGGTTGGGAGCGGCTGTCTTTGTGCGGCCGTTCCCCGACCCATTACCCCGGGGGACAGAATGGCGAACAATTTCAGGAGATCATGGCCGCATTACATGATGTTGGTGCCGTTCTTCGCGATCTTTTTCGCCTTCTTCCTCTATCCGATCCTGAGCGGCCTTTATTACAGCTTCTTCAAATGGGATGCGATCAATCCGGCAGAATATGTCGGGCTCGGCAATTACGAAAGGATTTTGGGCTCACGCAAATTCAAGCTCTCAATCACCAATCTCCTTCTCTACGTCTCCATCACGGTTCCGCTGGGCATCACCATTGCATTTCTGCTGGCTTTGCTGGTCGACAGTTTCAAAGGCGTATGGGCGAATGTCTTCCGCTCCGCTTTCTTCGTGCCGGTGATGATGCCCCTCTTTCTCGCTGCAACGATCTGGCGTTGGATCTACACGCCTGAAGTGGGCATCCTGAACACGATCCTCGGCTGGTTCGGCATCGCCTCGGTCAACTTCCTGAACAACACCGACACCATGCTGTTCGCCCTCATCGCCGTGGATGTCTGGGTGTCCGCCGGGTTCAACATGGTGATCATTCTGGCCGGCCTGAAGAATGTGCCGTCGCATCTCTATGAGGCTGCGCGCCTTGATGGCGCCAGCAAGGTGCAGGAGGTTATCTACGTTACGGTCCCGATGATCGCGCCGGTTCTCTTCTTCGTCATCACCTACGGGTTCATCTCGGCACTGCAGGTGTTCGATGTCCCGTGGCTGCTGACAACGTCGTCCTTTGAGAGCTATGGCGGCCGGCGCGGCGCGCTGCTCTTTCCGGTCATGGACATGATGGGTCGCGGTTTCGGGCAGTTGCGCTTTGGCGAGGCGGCCGCCTATGGCTTCATTCTGACCTTCATCATCATGACAGTGACGGTGCTTCTCTTCGCGTTGAGCCGGAGGCCGTCATGAGCGTTGCGGCAACACCGTCCTTTCGCGATCGGGCCTATGCCGGGTTCTCGTCGGATCGCCTTTGGACGGTCCTGAAATGGGTTGCCGCTCTGTGCGTGGCGGCCGTTGCCATCTTTCCCCTCTGGTGGATGTTCAACGTCGTTTTTGCCGAGGCTGGCGTGCCGGTCTCAACAAACCCCCGGCTCTATCCGACCTCGTTTACCGCCGGCTTTGAAAAAATCTGGACCATCTTCACCGAGACCGCCTATCTGCGCGCCTATTATGTCTCGGTGATGTATACGATCCTGACCATTGCCGGTCTGCTGATCGTGAGCTCCATGGCTGCATTTGAGTTCGCGCTCTTCGACTTTCCCGGCAAGCGTTTTCTCTTCGCGCTCGTGATGGTCTCCCTGATGGTTCCGCAGGCGGTCACGCTCATCCCGACCTATCTGCTGGTCGCGGATCTCGGCTGGGTCAACACCATGCAGGGCCTGGTTGTGCCGGGTATCGCGTCCGCCTTTGGCCTCTTCATGCTTACGCAGTTCATGCAGAGTATTCCCAAAGAGACCTTGGAGGCGGGTCGCCTGGAGGGTGCAAACCACTTCCAACTGTTCTGGTATATCGCGTTTCCGCTCTCGAAAAACGCTCTGATCACCCTTGCGATCCTCACGTTCATGAAGACCTGGGGCAATTTCATTTGGCCGCTCGTCATCTCGGTTCGTCAGGATTCCTACACCGTCAGCCAGGTGATCAATCTCTTCAATTCGCCGTTCTCACACACCACGGTCGATGTTGTGATGACGGCCAACTTTCTCGCAGCGATCCCGCCACTGATCTTCTTCCTCTTCTTCCAACGCAAGATCATCGAGGGAGTCCAGATGTCCGGCAACAAGGGATGATTGCGCCGGCGATACGGAAAGACCTGAACACATGGCACAGCTTCAAATCAGAAACGGTCAAAAGGACTACGGAAACGTCAAAGTGCTTCGCGATATCGAACTTGACGTCGACAATGGAGAGTTCGTGGTGCTGGTTGGGCCGTCGGGATGCGGCAAATCCACCCTGCTTCGCATGATCTCTGGACTTGAAGAGATCACGGGCGGGGAAATCGAGCTTGATGGCGATATCGTCAATGACGTCGATCCGGCACAACGCGGAACCGCGATGGTGTTCCAATCTTATGCGCTCTTCCCGCATATGACCGTTGCCCAAAACATGGGCTTCAGTCTCAAACTCGCCAAACGGCCCAGGGCCGAGATTCAGGAAAAGGTCACGAATGCGGCACGTATTTTGCGTCTTGAGCAACTGCTTGGTCGCAAGCCGTCCCAGCTTTCCGGCGGCCAAAAGCAACGTGTGGCCATCGGTCGGGCAATTGTCCGCAATCCAAAGATCTTCCTCTTTGATGAACCGCTTTCAAACCTGGATGCGGAACTGCGCATTCAAATGCGTGCGGAACTCATCCAGCTCCATCGCCAGCTTGGTTCCACAATGATTTATGTGACCCATGACCAGGTTGAGGCCATGACCCTCGCCGACAAAATGGTCGTGCTTGAGGCGGGCAACATTCAGCAGGTCGGGAAACCGCTCGACCTCTACGATGATCCGGCCAATAAATTCGTTGCGGGCTTTGTCGGAACGCCGAAAATGAACTTCATAGGAGCCGCTGTCAAAGGAAATGACGGCAAACAGCTCTCTCTGACCCTCGCCGATCTTGACGGCGCGTTTGACTTGTCCCTTCCGTGGACGGCTGACGCGCCCGAGGCAGGTGAGAAGGTCGAAATCGGCGTTCGTCCGGAGCACCTTCACTTCAGCGTAACCAAGGGGTCAGGCTTCTCCCTTCCGGTCACCGTGGCATTTGTCGAGGAACTTGGTGACCTTACCTATGTCTTCGCCGACAGCGAAGCAGGCAAACGTTTGACCTTGGAGAAAAAGGACGGCCGTCACACGGGCGCGAAACGCGGTTTTGCCACCACCAATACGGACGCTCTGCTTTTATTTGCCGAGGACGGTCAACGCCTGCGTTCCGCCTGATGCGTTCTGTGATGGACGTCCGGTTCAGGGATGATTCGGATCAACCGGCAAGGAGGTTGTACAGGCTGGAACCTTCTGTGGGCCGAACATAATCAAGGCCCGTATGACCGTTCACCGGCGGATTGAGAAGTGTTGAGAGCGGCAGCGCAGCCGCACCCAGTGCAACATCTCCATCAACGACCCTCAACTGGAGCCGGGCGGAGATTTCCGGATCTTTTTGACTGGCCTGATGCTGCTCCAGAACCGACCTTCCAAGCTCTTCGAGCAGTTCCTTCGGCAGTTGACCGCCCAAGTATATCACCTCGGGATCGATCACGTTCTGCAGAATGTTGATTCCCGTGTAAAGGTGCTTGGCGGCGACCTTGCTCCACGCTTTCAGCCTCGTGTCGCCGGATCGAAAAGCTTCACTTATCGCTTTAGGCGGTACGGCTTCGAATTCGGTATCTGACCCGGTGATTGCCTGATAGGCGGAGAACAGCGAAGCATAACGTTCAAGGCATCCTTTGTTCCCGCAGGGGCAAGGCCTTCCACCGGGATCAACGATCATATGCCCTATTTCCGCTGATCGATTATGCGCGCCGACATATTGCGTGCCGTTGATCATCAGGCCGCCACCGAGACCCAGACCGAAATAGAAGTAGACATAGGATGCCACATTGCGGGCTTCACCGAAAAGGCCTTCCCCAATGGCAGCCGTGGTGGCGTCATTTTCGACAAACACCGGCAGGCCCAGCCGCCTGGACAGCGTCTGCGCAAGCGGATGGCCCTTCCAGTTGGTCATTGTCAGTGCATTGCCAGACAGAAAGACACCGTCCCGGAATATGCCAGGCATGGCAACACCGACACCAAGCAGGCGGGATCCGAAAGATGGATCGCCGCCCGCGAGTTTCTCAACAATCCCGGCGGCAACGCCTTCGACATAATCCGGCTCCTGGTTGGCAAGTTTTGCCCGTTGACGCCCAAAATCCTGGCCATCCACATTGGTGACAACGCCCGTCACGTTGTGTTGGTCGATATGCAGGCCGATATTGAGGATGGAGTTGGGTTGGACCGTATATTCGCGGGCCGGTTTGCCCTTCTTGCCGGTGTGGATCGGGCGCTCCTCAATGACGCCGTAAGCTTCGAAGTCAGCAACGATATTGGAGACGGTCTGCGGGGTCACCTGCATTCGGGTCGCGACGGCATTTCGGGAAATCGGGCCATTTCGATAGATTGCCTCGAAGGCCACGCGACGATTCAGGCCCTTTGCGTCATCCAGATTTGCGCCGCGTCGCAATACCATGTTCCCTCCTCGTCGTACGGCTTTCGCCGGTTTCTATTGGTTCGGTTCATCTCCGCGTTCCCGACCAATGCGAATTGCGGGTCGCAAGATGGCACGAATGTGCCACGCATACCACACATCTTCCGCCGCTCGCTTGATTATCGCAAATGATTTGTGTTAAAAATTGCGGATACGGGTTGATCTGTTTCAGCAGCAAAATAGGGAGTTACATGGACATCAGGGGCTACATCCGACAACAACCCTCCGTCATGGAGGCGATGTTGTCCGACAAGCATGCCTTTGGCGGCATTGGCTCCGATTTCATTCATGGTTGCAGGCACATATTGCTGATCGGCACCGGCAGTTCCATGAATGCAATTGTCGCGAGCGCGTTTCAGTTTCGCGGGCTGGGACCGTCGGTGTCCCATGTGAGCCCGATGACAGCGGTCAAAGACGTCGGCCGCTGTGGACCCGAGACCGTCGCCATCATGCTGTCCCAGTCGGGCCAGAGCAAAGATGCCGTCGAGGCCGCCGACATGCTTCTGGCTGCCCGTTGCCGGACGATCGTCATGACGGCCGATGCGGCCAGCTCGATCGCGAAACTTGATTGCAAGCGTGTCATCCTTCCCGTTGCCGACGAAACCGTTGGTCCGAAAACAAAGGGTTACTTTGCCTCCGTCCTTGGTCTCTGTCTTCTGGCGAAGACACTCGACGATGCCTGGCCGGATGTGGATGCGCCCGGCCTGTCAGAGACGCTGTCGGCCTGGACCGACAGGTGCGATGCGTGGGCAACGAAACTGGCGCCCGAGCTTTCAAAGGCAGACGTGCTTGCTGTTTTGGGGCAACGGTCGCAGCTCGGAACAGCCCTTGAGGGATCGCTCAAGATTGCCGAAATGTCCGGCGTCCCAGCATTTGGCGAAGAGACCGAAGAGATGTCCCATGGGCGGTTCCACGGACTGACCAGGAACAGCCATGTCTTTTTCATCGTCGACGATGCAACGC
Source organism: Rhizobiaceae bacterium (assembly GCA_028279875.1). Lineage (GTDB taxonomy): Bacteria > Pseudomonadota > Alphaproteobacteria > Rhizobiales > Rhizobiaceae > Hoeflea_A. Next base: position 52,901 of record JANQMU010000054.1, read on the forward strand.
AACGGGAGTTTGCATCTCGATTGAGCGCTGCCTTGATCCGCTTCGAGATTACGCCGCACATCGTCGATATGAAGACCATGCCCGAATCCGAGGCAGAGCGCTTCTGCTCGATCCGCGCGCCCCGGTTGCCCGAGGGGAACTTCTGGAAAGTCCTGTTCGCAGTTGTTCCGTTTCAATTGCTTGCCGTTCATACAGCCATGACCCGCGGTCGTGTGCCGGAAAAAATGAGATATCCCGATATGGGCAGATATCTCGGTCTCAAATTGCAGGTTCCGGCATGAGCGAGCAGGTGAGATTCGGAATCGACATTGGCGGAACGTCGGTCAAGATCGGATTGGTCGCACCCGGCGGCGAGATCACGCGACAGTCCAAACTCGTGCCATCTTCCAAAGACGATCCCGACATCCTCTTTCAAGAAATCGCAACGTCCATGCGGGATTTGCTGAATGGCATTGCCGAGCCAATCGGGATAGGGATTTGCGCGCCTGGCTATGCGGATCTGGAAACAGGCGTTGTTGTCGACGGCTCCGGCAATGTTCCGGCACTCAAGAAGGCATCGATTGCCACATATTTAAGAACGCAGTTCGGTCTGCCAACCGCCATGGGAAATGATGGCGTTTGCGCAGCACTGGGTGAACTGCAGTGTGGTATCGGTCGGGAGATCGACAGCTTCGCCTTTCTGACGCTCGGCACGGGCGTAGGCGGCGCGATTGTCTGGAACCGTCAAATCCTTCAAGGTGCGATGGGCGAGCCACCGGAATTCGGCGCCGTCGTTGTTCGTCCGGGGCACGGGCCAACCCGCCATGGCATCACCGGGTCTGTCGAAGATCTGGCTGGCTCCAGGGCCATGCTTGAACGCTATGGAAATGTCAGCGGCAAAGACACCTCCCGGCTTGGCGTGAAAGATCTCTTCGAGCTGAAACGATCCGGCGATGCTGATGCGGCGGCCGTCATTGACGACATGCTTGAAATCGTCGCGCAGATGCTTGGCACAATTGTCAATCTGACCGGTGTGCAGACCTGTGTTCTCGGTGGCGGCATTTCTTTGGCAGGCCTGGACATAGTGGCCGGGCTTGAGGCACGTCTTGCCAAGAACACATGGCCCCTGCTCAAAAAAAGATGCGATCTGCGTTTGGCCCGATGCGGCAGCGGCGCGGGGATCATCGGTGCGGCGCAGCTCCTCCAAATCACAGGAGCCGACGATCTCCATCAACCCAGCCGGAACAATCTGGACCTGTCCGAAATCCCTTCGGCCCTGAAGCGACCATAGACAAGTATCCGCAACGCAGTGATTTCCGGTGTCCGGCTTCATCCACTACGAAGCATGGCGCCAGCTATAGGTGCTGACCCGCCGGGACGGCACAGTGGCCGGCTGATAATGAGTATTGATGCCCGGAAGCCGGTTTTCGGCAAGGCGTTTGAGGGCCGTCGGGTTGGTGACGGCGAATGTGTCGATCCCGCAACGCAGCATCAGGGGCACCTGGTCGATCAGGACGTCGCCGGTGGCGCGGATTTCGCCGTCGAAACCGTAGCGGGAGCGCAGCAGCGAGGCCTGGGAATAGGCGCGTCCGTCGCTGAAAGCGGGAAAGGTCAGGGCGATCAGCGCGAGACACGGCAGAACGGGCTCCAGGCGCGCAATATCGTCACCCGGCGCCAGCACCACGGCGAACCGGTCGGGCTGACGCTGTGCTTCGGCAAGCTCGAGATAGCGGTCGAGCGGCAGGATCAGGCCGGCATTGGCCTCGGCGCTGTCGATCGCGTCGTCCTCGCCGGCAAGCCGCCAGCCATCGTCGGCGATGAACCCGCCCGGTTTCCAGAGTTTCGCTTCGGTCATTTTCTGCTTCCCGTTTCTCTAGGCCGCTTTTGACGCTTCGCCGTACAGCGCTTCCTTGAATGGCGACGGGCCGACCCGGCGATACGCTTCGAGGAAGGTTTCGTCGGGGGTTTGCCGCAGGCCGAGATAGGTGTCGACAATGGTTTCGACCGCATCGGTGACCTTTTCGGGCTCGAAACCGCGGCCGATGATCTGGCCGATCGAGGTGTTCTCGTCGCCCGATCCGCCCAGCGTGATCTGATAGAGTTCGGCGCCCTTCTTCTCGACCCCCAGCAGGCCGATATGGCCGACATGGTGGTGGCCGCAGGCATTGATGCAGCCCGAGATCTTGATCTTCAGATCGCCGATTTCGCGCTGCCGCTCCAGCGATCCGAAGCGGTTGGAAATCTCCTGGGCCACCGGAATCGAGCGGGCATTGGCAAGCGCGCAATAGTCGAGTCCGGGGCAGGCGATGATGTCGGTGATCAGCCCGGCATTGGCGGTGGCGAGATCCTGTTCGAGCAGGGCGCGATAGACTTTTTCCAGATCGGCCAGCGCGACATGCGGCAGCACCAGGTTCTGCTCATGCGAGACCCGGATTTCATCCTGGCTGTAGCGCTCGGCAAGATCGGCGACGGCTTCCATCTGCACGTCGGTCGCATCGCCCGGCACGCCGCCGATGGGTTTGAGCGAAATCGTCACCACGCCGTAATCGGGATGCCGGTGCGGCGTCACGTTTTGCCGGACCCAGGCGGCAAAGCCGTCGTCGGCCTTCTTGCCGGTGGCGACCGTCTGCCAGCCCTCGGCACGGTCCTGCAATTCGGGCGGCGCGAAATAGGCGGTAATCGCCGCCAGATCGGCATCGGGCAGCTTCAGGTTGCTGCTCCGCAGCTTCTCCCACTCGGCCTCGACCTGGCGGGTGAACTCGGCCTCGCCGGTTTCATGCACCAGGATCTTGATGCGAGCCTTGTATTTGTTGTCGCGACGACCGTAGAGGTTGTACACCCGCATGATGGCGGTGGTGTAGGACAGCAAGTCCGCCTCGGGCAGGAAGTCGCGGATCTTCTTGGCGATCATCGGCGTGCGGCCCTGGCCGCCGCCGACATAGACGGCGAAACCGAGCTCGCCGGCCTCGTTGCGCTTCAGGTGCAACCCGATATCGTGGACCTGGATGGCGGCGCGGTCGCGCTCGGCGCCGGTGACGGCAATCTTGAACTTGCGCGGCAGGAAGGAATATTCCGGGTGGTTGGACGACCATTGGCGCAGGATCTCGGCATAGGGGCGCGGGTCGGCGACCTCATCGGCCGCGGCGCCGGAAAAATGGTCGGCCGAGACATTGCGAATGCAATTGCCGGACGTCTGGATGGCATGCATCTCGACCTCGGCCAGCTCTTCCAGGATGGCCGGCGTGTCCGACAGTTTCGGCCAGTTGTACTGGATGTTCTGGCGAGTGGTGAAATGGCCGTAGCCCTTGTCATAGTCGCGGGCAATGCGGGCCAGCCGCCGCATCTGCCGGCCGTTGAGCGTGCCATAGGGAATGGCGACCCGCAGCATATAGGCGTGAAGCTGCAGATAAACGCCGTTCATCAGCCGCAGCGGCTTGAAGGCATCCTCGGTGATTTCGCCTGATAGACGGCGCTCCACCTGATCGCGATATTGCGCGACCCGCTGGCCGACAAAGTCATGATCGAATTCATCATAACGATACATGGATCAACTCCTGGCGGCCGCGGCCGCAATTGACGATCAGGTCAAGCGGCCGAAGCCTGTTTGAACTCCGCCTGCTTGCCGAGATCGCTGCGGAAGGTCGGGCCGCTGGCCCGGATGCGTTCGCGCAGGCGCAGCGGATGAATCTCGCCATCCACCTCGTCGACATCGATCACCGCAACGTCGACGACACGATTGTCGTTAAAGGCGGTCCGGCCGGCCTGCTCCAGCGCCTCGACCGCGTCCGCATGGCGCGCGATCAGCGCGTGATCGATGCGCTCGAGCCAGCGGCCATTGGCGCCGAGCCATACGGCAACGCCGTCGGTCAGGCGGTTGGCGGTCAGAACTTTCATCATGGCGGGCATCCTCATCCTGGTGGCCGTCAGGCCACGGCAACAGTCTTCTTGTGGGTGGCAAGCGGCGTGGACTGGCTGAAATCGGCGCCGGCGACGGCATCGCCGATGATGACCATTACCGGTCCGCTCAGATCAGGCCGGTCCTCGATGGCCGGCAGGTCGTTGAGCGTGCAGTGCAGCAAGGTCCGATCCGAACGGCTGGCGTTTTCAACGATGGCGACGGCGGTATCGCCGGCAAGACCCGCCTCGATCAGCCGTCCGGCGACGGACGCGGCGACGGAACGGCCCATATAAACGGCGATGGTTGCGCCGGAAATGGCGAGCCTTGCCCAGTCGGGCAGGATATTGCTGTTGAGGTCGTGGCCAGTGGTGAAGACCAGCGAAGAGGCGACGCCCCGCAGGGTCAGCGGCAGCTCGAAATCGGCGGCGGCGGCAAAGGCGGAGGTGATGCCGGGGACAATCTCATAGCCGATGGCGGCCTCGCGCAGCGCCGCCATTTCCTCGGCGGCCCGGCCATAGACCAGCGGATCGCCGGATTTCAGCCGGACGACGCGCTTTCCCTGTCGCGCCAGGTCCACCAGCAGCGTGTTGATCTCGTCCTGGGATTTGGAGTGGCAGCCCTTGCGCTTGCCGACCGAAAGCCGCTCTGCATCGCGGCGCCCGAGATCGACGATCGCTTCCGGCACCAGCGCGTCATAGAGGATGACATCGGCTTCCATCAGCACGCGCTGGGCCCGCAGGGTCAAGAGATCCTCGGCGCCCGGGCCGGCGCCGACCAGCCAGACATAGCCTTCGGCCCGGCCGGTATTGTGCAGCAGATGGTTTGCAGCCTGGCGGGCCGCCGGCAGGTCGTCCCGGGCGATGGCATCACGCACCTGGCCGGAGAAGAACCGGCGCCAGAACAGGCGGCGGGTGGCCCCGCGCGGCACAAGCCGGTCGACGGCGGCGCGGTAGTGGGCGGCGAGCTGCGCCAGCGATCCGAGCGACGGCGGCAGCATCCGGTCGACCTGGGCGCGGATCATCTGGGCAAGCACCGGGCCGGCGCCCTCCGTACCGATCGCCACGGCCACCGGCGCACGGTTGACCAGGGCCGGGGTCAGGAAATCGCAATAATCGGGTTGGTCAACGGCGTTGGCCGGGATGCGGGCGTCGCGGGCGTCGGTGACGATCTTCGCATCCAGCGCGGCATCGCCGGTGGCGGCGAAGACGAGGGTTGCGCCGGCAAGCTGGTCCTCGCAATAGGGCGCATTGACGACAGTGATCCGTTGCCGCTTTAGATAGGCCGCGAAGTCGGCGGCCGGGGCATCGGCATAGGCCGTGATCGCGGCATCGGTGTTGGCCAGCAACCGGGTCTTGGCAAAGGCCTCTTCGCCATTGCCGAAGATGGTAACCTTCCGCCCGGCGACATTGAAGAACGCCGGAAATGTCGACAATTTGCGGTTCTGTGCGACCATAATACCTGTCCGGATCGGGGTTTTGCCCCATGAACCAGAATATTGGTGTTTCGGCGGGCCGGATTGAAGGAATGCTTTGCTGCCCATGCCGCCGCCCGGGCATTATTTTGCTCGCGGCCTTTCCTGCGGGAGATTATTCGCCCAATGGGCGTTTGCAGCGTCTCGAACGGGCGCGATCCGGCGCTTTCGCAGCTCGGTCCGATATGCGATGGTCGCGGCTGAAACCGACCGTCTGGGTGGAGCGAATTCAACCATGAAACGCATCGTCATGGCCGTTGTGGTCATCTATCTCCTGGGATATGGCGCGCTTCGCCTGCTCAATGCCGAGGTCTGGGACCGGGACGGGCATACCTATGTGCTTTTTCCGAAAAGCCCGATCGCGCTCTATTACATCTATCGGCCGATGACCTATCTGGACAGCGCGCTGACCGGCATGCGCTTTCACATCGGACCGCATCAATAGCCCGCTTCACGAAGGCAACCTATGCGCAGCTTCTTTTCGAAGGTACCCTGGCCGAATGTCACGGACGCATATTGCGGGTGCGGCAGGGAATCTGGATGATCTGAGAGACTGGCAATCACGGGTGAATGCCGTCGCGACCATCTGGAGACGGTTTGATCCGCCTCCAGCGGGTCGGGCCGATGCCCCGGCCTATTACCTTTAACGGACCCGACCAGATTGGGGTCGCAGCAGGCGAAGGACCGTCCAACGGAGGGGTCGTGGAATTGCCCTTCGCCCTTCGTCTTTTTTTTGTTGGGTGCAATATGGGCGCTCAATGTGGGAAAAAACCGGCAGTAACATTACTTCGGCGTAAGGTTTGTTGAACATTTTGTGATTGCCATATCCCAGCGCTTGTTCCGCTTATCTTCAAATTGGGGGTGGCCAAAGAGCCGAAACACTATCTGCGATGGCACGCCGATCAGTTCCGTGCTTTGGCGGCATCGGGATGAACGGTCGCTGGGTGCTTTCAGCAAACACGACGTTTATCTCATCGACCTCCGCCCACGACCTGTGCGCGTGTCACCCCGGTGGCGGGCGAAGAGGGCCTTTATGCTTCGTCTCCACCAAGCCGGGCCCAGAGGACGCGGCCCGACTCCTCGCCGACGAAGAGCCATCCTTCGAGCGTGGGTGTGAGTGCTGCGACCGCTGAGCCGCTCGACCCCTTGACGACGAGGTCTTCCATCTCGCCGTCGGTGGACAAACGCCCGGCGAGAACGCTGCCATCGGCAAAGCCGGCAAAGACCCAGTCGTGGCCGATAAGACCTGCGACCGCCGTGCAGAGCTGCCTGCCGCCGTAGGCGCAGGTTGCCGGCGGGCGCCCCATGGGTCCGTCCTTGCCGTCGAAAGGCCAGCAGACCGCTTCGTCGGCGCCGGATGTGGCAAGGAAAGGTGCCGTGCCGACCCAGGCAAAGCTCTTTACCTTGGCGGGATAGCCCGACATGCGCATGTCGGCCTTGTCCCGCAGGCGCCAGCCGTGAAGCGCATTTTCCTGCATGGCCGTCACGACATATTTTCCGTCAGGGCTGAAGGCGACAGCGCCGTGAGACCCTTTCCAGACGACGCGCTTGGCTTTCCAGCGGTGCTTGCCCCGTTCCCAGACCGTGGCGCCGCCATAGTGGGCGGCAGCGAGTCGGCGGCCCCCGGCGTCGAAGGCAAGGCCGCCGACAGTGCTTGGATGCTCAAAGTCCTTTGAGGCGGTTTCGCCGGCGCGCCAGACATGCGCCGTGCGGCCCGACGAACAGGCGTGGAAGCCGGGTCCCGCCGTGACGCAATCGACCCAGCGTGTGCCGAAGCTCGCGATTTCTTCGATCGTGCCGTCGGGTGAGACGCGAAGGAACCGCCCGTCATCACCTCCGGTGAGCACGGTGCTCGAGCGCTCTTCGGCCGCGAGACACAACACCGCGCCGCGATGCGCCTCCACCGTCACTGGCGGCTCGTTGGCGCGGAAGAACCGGACCACACCATCTCCGAACGCGGCCGCAACATGCGTTCCGGTGGCTACGGCGCCGGTCACCGGTGCGCCGGTCTCCAGCGTGAGGCCCCGACGTTCGAGCTGGGTCTCTTCAAAGCCTTTGAGGCGCGGGTTTTGGCGCGCCGACTTCGTCGCTACGCCGCCTGACATGCGGCGAAACCGTCTTCCAGGCCCATTGTTTCGAGATTGCGCCCGATGAAGACGAGCCGCGACTGCCGTGCTCCCTCCGGCCAGGAACCCATCGGTGCGCCTTCCATCAGCATATGGACACCCTGGAAGACGTAGCGATCGTCCTCGCCCCTGAAGTCGAGGATGCCCTTGGAGCGCAGGATGTCCGGCCCCCGGGTCTGCAAAAGGTCGCCGAACCACGTCTGGAATTTCTCGAGGTCGAGTGGCACATCCGACACCAGAGAGATGCTTTTCACGTCATCGTCGTGTTCATGGTCGTGGTCGGATGTCAGGAAATCGGGCTCCACTTCCAGCACGCGGTCGAGGCTGAAGGCGTTCAGCCCAATCACCTCTTCGAGCGCTGTTGCGCAACGTTCGGTGCGGATGATCCTGGTATAGGGGTTGATACGGCGAATGCGCTCCTCAACGCGGCCAAGACCGTCCGCTTCCACGAGATCCGTCTTGTTCAGCAAAACGATGTCGGCGAAGGCGATCTGTTCTTCAGCCTCGTGGTGTTCGCCGAGCTGGTTGTCGAGATGCACCGCATCGGCCACCGTCACGATCGCATCGAGTCGCGTGCGGTCGGCAACGTCCTGATCGACAAAGAAGGTCTGCGCCACCGGGGCAGGGTCGGCCAGACCCGTGGTCTCGACGATGATCGCGTCGAGCTTTTCGGCTCGTTTCATCAACCCGCCAAGGATGCGGATCAGATCGCCCCGTACCGTGCAGCAGATGCAGCCATTGTTCATCTCGAACACTTCCTCGTCGGCGTCCACCACGAGGTCATTGTCGATGCCCTCCTCACCGAATTCATTGACGATCACGGCGTAGCGTTTGCCGTGCCGTTCGGTGAGAATCCGGTTGAGAAGCGTCGTCTTGCCGGCACCGAGGAAACCGGTGAGCACGGTAACGGGGACTTGCGGGGTCTGATCCATGGTCGGGTCTTTCAAACGGTTGGCGCATCCGCCCGGCATGCGCCACAGCGGCCGCGGATTTCGATAACGGAATGCGAGGGCTCGAAGCCCGAGTGGCTCGACAGGGCGGCAATGTCCTTCGTGAGGGATGTGTGGACGTGTTCGGTCACGGCTCCGCAATCCTCGCAGATCTCGAACACCGGCGTTTCCGTATGGCTGGGGTCGCAGCACGCTGTCCACGCGTTGAGCGATTCGATCCGGTGGACGCGCCGCGCCGCAAGGAGCTGGTCCAGGGCACGATAGACCGTCGTCGCCGCGGTCACTCCGTCGTCGCGCAGATCCTCGAGGATCTGGTACGCAGACAAAGGCCTGGTTTGGCGGCGCAGGTGCTCGAGTACGCGATCAGCGTGTGTTCGACGTCCTGATCTGCGTGCCATGGCTTCATTCCCGTGGGGCTTACCTTGACGGAGGTTATCCCACTGGGCTATCAGATGCAACGTTACAACATTACACCTCTCCCTCATGCGCCTCGACGACCCAAAGAAACCGATTCTCTCGATCTGCCTGCGCTGCCGCGACGGGCGTGAGGAGCGGGACACCGATCTCGATCAGCGTGGCGGTCGACGGCTTGCCCGTAAAGTCGCGGCCATGTTTGACGCCAGCGCCGCTGCAAATCGCGGGGTCGCGCTGCGCGGCGTGAATTGCATGAGTCAATGCAAGCGTCCCTGTGCCATCGCCCTTTCGGGCCTTGAGCGTTTTACCTATCTTTTCGGGGATCTCGACCCCACAAGGCATGCCGACGACGTCCTGACCGTGGCAGCCGCCTATGCTGTGGCCGAAAACGGCTTCCTGCCCCGGCCCGTGCGGCCGGAGGTGCTCCGGGCGGGCATCCTCGGACGAATCCCGCCACTCGGCTTCGCCGGAGACCTGGTGGAACCGCTGCCGCAATCACAACCCGTCCACCCATCCCGTCAGCCCATGGAGTTTGAGAACCGATGAGCCCATTTCGCCTGCCTGGCCTGTTTTCCGCAGTCGCTGTAACCGCTACGCTGCTCTCTCCCGCCGCCTCGTTTGCGGATGAGGTGACAATTGGGCAGACCTTCCTTGCCTCGGGGCTCGACCCGGCAGAGGGATCCAACGGATGGGCGCTTGTCAGCCACGGGATTGGCGAGCAATTGTTCCAGGTGTCACGAGAAGGCGAATTGGTCCCGAACCTTGCAACCTCCGCTGCGCAAAACGAGGACGGCACATGGACCGTCGAACTGGCGCCCGACCGCTTCTTCTCGGACGGCACGCCCGTTACCGCAGCGGCGGTGGCGACGGCGCTGAACCGCACTGGCGAGGCGAACCCCTCGGCCCGCGCCACCGCCGGGCGTTTGATTTTCGCCGCCATCGATGACGACACGCTGACGGTCGAGACAGAACAGCCCACCACGATCCTGCCTTCGATTTTGGCAGAATGGGCATTCCCGGTTTATCGGATCGATGGCGACACGCTGATCTTCACCGGTCCCTTTACGGTCGAGAGCTTTGAGCCCGGCGGGTCCATCGAAATGACCCCAAACGCCCACTACGCGAATGCCGAGGCGCGGCCCGACATTACGCTGCGCCGGATTGCAGATGGTCAGTCGCTGGCGCTCGCCTTCGCATCCGGCGAGCTCGACATGGCGTTCAATTTGCCGGTCGAGACGCTGGCGCTGCTGGAAGCGGTGGAGGGTGAGACCATTTCTTTCCCGGTTGCGTATCAGTACATGATGTGGATGAATACGCGCAGCCCTGCCTTGTCCGACCCCCGCGTGCGACGGGCCATCGATCTGGCTGTAAACCGCACGGATCTGGTCGCGGCGGCGCAGGCCGGAATTCCTGCCACCGGCGCTTTCGCGGCCAACTACCCGTTCGCTGCCGAGGGCGAACTGCCGCATGATCCTGATGCCGCTGCCACGCTGCTCGAAGACGCCGGATGGGTGATGGGCGAAGACGGCGTCCGAACGCGCGACGGAGAGCGGCTTGAGCTGGTGCTCTATGCCTATCCCCAGCGGCCCGATCTCGTCACGTTTCAGCCGGTGATCCGCGCAGCTCTCGCCGAAATCGGCATCTCCATCACGACGCAGGTCACGGATTCGCCGAGCGACGTCGCTGCAAACGGTGGTTTCGATCTCTTTCTCTGGGCGCAGCACACAGCCCCCGCCGGCGATCCGGGTCTGTTCCTGTCGCTGTTTTTCGAGACCGACGCAGCCCGGAACTACAGCGGCTGGTCGAACGCCGACTATGACGCCTTGATCAAGGCGCTTCGTGCCGCAGGCGATCCGCAGGCGCGCATCGACCTTGCCCGCCGCGCGCAGGATATCATCGCCGCCGAAGTGCCGGTGTCCTTCCTTGTCACGCCGGAGTGGCATGTGGGGCTCTCGCCGGCCCTTGCCGGGTATGAGCCTTGGGGGTCCGACTATTACGTCATTCGACCCGATCTGGTGCCTGCCCGGTGATCACCGCGGCGACGACGGCGCAGGCGCTTGTGCGGCTGGCGCTGTCCTGGCTTGCGGTCGTCGCCGCCGCCTTCGCGCTTTTGCGTTTGATGCCCGGCGACCCGGTGGAGATGTTCCTTGCGCATGTCAATATCCGCTCCGGTCCCGACATTGTGGCAGCCTATCGGGCGCAGTGGGGGCTCGATGCCTCCGTCACCTTGCAGTTCTTGCATTGGCTGGCCGGCTTTGTGCGCTTCGATTGGGGCTTGTCGTTCGAAACAGGACGTCCTGTGGCCGCCGATTTTGCCGCGCGGATTCCCTATTCGGCGGCGATCGGCTTTGGCGGCATGGCGCTCGCAATAACCGGCGGTTTTGCTCTTGGCTTCTTTGCTGCGCACCGTCCGGGTGGCCGAGCAGATGCGCTCTCCCGGGTGTTTGCCGTTGCCGGGCAGGCGCTGCCTGCCTTTGCTGTCGGCCTTATCTTCCTCTGGGTTTTCGGGGTGCAGCTTAGCTGGATCGATGCGTTCGGCGGTGGCCCGATCGAGCGTGTGGTGCTGCCGGTGCTGCTTGTCGCTGTCTTCTCGCTCGGGTCGATGTCACGATTGTCGCGGGCGGGTTTCCTGGAGGTCAGGAACAGCTTCTACTACCGCACCGCTCTTGCAAAGGGGCGATCCCATTTGACGGCTTTGTGGTTTCACGGACGGGCAGCCGGCATCCTGACCCTGGTCGCGGGACTTGCCCCCGAACTGGCCTGGATCGTGGGCGGAACGGCGGTCGCGGAAATCGTCTTCGGCGTGCCTGGGCTCTCAGAGCGCGTGGTGCAGGCCATCGCCCACAGGGATTACGCGGTCCTGCAGACCTATGTTGCCCTCGTCGCGCTCTGGGTGGTCTGCGTTCTGCAGGGCGCTCGGCTCCTGCGCCGAGCCCTCGACCCGCGGCTCGCGTGATGCGACGGATTCGACTGCCTGCCATGCTGATCCTTTTTGCGGGCCTTGGTTTCTGGGCGATCGGCTACGGGTTGGACCCCCACGCCGTCGACCTGTCGAACCGGCTCGCCGGGCCCTCCACTGAGCACCCCCTCGGGACCGATCATTTAGGGCGCGATCTGGCGAGCCGCCTGATCTGGGGTGCTGTACCGTCGCTTGTGGCGATTGCCATTGTTTTGACCGGCGGTCTCAGCCTCGGAATTGTCGGGGGCGGGATGATTGCGCTCGGGCCGCCCGGATTGCGCGGGGCGGTGAAATGGCTTGCGGAGACGGCGCTGGCGGTCCCCACTCTGGTGACTGCCCTGGTCCTCTCGGCGGTCTTTGGCGCCAGCCCCCTTACCGTGGCGTTGGCGCTTCTCGCAACGAGCTGGGCTCCCTACGCACTCACGGTCGCCGCGCTCTTTGACCGGATACGCGGGGAGCCGTACTGGCGGGCGAGTGAGGCACTCGGCGTGCGGACGGCGACGGCGGTGCAACGGCACATGCTGCCCAATGCGTGGCCCGCCCTTGGTGCCTTGGCCGGGGCCGATGCGGGGCGTGCGGTCATCCTCGTGGCCTCTCTCGGTTTCATCGGACTTTCGGCGGATACGGGGCGGCCGGAATGGGGCGGTATGATTCATGAATACCGAATGTTCCTTTTCACCGAACCACGCCTCATCCTCGCGCCGATTGTCGCCTGTACCCTGGTTTGCGTCCTGCTTCACGGGGCGCTCGACCCCTCGGGAAGGCGGGGGTCGCGGCTATGAAAACGAGAGGCCGCCATGGGACTTTGTAGCGAAGAGACCCGGTTCCGATTACTTCACGCGTTGGGGACAGACGTCACATGTCGAAGTTCATAAATGACGATCCAACCACGGCCCGGTGATGGGAGGCTCATGCCGTCGACTATGCACGCCTGTCCGATCGCGCGTCGCCTGTAACGAAGCATTTGTGTGCAGTATCGCGACTCGTCAAAGCCTGGCGTTCCGCGATTATCCAGGCCCTCTGCCCGACATGGAGATGGAAGACAGAAAGTCCCTTCGAAGCTCCGCATCTGTCTGGAATTCGCCAAGAAGCCGCCTGGTCACCATGCTGACACCTGGCTTTTTGATGCCTCGGGTGGTCATGCACATGTGGGCAGCTTCCACAATGACAGCAACGCCGCGGGGCTCAAGCACGCTCTGTATGGTGTCGGCAATCTGTGAAGTCAGAGTCTCCTGGATCTGGAGACGCTTGGCATAAGCCTCTACGACACGGGCGATTTTGCTGATCCCGACGACGCGCTTTGCCGGAAGATAGGCCACATGCACCTTGCCGATGATCGGCACGATGTGATGTTCGCAATGCGATTCCAACCGCATGTCGCGGAGCAAGATCATGTCGTCATAATCATTCGTCTCTTCGAACGTGCGGGCGAGCAGCTCTGCCGGATCGGTTTTGTAGCCCTCGAAGAACTCCTCATAGGCGCGGACAACGCGGGCCGGTGTGTCGATCAGTCCCTCCCGGTCCGGATCGTCGCCGCTCCATTCGAGTAGAAGGCGAACGGCCGCCTCGGCGTCAGCACGCGTAGGGCGGTGCCCTTGCGATTTTTGGTTCCGTGTCATGGCCGCAGCATTCGCAGCATAGGTCATTATGATCGAACTCCAGTGGTTATTGCGTCCATAGGGATGCAACGTTATAACATTTCAGTCAATCCGCCGATTTGTTCGCGAGTCTAGCCCATGTCTGCCCCATTGACGCGATCGGATCGCGCTCGATTTTGACGGCAATGTTCCTGCGACTAGGCTGTGGTGACCCTTTAACTTATGTGCCGGTTTGTCCGGATTTGTTCAGGATTGGTTTGCGAGGAGGAAGGACATGCTGGTGCATATTCGACGACGAGCGGGCCGATCATGGGCAAATCCGGTCAAATCCCTTCGGGACGAGGCACACTTCGCCCCTGGACATCGTTGCGAAATGCTTGAAGTGGCCGACACTACGGCGCATTTCGCGCCTTGCCAGGAACGAAGTGTGCCACGCCGGCGCATAAGTGAAATGGTCACCACAGCCTAGCCTGTTTTATCGGAAAGATCCCGCTCCATGGCCCTGTCGATAGATCTGAAAGACATCCGGCATCGCGATGCACTGTCGGCCCGGCATCCGGCCGATGATGGCGGGCGGCCGTCGCTCATCGGCATGGATCGCGAGGAACTGGCCACCGCCGTCCGCGCCGCCGGTGTCCCTGAGCGGCAGGTCAGGATGCGGGTTCAGCAGCTCTGGCACTGGCTCTATGTCCGCGGTGTCTCCGATTTCAACGATATGGCCAATGTGTCGAAGGCGTTGCGCGCCGAGCTTGCCGAGCGCTTTACCATTGCCCGGCCGCGGATCGTCGATGAACAGATATCGCAGGACGGCACCCGCAAATGGCTGTTGCAGTTTCCCCCGCGCGGCGCCGGAAAGCCGGTCGAGATCGAAACTGTCTACATCCCCGAGGATGGCCGGGGCACGCTGTGCATCTCCAGCCAGGTCGGCTGCACGCTGACCTGCTCCTTCTGCCATACCGGCACCCAGAAACTGGTCCGCAACCTGACCGCCGACGAAATCCTGTCGCAGCTTCTGCTCGCCCGCGACCGGCTTGGCGACTTCCCCTTGAAGGACACGCCGCAGGGCGCGATCGTGCCCTCCGAAGGGCGCCGCATATCCAACATCGTCATGATGGGCATGGGCGAGCCGCTCTATAATTTCGACAATGTCAAAAAGGCGCTGCTCATCGCCACCGACAATGAGGGGCTGTCGCTGTCGCGCCGCCGCATCACCCTGTCGACCTCCGGCGTGGTGCCGGAGATTTACCGCACCGGCGAGGAAATCGGCGTCATGCTGGCGATTTCGCTGCATGCGGTGCGCGACGAACTTCGCGACGAACTCGTGCCGATCAACAAAAAATATCCGATTGCCGAACTGATGCAGGCCTGCCGTGACTATCGCGGCCTTTCGAACGCCCGCCGCATCACCTTTGAATATGTCATGCTGAAGGGCGTCAATGATTCGCTTGCCGACGCCCGCGAACTGGTGCGGCTGTTGAAGGGCATTCCCGCCAAGATCAACCTCATCCCGTTCAATCCCTGGCCCGGCAGCCGCTACCAGTGCTCCGACTGGGAACAGATCGAGGCCTTCGCCGATTTCGTCAACCGGGCCGGCTACGCGTCGCCCATCCGCACGCCGCGCGGCCGCGATATCCTGGCCGCCTGCGGGCAGCTCAAATCGGAATCGGAAAGGCTGCGGAAATCCGAACGTCTCGCCCTCGAGGCAATGATGATCGCCGGTCACGGCGAGGCCTGAGCGATGGATCGCCTGGCGCTTTTCTTCATCCGCATGGTGATGATCACGCTTGGCTTTGCCGTCTCGTCGATCGTTGCCGGCGTTGCGCTGGCGCTGCTGACGGAATTCATCACGCCCCACGAGGCCGGCCGGCTGGCGAGCGCCGGATTCGATTTCGGCCTCGTTATCGGTGCCCTGGGCCTGGCCAGCCTGGTCGGCTATGTCGCCTTCGTGCCCGCCATGCTGGTGATCTTCTATGCGGAGATCACCAAGCGCCGCGACTGGCTGTTCTATGCACTCGCCGGCGGCATCATCGCCGCGGTCGCGCCCTTCCTCGCCGCCATCGTCGTGCAGCCCGCTGGCGGGTCCCGGTTTGATTTTGCGCTGATGGCGACCGCCGCCGGCATGATCGGTGGCCTGTCCTACTGGCTGGTCGCCGGGCGCAGCGCCGGCAACTGGCTGCCGGGCGCGGCGATGGTCAACGACCCTCGGTCAGAAGAATCCTGACCGCGAAGGTCGAGAACACGCCGGCAAACACATAGTCGATCAGACGCATCACCCGCCTGTTGCGCCCGAGCCAGTGCGCCAGCCGGCCGGCGAGCAGCACCGTTGCGATGGCGATGGGAATCGCCAGAACACCCAAAAACAGCCCCAAAAACACCAGTTTTCCGGTGATATACGGATCGTCCGCCGAAACGAATTGCGGCAGGAACGTCATGACGAACAGGACCACTTTCGGGTTGAGCAGATTGACGGCAAGGCCGTGGCTCCAATTGGCAAACAGGCTTCTGGCTTCGGCCCTCACAACCGTCGGCCGGAAGGTTGAGCCGCTGACGATCGCCTGGATCGCCAGCCACAGGAGATAGGCGGCGCCGCCGGCTTTCAGCACCAGAAACGCCACCGGGGACGCGATCACCAGGGCCGACACGCCGATGGCGACCAGCAGCGTATGGATGACGATGCCGGTGGTGGTGCCGGCAACGCAGGCCAGCGCCGAAGTCCGCCCCTCCGACAGCGCCCTGCCGACCCACAGCATCATATCCGGTCCCGGTGTCAGCGCCAGCAGCAGGGACGCGGCGGCAAATGCCAACAGAACGGGCAGGTCCGGAACAAAGGGCATGGGTTCGTCGATCTCCAAGGGTGACAGGGTGTCCCGAACCCTATTTCGATCCGATGCCAAAATCAAAATGGCTGCTACAGCAGCGGCAAGATAGCACATGGGCCTGTATCACGCGGGCTTGTATCACGCGCCATTCCGACTACAGTGCCGCCGGTTTCACGCAAACGGGCTGCAATAGCCCGTGCACGATACAATGGACACAGCAATGAGCGCACAGAACGACGTGAAGAAGGTCGTGCTTGCCTATTCGGGCGGGCTGGACACTTCGATCATCCTCAAATGGCTGCAAAGCGAGCTGAACGCAGAGGTCGTCACCTTCACGGCCGATCTCGGCCAGGGCGACGAACTGGAGCCGGCCCGCAAGAAGGCCGAGATGTTGGGCATCAAGGAGATCTATATCGAAGATCTGCGCGAGGAGTTCATCGCCGATTTCGTCTTTCCGATGTTCCGCGCCAATGCCGTCTATGAAGGGGTCTACCTGCTCGGCACCTCGATTGCCCGGCCGCTGATTTCCAAGCGCCTGATCGAGATCGCCCGCGAGACCGGCGCCGACGCCATTGCCCATGGCGCCACCGGCAAGGGCAACGACCAGGTGCGCTTCGAACTGTCGGCCTATGCGCTCAATCCTGATATCAAGATCATCGCGCCCTGGCGCGACTGGAGCCTCAAATCGAGAACCGATCTGATCGATTTTGCCGAAAAGCACCAGATTCCGATCCCCAAGGACAAGCGCGGCGAGTCGCCCTTCTCGGTGGATGCCAACATGCTGCATTCCTCCTCGGAGGGCAAAGTGCTGGAGGACCCCTGGGACGAAGCGCCGGAATATGTCTATCAGCGCACCGTCGCACCGGAAGACGCGCCCGACAGGGCAACGAATATCGAGATCGAATTCGAAAAGGGCGATGCGGTGGCGCTGGATGGCGAGCGCCTGTCCCCGGCAACGCTGTTCGCCCGATTGAACGATCTCGGCCGCGACAACGGGATCGGGCGGCTGGACCTGGTGGAAAACCGTTTTGTCGGCATGAAGTCCCGCGGCGTTTACGAAACGCCCGGCGGCACCATCCTGCTGGCCGCCCACCGCGCCATCGAATCGATCACGCTGGACCGCGGCGCGGCGCATTTGAAGGACGACTTGATGCCGCGCTATGCGGAGCTGATCTATAATGGCTTCTGGTTTTCGCCCGAACGCGAAATGCTGCAGGCGGCGATCGATCACAGCCAGCAGCAGGTCGAAGGCAAGGTGCGCCTGAAACTCTACAAGGGTAATGTGATCGTCACCGGCCGCGAATCGGACAAGTCCCTTTATTCCGCCCGCATCGTCACCTTCGAAGACGACCAGGGCGCCTATGATCAAAAGGACGCCGCCGGCTTCATCAAACTGAACGCCCTGCGCCTGCGCACGCTGGCCGCCCGTAAATAGCGGGCGTGTTCAGCGCGCAAACAGATCCGAATCGTCTCCTGTGGCGTTTAATGACCCATAGGGATTGCGCCTGACCCTTGTATGCCGGTTTCGCGCTGCCTACATCGCCCTGTGATCATAAAAGTGTGGGGCTCACCTTGGATGGAAACAGTCAACGATCACCTCTTCACCTGGAATGGTCACCACGGCCTCCCGGTCTTTTCAGAAATCAGCGATGACGATTTCGCGCCGGCCTTCACCGAAGCGCTTTCCCGCCATAACGGCGAGATCGCCGCCATAGCGGACAATCCGGAACCGGCGGATTTCGATAATACGATCGTCGCGCTGGAAAAGGCCGGAGACGAACTGTCACGGGTGTCGGCGATCTTCTGGAACCGTGCCGGCGCCCACAGCAATGACGCGATCCGCGCCCTCGAACGCGAGATTGCGCCCAAAATGGCCCGCCATTACTCGGCAATCGCCATGAACCGCGACCTGTTCAATCGCATCGACGCCATCTGGACGGCGCGCGACACGCTGAACCTCGATGCGGAGGCGCTGCGCGTTCTTGAAAAACACTGGAAGAACTTCGTGCGCGCCGGAGCGAAACTGGACGAGGACGACCAGAAGCGGCTGGCGGCCATCAATGAGGAACTGGCAAGCCTTGGCGCCCGCTTCAGCCAGAATGTCCTGGCCGACGAAACATCCTGGCACCTGCCGCTCTCCGCCGAGGAGGATCTGGCCGGGCTTCCCGGCTTTCTGCGCGATGCCATGGCCTCGGCGGCACGCGAACGCGACCTCGAAGCACCCTATGCGGTTACCCTTTCGCGGTCGATCATCGAACCGTTTCTGACTTTTTCCGAAAGGCGGGACCTGCGCGAACATGCCTTCACCGCGTGGATTTCGCGCGGCGAAAATGGCGGCGAGACCGACAATGTCGACACGGTCGGACGGGTGCTGGCGCTGCGCGGCGAAAAGGCAAAACTGCTCGGCTACGACAATTTCGCCGCCTACAAGCTCGATGACACGATGGCAAAGACCCCTGAGGCCGTCGACGCCTTGCTGATGAAGGTGTGGGACCGGGCGGTGATGCGCGCTCGCAAGGAAGAGGACGCCATTGCCGGACTGATCGCCGAGGAGGGCAAGAATCACCCGGTCGCGCCCTGGGACTGGCGGCACTATTCGGAAAAACTGCGCGGCCGCCAGTTCGATTTTTCCGAAGCCGAACTCAAGCCCTATTTGCAGCTTGAAAACATCATTTCGGCCTGTTTCGCCGTGGCCAATCGCCTGTTCGGGTTGACGGCGACCGAGCGCAAGGACCTCGAAGCCTACCACCCGGATGCCCGAATCTACGAAATCCGTAACGGCGACGGCCACCTGATCGGGCTGTTTCTGGGCGACTATTTTGCTCGCCAGTCGAAGCGCTCCGGCGCCTGGATGAGCGGGTTTCAGGAACAGCACCGGCTGGATGGCGGGCAGATCCCGATTGTCTACAATGTGATGAATTTCGCCAAGCCGTCTGAGGGCAAGCCGGCGCTGCTGTCGCTGGATGACGCACGCACCCTGTTCCATGAATTCGGCCACGCACTGCACGGCCTTCTGTCCGATGTCGACCATCCCTCCGTGTCGGGCACCTCGGTCGCGCGGGATTTCGTCGAACTGCCCTCGCAGCTTTTTGAACACTGGCTGACCGTGCCGGACGTGCTGCAGGAATTTGCGGTCCATCACGAGACCGGCGAGACGATCCCCCGCGATCTGCTCGACAAAGTCCTGGCGGCCCGCAACTTCAATGCCGGCTTCGCGGCCATCGAATACACCGCCTCGGCACTGGTCGACATGGCCTTCCACACCGCCGCAACACCCGCCGACCCGCTGGCCTTTGAAAACGACAAGCTCACCGAACTCGGCATGCCGGAGGCCATCGTCATGCGGCACCGGACCCCGCATTTCCTGCATGTCTTCTCCGGCGACGGATATTCGGCCGGCTATTACTCCTATATGTGGTCGGAGGTTCTCGACGCCGATGCCTTCAATGCCTTCGAGGAAACCGGCGATGTGTTTCATCCCGACACCGCCACCCGGCTTCACGACCATATCTATTCGGCCGGCGGCAGTGTCGATCCGGAGGATACCTATCGGGCGTTTCGCGGCAAGCTGCCCGATGCCACGGCGATGCTGAAGAAGAAGGGCCTGATGGCCTGACCGCCCCGGGGGCGAGGCAAATCGGCACCGCCCTCTTTCGCAACTGCACAAAACCCTGTATGAGCGCAGCAAACGGCCGGCGCCAGCCACGCATCGAGCGCACCAAAGATTCCAGGTAGCACCATGACCATTCGCAATATCGCGATCATCGCCCATGTCGATCATGGGAAAACGACCCTTGTCGACGAACTGCTCAAGCAGTCCGGCGCGTTCCGCGAGAATCAGCGCGTAGCCGAACGGGTGATGGATTCCAACGAGCTCGAAATCGAGCGCGGCATCACCATCCTCGCCAAGGCGACATCGGTGGTCTGGAACGATGTCCGCATCAATATCGTCGACACACCGGGCCATGCGGATTTCGGCGGCGAGGTCGAACGCATCCTCAGCATGGTCGACGGCGCCATCGTTCTGGTCGACGCGGCCGAGGGGCCGATGCCGCAAACCAAATTCGTCGTCGGCAAGGCCCTCAAGGTCGGCCTCAAGCCGATCGTCGCCGTCAACAAGATCGACCGGCCCGATGCCCGTGCACAGGAGGTCGTCAACGAGGTCTTCGATCTGTTCGCCGCCCTCGACGCCGACGACGAACAGCTCGACTTTCCGATCCTCTACGGATCCGGGCGCGACGGCTGGATGAATGATGACCCTGAGGGTCCGGGCGACACCGGCCTCGCACCGCTCTTCGACCTGGTGCTGCGGCACGTGCCGGAACCGGCGGTCGGCGACGGGCCGTTCCGCATGATCGGCACCATTCTGGAAGCCAATCCCTATCTCGGGCGCATCGTCACCGGCCGCATTGAATCGGGCACCGTCCGGCCCAACCAGGCCGTCAAGGTGATGGACCGCGACGGCAAGCCGCTCGAACAGGGCCGCATATCCAAAATCCTCGCCTTTCGCGGCATTGAACGCCAGCCCATCGAGGAAGGCCGGGCGGGCGACATCGTCGCCATTGCCGGCCTGACCAGGGGCACCGTTGCCGACACGTTCTGCGCGCCGGAGGTTTCAGAGCCGCTGACCGCCCAGCCGATCGATCCCCCGACCGTGACGATGTCGTTCATCGTCAATGATTCGCCGCTCGCCGGAACCGAAGGGACCAAGGTCACCAGCCGCGTCATTCGCGACCGCCTCTGGAAGGAGGCGGAAGGCAATGTCGCTCTGAAGATCGAGGAAGCCGAAGACAGGGATTCGTTCCATGTCTCCGGGCGCGGCGAATTGCAGCTTGCGGTACTGATCGAGACCATGCGCCGCGAGGGTTTCGAACTTGCCGTATCCAGACCGCGCGTGGTGATGAAAAAGGGCGATGGCGGTGTGCTTCTCGAGCCGGTGGAGGAAGTCGTCATCGACGTCGATGACGAGCACTCCGGCGTCGTCGTACAGAAGCTCTCCGCCCGCAAGGCCGAAATGGTGGAATTGCGCCCGTCGGGCGGCGACCGCGTGCGCCTGGTCTTCCACGCACCGACGCGCGGCCTGATCGGCTACCAGTCCGAATTGCTGACCGACACGCGCGGCACGGCCGACATGAACCGGCTGTTCCACGGCTACCAGCCCTATCGGGGCGAAATCGGCGGACGGGTCAATGGCGTTCTGCTGGCCAACGAAGCCGGTGAATCCGTCGCCTATGCCCTGTTCAACCTGGAAGACCGGGGTCCGATGATCATCGACGCCGGCGAAAAGGTCTATGCCGGCATGATCATCGGCATTCACACCCGCGACAACGATCTTGAGGTCAATGTCCTCAAGGGCAAGAAACTGACCAATATACGGGCCTCCGGCAAGGATGAGGCTGTCAAGCTGACACCGCCGGTCCGCATGTCACTGGAACAGGCCCTGTCCTGGATACAGGATGACGAGCTGGTCGAGGTGACGCCGAAGTCCATCCGCCTGCGCAAGCTCCATCTCGATACACACGAACGCAAGCGATTCGAGAAGACGCGCACCGCCGCCATCGCCTCCTGACATCTTTGCGACACTTTGCACCTTATCGGCCTTGCCTGACCAGTTAACAAAGAGTTAATCTACCGCCTCAGGTGGGAATTTAACCTGTGGGTACAGTGCCGATAGGGGCCGTGGACCGCTTCGCGTTTCAGGGCCGAACGGTTAGGATTCAGGCATGACGACGCTGGCGGTAGATGTACGACGTGCGGAGCCCGATGATGCAGTGGCCATCTCGGAGACCCATCGTGCGGCCTGGCAGCACGCCTATTCCGGCGTCATCCCCTACCGGACCCTGCTGTCGATGATCGAGCGCCGCAGCCATCAATGGTGGCAGCGGGCGATTCGCGGCTCGACCAGCATCCTGGTGCTCGATGTCGGCGGAACCATTGCCGGTTACGCCACGCTGGGGCTGAACCGGGCGCGATCGCTGCCGCAGGAAGGCGAGATCTACGAGCTTTATCTCAGGCCCGAATATCAGGGGATCGGGCTGGGCAGTCGCCTGTTCCGGGAAGCGAAGCGCCTGCTGGTCTCGCTCGGCTGCAAGGGCCTGGTGGTCTGGTCGCTGGCCGACAATGACCGGGCGGTCGAATTCTACCTGCGCCTCGGCGGCGCGGACATTGCCGAGGGCGCAGAGAATTTCGACGCGCGTCGACTGAAGAAGATCGCCTTCGTCTGGCCCTGAACCTGTTCTTTCTGCGGCGGATAATAACGCCAAGGAATTCTCCGGAAACCAGTGCAAGATCACCGCCACCGGATGGCCGTCGTCATCGATCCTCCTGTCGCCGGCTGTTGGTCGAAAGACGTGTTGCACGTTGCCGGGCAACAGGCTATCTCCGCAGCCATTCCGAAAGGTCGGGCCCGGTCAAAAACAGGATTGGTCATGCGTATAGACGCGATTTCTATCGGCAACACGCCGCCGGACGATGTCAACGTTATCATCGAAGTGCCGGTCGGCGGACAGCCGATCAAATATGAGATGGACAAGGAGGCCGGCACGCTGGTCGTCGACCGTTTCCTCTACACGCCGATGACCTATCCGGGCAATTACGGCTTCGTGCCGCACACCCTGTCCGATGATGGCGATCCGATCGACGTGCTGGTCTGCAACACCCGCCCGCTGGTGCCCGGCTGCGTGATCAATGTGCGCCCGGTCGGCGTGCTGATCATGGAAGACAATGCCGGCCAGGACGAGAAGATCATCGCCGTGCCGTCGAGCCATCTGACCAAACGCTACGAGAAAGTGTCCGAGGTCCATGACCTGCCGGATATCACCCTGCAGCAGATCGCCCATTTTTTCGAGCACTACAAGGATCTGGAGCCCGGCAAGTGGGTCAAAATAGGCGACTGGCAGGGCTCCGCCGCCGCCAGGCGCATGATCACCGAATCAATCGACCGCGCCAGAACGGCATAGCCCGGCGAAATAGGCGCCGGTCTCGACAATGGTCCGCTGCCCCGCCTCAACACCCATCGAACGCTGCAGGAAGATATGCGACACGGAGGGAACGCAGCGGGTGGTCACGTCCTTTCCGATTTTTTTCAGATGGGCAGCAAGCCGCATGGAATCGTCGCGCAGCATGTCGTGTTCCGCGGCGATGACCAGAAACCGATCGCATAGGGCGGGAGACCCGTTGACGGGAAAGACAATCGGGTCGCGCCGCGCGATGGCCCCCGGCGCGTAGTCTTCGATGATCCCGTTCAAACGCGTTGCGGAACTGTCGAAATAACCGTCATAAAGCAAATGGCTGTGTGACGACAAATCGTAGTCGAAGACGCCGCAGGCCAGGCAGGCGCCGCTGAAATAGCCGGCACCGAGCGTGTCTTCGTGGACCAGCATCGACGACAGGATCAGGTTGGCGCCGGCTGAATATCCGCCGATGAATCTGTGTCGGCGCTCAGGGAATATCCGTTCCGCGATATGGCGGCAGGCATGCACAAGCTCGCCGATCTGTGCCGGGTAGCGGGCCTTCGGCACCCTGGTATAGCCGATGCCGGTCACCGGACAGGCCGACGCATTGGCCAGCACCCGCATCAGCCGGTCGTAGATATCCAGGCTGCCTTCGTTCCAGCCGCCGCCATGGACCCAGATGACATATCCGTCGCCCGTGTCGTCGCCCGGCTGATAGGTCCGAAGCTCAACGGGTCTTCCCGCAACGCGGATGGTCTCCGACCGCACCGGCTCAACGGGCGGACGATCCGTGTTCCATGACAGGCTTAGTGCTTCGCTGATCGCCAGTTTTTCAGCTTCGGACGCCACCTCGTAATTGCGCTCGGCAAGAAAGGCCGCATCCCGTTCAAGCGCCGCCCGCATATCCGGGTCCAGCGGAAAATCGCCGAATTCCATTATCGGGACGACCTTCTTCGGGTGCCGACAATCGCATCGACGATCAAAATGACCGCGATATTGAAGAGAATGATCATCGACGAGACTGCGAAAACCGTCGGGCTGAACGAGGTATTGCTCTGCTGAAAAAGCCAGATGGACAGCGGGAAAACATCCACGGTGTAGAGGAAATAGCTCAGGGTGAATTCGTTGAACGACAGGACGAACACCAGCAGGATACCGGAGGAAATGCCGCCGCGAATCAGCGGAAGCACGATTTCGGCAAACGCCCTGAAACCGGAGGCGCCCAGTGTTTTCGCCGCTTCCTGCAGGGCGGGGTCGACGCCCTGAATGGCGGTCACGCAATTGCGCATCATGAACGGCAGGGCAATGATCGAATGGGCAATCACGATCTGGAACAGGCCCAGATCGACCCCCGTCTTGCTGATGATGACCAGCAGGGACACACCCAGCACCACCGTCGGGAAAATGATCGGCACGCTCAACAGCATCTCTTCGACCAGCCGCTGCCCGGCGAACCGGAAGCGGACCAGCGCATAGGACGCCGGAACGCCGGCCAGCAGACAGGTCAGGGAGGTCAGGGCCGCGATCTTGACGCTGGTCAAAACGGAACTGCCAAGGCGGCTGTAATCGCCATCCGGATCGGTCAGCATGGTCCAGACCTCGCCATACCATTTCAGACTCCAGCCCGGCGGCGGAAACTGCAGCGTCGTCACCGGCGTGAAGGACATCACCAGCACCATGGCGATCGGTAGCAGCAGCAGCACAAGGAGAACCAGTGTCAGTCCGGCGACCAGCTTTGCCTCGCCGCCGGAGCGGCCGATCGTCGTATCGCTATCCAAGACCGGCATCCTTCCGCGCAACCCGCCGGCCGACAACATTCTGGACGGCCTGCACCGCCAGTGCGAACACGATCAGAACGACGGACAGGGCCGATCCGAGCGGCCAGTTCAGCAGGGTGCCCATCTGGTCACGGATCACGATAGCCAGCGTCGTGACCTTCAGGCCGCCGAGGAGGATGGGAACGACGAAGGCGCCCGTATTGAAGCCGAAGACCAGCACCATGCCGGCCGCGATCCCGGGCCAGCTCAAAGGCAGGATGATATTCGAATAGACTCGTGCACGCGAGGCACCCAGAACGCCCGCCGCTTCTTCCAGTTGCGGCGGAATGGCGCTCAGGGACGCGACCATGGGCAGGACGGCCAGCGGAACCGCCGTCTGCACGAGGCCGAGCAACACGCCGGTTCGATTGAACAGCAGAGTCACTGAAACGTCCGGTCCCAGGGCAGATCGGACAATCTGATTGACCAGCCCGTCGGGGCCTAGGATCGCCACCCAGCCGAAACTCTGCACCAGCAGGCTGACGAGCATCGGCAGCATGATGCAGATGAGAACCAGCCGCCGCAGGGCTTCGGAGCGCGTGCGTGTCATGAACAGCGCGATGGGGAAGGCGATCAACGCCGTTATCGCGGCGCTCAGCAATGCCAGCCAAAGCGTTTCGACAAGCACGCCGATGAAAAACGGATCGCTCAGCTCCCCATAGCTTTCGATGGACCAAGTGCTCCATTCCGCATTCTTGCGCCCGACGCTCATCTTGATCACGGAGATACTGCAGACGGTCAGGATTCCGATCAGCAGCGAAGCCGGAAACATCAGCAGCAAAACGGTTCGCGTCGGCGAAAACGGTTTTGCCCGTCCGCCGGCCGGCCCGGCAATCAGGGCCGGGCTTTGTTCAACGGCGCTCACGGCCGCAGCACCCGCACGCGCCCATCGACCGCGCCGATCCAGACCCGGGATCCTATGCCGTCCTTCAGAGGCGAATCGTCGGTCGACGTCGCCAGGATGTCCTGACCGTCGCTGAGTCTCACGCGCGACCGGTAAAAGCCCGAATTGAACTGGATTTCGACGATTTCGCCGCAAAGGCCCGCGGTCGCGGATTGTTGCTGCGACAGCGCAACATGCTCTGGCCTGACAAAGACGGTGCCGCTGTCCCGCCGGCTGCCGTCGCCATCGGCAATGGCGAGTGCGCCGTCGGCGATACGCGCCATGCGGCTCCCGTTTTCGCCGTCTTCGATCGCCGTGGATTCGATGAAATTGATATCGCCCAGGAACTCCGCCACGAACCGGTTCGCCGGTCTTTCATAGATCTCCACCGGCGAACCGCTTTGAATGAGCTTCCCCGATTCCATGATGACGATTCGGTCGGACATGGCCGAGGCCGTCTCCTGATCGTGGGTGACATAGACCGCCGCGACATCGAGCTGCTTCTGGATCTTCCGCAGTTCGACGGCCATATAGTCCCGCAAGCGCCGGTCCAGCGCCGCCATTGGTTCATCGAACAGCACCAGCGACGGTTCCGTGGCCAATGTCCGGGCGAGGGCGACGCGCTGCAGCTGGCCGCCACTCAACTGGCTCGGCATGCGCGCCGCATAGTCCCGGTGCGGCAGCCGGACAAGATCGAGGGTCTCCTCGACCTTGCGGTCGATTGTCTCCTTTGCCATGCGTTTCATGCGCAGGCCGAAGGCAACGTTCCTGTGCACCGACATATGCGGGAAGATTGCCAGCGACTGGAAGACCAGCCCGATATTGCGCCGATGCGGCGGCTGCCCGACGACGCTTCGGCCGTGAACCCGGATATCGCCTTCCGTCGGTTCGTCGAGGCCGGCGATCAGCCGCATTGTCGTCGTCTTGCCGCAGCCGGACGGCCCAAGGATCGAGACGATTTCGCCGCGATGGACATCGAGGCTGAAATCATCGACAGCGATGATCCGGCCATCCCCGAAAACCCGCGAAACATGGTTCAACTGAAGAACCGGTGTGTCCTGAACCGCAAAATCCGTCGCCATATGACCCGCCAACGCCGTTTGGAGTGTGATCCGGGCCGGAGGCATGCCCCGGCCCGCATCCTTCTAGCCGCCAATGGCGGATTTATAGCGGGTGATCCAGTCGTCGCGAACACGGGCGAGTTCCGCACCGTCCATGACATTCGTCCGGTTCTTGATGACATCCGGCGACGGGATGTTGGGATTGTTCTTTGCCGCATTGGAAAGAACCGTGTCACCATTGATGGGGCCGTACCAGACCTCTTCGGCCATGGCGCCCTGGACCGCCGGATCGAGCGCGAAGTCATAGAGCGCATGCACCACCTCGACATCGCCCGGATGGCCTTTCGGAGAGACCATATATTGCAAGTCGACGAAGAAGCCCTCGTCCAGATCGTAGGTCCCGCTGAGATTGTAGGCCGGATCATTGATGAACTTCGTCAGCACCAGGGGCGAATAGGGCCCTCCGGCATTGAGGGAGCCCGAACGGAACAGATCGGCGAGCTGGTTCGGATTGGTCGAAATGGTGAGAACCCGGTCCTTCAATTCGGCGAGCAGTTTGAAGCCCGGTTCCGGATCGACGAAAGCGTCGCCGCCGGCCAGCTTGGTAGCGACGATCACCAGCTCCATGGCCGCAAGGTTGGTCGAGGACGGCACGAAAATCTTGCCCTTGTTCGCATCGTCCCAGAGCACGCCATAGGTTTTCGGCGGTGTCGGATAGGTCTTGGTGTTGTACAGGAGCCCGTCGCTCCACAGGAAGTAGCCGACGCCGTAGCCGTCCGCCCCTGTCTTGTATTTGTCGTCGACGGCCGCCATGTTCGGGATTTTTGAAGGGTCCGGCTTGGCCAGCAAGCCGGCTTCGACCAGCGCATTGGCGCCAAATCCTGACAGGATGACCACATCATATTGTGGCCGTGCGGCCGACGCCTTGATCTTTGCGATCATGTCCGACGTCGTGCCGGTGAGATCGGCGATGATCTTCGCGCCCGTCCGCTCCTCGAACGGTTTGAGGATGTTCTTGACCGCCGCCTTGCCGGTGGCATCGGACCAGGTCAGGACCCGCAGTTCCTTGCCGGAAAAGGGACCGTCGGCGGCTTCGGCTGGCCCGACCCGCGGCAGGGAGATTGCAGCAGCGCCGAGCGCCGCGGTTTTGAGAAATGTGCGGCGGTCGACCGGCCGGTACTGATGTGGTTTGTGTGTCATGTGCTTCCCTTTCGTTTTCGTTTGCATTCGCAGGAGCGGGAGACATCCCTTGGATGCCCCGGCCCATTTCACCGGATGATCAGCTCTCTTTCGTTCGAGGGCGTCAGCCTCTCCACACCACACCGGGTGACGGCGACGGTCTCGCTAATGCCGAATCCGCCGGCGAGAGCGAGCATGTGAAAGACCATTCCCTCCTTGAGTTCCCAGTCATGCTGTTCGTTGAAATCGAGCGCCTCCCATTCCGCGGTCCGTGGCGGAAATCCGATGCCGGTGGAGTAGCCGGTCCGGTTGAAGTAATCCGGGCGGATTTTCCGGATGGCGCCGCGGACGCAGGAGTCGATTTCCAGACTTGATGCGCCCGGTTTCATCCTCGATAGGCCGGCATCCTGTGCCGCCATGACCACCTCGACGGCGCGCTTCATGGCATCGTCGGGCTCGCCGATACTGACCGTGCGCATCTGGGTGGCATGATAGCGCTCCAGGCATCCGTAGAGCTCGAGCAGAACCAGTTCGCCGCGCCGGATGACTTTGGGGCTCCAGTTCGCGTGGCAGACATCGTAGCGATAACCGGACATGATATGGTGGGGAAGGCCGGTATATTCGCAGCCGGCCTGAATTCCCGCCCGATGAACGGCCGCCGCGACGCTCGCCTCCGTGACGCCGTGGCACAGGCCGTCGATGGCGGCGCGCATTTCCACTTCGGCAACCGCACCCGCCTGTTTGAGATAGCGGATTTCGGTTTCGGATTTGACGACCCGGATATGATCGACCAGCAGCGTGGCGTCGACAATCCGGGCATTGGGCAGTCCCGCCGACAGGCTCTCGGCCATGTTCGCCGTCAGGAACCAGCACCCCTTTTCAAGGCCGATGGTCCGTTTCGGGCCGTCGAGATCGTTCAGGACCGCGAGCGAACGCGCCGACAGGTCGTCGCCTTCCTTCCAGGTGTCCGGTTCCTCAAGCCAGGAATACTCGTCCACATTGCCCCGCTCCAGATAGCGAAGCAACAGCCGCGGCGTGCCGGCCTGTGCCACGAACAGGACCTGATAGGCAAAATATCCGGACGTCTGGTGGCCGGTCAGATAGCAGATATTTTCCGGGCTGTGCACGACGAGAAGGTCGATATCGCGCATCGCCATCGCCGCTTGCACCTGGCTGACGCGAAACTGGTATTCCAGCGTTGAAAATGCCTGATTGCGTCCCGCCATCCGACCGTTTGCACACCCTTCCCGTGCCGCCAAGCTGCATACAGCCTGCGGTTAACCAGCGCCTTAACGCCGCATTGCCTTTTCGGTAAGACCGGGATTTGCTGATCCACAATCCAACGCTGATAGATCATGCTGTATATAGCTAAATGATTTTCCGGTCAACAGCCAAACGCTCGGATTTAAAATGTGACGGAAAAACTGTTTAATATCTTGCAATTATGCGCTCAAAGTTCCATGATCTTCATCAGTGGAGGATCATATCTGCTATAAGGTATATATAGCTCTCACGCTGCCGCCGCAGCCGGTACGGGACACCAACCCTTTTTGCATGACGGCGGGGACACCGTGTGGCTATATATTTCTGCGGGATTACTGGGAGCAGGAAAGGGAGTGACCGGGCGTTATGGCCAGTGCGGACACAGACATCAATCGCCGGGCGGCGAAGGTAAGGCGCGACCGGTCGGGGGGCCATCGCCTTTCAACCGAGATTTACGAGGAAATCCGAAACCGGATCTGCCGGCTGATCTATCCGCCGGAGCATCTGATCCGCGAGGCCGACCTTGCCCGGGAGTTCGAGATCAGCCGGACCCCGGTTCGCCAGGTGATCCAGCGTCTGGAAATCGAGGGCTATGTCGAGACACGAAACGGCGTCGGAACGATCGTCACCAATATCGACATTCCGGCGTTCCGCGACGTCTACGAAATGCGCCTGAAATTCGCCGAACTGGTCGGCGTGATGTCGCCGCGCGCGATCACGGACGACCATATCGCGAAGATGGAGGAGCTTCTCGATCGAACCCGGGCGCTTCCGGCGGAAATCGACCGGCAGGCGTTCTGGGAGATCAATTGCGACCGGCATGCCGTCATTCTGGCCCTGATCGGCAACACCGCGCTGCACGAGCTTTACGATTCCTATTACTTCCGGACCTCCCGGGTCTGGTATTTCGTGATCGACCGTATTTGGGAGGGTCAGGTCGAGGCGCTCTGTGCCGAGTTGGAGGAACTGATCCGCGCCCTGAAGTCAGGCGACTGCCAGGCGGTTGCCAATGTCGAGCGCAACCATCTGAGCTACTATCTCGTCATGTTCGACCGGACATTGGACGCCGGCAATGCCGGCGGCCCCATCTCCGCGCCCCGGAACAACCGTTAGGGCGCGCTACGCCCGGATTGGATTACATGAAAATGGGGGCGATGCTGGTCCACATCAGCCGGCGCACGAAGAACACCAGCAGCAGCAGGATGATCGGCGAGATGTCCAGCCCGCCCAGATCGGGAAGAAACCGCCGGATCGGCCGCAGCGCCGGTTCCGTGGCCTTGTAGAGGAATTCCCCGATCATGCCGACGAACCGATTGCTGGTATTGACCACGTTGAATGCGTAGAGCCATGAAAAAATGGCGCTGCCGATGATAATCCAGGTGTAGAGATTCAACGCCAGATCGATGGTCTGGAAAAGGGCAAGCATCGCGGACTCCATTCTTCGATGTTCGACATGTAGCCATTGCGTCGCACCACGGCAAGATGGACCGCCATGGCCTATGCATTTTCCCGTCACACTTTATAAGGGCTGAATGCCTTACCGACATTTCTCCGGACACGACAGCGGCCGCGCCGCATGACAGCCGATACCGACCGGTTTTCCGCCTTCCGGCACCGCGCCTATGCCCGCTACTGGTTCGCCCGGTTCCTGTCCGCCTGCGCGCTGCAGATCATCGCCGTCGCCGTCGGCTGGCAGATCTATGACCTCACCCGCAACCCGTTCGATCTCGGCATTATCGGGCTGGTGCAGTTCTTGCCGTCGCTGCTGCTGATCCTGGTGACCGGCGCTGCGGCCGACCGTTTCGGCCGGCGGATGATCATGGGGATCTGCGAGCTTGTCAGCCTGGCGGCAACGGGCGCGCTGATCATTCTGACCGTCAACGGCCTGACATCGCCCCTGCCCGTCTTCGCCGTGCTTCTGGTCTTCGGCATTGTCCGCGCTTTCTTTGCCCCGGCATCAACGTCACTGGCCCCCAACCTGGTGCCGAAGGAGGATCTCGCCAGCGCCATCGCCTGGAATTCGATTTCCTGGCAGACCGCCACGATCGGC
>JANQMU010000075.1 GCA_028279875.1 Rhizobiaceae bacterium
CCGGTCCGGAACCAGCCGTCGGTGAAGGCGGCCGCATTGGCCTCCGGGTTGTTTTCGTAGCCGGCGGTGACATTGGGGCCGCGAATGACGATTTCGCCGCTTTCGTTGCCCTCCTTCAATTGACCCTCCTCGTCCATGATGGCGATTTGCGGCCCGGCGGCGGGCCCGACCGTTCCGGCCTTGCGTTCGGCCGGCGGCAACGGGTTGGACGCCATCTGATGGGCCGCCTCGGTCATGCCGTAAGCCTCGATGACCGGGCAGTTGAATGTCGATTCGAGCTCCGTCATCACCGGCGGCGGCAGCGAGGACGAAGAGGAGCGGGCGAAACGCAGTCTCGATCCGGCGAGGATGTCGGCGTTTCGCTCGGCCCGGGCGAGGATCGCCTGATGCATGGTCGGGACTGCGGTGTACCAGGTCGGTTTCACCTCGTCGAACCATGGGAAGAATTTCAGCGCGTTGAAGCCCGGCGTGCAGACGACTTCGGCGCCGGCCATGAGCGACGCCAGAAGGGATGCGATCAGCCCGTGGATGTGAAACAGCGGCATGATGTTCAGTCCGACATCATCGGGCGTCAGTTGCAGGGTCCGGCGAATATGGTCCGCCGACGCGACGATGTTTCCGGTGGTGAGCGGCACCAGTTTCGGGCGGGACGTGGTGCCGGAGGTGTGCAGAACCAGCGCCACATCGGACTCCAGCGAGAGGCCGGGCGATGTCGCACGGCCCTTGATGTCACTCGGGACGAGGTTGATGTCCCCCGCCCGGTCATAGGGCTGTAACTCGATCGTCAACACGGGGATGCCGAGATCGCCGGCGGCCTCCAGCACGGGCGACGCGCTGCCGTCTTCGACGATGACCGCCCTGGCCTGCAGGTCTTCAAGATAGAAAGCAAATTCTTCTTTTTTGTAGGCCGGATTGAGGGGAGCGGCTGCGGCGCAGGATGCGACCGACAGGAAGGTGGCGGCCATGTCGGGGCCGTTGGGCATGACGATGGCGACGCGGTCGTTTCTGCCGATGCCGCATTGGTTGAGGTCGCCGCAGATCTCCTGAATGGTGCTGATGAGGCTGCCATAGGGTGAGGGCATGCGACCGGGCGCGCCGATCGCCGGGGCGTCGCGGTCGTGGCGGGCCACCGCTTCGAAGATCAGGTTCATGTCTGCCGCTGCTCCGTGTCAGACCATTTCGAGTTTCAGACCCGCGGCACCATCCCCATGGTGATGGGGCCCGTCGCCGCACTTCGCCGGTCCGATGCCGGCGGGCGTGCCCGCCAATATGATGTCACCTGTCGGCGGTGTAAACAGTCCGGAAGGGCGCGACAGGAACGACGGCGCCTCGCCGGCCTGACGCTGTTCGTCAGTTGTCCGACCAGACGGCCAGCTCATTGCCGTTCGGGTCGCGAAAATGGAAACGCCGCCCGCCGGGAAAGGAATAGATCGGCTTGACGATCTCAGCGCCGGCCGATGTCACGCTGGTCTCGATGGCCTCGAGATCGCTGGCGTAAAGCACGACCAGCGTGCCGGGCTCGGTAACCGGCACGCCGCTTTCGCCATTGAAGCCGCCATCGACGCCGGCGCCCGAGAAGCTGATATAGGTCGGACCCCAGTCCTGGAACTGCCAGCCGAACACCGAACCGTAGAAAGCCTTGGTCGCAT
Organism: Rhizobiaceae bacterium; assembly: GCA_028279875.1. Lineage (GTDB taxonomy): Bacteria > Pseudomonadota > Alphaproteobacteria > Rhizobiales > Rhizobiaceae > Hoeflea_A. Next base: position 1,650 of record JANQMU010000075.1, read on the forward strand.
CGGCATCGACGAGCGGAAACTCGATGTAATTGATCGTCTTGTCTTCCATATCCGGATCATCCTGATTGCGTTGAACGGTCACCGCGGTCCAATTGGATAGTGGTGTTGCTGCGCCTGTGATGGCTTGGCGAAAAAGAAACTATCATCGTCCCAAATTTGGGAATAGAGTGCTTTTTCGGAAGATAAATTCCATATCTGGAAGAGTCGATGCGAAACTTCAATGCCATGGCCATATTTGTCGAGGTCGTACAGGCAGGCAGTTTTACAGGCGCGGCAAGGAAGCTCGCGATGCCGCTGTCGACCGTGAGCAGAAAGATCTCCGACTTGGAGGCCGATCTCGGTGTCAGCCTGCTTGATCGCTCGAAACGGGCGCTGCGCATGAGCGATGCGGGCGCGCTTTATTTCGAACATTGCCGGCGCGGGCTCGATGCGTTCAACTTCGCCAACCGCGTGGTCGAGGAACGGCGATCTGAAGCCACAGGGCTGCTCCGCATCACAGTGCCGCCAAACCTTGCGGAACCGGTATTTCTGCCCGTTGTCGATGTGTTCCGGCACCGTTATCCCAAGGCCCGCGTCGCGATTTTCGTGAGCGAGCGCATGCTGGATCCCGGTGCCGATCCCATCGATCTGTCATTTCGCGTCGGGCCGGTCTCCGATCCGGATCTGGTGGTCCGCAAACTGGCGAGCTATCGGCATGTGCTGGTGGCTTCCCCGGCCTACCTTGCCGCCCATCCGCCGCCGGCCGTGCCGGCGGATCTGGCAACGCACCATCTTCTCGGCTTCGGCTTTCGCGGCGCTTCGACGATCCGCTGGTCATTTTCGAAGAACGGGGAGCAGGACCATGTGTCCTTCGCGCCAACTCTGGCGATCAACGACTATGTGGCCCTGCGGGAAGCCGTGACGCTGGGAATTGGCATTGCCGAAATTCCGCGCGTCCTGTGCGGGGACGCGCTTCGGCGCGGCATAGTGGTTCCCCTGATGGCTGATTGGGAGCTTCCGCAGATTGACCTTGTTGCCGTGCATGCCGGCCGCAGGAGCATGTCCCGCCTGGCCCGTCTGTTTCTCGATGCCTGCGTGGAGCACGTCAACGGGATGCGGCCGGGTCTGGCGGTCTGAACCGGTCCCGATGCGATGCGGCGCGTCAATCCGGCTCCGGACGATTTTCAGGTCATCCGGTCCCAGTCGCCATGGCGCATGTTGAGGCTGTAGTCGCGCGGGTCCTGGCCGGCGGGCGTCACCAGGTCGAAGCGAGGCGACCGGTCCATGAACTCATGCATGTGAACGACGATCTGGTCCGTGTCGGCCAGTACCACGCTGTAGGCCGGCGGCTCGAAGGAGCCGGGCACGCTGGTCTCGGGCGCCTTCAGGTCGAGCGCCAGCTGGTGGTTGAGGCCGCGCATGCAGGAAAAGGAAATGCCGCGCCAATTGCCGAAGATCGGCCGATGGACATGGCCGAAAAACAGGTGCCGGATGCGCGGCACATGCGGCTCGATAACGTCGAAAAAAGCTTCATCGTTGAGCAGCGCGATAATATCCATGCCCTTCATCTCGAGCTTCATCGGCGGATGATGCATGAACAGGATCAGCGGACCGTCCGATTCGTCCAGTTCACGGTTCAGCCAGGCAAGGCGCTTCTCGCAATATTCGCCGGCATCCGTTCCCGCCTTGCGGGTGTCGAGAAACAGGCAGCGGCCGGCCGGGGTTTCATGGGCGAATTGAAGAAATCCGTTCTCATCGACCGGGACATCGGGAACGGCTTTCGCCAGCGCCAGCGGATCGTCATGGTTGCCGAGCATCAGCAGGGCGGGCATGGGCAGTCGTTTGATGGCATCGGCGAAGATCGCATAGCTCTCCGCGTCGTGCCAATGGACCAGATCGCCGGTGAACACGACGAAATCCGCATCGCCGTGTTCCTGGTTGATGCTGTCGATGGCCGCATGCAGCCGGCGCTCCGGAGACACGCCGTACAGGCGGCGGCCGCCGCTGATCAGATGGACGTCCGTGACCTGAATAAATTTAAGCGCACTCATGCAGACCCTGCCTTGGCATCCCGATGATGAATCTCGTCACAGGCAGCACCGTATGCCCAACCCGGCGCAGATTCAAACCTGCGTGAGAGCAAAATCCGCTGCCGCGCCCACAATTTTTCCGGTCACCGCGGTCCGGCCGGCACGATCTCATAGCCCGGCTCTTCCGGCTCGTCGTCGACCATGGCGGCGGGAAAACCGGGCGCCGTGATGTCCAGCCCCGTGATTTCCTCCAGGCGGCGAATGATGTTGGGCGAGAATTCGCGCGGCCCGAAGCGCTTTTCACCGTCGCGAAAGATGTCGATCATCAGCGGATTGATTTCCAGCGGGACATGGCAGCGATCGGCTACCTGCTGGAAAAGGCCGATATCCTTCGACACCAGGTCCATGGTGAAATTGATGTCGCGCGAGCCATTGAGAATGACCTGGCTCTCGGTTTCGTGGACAAAGGAATTGCCGGAGGAAATGCGGATCGCCTCATAGGCGGTGTTGAGGTCCATGCCGGCGGCCTTCGACGTTACCAGCGCCTCGCACAGGGTGAGCAGGTTGGCCGTGGCGAGATAATTGGTCACCACCTTGAGGATCGATGCCGAGCCGAGCGGGCCGGTGTGCAGGATGCGGCGTCCCATGGCCGTGAGCACCGGCAGGATGCGCTCGAATGTCGGGCGGTCGCAGCCGGCGAAGATGGCGATGTTTCCGGTCGCCGCGCGATGGCAGCCGCCGGAGACCGGACAGTCCACCGCCGACCCGCCCGTCGCCTCGACCAGGGCCCCGAGCCGTCTGACCTCGGCTTCATCGGTGGTCGACATCTCCGCCCATATCTTGCCCGGGCCGAATGCCGAAAGCAGCCCGCCTTCCGCCTCCATCACGGCTGCGGAAGCGGCGGGGCTCGGCAGGCAGGTGATGACGAGGTCGCAGGCGCCGGCCATCTCCGCCGGGCTGTCGGCCCAGGACGCGCCGCGTTCGAGCAGCGGCCGGGCCGATGCCGGATCGAGGTCGCGGACGATGAGGCCAAAGCCGTTGCGCAGCAGGCTGCCGGCCAGCTTGCCACCGACATTGCCGAGACCAATAAATCCGATTCTCATGCTGGTTTCCCCTTGGCTGGTATCGAGCCGGTCCGGTTGTCCAGCGGGTCATTCTCCATGATCAGGTGGAGTTCGCTTCCGGTGTAGGGATTGGCGCGGGCGACGGCGGTGTCGAGTTCAATGCCGAGGCCCGGCGCGGTGGGCGGAATGATGGCGCCGTCTTCCCAGGTCAGTGGAGCCTTGAGAATTTCGGCGTGGAACCCATCCCATTTTTGAATGCCCTCGAGGATCAGGAAATTGGGCGAGCAGGCCGATAGCTGGATATTGGCGGCGCCGACCACCGGCCCACAATAGAGATGGGGCGCGATGTGGGCGTATTTCGTTTCGGCCAGCGCAGCGATCTTCTTGGCTTCCAGCAGCCCGCCGACCCGGCCGAGATTCATCTGCAGGATCGATGCGGCGCCGCAATCGAGCAGGCGGGCGAATTCGTATTTCGTGCACAGGCGCTCGCCGGCCGAAATCGGGATTGCCGTGGCGCGGGCGACTTCGGTCATGCGCTCCGGCATTTCCGGCGGCACCGGTTCCTCGAACCACAGCGGATCGTAAGGCTCGATGCGGCGGGCCATGCGCTTGGCGCCGGAGACCGAGAACTGGCCGTGGGTGCCGAACAGCAGATCGGCCCTGGTGCCCACCGCTTCGCGGATGCGTTTGCAGAAATTTTCCGCGCGTTCCAGATCGTCAAGCCGCGGCTGGTGACCGTCATAGACCGTGTAGGGCCCGGCCGGATCGAACTTGACGGCCGTGAAGCCCTGATCGACCCAGTAAAGTGCGTTTTCCGCGGCCAGATCAGCATCATTGTAGACATTCGGGACATTCGGATCGGGATACACATCCTCGTCGCCCGGCGGGTAGAGATAGGTGTAGGTGCGCAGGCGGTCATGGACCTTGCCGCCGAGCAACTCGTAGACCGGTTTGTCCGCCGCCTTGCCGATAATGTCCCAGCAAGCCATCTCCAGCCCGCTGAGGACGCCCATGACCGTGACATCCGGGCGCAGCGTGTAGCCGGCGCCATAGGTGCGGCGCCACAGCCGCTCGATGTGATGCGGATCGGCGCCTGCGAAGGTGCGGGCAAAGACGTCCTCGGCCATCGCCGCGCACAGATGCGGGCTGAAGGTGGCGTTGTAGATCTCGCCCACACCGGTGATGCCGCAGGCTGTTTCGAGCTGCACGAAAATGAAATAGCGCCCGCCGCGCCCGGGCGGCGGGTTGGCGACGACGAAGGTTTCGATCGATTGCAGTTTCATGGGCGCTGATCCAGTTCGCTTTTCCGGTATTGGGCGCGTTCCAGCCAGGCCGGGTTGATGGTGACGCCCCAGCCCGGGACATCCGGCACAGTAACCCGGCCGTCGCGCACCGCAAACGGATCGCCGACAAACAGACCCTGCTGCCAGGGATAATAGTCGGCGCCCTCGATCGACAGTTCCAGATAGGGGCCGGCATTCGGGATCGCCCGCAGGAAATGCATGGTGAATAGGGTGACCATGGACAGATTGGCCGAATGCGGCGTGCATGGCATGCCGGCCGCCGCCGCCATCTGCGCTACGCACAGGGCCCGCGCGAGGCCGCCGACATAGCAGATATCGGGCTGCGCCACATCCACCGCCCGCATCTCCGTCAGCCGCTTCCAGACCTGTAGGTCGCAATCCTGTTCGCCGCCGGTCACATCGAGGTCCAGCGCTTCGGTGACCTCTTTGGTCTGTTCCAGGTCCCAATAGGGGCAGGGCTCTTCGAAGTGGCGGATGCCGTGCTGCTGGAGGAACGTTCCGACCTCGATGGCCCTGGCGGGCGAATAGCCGCTATTGGCGTCGACCAGAAGGGCGGCTTCATCGCCGAGTGCCTGGCGGACGGCCGGGACGATCTCCTCGGTGCGGCCGGGCCATTCGTCGCGGTCGCGGCCGCATTCGCTGGCGATGCGGAACTTGAAGGCGTCGAAGCCATGGGTGTCGCGCAGATCCTCCAGGCGGCGCGCTTCATCCTTCGGCGTGATGTCGCGGCGCATGCTGGAGGCGTAGGCCCGCAGCGGGCCCGGCGCGCCGCCGATCAGTGCGCAGACCGGTTTTTCCTCAAGCCGGCCGCGCCAGTCCCACAGTGCCGTATCGAGGCCGCTGATGGCACGGCGCAGATAAGAGCCGGGGAATTTGTGTTCCTTTTCAACGACACGGTCCATCAGCCCGTCAATGTCGACCGCGTCCTCGCCGAGGGCCCAGGGCGCCACCTGCCGGTGGAACACCAGGGTGGTGATGTCGGCATTGTAGGTCGACATCTGGCCCCAGCCCGTATCGCCGGTTTCGGTCGTTACCCGGACGAAGCCGACATATTCATCATTGAATGTTTCCAGTGATGTGATGCGCATCGGTTCAGCGTCCACTTCGATCCGTATCCTCAAGGATCATGTCGCTGCCCTTCTGCGCCAGCATGATGGTCGGTGCATTGGTGTTGCCGGAGGTGATGTTGGGAAATGCGGAGGCGTCGATCACGCGCAGGCCGCCGATCCCGTGGACCCGCAGCCTGGAATCGAGGACGGAGTCCTTCGCGTCGGCGCCCATCCGGCAGGTGGATGTCGGATGGTAGACCGTCGAGGCCTTTTGCCGGAAATCTTCCAGGATCTGTGCATCCTCCATGGAGGCCGGATCGGGCTGGCGGGCGCGTTTGATGAGGCTGGCCATGGTGGGCGTTTCGATCAGTTGCCGCAGCAGCCGGCCGCCGCGCAGCACGGCGTCGCAATCGGCATTGGTGGCAAGCGAATTCGGCTTGATCTCGGGCGCCGCGCCAGCGTCGCGCGATGCGATATCGACGCGGCCGCGGCTGGTCGGCCGGCAGGGCTGGAAGGACAGGATGAAGCCGGGTTCCGGATCGAGCCGCGGGGCCGACCCGTCGCCGGTCGAATAGGTGGCCGGGTTGCAGTAGATCTGCATGTCGGGGCAGGGGGCATCGGGCGTCGAGCGGATGAAGCCGCCGCACTGGTTGATGCCGAGGCTCAAAATGCCGCGCCGGGTGAAGAGATAGCGCAGGGCGGCGGCGAACCGGCCATGCAGCGGGCTGAGCTGGTTGTTGAGCGTCGGCACCGTGGAATCGTAATGATAGGTGGCGGCGAGGTGGTCCTGCAGGCCGCCGCCGACCTCGGGCATATGGGCGAGGACATCAATGCCGGCGTGTTGCAGCAGCTCGGCCGGCCCGAGGCCGGAGAGCTGCAGGAGCTGCGGCGAATTGACCGCGCCGGCGCAGACGATGACCTCGCGTCTGGCGGTCAGCGTTTCCCGGCACTCGCCGCGCCGGTGGATGATGCCCGTGACCCGTCGGCCCTCGAAGGTCAGCGATTCGACGGTGGCGTGGGTCATCAGGTGCAGATTGCCGCGTTTCAGGGCCGGGTGCAAAAAGGCATCCGCCGACGAGCAGCGCCAGCCCTTGCGGGTGGTGTTGTGATAGAAGCCGAGCCCCTCGGATACCTCGCCGTTGAGGTCGTCGGTCAGCGGCCAGTCGGCTTCCCGCGCCGCCTTCATGAAATCGGCGGTGACCGGATGGGCCTGGTCGGTCTCGTCGGTCACCCAGAGCGGGCCGTCGCCGCGCGTGTGCGTGCGACCGTCCTGCCGGCGCGCCTTTGTTTCGTTGCGTTCATAGACCGGTTTGACCGACGCCCAGTCCCAGCCTGAGGCGCCGCTTGCGGCCCAATCGTCGAAATCCTGCGGCAGGCCGCGGCAATAGACCATGGCGTTGATCGCGCTTGAGCCGCCGATCACCCGGCCGCGCGGCCAGTAGGCGGTGCGGCCATTGAGGCCGGGATCGGGCCGGGCGCTGTACATCCAGTTGACGGCGGGGTCGGCAAAGGTGAAGCCGTAGCCGATCGGCACGCGGATCCGCAGCTTCCTGTCCGAGCCCCCGGCTTCGACCAGCAGCACCGAGTGGCGCCCGGATTGCGACAGCCGGTTGGCCAGGACACATCCGGCCGAGCCCGCGCCGATGATAATGAAGTCAAAGTCTGCGGGCATGCCGTCCCGTTTCGCGCTTCGCGTCTCGATCGCACCACTTTTTCCCGGTCGTTGACTTAACTCAAACGAAGCTTTATCGGCCATAGACCCAAAAATATTTGTCGATCGGAGATCGTCATGGCCTATCAGCTGCCGCCTGTTGCCTGGCTGCGCACCTTCGAGGCGGCGGCCCGGCATTCCAGCTTCGCCGCCGCGGCGGGCGAACTCAACATGACGGCGGCGGCGGTCAGCCACCAGATCCGGGCGCTGGAGAAACGGCTCGGCTTCGGCCTGTTCGAGCGCCTGCCGCGCGGCGTGCGGCTGTCCGATATGGGCGCCGCCTATGTTCCGGCCGTGCGCCGGGCGTTCGAGGACCTGTCGGTGGCAACGACCGGCATTTTCGGCTCGCTCGGCGAACGAACGCTGCGCATCCGGCTGCCGATCTCCTATGCGGCGCTGGTGTTGACGCCGCTGCTGCCGGCTTTCCGGCGGGCCTATCCGGGCATCGAACTGCAATTGTGCACGACCGTCTGGGGCGACGGCCTCAATCGGGATTCGATCGATATCGATATCCGCTATGGCGACGGCCACTGGAGCGACTTGCCAGCCGATGCCGAAACGCCGGAGAAAATCGGCGAAGAGCGGTCGATCGTCGTCTGCAGCCCGGCATATGCCGAGACACTCGGCCCATCGCCCTCGCTGCAGCGGCTCTGCGCCGGCGAGATCATCCGGATCATGGGCTGCGAAGGCCTGTGGGCGGACCTCGCCGCACAGGAGGGCATAGAAGCGCCGGCGCAACAGTCGGGCATCAAATCGGACACATCGCTGGTGGCGCTCGAATATGCCGCAGCAGGCACGGGCGCGGCACTGGTGCTCGACGCCTTCGCGGCGCCCTATCTGCGATCGGGACGGCTCGTGCAGCCCGTCGACGCTTCACTTGGGGGCCACCAGGCCCATCATCTCATCCGGCAGGCCGGCAGCCGGCACAAGCCGGAGGTGCTGGTGTTTTGCGAATGGTTGAGCGGGGCGTTGCGGTCCTGAGTGGCAGCGGCTCTCAATGCTTACCTTCTGGCCGGCCCTATTTGCTTCATGGATCGTGCCGCTGGGAAGGCTTTTGACGAACGCTTGGATGTCACAAACATTCGGCATGCGCCCGGTTGGACGATGTTTGCCTGATGATGGCTACACTGAGATCTTCACTGGTGCCGGCGCGGTGCCGAACAGTACACTCGCGGTTGCAGCACAGCCCGCGCCTTGATATCACCGGCCTTTATCGCAGGGCGCGGCTCGGAGTTGAATGTGGGTATATCTGCCGCTTTGAACGGTTTTTTCTGGCGCTATATCCATGGCAGTTGTGAGGGCGCCTCGAGGCGCTGGGGAAAGGCGATCTTCATTCTGTTCCTGCTGTTTCCGGGCATCGGCAGCGGCGGGTCCGTCTGGCTCGAAGGTATGTGGATCGTCGCCGTGCTGCACTGGATCTTCGATCCCAAAACCCGGCGCATGACCGCCGACGAAAAAAAGCTGGTGGGCGTCTTTGCCGCCTATTTCCTGATCTCCGCCGCCTTCGCCTTCGCCCACGCGCTGGCGCTTGGCAGCGCGTCGGGCCTGAGCATCCTCGTTGCCAATCTGCCCTTCCTGCTGGCGGCACCGATCTTCCCCGTCCTGCGCAAGGCGGCGCGGCCGGGATGGACTGCTTTGATGTTCGCCGGCTTCGCCTGCGGTGCCATCCTGGCGGCGATGATCGTGACGATCGCCGGACAGTTCTCGGTGGAACTCCAGAAAGCCGGTTTTAGCGGCAACGCGCTGATCTTGGCGCTCGGCGGCTTGGTTTCGGGGTTGATGTGCTGCCACGGCATGTTGTTTTTCAGCGGCCGGATGCGCCTGCTGCTAGCGGTCGGCGCTCTGGCGTCGATGTATGTGATGCTGATCTCGGGCACCCGCGGCCCGCTGTTGTCATTTTGCGCAACGGCATTCGTCTACGCCGTCGTCATGGGATACCGGCATTTTGGCCTCCGCCACATGCTCGGCCTGATGGCCGCCCTGCTGCTGGTGATGGTCGCAGCAGTCACGCTTGCGGTGAATTTCAACGAACGGCTGGCCCATCGCTACAATCTCGTCGTGGAACGTCTGTCCAGTCCCGCAGACAGCAGCGTCGGCGAGGACGGCATCATTGTGCGCTTGGCGCTCTACGAGGCTGGCTGGCGCGCCTTCCTCGACCGGCCGGTCACCGGCTACGGTCGCCAGAACACGCTGGCCGCGGCCAGGGCGCAGACAGAGGGCCTGCCCGAGCGCTATTTCAACTATACGCATCTGCACAATGGCTATCTGACGGATCTTGTGGCGTCGGGCGTGCTGGGGCTGGTGTCTTTGCTGGCCGTGCTGGTTATGCCATTGATCGTGTTCTGGAACACGCGGCCGGTGGTGTTTGGCGCGGTGCTGTGTGTTGTGGTCGCGTACGGATTTTACGGCGCGACCAACCTGCTATTTTATCAAGATGTGGCGACGTTGTTGTTTACGGGGGTGGTAGTGGTTTGTGGTGCTGTGCAGGTGGAGGAGGTGAGGCTATAAATGGACGTGCGCAAATTGGCGCAATCAGAGCTTTTTTTTTCGGATAACCTCGTTGTAGAGAGTGAGGTAGCGTGCGCCCATATATTTTGCCTGTAGTTCCCGCTCGAAGTGTTCTTTTGCTGTTGTTCCCATTTTTTTCTGCAAATCTGAATCCTGATCTATTATTTTCATCGCCTCTGCGAACTTAACCGGATCATCCGGGGGAACGACAAGTCCTGTTTCGCCGTTTCGATTGACGAAACTCGTACCGGTTCCGATTTCGCAACTGATCATCGGTTTGCCCATCATTGCGGCTTCAACCAGCGATAATCCGAATGCCTCGGATCTTTTGTTGGAAGGAAAGACAAAGGCTTTGCATAACCCCAACAGTGCGATTTTGTCTTCTTCGGCTATGTCACCTAGGAGTGTTACGTTGTCCAGTTCCAGTTGCGTTTTCATTGTGTGCAGTTCGTGCTGCAACCTGCCGGCACCGGCAACTACAACCGGTAATTGAGTGATCTCTGCGGCGCGAAGGAGCGTGTCCAGTCCCTTGTAGTGACGCAGCGCGCCGACAAAAAGGAAGAAATCCGAACCGACAGTCTGTCGCAACCTGTCGAAAACCGCCGGGCGAGGGGTTTCGTATCCGGCCGGATCGAGCCCTAGTGGTATAACCTCTGTTTTCTTTGAATATCGTTTTAGTACCGCGCTGGTGGCCACATAATTTGGGGATGTTGCGACGATCCTGTCGACTTTCGACAGGAGCAGATGCATCACCGGTTTGTAAATGGTTTCCAGGAATGGCTTCGCCAGCGCATCCGCGTGGTAGGTTAGGATCGTGGGTTTTCCGCTCCGGTTGGCGAGATGCACAAGATCCATAAATGGCCACGGAAAATGCAGGTGAATGACATCTGCGCTGGCTGCGAGACGGTTAAATTGACGAAATGCGTCGTAGGAGAAGTCCGTCGAATAAATCAGAAAGCTTCGTTGCGCTTTGTGAAGATACTGCCCGTGAAACCGGTCTGTCTCGCATATTCCGTCGTCATTGATCGAAAGAATGTGATGTTCAATACCGTTGTCCGCAGTTGCGCATGCGATGGCGTCGATCGAACGTCCAACTCCGGCGAACACCTCGGGCCAGTAGGACTTGAAAAAATGGAGTATGCGCACAATTTTACCTCGATGAGCCGCGCTGGCCTTATGGCATTGCGAAATAGATGTGACAATAGACGGTACCTAACTTCGAGTTTCGTTGCGTTGTGGGCGTACTCTGGATTGCGGCGCTTCAGGCTTTGGAAAAGATGAGGGAAGGTATTTCCAGTGCCTTGTGTCAATTGGCTTTCGGCTGCAGATTGAACAGAAGTGTCCAGTATTTTTCGCACCTTTGATCAGGCAACGACGGCTCCCTGGGTTCGGTTCTTGGCCGCGTTAAGCGGATCCATGTTCATGTATCGTCGTGTTGACCAGTTTGTTCAGGCGTCGTGACGGAATTGGGCCGCGATCAGGTTGAGGCACGACTGACCGTCCGGAAAGATGCCCATAACCTTGGTTCGTCATCGGATCTCGCCGATAATGCGCTCAAGCGGATTGTTGGTCCGCAACTTGAACCGCTGGAAGCCAGCCTATTCGGAAATGCACAATAGATCTGTGTTTCGGCGATTGAGCACAGCGGTTGCTTTCTGCTCAGCCACTTCACGACTCTCTTGGGCGTGGATGGCCCGAGCATTTGGCTCACCTCGCACACTTTGAAGGGCGGCACGTGGCTGAAAATATTGCGGCAAAAACGCACCACCCAGCGCTGTCAGCGCGCCTCCGGCAAGCAATCAGCAACACTCTCCACAATCCCCTGCAGTCGATCTCAACAGCCATCTCTGCATGGGCGCATTGTTCGTGCTCACCGCAGGCGGTTATCTGACTTGGAGGTGTATCAATGAGAGCTATGGTGGAAATGCTTCTTTTTCGCATGTGGCTATGAAGTTGATCGGATGATCGAGCCCGTTTATGCTGTCGTTTCTGTGGCAGTGAATCGGGGTGGGTGTTGGTGCGAGAGTCAGGCTGCGTAACGTGCGCGATATGCGGAAACGAGACGACGCGTGTTGGTGAGCAGCAGGGTGTTTTGGATGGCCGCAGTTTTGTTATCCGATCATGCGACCAGTGTGGTTTTGCTTTCGTGGAAAATCCGCGGCAAGATTTTGAAAGGTTGTACGATGAAAGGTATTACCGAGGGGAAGGTGCTGACTCGCTCGTCAACTATGCATATGAAAGCGAAGCGGCCTCGCGAACAATAAGGACATATGAATGGTCCGGTATCCATCGGGTTTACGCTCACTTGGCAAAACCTGGCTGCAAATGGATGGATTTTGGCTGCGGAAACGGAGAGGCGGTGCGGTGGGCGCGGGAGCAAGGCACGGAAGCGTGGGGATACGAAACCGGTTGGGCCGCCAGGCTGGGGCGTGCTAAGGACATACCAATATTGGATGAACAGGCGTTGGATGTCCATAAAGCAGAGTTTGGTTTTGTCACCGCCATAGAGGTCATGGAGCACGTGGCTGACCCGATCCACGAATTGCGGCGAATTAGGCGACTGTTGAAGCGCGGCGGCATTTTGTTCTTGACCACCGGAAATGCGGAGCCGTGGCGACGAAATTTGTTGGCTTGGGGATACACGAAATGCCCAGATGTCCACATAGCCTTTTTTGAGCCGCGAACGATGGGATATTGTTTGCAAAAGGCCGGTTTTCGACCTTGTCAAATGGAATTGACGGATGGGCTTATCGAGATAATCAAATACAAGGTTCTGAAAAATCTAAGGGTGCGAGATAGGAACTGTGCTATTGATTTGCTGCCATGGCGACAAATTGCCAAGCTTGTAGATGCCCGTTACCAAGTGTCTGCTATGCCATATGGTGTTGCAATTTAGGGGTGCACGGTTGGGGCATGTTGGAAAAAACATTCTTATCACTGGCGCAAGCCGGGGCTTGGGCCGTGAGTTATCGAGGCATTTTTGGGACACCGGGGCAAACGTTGTTTTGGTCGCCAAAAACGAAGGTAATTTAAGGAGTGTTTTGAACGGTTTGGCCGTTCGGCATCGCCAACAAGCGACATACATTCCTGCGGATCTAGCAGACCAGGACTGTCTTCATTCACTTGTTGAGGATCTGAAAGAAACGCGGATCGACGCGGTTATCAACAACGCGGCGATACAAGGACCGATAGGGCCTCTACATGATAATCCTTGGGGCGATTGGTGCAAAGCCGTAGAAATCAATCTATTGGCTCCGGTGTTTCTTTGTCGAGCATTCGTTCATCAGATGCGTCAACGTGGCGGCGGTTCAATTGTCAATCTGTCGGGTGGCGGGGCGACAGGCCCCCGACCCAACTTCACAGCCTATGCGACAGCGAAAGCTGGCCTTGTTCGGTTTAGCGAGACGCTGGCGGAGGAACTACGGGGGACGGGCGTTCGTGTAAACTGCGTTGCCCCCGGACCGCTCGCAACGCATATGATGGGCCAAATAGTCGAAGCCGGAGCCGATCAAGCAGGCCCAGCCGAGTATGAAACAGCAGAACGGATTTTGGAACAGTCCGAATCGCATTTCGCGAAAGTGGCCGAACTGTGTTCGTGGCTGATTGATGACCGTTCAGAGCCGATCACCGGTAAACTGATCAGTGCCATTTGGGATCCGTGGGATGAAAGTGAAACGGACTTGGGCAAATTTGCTGCGTCCGACGTTGCAACGTTGCGACGCATTGTGCCGGAGGATCGGAATTGCTCATGGGACAACTTGACATGCGACATGTGAGTGCATTTCAGGTTCGCGCATGGGCCAAGACAAGAACCAAACCCACGGGACCGTTGTTCCTGATCAAATGTGCGAAAAATACTGGACACCACGGTGCCAGGCCGTAGCGGCTGGCGATCTCCCGAAGCACGATCACACCGCCGTCCGAAGACATGGCACCGACGTCAAACGTCGGTGTGAGTGACTTGCTTGCGACAAGCGACAGACCGAGCAGAAGTGGTGTGGAAGTCGACATGGTGAGCGGAAACCTCCCAGGGACGTGGAGTGATTCTGTTTGCAACAAAAATCATACACGCTTCCAAAGGCTTGGTCGGTAGTGTCCAGTATTTTTCGCACATTTGATCAGGCAACGACGGCTCCATGGGTTTGGCAGGCTTGTCCTCATCACTCATCATAAGCTCCTCTCAGTCAGTCTGAAAGGAACCGTCCAATTCTGCAAATGCGCGAAAGATCCTGTACGTTATCGTACAACAACGAACGGCACCACCTGGGATACAGAAATCAAGGACGAAGACCCATCGAAACAATCAACAAATTCGTCAGTCAAGAAGCTTAAGAAGACAATTCAGGTTAGAGACTAAATCCCGCTGATATCGCGTCATTTCTGAACATTTTTACAGTTTCAAGGGAGAAATCATCCAGGTTTTTTCCAACCAGAATCAACTTCTTTAGGATGTCGTTGGTAACGGTGATGACTTGGCAACCAATCTGATCGGCTTGAAAGATGTTCAGAAGTTCCCTCGGACTGGCCCAGATCAGTTCCGCAGCCGGTTTGGTTTTAAGTGCCTCCACGGCGTCGGACATCAATGGAACCGGGTCCACGCCTGTATCGGCCACCCGTCCGGCAAAAACTGAGACGTAGCTTGGAACATTTGGATCCAGGGCGTCGGCCACATTCTCGACCTGCCGTAGTGTCATCAGTGCTGTTACATTGACCTTCACACCCCGAGCGGCAAGTGCTCCGATGAGCGCACCACAGTCTTCCCGTTTTGTGTTGGTGATTGGAATTTTGACGTACACGTTGGAACCCCAGCCGGCGATCTCCAGTGCCTGTCGTTGCATCTCGTTGATGTCATCTGAAAAGACCTCAAATGAAATTGGCTTGTCCGGAATTTCAGACAGTATTTCTTGGCAGAACGCACGATAGTCGGTAATCCCTGCCTTGTTCATGAGGGTCGGATTGGTGGTCAGGCCCTTGATGAAAGGCTTCTCATACATTTCCAGCATGCCAGCCCGATCCGCACCATCTGCGAAGATTTTCACATTCAGGTCTTCAATTGATTTCATGATATTCTTCCAAAATGATTTGAATGGCTTCCCTGGTTGAACTGGCCCGGTGGCAAAATGATTTCGGCTGTCTTTCATTGTAGCCGTAGTCGATGAATATGGATTTGCAACCTGCGCGATTCCCCGCTTCTATGTCCCGCCAGCGGTCACCGACCATATAGCTGTTTTTCAAGTCAATGTTGTATTTGCGAGCGGCGGCGAGCAGAAGGCCGGGCTTGGGTTTGCGGCAATCACAGTTGTCACTATCATCATGATAGCATGTATAAAACTCTGTTATGGGCAGTTTTTCGTAGAGGTGCTGGTTGATTTCCTCGACGTTCTGCTTGCTGGTTAAGCCACGCGCTACGTCTGGCTGATTGGTGACAACAATCAACACACAGCCTGCGTCAAAAAGCGCCGTAAGAGATTGTTGCACTCCTCGTAGCAGCTTCAATTCAGCGACGTTTGCAGGCGGATAGGGCTTGCCATTCCTTAAAGCAGCTTTGTTTATCACCCCGTCGCGATCCAGAAACACAGCCCGGTTCATTTTACGTTACAGCTGATTCCCATTTCGTCGGTTTGGTCTTTAGACTTGGATGCGATACCAGCAGATGCCAAACAACTGCCTGAAATGCCTCTGAATGGGGTGTGATGGTATCAGGATTGACGGTAGGTATAATTACACATGCATCTGCTTCCAGCGCCGTATAACCTCCATCTCGGCCGACAACGCCGGTTATCTTAGCCCCCACGGATTTTGCCAGTTTCAGCGCCTCTACCAGATTGGGGCTGATGTTTTTTTCCAGGTTACCTCCTCCGACGGAGAAAACGAAAAGCAGATCCCGATGATTAATTTTGCTTGTTTTCAGCCATTCCGAAAACACAGTTGACCAACCTTCGTCGTTTGTGCGTGCGGTCAATTCCGAAACATTGTCGGTGGGTGCGTAGGCCTCAATTTCAGCGATTTTTCTGAAATCATTCACAGCGTGTGAGCAGTTTGCCGCACTTCCGCCAACGCCGAGGAAAAAGATGCGGCCGCCATTGGCTTTTACATTTGCCATAAGATCCGCGATCGCTTCGATCGCGGCTGCGTCGATTTGTTTGATGATCTCCATGGCCTCATTCAGATGGATCTGAGCGTAGCTCATGCAAAATTCCTCTCCAGATAGGATTTAGTCTCGTCGAGGCCTCTGGGCGACCCGATCTCGTAGAATCGTTGGCTAACTTCATAACCTGCGAGTTGTCCTCGGCGCGACAAACCATGAAAAAGGTCCGCCAGGTCGAATGCTTCGGTGTCAGAGCATTCCGCAAAAGCCTCCGGCGTCAATATGCTCAACCCGTAGTCAATGAACGCCATCTCCGGTCGTGGGGATCGTTTGTTGTATTCAAGTAATCTTCCATTGCGGAACAGGACATTGCTTTTGTCCCAACGATCATTATTTCGAAGCACCGTCATCAACGCTATCCGTCGATGATCGAGAAAATATCCTTCGATGGGTGCAAACTGCACCGGCAAGAGTGAATCACCGTACAGAACAAAAAAGGCGTCACCCAAACGCGCAATCGCGCGCTTTATGGCTCCACCGGTGCCCAGAAGCCTGGGTCCATCGAAACTGTAAGAAACATCCATGTCGAACCGGGCACCATTGCCGACGAACTCCTCAATCTGTTCCCCGAGATACCCGGTGCAAATGACAACTGTCTTGAATCCCTGCTTCTTCAACAAATCAAGTTGCCAGGCTATAAAGGGGCGCCCACCGACATCGACCATCGCTTTTGGGGTCTTCTCGGTGATTGGCCGCAATCGTTTAGCCAAGCCACCGGCAAGAATCGCAACTGGCAGCATCAACTCAAAACCACCTTGGTGCCCTCGAAATCAAACCGGAACCTAACCTCCTCGAGCCCTGCATCGGCCATTGTCCGACGAAGTTTGTTTCGGTCCGAGGCGTGAAACATCAAGAATCCGCCGCCGCCTGCTCCAACGAGTTTTCCTCCCGTCGCTCCATTGTTCAAAGCGAGCGTATACAACTCGTCGATTTTAACGTTGCTCATTCCCCCGGAGCGGCGTTTCTTGTGTTCCCAGTGCTCGTGCATTAATCCGCCGAATTTGGCGACATCGCCTGCTTCAAGTGCCTCTTTGCTTCGAAAACCGAGTTCTTTGACATAATGAAGGTTGTTCAGCATTTCTGCATCGCCGCTTTGTGATTTGTCATCCTGATCTTTCAGGATCCCGCTCGCGCTTCGGCTGAATCCGGTAAAAAAGAGAAGGAGATTGTCTTCGAGATCGAACATTGTGTCCATAGAAACACGAAGCCGTTCGGCCTCGACCGAGTCGTCCTGCTTGAATGTAAAACAGGTGACACCACCATATGCCGAAATGTACTGATCCTGTTTACCGATGGGTTCGCCAAGCCTTTCGATCTCGATATGGCACGCCAGTTCCGCCAGTTCTTCGGGATGAATCAATTTGCGGCGGTGTGCGTAAAGGCTCTTGAGTAGTGCTGTCGTGAAGCTTCCTGAAGATCCAAGTCCGGTACCTGCGGGAATGTCAGCGAGCGTCGTGATTTCGATCTGAGGTGTACGCAGTTGCAACATTTGCAAGGATTCACGGATGATGGGATGGTGGACATGAGCCACCGTGTCAACCTGTTCCAACTGTGAATATTTGAGATAGATTCCTTCCTGAAAAGGGCGCATCGTCGTTACGTAGACATACCTGTCGATCGCGGCAGCAATCAGAAATCCCCCATACTTGCGATAATAGGAAGGTAGATCGGTCCCGCCGCCACCCAAACTGATCCTTAAAGGGCTTCTTGCGATAATCACATTGATTGTCCCGCATATACCTGAAATATGATCTTATGCATGGCGACCGCGTCATTGATGTTGCCCACAGGGTTGCGGTTTTCAGCGATGGCCCGTTTGAAATCCTGATACTCAAGATGCCATGATCTGTCCGGAAACGGATACTCCCATTTTGTCGTTTCGGGCGGTCCCATTTCCGGCAGCATCTTGTGATAGGTCAGGCTTTCTACGCCATAGGAACCGCCTAGGCCATCTATCGTCAGTTTGCCGTTTCGGCCGTAAATCTCGAAGCTGAACAGATTTTTCCATTCGCTCCAACTTGCATGCAACCACGCCACTTCGCCACCGGATCCGCGAAGCGAGAGGAAGCAGTTGTCCTCGACATTGATGTCCCAGTATGCGGTGACAGCCTTGCCGTAATCCAAGACCAGATCCCCCATAAACCAACGTGATAGGTCGATCAAGTGAGACCCTTGATCAATGAGTTCGCCTCCGCCCGATTGGTCTCGGCTGCAGCGCCACTCATTTTCGTAGCCTTTGCGTCCTCCGTGGCCATAGCGACCGCGAACAAACATTAGTGGCCCTAAAAAGCCCTCCGCAACCAGTTGGTGAGCTTTTTGCAAAGCGGGATGAAATCTATGATTGAATCCGACTTTCACATATCTCGCATGCTTGTCTCCGGCCTCTTGAAGAGCAGTAACATCTTCAAGACTGCAACCTGCAGGTTTTTCAACAAGAACATGTTTCCCGGCCTCAACCGCGCGGGTGCTGATTTCAGCCAGCGACTGGTGTGTGGTTGCGATGATGATCATATCAACCTGTTGAGTCACAGCCTCACGCCAATCCGATATCTGTTTTGCTCCGGTCTTGGCAGCCAGAGCATTCACCCGCTTTGCATCGGTATCGCAGACAAAGGCTAAATCGTCACCCTCCATGATCGCAGTATCGGCTCTTTTCTTACCGATCAAACCACACCCAATAATTCCCAGTTTCACATCAACGCCCCCAGTTCGTTCCGCTATCTGCCCGGACAATTCTGCGAAGCGTGTAGATATCCGAATTGTCAATGTCATCGCGGTGGTCCTGGAAATCACTCCAGGGAACCCAGGCCGCGGAAATCAGCTTTCCGGTAATACCGTTGCTTGCCGGTGACCCCAACCAGACGCAGAGTTCCGGTGCTTTTCCAAGTGGTGCCCCGCCGGCATCGGTCACCGATTTCATGTTTTCGAACGTCTTTTGTCCGATTACCTCCGGGCCAGCGTTCAATGCTTCATCCAGCAATCGTGTATTGAGCGCTCCGAGGGCGACTGCACTGACGTCAATTCCAAACAACTCCGTTCCTTGCTCGGCGAATGTTTCCGTCATTTGGACAGCCGCCACTTTAGAAGCAGCATAGGCGCTAATGCATGGTAGAGGATTGGTCGCGCTCCCCCACCGGACGGGTTGACTATCTTACCGGTGTGTCGCCCACGGAAATGCTGAAATACCCCGCGGCAAGCATAAACAAGACCGAACAGGTTTACCTCGACCGCTTTGATCCAGTCGCCCCAATTCACGTAGTCATTCTTATCGACCGGCGTATCGTGGCAAATCCACAGAATATCAGTTCCGCGTATTGCATGCTCGCGATTGTTGGAAAATGAAAGGCGGCAGGAGCGGAGTTCCCTGTCGGTCAGTTTGTCAAATCTGGGCTCATAAAAGGGAGCTTGGCTACTAGGCAGCTCTTTGACGGTTTTTCTGTCCTCATCAAAACCTAAGACCTTAAAACCTGCGGCGCTGAGACATGCAGCGGTGGTTGAGCCAAGATGCCATAAGCCTTGGACACAAATCCTCATTTGCGCGCCTCAAAGACCCATTCGTTGGACTGTAGCCAACGCAGCGTTTTAATAATCGCTTCCTTGATCGATGTCTTTGGTTTCCAGCCAAGGTTTTGAATTTTGCTTACGTCTAGATAGATGAAGGGGTTATCTCCAATCCAGCCTCTTTCCCCGCCTTCGTATTTCAGCCGAGGATTGAGCGACAGGCCGTTGCATATGTATTCGATGCTGTCATTGACCTCGATATAGCCCGGATATCCGAGATTGAAGATATTAACCCGGTCGCTGGATTTTTCCATAGCCAACAAGATGGCATCGACGCAATCTTGGACATAGATATAGGATTTCTTTTGATGACCATTACCAAGAACATGCAGATTTGCAGGGTCATCGGAAAGCTTCTTATAGAAATCAAACACATGACCGTGGGTGTACCGCTCCCCCAAAACCGAGACGAAGCGGAAAATCCACGCCTGAAACCCGAAACCTTCGCAATAGGCGGAAATCAAACCTTCACCTGCAGCCTTCGAAGCGCCGTAGAATGATGTCTGAACGGGAAACGGACCATCTTCGGGTGTCGGTATGACGGATGCCTCGCCGTAAACGGACCCGGTAGAAGAAAAGGCCACTTTTCTAATTCCGTTTACACGCATCGCTTCCAGAACATTGTGGGTTGCGATCGTATTTTGCTCGAGATCTTTCCTGGGATTATCGGTTCCAAAGCGCACATCGGCATTGGCCGCTAGATGAATGACGATTTCGCCACCATCCATGGCGCGTTTCAGGCCCCGTAAATCAAGTAGGTCCGTTTCGATGAGCTTGAATCTCGGGTTGTCCAGTGCCGTTTCAAGAAATTCTTCTTGGCCAGTGGAGAAATTGTCGATACCGATCACATTGTGTCCCATAGCCAACAAGCTATCAACAAAATTGCTTCCAATGAAACCAGCACAACCGGTAACGATGTAACGCATGGTCAGAGTAATCTCAATGATCGGCTACAGAGTTTGGATTTGTCGAAACGGATGCGGATCGACCGTATGGATTGCGCATCGAGACTCAAGTTACACACTATATTCTAAACACCCAGAACCGACTGGAAAAGAAAGTAATCAAAACCGTTGCCGTTATGGAGAAGACTGTCGCTGTGTATGGATCATATCCTAGCCCGCTGACGGATATGATGGTCACGCACATCGTTACCAGAAAATTGAGGCCCATCAGGACAAGATATCTTACCACTTCTCTCGGGCGGGGATGTCCAGATCTCCTGAAAGTGAAATATCTATTCGCAAGAAAATGAAAAACGACACTCAACACGAATGCAGATGCCGCAGCGTTCCAGTACTCCAAACGGAAAATCTCAAGCCCCGCTGCGAGAGCCAGGAACTGGACCAATGCGGTTGTTCCACCGACAACGAGAAACCTGATGAATTCCGTTGTCAACGGAAGTTTTCCTTCCTATCTACGATATACATTGGTCGACGCTTCACCTCATCGTAAATTCGGCCGACATACTCACCAATTAAACCAAGGCCAATCAACTGTACGCCCGCAAAAAAGCTAACCAGCAGGACCGTTGTGGACAATCCAGGTGTCAGTTCAATTCCCACCAGCTTTTGCAGGACATACCAGACTCCGATGAGAAAGCTAAGCCCGGCAAGAATGAAGCCAACGATCGACATCATGAATAATGGTCTGGAACTGAAGCTAATGAGACCGTTTAGTCCTATTCTTAGTGATCCGGTGAACCGATTGTAATTGCCGCTTCCTGAGTGTCTTTGGTCTCGGTCATACTCAATACACCCCTGTTTGAAGCCTACGTAGGCCACAAGTCCGCGCAGGAATCCATGCGATTCATTTAACCTCCTCATTTCTTCGATAACGCGGCGCGTTAAGATTCGAAAATCACCCGTATTACGGGGAATTTCCACATCACTCAGATTATTGATCAACGTGTATCCTAAATATGAAATAACCCTTTTGAGAGCTGTTTCGCCGCGCCGGGACCGCCGTTTTGCGTAAACGACTTCATATCCCTCCTGCAATCTTGCGTACATGTCTCGGATAAGTTCAGGTTGGTCCTGAAGGTCGACATCGATTACGACACAGGTTTCCCCCGCGCAACTCAGGATTCCAGCCATCGTGGCTGCTGGCTGCCCGAATCGCCGCGAAAACACGAGTAACCTAATGTTTGCATTGCGCTCAATCTCGGCAAGGACCACCTCCTCTGTGCGGTCTGGCGATGGGTCCAACGAGAAAATTATTTCATACGAGGTTCCCATTTCTTCGAGAACCGGCTCAATTCGCCCAAGGAATGGGCGAATGCTTCTTTCCTCCTTGTACACGGGAACAACGACTGAGATCTGCGGCAAATCCTTCGAGGGGCCAATCGGCATGTTGTTTTCCATATTCAGTTGGCTTCAAATCCGATAAAATTTATTCTACCGCCTGTAGATCGTCCATCTGGTTCTGGAAGCTTTTGATCCTCCGTGAAATGGATGTCAACTCGCTGTTCCGCGTCCGTATATTTGAACGGGATTTTCAGCTCAAAATCACCAAGCCCCAGTCTCTCCGTCGCCACCGTTCCTCCATTTATCAGAACTTTGATCTCGGTCGTGAAATCGGGGTTGTCCACCAGTGGAACAATTCCGTTAATCACCAGGAACGTGGCTTCTTTCGTCGCTCTCAGCCGAATCGTTGATTCTTTCCTGATCCACCCATCCTCATAGATTCCGGAATGATCTGAATACGTGTGTGCCAAATCTTCAGGGAAGCTCTTCATTGCAACGGGCGCCTGAGAGGTTTTCGCGGCCGTTGATTCGGATATAAGCGGTTTGTCTTGATAACCAATGAATTCCAGTTTAACGGCGATGATCCGACCGTCAATGCCGGGCAATGTCTGGTAGTTGGAAAACGCAATGTCTATACGGTGCCGCCGGGGAGAAGCCTCGCGTGGAAGTCCAATCTCGAAATCACCGGGCCGGAGTGTTTTCGAGGCGACCAACTCACCATCAACTGTCACACTCACCGTAGTTGAGAAATTGGCGTCCTCGAGCAATGGAACAAATCCCTTGATCAGAAGCGCCCCGGAATCCTTTTCGGGTTGCAGAACAAAAAACGAGCGTTCAGAGAGCCAGCCATCCTCATAAACTCCCGAATACTCCAGCGCTGAATTGGCAAGATCCTCCGGGAAAGTTTGCAGTGATTTTGGTGGTTGCAGAGATTGAAATTCATTCTCAGAAATGACGGAGACATCGCGACCGAACGAGGTTATCTTGCGATTGTCTGGCAAAATGTCTCTTCCATACAGGCGCATTAACCCGGCCTTAGTGTGAGAAAACACTTTTCCTTTCATATTCATGTTAATTGCAATATAGTCAGATTCATCGATTTTGGTTGCTTGGATCGGGTTGGAAAACAGCCGGCCAGATCCCCTGCCCACAAAACCGAGGGTGATTCCCTGGACGCTTGGCTTCGGTAACTGACTATCGTGTTGTTTCAAGACGGAGTTGCTCAGTTCAATAACCAACCTGGGATTTTGTGTCGCTCCAACCAGACGAAACAGAAGATGTTCACCCAACGCCGCGAATGATCGGCCAGGAAACATGGGGTCTGCTTCAAGCTGATAATAACCAGCTTCGTTGCGTGCCGGTGAATAATAGTGAGGCCCCAATTCCGAATGAATGAATATAAGGTGATTCTCGGGAGAATTTACGAATTTGAATACCTCATCTGATTCCTGCCGATGTATATCATTGAAAATGTCTTGAGCTGCGCTGTTTGTAATTAATTGTGCATTTTTTTCTGCTAGGTCGGATTTCTGCGATAGAAAACGGTTCTGAGTGTCGCCCGATTTGATGTATTGCTCGACAAATTTTTCATCTTTCAATGACTGGTATTCTTGCATCAGGTTCTGGTTTTCTTCGCTGAGCGGATTTAGGAACGTAGCATCCCTAAACATGGAATCGACAATTTCAGGAGCAAAGACGCGGCTGGGCAGATATAAATAGTTGCCGATAGCATGCAAAGACTGAAATTTGGCAAGCACGACATTCGCTGTGTCGGCTAGATAAACAGCGGGTGAGGCGTTGTGGGCGTTGTTAAGAAGGTCTCCAAATTGTCGGCTGATTTTCAGTTTGGAAGCGCGCGGCACCTCCGTGAAGCTGCCAGCGGATTCTCCCGTGCTCTTGGTGGTGTATGAAAACTGAGATAACGTCGCGGCAATTGCTATCACGCAAAAAACAGCTATCTTGTAACTGCGTTTGGGTTTCCAACCTGATCTCGCCAACTCGATTGCGACGACTCCAGTGAGAAACGGTTGGGCAAACATAGCCAATTTGTACAATCCGAAACCGCTGCCCCTGAAATATAATAGGATTGCGACGATTGTCATCGTCAACAGAACGCAAACAGGCGCTGTATTCATGCGAATCTGCCGCGGAACTGCGATTGCGAACAACCATAGGAATAGAGACAACGATAGAGCGATTGATAAAGAAAGGTATGGTTCAGGCACGCGCACGGCGAGTGGGATCAACCCCCAAAAAAAAGCTAGTCCGCTGGGCATCAGATAGTAGGGAAAAAGAGTCGCCCCTTCGGTGGCGGGTGACATGCCTGAGAAAGATTGAACGAGAAGAAAACGAATACCATCGATAGCGTATGTATTGAGAACTATAAGTGTGGATACTCCGACGATGACGGCGACGATTAAAATTCTGGTTGCATGCCTACGTGATTTTAGCAGTGTGTTCCCAACATAGAGGATCCAGCCAAGCCCGAAGAACGGTAGTATTTCCGGATACACGATGAATATCGCTACAAAGACGACCGCCGATAGCATTCCCGTTCCGATTAAGGTTGCGCGGGATAATGATAAGCCGCGGGTTCGGTAAGTAAGCGTTACCGCAGCACACAGCAAGCACAGCCCGCCGACTTGGGCAATCAACTGATAAAGCATACCAAGGGTTGCCAAGGGCGAGATGGACATCAAGAACAATGCCATCACACTGGCCTTCTTGGAATATGTGAAGCCCGACACCATGGCAGCGGTTGCGCTGACCAAGGCAAGATGTAAAGACATGATGACCGGCATGAAGATGAAATGCGCATTCAAGCCAGATACCGCCCATATCAAAGCCAAGAGTAATTCGCTCCCGGAACGCTGTCCGTGCAACACGTACATGAAGTAGAATGTTGCCGAATAGTCTTGACCGTCCAATAGTCGGCCTAAGTCTGGGACTGCAAAATATCCATTGTTAAGAAAACGCTGCGCTCCCAGGCTGTAATTGGCCATGTCATCATTGCTGAAACTTAGCCAATCAAATCCAAATAGAAACATCGGGTATCCCGCTAGAAGCGATGCCAGTAGCAACAGGAATCCGAACGGCGCAGTTTCCCTAAATTTTATATTAGGTCTTTTTATTAATAAAATCGTAAATGATAATAATAATAATAACAAAAATATTACATTTCCAAACTCTTTTACTGAAAATCCAATTCTACTTAATAAAAATACGGGAATAACAGTAGTAGAAACACCTATTGCCGGTGATATTAAAATCGTTTGCAGTTTTCGCAATCCAGTTTTTAATATTGTGGTAGTCGCGAATCCGACAAAAAACCAGAATGAGAAAAGGCAAAGTGTAAATATATATGCATTCATAACAATGTAATCAGTCGCCTATTATCGCTTCTGTGAAAAAGGTAAATCGAGATTCGATTATATGAGGGCTTTCCGGTATGGAGTGCAATCTTACATCGATTGATATCTTGGCGGCAAACTATCACAAATAGGGCTTGATTGAATGATCAATTTCCTCCAAACGACACCAGCAATCCACAACGGTTATGGCCCTAAACTCGTAATCGATTGTTGTGCATATGAGCAGTGCCTTGGGTTACCGGAGTTGTCGGTTAAAGTCGATCTGGTTTCATTTGCGCATCTTGGTTTTCAAAGCGCCAAATTGCCGCACGACAAAGTTTGTCGCACCGGTCTTGTCGTGCCTTGACCTGTTTGCACTAACATGGTTATCACCCAAGGAAAGCTTGGCGGTATCACCCGACATTTAGATCTGGGTTCTCGTAACGTACTTCAGTCGCCTTGGACCCGGATAGCAAGGGAGCGCAAGCTTCAGATGCCAAGACGATCTGCCATTGGGTCGGCCATCGGCCACATTGAAGCTCAGCACTGTATGTACGGTGAATCAAGCTCGCTCACAGCAAAGGCAACACCCGCTAATTCTCTCCTGATCGTAGGATCTGGCTTCCCTCGATCTCATATGGTTCAGAATGCTCTTGTTGTATTTGATTGCCTGTCTGATTTACGGAAAAACAATTCAATCGCAGCCTGAGGCCAATCATTGTTCACGGTCGACGAATTCCAGCAGGCTGCAGCAAATTGCAGCCGAATGTTAGGAGTTTTCTGATGCCTTTTTTGCATACACTTAAGACGGCAACTAATTCCATCTGGAAAAGGCCACCGAACCAGATGGAGAATGTTTTCAACAATTTGTATGAAAAATCGCTATGGGGAGGAAGGGAGTCACTTTCTGGTAGCGGTTCTGATCCAGAAAACACTCAAACCTTGATCAGCGAGTTGCCTGTTGCATTCGATTTGCTTAAGGTCAGATCTATTTTGGACATTCCCTGCGGTGATTTTTTTTGGCTCCAGAAAGTTAATCTGTCAGGTGTGCGCTATGTGGGTGCTGATATCGTAAGGAATATCGTCGCTAGAAATCAGAAGCTCTATGGCAATAGACATAGAAAGTTTCTACAACTCGATTTGGTTCGGGATTCATTGCCACGTGTTGACCTTGTTTTTTGCAGGGACTGTTTGGTTCATCTGTCCAACGACGAGGCGCTCAAGGCGTTAAACAACATTGCTTGCAGCCAATCTAAATGGCTGATGGCAACAACGTTCACGGATCGAGATAACACCGAAGACATAGATGCAGGGTGGTGGCGTCCTATAAATCTAGAAAAGCCACCTTTCTCATTACCATCACCTAGGTTTATATTGAATGAGAAGTATAATGGAGACGGGGGAAAATATTTTGATAAATCTCTGGGCTGCTGGAGTATTGAGGAGATTTCCATGAATCTATAAAATATCTTATTAGATATACTTATGCTAAAATATTTGTCAAGATTTATTTTTCCTCTTAATTTCCTTGGCTGACGAATTTGTTGATTGTTTCGATGGGTCTGCGTCCTTGATTTCTGTGTCCCTGGTGCGGGCGCTTTTGATTATAATGAACGAGCCATTTGTCGAAGTGAATTACGTTTGCAATTTCAAGCGCAGCTTTTGCGCAAGCGACCTGTACCAGACTGCGTAGGGATGTGCCAATGTCCATTTAAGTGGGACACTGCGGTTGTATTTCCTTACAACAGTGACAGCCTCTTTGTAATGAAGGCGCCGAAATTGACTTGTTTTTGTCTCGCTGTGCTCGCGATTGACCGCGACATACTCATCCAGAAAATGCAACGGGCCATATGTCTTGAAGAGCCGCCACCACAGATCATAGTCCATCACCATCTTTAGCGCGGGGTCAAGCCCCCCGACAGCCTCCCAGGCGTTTCGGCGAATAAGTGTTGCCGGTTGGCAGATAATGCATCGAACAGCAAGCCGGCGTGAACTGAAGGGCTCAACCCAAACTGGCTTGCGTTTGCCATTGAGTTGCCGGACGTTCCAGGCACGCCCATACACTGCAGGTGTTTTGGGATGAACACTGAGAGCCTTTACCAGTTTTTCCAGCGCGCCCGCCAGAAACCAGTCATCGCTGTTTAGCCAGCACACATAGGGCGCGACACCTTGTGAAATGGCCTCGTTTATTGCCTCCGCCTGACCGTTGTCAGGTTCACTGCGCCATCCGGCGAGTTGAGATTGCCACCGATGAATGACGTCCAGCGTCTTGTCTCTCGAACCGCCATCCATCACAAAAACTTCGACCGGCACCCTTTGGGAGAACACTGACTGCAGAGCGTCGTCCAGAAATCGACCTTGGTTAAGGGAAGGAATGGCAACTGTTACCAGCGGTGACTCCATGTGCTACCTCATTTGTCCGCTCAGGCCATCAGAAAATGCTATCTCTATGACGACAACCAACCTTGCATTTAACTTCCAGGCGAGTTCATGCCACGCTCCAAAAAGATTGGAACGTCTCGTACTTTTGTTTTTGCTGATGTAGCTTCCCGAGCCGAATCGGTCGATATCTGCTGCTGTTTCGGCAGGTCGGGCCGAGGTGGTCTTGCTTAAGGACTCTTCACCGAACATATCCAACCTTACCCAAGATCCGTCAGAAACAGACAGGCAACGGCGATTCCAGGAGGCAGTATGCTGAATGCAGTGGTGCCCGCTATAGCCGAATTCCATGGGTTCCCGCGATTTTGCACTATTCGATTTTTTACCCGTAGCCGTCTTTCGTGATACATGTTGCCCTTGGAAAAGCCAACCTAACATTACGGTTGCCGAATTTTGAATAGTGGGATGCGTCATTGGACCATGGAATTGGACACATAATTCTGGGTCATATGCTTGCATTTCGTAGGCGAAGCAATTACGGACACTGTCCTCGAACAAGGCAATTGTGCGTATACGAACTGCTCAGTTGGACGGTGAGTAAGGCTACTTATACTATTGGTGCCAATTCGAGTTGGCTTGCTCACGCTGGTTTGTCATCGAGTTTTTCAGCTGCCGTCCGAGGCCTGCGATTTTTGTCGAACCAGCGCCGCATTGATCGATATTGAATTGGCGAGCGAATCATATGAAATAGCCTCTGCCATTGGAAATGCGTATAGCGCGTTGTGTCATAAAACGTTGGAATGTCGGTGATGTGCCGATTTTTGAAGAGTTGCGGTTATGCCAGTAGCCGCCCGATGCTCATCCCAAGCTCCAAAAACAACGGTCTGAGGCCAGGACAGTCTGTAGCCAAATTTTCGATAAGTACAGTCGTCGAAACTGAACACTTGTGCTGGAGTACAATGTGAAAAATATTAGCTTATTTGAATCTGTTTGGTGCAACCGGAACCTAATAATAGAACTTGTCAAACATGATTTCTCCGGTAAATATAAAGGCTCATTTGGTGGTATTGCTTGGTCCTTTTTCCAACCTTTGTTCCTACTATCCGTTTATACGACCGCGTTCGGAGTTATTTTGCAAGCGCGTTGGGAAACAACGGGGGCCGGGACCGCCAGCTACGCACTCTTGCTGTTTTCTGGGCTTATAATATTTAATTCTTTGTCGGAGATATTAAGAGAGTCTCCAGGGCTATTTTTCAATAATGCGAATTTTGTCAAAAAGATATTTTTTCCATTAGAGTTACTGCCTATAATTTTGACTTTAACTGCTACCTTGCATTTTTTTATTGGGGTATTTGTATGGATTTTGGGATATTTTTTGATTCACGGATTGCCAAAATTTACGATAATTTACTTTCCAATGATTTATTTGTGCCTATTTCCGTTATTGCTTGCCACAGGATGGATAATATCATCTATAGGTGTCTATATTCGGGATATAAGTCAATTCACCAGCATAATAATTCACTCACTGCTTTTTCTTACACCAATTTTTTATAGTGTTGAAGTTGCTCCACCCGTTATTCAAAATTTCCTTTTGATCAATCCGCTTACATTTTTGGTGCAGCAATTTCGAGCAGTTCTTTTTTTCGGTGACAATCCAGATTTTTTTGGACTGTTCCTGTATTTTTTTGTTGCGTCAGGATTTGCGTTTGTGTCGTTGAACATATTCAGGCGCCTGCGTCCTTCTTTTGCAGACATGGTGTAGTCGATGGATAAGCCTGTCATTACCACTCGTAATCTTTGTAAATCATATCGGGTTTTCGCGGACCAGAAATTACGTCTATTAGACGCAATCTGGCCAGACAGAGGTACGCATTGTGAACATGTTCACGCGCTGAAGGATATCAATTTCGAAATCAAGCGCGGCGAGGCAGTGGGAGTCATCGGCCGAAATGGTAGCGGAAAAAGTACCTTGTTGGAGTTATTGACGGGGACACTGACGCCGACCAGTGGTAGCGCCCATGTCGATGCGCGTGTCTCAGCGCTCCTGGAGCTAGGCAGTGGCTTCAATCCTGAGTATACTGGACGAGACAACGTAATCCTAAATGGCCTATTAATCGGTCTCAGCCGGCAACAAGTCCTGAACCGCTTTGACGAATTGGAGGCCTTTGCGGAGATCGGATCTGCTATTGAACGCCCTGTGAAAACATATTCCAGCGGTATGATGATGCGGCTTGCTTTTGCAGTGCAAGTGCTTTGTGATCCCGAAGTGCTCGTTGTTGATGAGGCCCTAAGTGTGGGCGATTTTTTTTTCCAGCAAAAATGCTTGAGCTACATACGCCGCCTCATCGCAAAGGACACCACTCTGCTTTTCGTTTCCCATGACATGGGCACAGTTCGTGACGTATGCTCTCGGGTCATCTATCTCAGGGAAGGTGAACTTGTTTTTGATGGCTTGCCCTCTGAAGGCATTCCCCTCTATTTCAACGAACTGGGAACCGAACAGATCTTGCCTCCAAAGAAAAAGCCATCGCAGACCTCGTTGATTTCAAAGGGTCAACGATTTGACGATTTCAAGAAAAGCGCAATATGGGTGAAACCTGAGTCGGATTTGCTGGAAAGCGGGAATCTACTTGCAGTTGCATTTTTTGATGATGACCAAAGGCCAAGAACATCATTCAAGATCGGAGAAGAAGTCAGAATTACTGTGGCCTATTTACCACATCGTGACTACGTCAATGAGATAAGCATCGGACTCACAAACAAACACGGCCAGGTCACGACTCAAACCGGATCATATCAACTTGACGCGAAGTCTGAATTCATGACGAGATCAGATGAAGTTCGCTATTTTGATCTTTGGTTGTCATTGCAACTTGAAGCCGGAAACTATTCCGTTCAAATTACGTTGGGGTTTGAAACCGGAATTAATGTTGGTGGTAGGATTGATCAGAGTCCACAAATCGGCCCTTTGCAGATTATCTGGGATTATACACGCGACAAAGCACCATTCATCGGTCAATGTGGTTTACCTGCAAGAGCAGCGTTTAGGAATTTGTAATCTTGGATCTTGCGGAACCCATCGACATCTTCGTCGTCGTGACTGCCCGCGATATAAAATTGCTGCGTCACTTTTTTCTAAGTTATCAGGTTTTCTTTCGGCAACCAGGAAACATCCATTTATTGATTTGGTATAGGGAAAAACATCTCCTCGACCAGATAGAGTGCCCGAGAAACTTGGTTGTTCATTATAAAGATTCTGTCGATGAACTCTGCGAGGATGATTTCCGCAATCAAATGTACCTCAAATTAATTGCGGATCGATTTGTTGAAACGAAGTGGTTTTGGGTTGTCGATTGCGATTTTCTGATATGCGCGCCGCTCACATGGGGCGAGTTTTGCCGAGACGGAAAGCCTATTTGGTGTGTGCGACCTTGGACAAAACTAGCGGAAAAAACCTGGCGTGATGGCACAGAGGCTTTCGTAGGGGCCAACATACCTGTTCTATTCATGGACGAACCGGTTTATGTCTTTAATCGACTCGTATTGCAAGATATGCGAAACAGAATAAACGTAAAGCAGGTGCTATCTCAACCGACAGCGCCAAGCGAGTTTGCCGCGTATGGTTTTTTTGCGCACAGCGAATACCATCATTTGTACTCGTGGCAAGACACGAGCAAAATACAGCATGAGTGCGTTGCATATCGTGTAAACCAAAAGCCACCTTCCTATCTGGTTTTGGATCGTGATTCGAATCTCTCAGATGCCGCGAACGCCAAATATGTGGTATTTTGGTCGCATTGGGAGCTTGCTGAGAGCAAGATGAGAGATTACCTGCTAGAAGCTCAAAGACGGTATTTTGGTCAAGTAAGACTGCTACCTGAAGACAACATCATTTTTTTGCCGGTGACCCTTGATATGTTCGCTAAAGACGGTGCCGTTGCATGGGATGGAATCTACCCTGATGGCTGGGTCAAAAGCCATTCTGCGTTTACCAGTTACTTCGAGAGACCCGGCATAATTGAGTTGCAGCTTGAAGTGCCGGAGGCAGGAGGTGTCTCAGACACAGCAGTTGTTATTTCAATTGATGGGAGCGAGCACAGTTTTCCATTGAATGTTGGCGTTAATGCTGTCGATATTCCAATAAAATGCCAAGCAGAAAAGGTCAAATTGATTTTCTCCTATAATAATAATGGTCAAGAATCTCATTGCAGAACCTTAATTGCGAGAGTTAATAGTTTTTGTTTCTTGGACCGTTAATTTAGGGCGCTTTAATGAAAAACTATATTGAAAAAAATATACCCTTGGGAAGCGTAGTCGGACTCAATTATAGCGGGATGCATGACAGTTCGATTGCAGTTGTATCTCCAGTTGGCACGCCAATATTTTCTGTATCTCTGGAACGATACACCAGAGTTAAGCAAGACGGCCGTCCACCTTATGCACTGATTGAAAACATACCTTGGGATCGCATTTCAGCTGTCGCAGTTTCAACGGATGCTGCCTTCAAATGGCCGGTTAACCCCGAAAGCACCTTGCTAGAGACGACATTACCAGACATACGCCCCGATGGGCTAAGGCATCAGCAAGGATTTTACGACTTTTTGGATCGATTGCCGTGCGAAAAGCGGTTTATATGCCATCAGACGGCGCACGCCGCATCTGCCTTTTGGGGCAGCGGGTTTGATGAGGCGCTTTGCTTAACCTACGATGGTGGGATGGCCAATAGCCCATGGTTTGGTGGACTCTTTTCTGCAAACCGCTACGACGGGGTCAAGGCACTAGACCGATTTAGTGCTCTTCACTACGCGAAGGTGACATCACTTTACACCTTTGTGACAGCTCTTTTGGGCTTCAATCCGAATAAGCACGAAGGCAAGATAACGGGGTTGGCCGCATATGGTAGGCCAACAGGTGGTTGCCGTTCACTGTTGAAGAAGTGGTTTGAACTCAACTATTACGATATTGAGTCGGTTTTGGAATGGACGTTTGCTTATAGCGATGCTCAGCCACCTTCTCTCGCGGTCATTGAACCGCGGCTGGAGGTTTTCCGATCTGAAGCAAGCCGATACTCGCGGGAAGAACTGTCGGCAACAGTCCAGGAGTTTGCTGAGAATCACATCCTTGCAATACTTGCCAGAGCGCGAAAAAAAGATTGGAGTAGTAAGAATATCTGCTTGGCCGGCGGTCTCTTCGCAAATGTGAAGATAAACCAGAGAATAGCGGAGAGCGGCTTCAAGAACCTGTTCGTTGCACCGCCAATGACAGACGATGGAACAGCAATTGGTGCCGCATGGCACGCGCTTTCTCATGACCCTGTCTTTGATCCACCGCCGCTTGATACGATGTATATGGGGCCGAGCTACAGCGATTCGGAAGTAACGACTGCAATCAACAGCAAAAAAATACTTGCAAGAAAAACGAAAAAACCCGCAAAGAAAATCGCGAAGTTACTTGCCGAAGGCAATACGGTTGCCATTTTTGACGGCCCGATGGAGTTCGGTCCGAGGGCGCTGGGCAATCGATCAATTTTGGCGCCGGCAACCAGAAACGACATCAACCAAAGTCTCAATGAACGACTTTGCCGGACGGAATTCATGCCGTTTGCGCCAATAACCCGGGCGGAGAATTCAGATCAATGTTATCTCAACATATCACGAGTTGAGCGCGCTGCGCGCTTCATGACGGTTACCGTCGATTGCACCAAGTTTATGAAGGAAAAGTGCCCGGCCGTTGTTCACGTCGATGGGACGGCAAGACCTCAATTGATCGACCACGAGGGCAACGGCTTCATTCATTCGGTGCTAACTCACTATTATGATTTAACAGGCATTCCAACACTCGTTAACACCTCTTTTAACATCCACGAACAGCCAATCGTGTGCTCTCCCGAGGATGCCATCCAGGGTTTTTTTGAATCGGGCTTGGACTATCTCTTGATAGGAGAGGGCCATCTTATTTCATTTGAGGAAAATGCCCGATTTGCTCTGCAGCACTTGTTGTTGCAGCGACGAAAACCAAGTGCACATGTCGAACGATTGTCTGCTCTTGCGAAACATCGATCTGACACGCTGTTTGATATGCAGAAGCAATTGGAAGCGAAGGAGGCAGCCCTTCAGCAGTTTCTGGGAGATGGTAATGCAAAGTTGCTGATTGATCGAACAACTGAGCAGATGAGTTCAGAGCTGCAAGAGCTCAAGCGGCGGCTTGCATATACTCGAAACGAACTCATCGGTTACCAAAGGCGTTATTGGGAAAAGGCTAATGAGTTGGCAAGCTATAGAAAATTGGTATCGAGTCGACTCGAGATGAGTAATATTAAGGATAGAAATACGATCTTGCAGCGTTTTATTTTGGATTCTGTCTTCAATATTTACCGATTTAAGGTTCTTGCGCAAAAAAAGGCATCAATGGTCCGAAACAGAATTGTGTCGATCATTAGGCCACGGCTTGGAAATCTGAACCAATATGCTCCTCGGCCCATCTCGGATCGTGGGAGAGCGAAACCAGCCGAATTAACAAATTATCCATCAGTTTCGATCGTCACGCCCTCGTATCAGCAGGGTAACTTCATTGAGAAGACCATTTTGAGTGTTTTGAATCAAAAGTATCCCCAGTTGGAATTTTTTGTTCAAGATGGGGCATCAACAGACCAAACCGTTAAAATACTGAGGCGCTACGAGGGATTGCTGTCAGGCTGGCAATCCAAAGCGGATAGCGGCCAGTCTCAAGCGATCAATCGAGGCTTCGCGAAAACAAACGGAGAAATAATGGCGTGGCTGAATTCGGATGACCTGCTGTTGCCGAATGCGCTTGCCACGGTAGCCTCGTATTTTGATCGACATCCAGACGTTGACGTGGTGTACGGCAACCGATTGTTGATTGACGACAAAGGCTGGGAAATTGGTCGCTGGATGTTGCCAAGGCACGACAATGCGATTTTATCCTGGGTAGATTACGTGCCACAGGAGACGCTCTTTTGGCGCCGCGAGATTTGGGACAAGGCTGGTGGCAGTGTCGATGAGTCTTTTGGATTTGCAATGGATTGGGATCTTTTGATCCGTTTTCGGGAGGCCGGTGCGAAGTTCGCCCATCTCCCAGTTTTCTTGGGAGCATTTCGTGTACACGAACTTCAGAAGACATCAAGTAATATCAGTGATTTGGGTTATAAAGAAATGAATCTGATTCGCGAACGTGCTCTTGGGTGGAAGCCGGATCAGGCAGCTGTCAGACGGGCAATAATGCCCTTTCTGCTCAAGCATTTGGCTGTCGATATGCAATACCGGATGAAACAAAGACTGCAAGGAAGTAACTGAGAGCCTTAAAGCGAGGACAGGTCATAACAATCTCACGACAAGCCGCGGATCATCTCAACGCCGCCCAAAGCCTCTAGCAATGGTCCTAAGGCAGATCAACAGGTCAAGGCGCAGCGATCTCGTGTCGATATAGGTCCGGTCGCAGCGGGCCAGTTCCACCGGCATGGACATGTCGATGCCGCGGATTTGCGCAAGGCCGGTCACCCCCGGCCGTGCCTCGAAGACATTTTCCTTGCGCCGTTCGGCGATCACCTCGGTTTGGTTCGGAAGACAGGGCCGGGGGCCGACGAGGCTCATCTGGCCGCGTAATATGTTGATGAGTTGCGGCAGTTCGTCGAGCTTGGTCCGGCGGATGAGGTGTCCGGTTCGGGTCAGGGCGGAGGCGGCGATTTCGTGGGTGCCCCTGGCCGGAGTGCCCTTGTGCATCGAGCGCAGCTTCCAGATGGTGAAGGGCTGTTCATGGCGCCCGAGGCGCACCTGGCCGAAAAACGGGCTGCCCGGCGTTTCCAGGCGAATGATGACGGCGATGACGGCGATGAGCGGCAGGGCCACCAGCAGCCCCGCTGCGGAGACGACGATGTCGATCAATCTCTTCACTGAAGTCTGCCTATGAGCGCCCGTAGATATCCTCGTACCGGACGATGTCGTCCTCGCCCAGATAGCTGCCGGTCTGCACCTCGATCAGCGTCATCGGCTCGGAGCCGCGGTTTTCCATCCGGTGGATATGGCCGCATTCGATATAGGTCGATTCGTTCGGATTGAGTACCAGATTGTCGTCGCCATTGACGATATGGGCGACGCCCTGGACGACGGTCCAGTGTTCGGACCGGTGCTTGTGCGATTGCAGGCTGAGACAGCCGCCGGGCCTGACCTCGATGCGCTTGACCTTGTAGCCGGCGCCCTCATCGAGAATCGTGTAGGAGCCCCAGGGGCGGTAACCGGTCGGAAAACTCGCATGGGCCTCATGGCCGTCATCGCGCAGCTTTTCGTAGAGCGCCTTGACGTTCTGTGCCTTGTCCTTGTTGACGATGAGCGTCGCGTCCCTTGTGTCGACAACCGCGATATCATCAACACCGACAAGGCCGATCAGCCGGTCTTCGGCGCTGACGAAGCAGTTGTTGGCGTCGACCAGCGCCGCGTCGCCCACCACCGTGTTGCCCTTCTCGTCGGCGGCGTAGCTCTCCGACAGGGACGACCAGGTGCCGACATCGCTCCAGCCGATATCGGCCGGGATCACCGACAGGTTCGATACCTTCTCCATGATGGCGTAGTCGATCGAGATCTTCGGCACCCGGCCAAAGCTCTCAGTGTCCAATGTGGTTTCCAGATGGCCGGCATCGATCGTCTGGCGGCTTGCCCTTTCGAGGCTCTCGCGGCTGGCCGACAGAATGTCCGGGCAATGTTGTTCCATCGCCTCGATCATCGTGCCGGCGGCAAAGCAGAACATGCCGGAATTCCACAGGAACCGGCCGGATTTGACATAGTGTTCGGCGGTCTCGCGGTCCGGCTTTTCAACGAACCGCACGGCCCGTTCGCCGTCGACCTCGATATAGCCATAGCCGGTTTCGGCTTGGGCGGGCCGGATGCCGAATGTCGCGATCTGTCCGGCGGCTGCCCGATCGGCTGCCAGATCGACGGCGGCGCGGAAGGCGTCAACGTCGCGGATCACGTGGTCTGCGGCCAGAAACAGGATCGACGCGTCCGGCCCGAAGGTTTCGGCGACATAGAGCGATGCCACGGCGGTTGCGGCCGCCGTGTCGCGGCCCATCGGTTCCAGCAGCAGATGGTTGGTGACGTCCGCGCCGCATTTTTCATATTCGGCGGTGGTCTTGAACGATGAATCATGCGCGGTGATGGTCACGATATCGTTGATATCGCCGATGGAGGCGGCGCGCAGATAGGTGTTCTGGAGGAGGCTCCTGCCGTCTTCCAGCTGCAGAAACGGCTTGGGGTGGGAGACGCGTGACGCCGGCCAAAGGCGGGAGCCGACGCCGCCACTCACAATCACGGGGACTATCATGGGACCGATCTTTCTGTTTTCCGGTGTGGGGATGGCGCTTTGACCGCGGGCGGACCGGCGCGAGTTTTATACGGCCGAAGCATTGATTTCAATTGTTGCGCGTTCTTTGCGCCCGCAGCCGGTCGATGCCGATGATCTCGGCGCTGCGATCGTCCGCTGTCGTCCGTTCGGCGCCATTGGCGTCGTAACCCTCCACGGCGTCCTGCAATATGCCGCGAAGCGCCAGGGAATTCTCCTGATCGAGCTCTTCCTCCAGCCGCGCGAGCAAATCCCTGACCCGGCCGGAATTCTTGGCATTGCGCTCGTCGGCCCGCATGATCTTCGGATGTTCGGTGCCCACCACCGTGTCGGTGATCAGCAGTTCCTCATAGAGCTTTTCGCCGGAGCGCAGGCCGTTGAAGGCGATGGCGATGTCGCCATCCGGGTTTTGTTCATTGCGCACCGTCCTGCCGCTCAACTGGATCATCAGTTCGGCCAGGTCGCGGATTTTGACCGGTTCGCCCATGTCGAGCACGAAGACCTCGCCGCCCGTCGCCATCGCCCCGGCCTGGATCACCAGCTGCGCGGCTTCCTCGATAGTCATGAAATAGCGGGTGACGTTCTTGTGGGTGACGGTCACCGGACCGCCTTCACGGATCTGCTCCTTGAAGAGGTGAATCACCGACCCGGAGGAGCCGAGCACATTGCCGAAGCGCACGATCGAAAACACCGTGTCCGCCGTCGTGGCCTGGATGTCCTGGATCACCTGCTCGGCCAGCCGTTTCGATGCGCCCATGACATTCGACGGCCGCACTGCCTTGTCGGTGGATATCAGGGTGAAGCGGGCAACCCCGGCGGCGGCGGCTTCCTCGGCGACCGTCAGCGTGCCGAACACATTGTTCTTCACGCCTTGCGAGGGATTGTGTTCGACGATCGGAACATGTTTGTAGGCCGCCGCGTGATAGACGCTGTCGATATCGTGGCGGGCGAGCAGGGCGCGAAGCCGCTGGCGGTCCAGAACGCTGCCTAGCGCGTAGACGATCTCGATGTCCGGATCGGGGCCAAGTTGTTTGGTCAACTGGCTCTCGATGGTGTAAAGCGCCAGTTCGCTGACCTCGAGCAGCACGAGCTTCTGGGGTCCGGCCTTGAGAATCTGCCGGCAGAGTTCCGAACCGATCGATCCGCCGGCGCCGGTCACCAGGATGCGCTTGCCGGCGATCGCCTCGTCAAACAGCCGCGGGATCGGATCGACAGCGTTGCGGCCAAGCAGGTCGTCGATGCGGATTTCAGTCAGTTGCTGCAGTGCCGCCTTGCCGTCCAGGAGATCGTTGAGGGGCGGAATGGTCTGCAGTTCGAGCTGGTGCGGCGCCAGGCGCGCGACGACATCGCGCCGCTGCGAAGGCGTGGCGCTGGCCAGCGCGAACAGCACGCGTTTGAGGTCGTATTTCTGCTTCAGCCGGCCGATCCGCTCGGGGCTGTAGATCCGGCGGCCGCGAATCACATTGCCCCAGAGCCGCGGGTTGTCGTCCAGAAAGCCGACCAGCCGGTAACGGTCGCCGCTCTGAATGGTCGCGGCCAGTTGCGTTCCGGCGGCGCCGGCGCCGTAAATGACGATATTTTCCCGCTTTGTCGGGCTGCCGGCGACGTGCTGATAGTAGGCCCGTGCAAGAACGCGCAGCGAGCCGATCGATACGAAAAGCAGAATGCCGAAGATGGCCGGCACCGAGCGGGGAATGTGAAAGCCGGTATCCATGTGCGAGGCTGTCGCCACGAACAGCGCCGCCGCGGCGGCGCCGCCGGCAACGATGACCATGGTGCGGCTCTCCATGGCGCGGATCAGGATATTGTAGAGCCCGAGGGCCCAGTAGGTGGCGATGCCGAAGACCGGCAGGGCAATCCACAGCCAGGTCAGTTTTTCCCGGTCGGGAAAATCGATCTCCCCGTAACGCAGGGCGATCGCTCCGAAGAGGCAGGCAATCATGATCGCGCCGTCGGCGGCCATGAGGATGACGCGCTTCTGATAACGCTCCAGTTCCAGGATCTGACGGTGGATGGGCTGCAGCATCGCGGTACTCGGATCGATTGAACGGCCGACCGGGCAATGCCGACCGGCGGGTATTCCCGTGCGCGGTGGTCCCCCGGCAACGGCATCGATATAGCACCGCGGCGCTTGGCGGAATACAGTCTTTGCGATCACGGTAAATTCGGATTGAAATATTGTGTTATTGCACCACGCGGTTGCCGTAAACGGGAGCGTGGTTCACAGGCGACAGGATGTCTTGATCCGCAGGCCGGCAAGGCTGCCGAGAAAACCGAAGACCAGCCAGCCCCAGCCGTGCAGGCTGCCGGAGATGACGCCGCCCAGATAGGCACCGATATTGCAGCCATAGGCCAGCCGCGCGCCATATCCCATCATCAGGCCACCCAGCAGCGCCAGGGCAAGTTCGCGCGGCGGCATGCGGACTTTCGGGGCGAAGCGTCCGGCCAACGATGCGGCGGCGAAGGCGCCTATTATGATCCCGATATTCATGACCGATGTGGCATCGGCAAAGATCGAACGGTCCAGCAGGTCACCGCTTCCCGACCAATAGGCCCAGTCCTCGACGTTCCAGCCGGTATTGCGGGCGATTTTCGCGCCCCACAGCGCAAAGGCGGAGGTGATGCCCCAGGGGCGCGACAATGTCAGCAGGGTGGCAATGCCGACAGAAGCGATGGCCAAGGCGCCCCAATGTTTCGACCAGGGGCCGGTCAGGAGATGCTGGTGCGGCGTCCGGGCCTCGAGGCCGCCGTGCCGCGCACGTTCGCGGCGGATGCTGTAAAGGCTGATGGCGCCGAGCACCAGCGCCGTTGCGGCAAAGGCGGTGACCGCGCCGAGGGATTCAATCAGCGAAACGCGGGGCAGGGTGGGCAGCGACCACCAGAACGGCATATGCGCTGTCGCGACCACCGATCCGGCAATGAAGCCGGTGAGCGTCGCCAGCATGCGGGTGTTGCCGCCGCCGGTGGTAAACAGCGTTCCCGAGGCGCAACTGCCGCCGAACTGCATGCCGATGCCGAATATGAAGGCGCCGAGCGCCGCCGACACGCCGAACGGGGCCACCGCGCCATAGACCGGGCGACCAAGGAAACTGCCGTGTTCCAGCAGCGGAAAGGCGATGGCGGCTGTCAGCAGGATCAGCAGGAACTGGGCCCTGAGGCCGGCACCGCGCCGGTCGACGATGAATTGCCGCCAGGCGGCGGTGAAGCCGAATGATGCATGATAGAGCGCCAGGCCGGCGAAAAGACCGATGGCGGCCGCCACAGCCAGCCGGCCGGAGCCCCTGTCGAGTGTCAGGGCGATCAGCGCCAGCGCGCCGGCCAGCGAGACGGCGGTCATTGCGACCTGAACGGGATTTCGGCTGTCGGTTCCGTTGACGCTCATATCATCACATGCGGCCCGGGCGATCGGTTTTCTGCTACCACCGACAGCCGCACGGCCTCAATACAACACAGGACACGATTGCGGCATTCTCATCGCCGGCTTGACGGACAAATATTGCTTGTTGAGGCGATGGGGAGGCGCGAAATCCTTTCACATCGCTGCTGCTATTTTCGTTTGACTTTCGTTTAGCTTCATCTTAATTCGTTTTTGCGCGCGATGATCCGATCTCGCCGGTTTCGAGGACATTATGGACGACCAAAACGTTTACGACCTGTTCGTTATCGGCGGGGGCATCAATGGATGCGGCATTGCGCGGGATGCAGCCGGCCGCGGCTATTCGGTGTTTCTGGCGGAAATGGACGATCTGGCAAGCGGTACGTCGTCGGGTTCCACGAAACTTGTCCATGGCGGCCTGCGCTATCTTGAACATTATGAATTCCGCCTGGTCCGCGAAGCGCTGATGGAGCGTGAAACCCTGTGGAAAAACGCGCCGCACATCATCTGGCCGCTGCGCTTCATCCTGCCGCATCACAAGGGGCTGCGGCCGGCATGGCTGCTGCGGCTCGGCCTGTTTCTCTACGACCATCTCGGTGGCCGCAAATTGCTGCCGGCAACGAAGGTCCTGGACATGAATTCGGACCCGGCGGCGGCGCCGCTGAAGCGGCTGTTCAGCAAGGCTTTCGAATATTCCGATTGCTGGGTCAATGATGCGCGTCTCGTGGTGCTGAATGCCCGCGACGCGGCGGAACGGGGCGCCGTCATCCGAACCCGCACCAGGGTGGTCGACGCAAAGCGTGAGAACGGGCACTGGCGGATCGAGATCGCCGATCAAACGACCGGGCACACGGAAACCGTGACCGCCCGGGTGCTTGTCAATGCCGGCGGTCCGTGGGTCGACGAGATCCTGCGCACGGTCACCCATTCCAGCAATGCCGAAAATGTGCGTCTCGTCCAGGGCAGCCATATTGTCGTTGCCCGGAAATTCGACGATCCGCGGGCCTTCATTTTTCAAAACACAGACAATCGCATCATATTCGCGATCCCCTATGAGGAAGACTTCACGCTGATTGGCACGACCGATCACGACTATCAGGGGGATCCGGGCCAATCAGCCATCACCGAGGCCGAAATCGATTATCTGTGCGATGCGGCGTCGGAATATTTTTCGGACCGTGTCGTGCCGGACGACGTGGTCTGGTCCTATAGCGGTGTGCGACCGCTGTTCGATGACGGCGCTTCGGCGGCCCAGGAGGCGACCCGCGATTATGTGCTGGTGGAGGAGGGCAGCGACGACAACGCACTGCTGGTGAATGCCTTCGGCGGCAAGATCACGACCTATCGCAAACTGGCCGAAGCGATGATGGAGAAGATCGAAAAACGGCTGGGACGGCGCAAGGGTTCGTGGACGGCGGATGCGGCCCTGCCGGGCGGCGATTTCCCGCCGACCGGCTTTGATGCGGCCGTGGCCGATCTGCAGCGGCAATACGGTTTTCTTGAAGCCGGGCATGCCCGGCGGTTGATGCGGCTTTATGGCCTTGAAGCGCACACGATTCTGGGCGATGCCGAAGGTTACGATGGCCTCGGACAGCATTTCGGCAGCGATCTGTACGCAGCCGAAGTCGACCATCTGGTGCGGCGGGAATGGGCGCGGACGACGGATGATATCCTCTGGCGACGGACCAAGCGGGGCCTGGTGCTGACCGATTCGCAGGTGGCGGATCTCTCGGGATATCTGGTACAAAGCGGCCATTATGAAAACGTCGCCGGATAGCGGGCCGGGGATCAAAGCGGGAAGGAATTGCGGTGGCTGACCATATTCTGGCAATCGATCAGGGAACGACGTCAAGCAGGGCGATCATCTTTGACGGCAAGCAGTCGATTGTCGGTGTCGGGCAGAAGGAATTTGCCCAGCACTTTCCGCATTCGGGCTGGGTCGAGCACGATCCGGAAGAGATCTGGCAGACGGTGCTGTGGTCCATCGACCAGGCGCTCGCTGACGCGGGCGTGACCGCAGACGATATCGCCGCCATCGGCATCACCAACCAACGCGAGACGGTGGTCGTCTGGGACAGGCAGTCCGGCGAGCCGGTGTTCAAAGCGATTGTCTGGCAGGACCGGCGGACTGCACCGTTCTGCACGCGGCTAAAGGAGGATGGGCTGGAACCGTTGTTCACCCGCAAGACCGGCCTGCTGCTCGATCCCTATTTTTCCGGCACGAAGCTGAGCTGGCTGCTGGATAATGTCGACGGCGCGCGCGACCGCGCCGAACGCGGCGAGCTGTGCTTCGGGACTGTCGACAGTTTCCTGATCTGGCGCCTGACGGGCGGGGCGCGGCATGTCACCGACGCGACCAATGCGTCGCGGACGCTGATGTATAATATCGAGGCCAATCGGTGGGACGAGGAGTTACTGTCCCATCTGAGGGTCCCGTCGTCGATGCTGCCGGAGGTTTGCGACAGCGCCGCCGATTTCGGCGTCGTTACCGGAGACAATCCGCTCGACGGAAAGCCGATCCTCGGCGTTGCCGGCGACCAGCAGGCCGCGACGCTGGGCAATGCGTGTTTCGACGCCGGTATGATGAAGGTCACCTATGGCACCGGCTGCTTTTCGTTGCTCAACACCGGCGGTGAACTAGTGCGGTCGAACAACCGGCTGCTGACGACCATCGCCTACCGGCTAAACGGCGAGACGACCTATGCCCTGGAGGGGTCGATCTTCGTGGCCGGCGCCGGGGTGCAGTGGCTTCGCGACGGGCTCGGGATTATCGATAGTGCCGAGCAGAGCGGGGAGCTGGCGGCAACCGCCGATCCGGGGCAGCGGGTTTATCTGGTGCCGGCCTTTGTCGGCCTGGGCGCGCCCTATTGGGATGCCGATGCACGCGGCGCCATGTTCGGCCTGACGCGCAATACCGGCCCGGCCGAAATCGCCAGGGCGACACTGGAATCGGTCTGTTACCAGACCCACGACCTGCTGGCGGCCAAGCGCCGGGACTGGCAGGGGAGCGCCGCGGAAACGGTGTTGCGGGTCGATGGCGGCATGGTGGCCTCCGACTGGACCATGCAGCGGCTGGCGGACGTGCTCGGTGCTCCGGTTGATCGGCCGAAAATCCTCGAAACGACGGCACTGGGCGCTGCCTGGCTTGCCGGTCATCGCGCCGGTGCCTGGCCGGGCCAGAAAGCGTTCTCCGGTCTGTGGGCACGGGACCGCCGCTTCGAGCCGGCGATTGACGCGGAGAGCCGAAGCCGGGATCTGGCCGGCTGGAAGGATGCCGTCGGACGAACACTCAGTGTGCGATAGTCCTGAATCGCTTTCCTTTGGGCGGGGCACGGTCTAAGACAACGAACAGACCAATTTTCCGGGAAGTCGCACATGGACATTCGAAAAATAGACGATTCCTATTCGGTTGCAGGACAGATCACCGTCGATGATCTCGGCGAGATCCAGGCCATGGGTTTCAAGTCCATCGTCTGTCATCGCCCGGATGACGAGGAGCCGGGGCAGCCGACCTACAGTATGATCGAGGATGCGGCCAGGGCGCTGGGGATCGAAATGCGGCATGTTCCGGTCGGCAAAACCGGTGTCGGCTATGAGCAGGTCCAGAGTTTTGTCGATGCGCTCGACGAGATGGACCGGCCAATGCTCGGCTATTGCCGCTCAGGTGCGCGTTCGACCGCCATTTATCAGCAGAGCCAGCATATCCGATCCTGAGCCGCGATCATCGCTAAGAGCCCATTCGGGAATTAACGACTGGTTTGGCGCAGCCAGTTTTGGTGCTTTTTGCCGAAAGGACGACGCCGCAGGCTGGGTGCCTGTCAGGAGGCCTTTCGGCAAAAAGCACCAAAACTGGCCGCGTCCTGACGGATTGCGCCTATTTTGCCCACTACCGGCGCGCTTGATCTCGAAATGGCCACCAGCCGTT
>JANQMU010000089.1 GCA_028279875.1 Rhizobiaceae bacterium
CCAGCCCTGGACCGATATGAAGGGCGAACGGCATGAAAAGATGATCGGTCGTCCGGTCTCGTTCCATGCCATGCGCGGCATCTCGGCCCATTCGAACGGGTTCCAGACCTGCCGCGCCCTGCATCTCCTGCAGATTCTCGTCGGCTCGATCGACTGTCCCGG
The DNA here is from genome assembly GCA_028279875.1 of Rhizobiaceae bacterium. Classification (GTDB taxonomy): domain Bacteria; phylum Pseudomonadota; class Alphaproteobacteria; order Rhizobiales; family Rhizobiaceae; genus Hoeflea_A. The sequence goes on from JANQMU010000089.1 coordinate 163, forward strand.
CGGCTTCCGCTTCAAGCCGCCCTATCCGCGGCCGATCGACGGCCAGCCCAAGCCCCATGGCGGCGGCAAGCCGGGCGAGCCGCTGCCGGGCCCGCATCTGGGTTTCCTGCGGGGACCGGAGGAACTGCTCCTGCAGGACGACGGGATCACGCCGCAGCGCATCGACAAGGCCTTCTCCTGGGACGCGCCGATGTCGTCGCACGGGCTGATGCACATGGTGATCTCCAATGCCCATGCCGGTGACCCGTATCCGATCGACGTATTGTTTATGTATATGGCCAATATGTCCTGGAATTCGTCGATGAATTCCGGCGGCGTCATGAAGATGCTGGAGGACAAGGACGCGGACGGCAATTACCGGATCCCCAGGATCATCTATTCCGATGCCTATGATTCCGAAATGGTCGCCTATGCCGATCTGGTGCTGCCGGACACGACCTATCTGGAACGGCACGACTGCATCTCGCTGCTCGACCGGCCGATCTCCGAACCCGAGGCGCTGGCCGACTCGCTGCGCTGGCCCGTGGTCGATCCGGCGACACAGGGCGAGGGCCGCGATGTCCGCGGCTTCCAGTCCGTCCTTCTCGATCTCGGCGGCCGGCTCGGGCTACCCGGCATGGTCGATGAGGACGGCGCGCCGCTCTATGCCGATTATGCCGACTATATGGTCAACCACCAGCGCCGTCCGGGCGTGGGGCCGCTGGCCGGCTGGCGCGGCAAAGATGGCGACAAGCACGGGCGCGGCGAGCCCAATCCCGATCAGATTCAGTGCTATATCGACAATGGCGGCTTCTTCGAAGCCCATGTGCCGGAAGAGGCGCAATATTTCAAACACGCCAACCGGGCCTGGAGCGACTGGGCCATTGAAATGGGCCTGCAGGACGGGCCGGTCGAGAACGTCTTTCAGCTCTATCTCGAACCGCTGCGCAAATTCCAACTCGCCGCCGAAGGCCATGGCGAGCGCCAGCCGCCCGACAGCCATCGCGACCGGATCAGACGTTGCTTCGATCCGCTGCCGCTGTGGTATGCGCCGTTCGAGGGAGCCGGCCTGGACGAGAATGCGTTTCCGCTTCACGCGCTGACCCAGAGACCGGCGGCCATGTACCATTCCTGGGGATCACAGAATGCCTGGCTGCGCCAGATCCACGGCACCAACCCGCTCTACGTGCCGGGCCCGATCTGCGATGAGGCCGGCCTGGAGGATGGTGACTGGGCCTGGGTGACCTCGCATCACGGCAAGATCAAGGTGCCGGTTTGCCGCATGGAGGCCGTCAACGACAAGACCCTGTGGACCTGGAACGCTATCGGCAAGCGGCCCGGCGCATGGAAGCTCGATGATGACGCGCCGGAGGCCAGGAAGGGGTTCCTGCTCAACCATCTCATCCATGAATTGCTGCCGCCGAAATCCGACGGGCTCCGATGGTCGAACTCCGATCCGATCACGGGTCAGGCGGCCTGGTTCGACCTGCGGGTCAGGATCGAGAAGGCGCCGCCGGAAGACCGCCCGGTCTCCCTGCCACAATTCGAGCCGCAGCGGGACAATCTGAAACCGGCGCCCGACAGCCTTGCCTATGGACATGAATGGGAGGGCGGCCAATGACCAGCCTGCCGGCCTCGACCGACAAGGCGCTCGGCCTCGTCATCGATCTCGACACCTGCGTCGGCTGTCATGCCTGCGTCGTCAATTGCAAGGAATGGAACACCGGCGGTTACGGCGCGCCGCTCGGTGACGTCGATCCCTATGGGGCGGAGCCGGAAGGCGCCTGGCTCAACCGGATCCACACATTCGAGGTCAGCCCCGACGATGCGCCCGCCTCGATCGTGCATTTCCCGAAATCCTGCCTCCACTGCGCCGACGCGCCCTGCGTGACGGTCTGTCCGACCGGCGCCAGCTACAAGCGGTCCGAGGACGGCATCGTGCTGGTCGATGAATCCATGTGCATCGGCTGCGGCCTGTGCGCCTGGGCCTGCCCCTACGGCGCGCGCGAGATGGACCCGGTCGAAAATGTCATGAAGAAATGCACGTTGTGCGTCGACCGCATCTACAATGACAATATCCCGGAAGAGGACCGGGTTCCGGCCTGCGTGCGCACCTGCCCCGCCGGGGCGCGGCATTTCGGCGATCTGTCGGATCCGCAATCGGATGTCTCGCAACTGGTCGCCGAGCGCGGCGGCTTCGATCTGATGCCGGAAATGGGCACCGCGCCGGTCAACAAATATCTGCCGCCGCGGCCAAAGACCAAACCGGAGAATGGGACGGATACGCGTGTAAGGCAGGAGACGGCCGAGGCCGGCGGGTTCCTCGGCTGGCTCGATCAGGCGCTGGAAAAACTGGGGTAGACGGACATGCATCCTGCGATTTCGGTCATATTCTTTACCGTCACATCGGGCGCCGGCTTCGGCTTCATGGCGATGATCGGCGCCGGCGCTCCCTTGCCCCAAGGCCTTGCCGCGGCGTTTTTCATCCCTCTGCTGGCCGGCGGACTTGCGGTTGCCGGGCTGGTGTCGTCCACCTTCCATCTCGGTCATCCCGAACGCGCCCTCAAGGCGTTCTCCCAGTGGCGCTCGTCCTGGCTGTCGCGCGAGGGCGTGATGGCGGTCGTCACGCTCTGCCTGTTCGGGCTTTACACGCTGATCTGGATGACAACCGGCGTGCGCGTTCTGTGGCTCGGGCTGATCGTTGCCGTCGGATCGCTGCTGACGGTCTATACGACCGCGATGATCTATGCGCAGCTCAAGACCGTGCCGCATTGGCATACGGTGCTCACACCATTGTGCTATCTGGGTTTTTCGCTGGCCTGCGGCCACCTGCTGGCGACCGGTCTCGGGACATCGGACAATCCGGGCACCGCCGGCATGGCTGTGTTCGCGATTGCCGCCGCCTGGGCGCTGAAGCTGGCCTGGTGGAACCGGGCCGCCGTCACCACGCTCGCGGCATCCGGATCGACGCCCGAAACAGCCACCGGCCTTGGCGCCGTCGGCAAGGTCCGCCTGCTGGAACGCCCGCATACCGGCGAGAATTACCTGACCCGCGAAATGGTCCATGTCGTCGGCCGCAAACATGCCGCCAGGCTGCGCAGGATCGCCGTGCTTCTGGGTGCGGCCGTGCCGCTGGTCCTGGCGCTGGCGGTCTGGGCCTTCGCCCTGTCGCCGCTCTGGCTGGTTCTTGCCTTTGCCGCGATGCTCGCCGGCCTGTTCGTCGAGCGCTGGCTGTTCTTCGCCGAAGCCGAACACGCCGTTTCGCTCTATTACGGTGGCGGCCGGAGCTAAGAGTATGTGTTGACGAATAATGTTGAAGTGACGCCGCCATCGTCACAAGGAAAGCCCGGATAAAAACCCCTCTATTGGGTGCAGCCATCAAGCATTTTGATATGCACGGTGTGAGCCTTCGGCGTATCGCTTGCGCAATTGCACAAACGGCCATCCGCATTCGTCGACTGAACGCATAGAATCCCGGCCTCAGGCGAAGTGCACTCGAACTTCGCGGCCGGCTTTCCATAACAAGTCACATAGATATTGGTTTTTCCGTCGTCGATTGTCGTGTCTTGCTGACAATTCGAGCATTCGAAGTTGAAGTGCTGGTCTGGATTATGCTTGTCGGCCACCGCCGTACCGGACATTCCCAATCCGACCACGACGGTCATCGTGCCTGCTACTGCCAAGATCGCGCGAGACATCTCTATTGAGGCTCCTCTGTTCGAGCACCCTGAAAAGGGCCTCATGGATGAAGTAATCTCATCGTGACCAGACCTCTTATCTCTTTCCTCCGTTTAGTCATGCGTGAACGCGGGAACTTGTTGCACGCCTCAGTTGGAGACGATGCTATGGTACATTTTGTCTTAAGGCGTGGCCAGACCGCGATCCGATTACCGGCAGTCCACTTCAAATCCTACATACTTCGTCTTCAATGCGGTGCTTTCACACCTGCAAGCCAACGCGTGTGGACTCTCCTCATAAACTGGGCCGCAGAATACGTTTATAATATTGTCTCTGGGAGGGATGCAGGTGAGGCTTATCGTGCCTGAGGCCATATGGACACAGGTCCAGACAAAGGTTCTCTTGGATGAATCCTTTGGCCAGGGCCCGATTGGCTTTTGATCCGAACACGTTTCATGGTTGCACACAAAACGTTGTGTGTCGGCAATGGCGTTGGCTGTGGAAAACGCCAGGGCGGCGGCGATGGCGAAGAGGGCTGTTCTTGTCATTGTGGCGGCCTCCAATCAGAGTCGGTTAAGTCGGCAACGCTCGTTCTATCACAGCGAGTGGGCGTGGTGTACCCACGGTTGCAGCCTCCTTGTCGCGAGGTGATCTGATATTGATGCAGGCTCTGTTTGACATTCGAGTGCTCGACCCCGAACTCGAATGTCAAATATCCCGCAGGCGATATGGTATGGGGTCAAACTATTTTGAGTCACCTGTAACCCGCATGGCGTGCTGTCCCTCATGCTCGCGGCGATCGGCGCGAACAGTTGCGCTTATGCAAGGCGTAATATCATGTCCCAGCGATCCAGCCCTGAGGCCAGACCGTCCCGTGTGACGTTCGAGACGGTGAAACCGAAACGCTTATAGAAACCGCCGGTGTGCTGACTTGTAGCCAGCCCCAGTTCGTCGATATCCGAGGTCGCCCGCACCATCGCCAGTCTGGCCTGCATCAGACGGGTTCCGAGGCCCTGCCCATGAAGCGCCCGGTCGACCATTCCCCAGGCCAGACGCGCCCGCCGCGTCTCCGTGTCGACAATCAACCCCCCACAGGCGATCACTGAACCCTGGCGTGTCAGCACCAGATAGCGCCTGTCTCCGCCATTGACGCTTTCGAGAAATTGGCGGAAGTCCGTGCGCTCTTCAGGTGCCAGGAAGGTCGGCACATTGCTGTCGAATATCGCCAGACAGACGGAAAAATCGTCAATCGTGTACGGCCGGGATAGGATATCATGCATGCCGGCTCACAGCGGTTTTATCATCCGAACCGCCAGTGCCGGCATGAACCGGCTCTTCGGCCATTCCCACTCGGTGACCCATCCACGATGCTCATAGAAATGACGCGCCACCGTATTGCTCTTTGACACATCCAGGGAGAGCCTCGCCGATCCGCTTGCCCGCGCCTGCTTTTCAAAAGCATCCATCAGCAACGATCCGACGCCTGCGGTGCGTTCCGCTTGTTCGACGGCGATGAAGTGTAAGTAATAATCGCCTTTTGCCATCGAATCATTGAGCCGCAGGAGCGGTGCCAGCAGCAATTCTATCGCGCGCATGCGCAACCTCAGTCTGCCGGCCGCGTTCCTGAGAGGTTCGAGTGTGGAATGCCGATGCTGTGCTTCGGTGTAGGCCGTGATCATCCCGACGATGATGTTGTCGCATTCCGCAAAAGTGACATGTTCATGGGAGGTGTCATGGCCCGGTCGCAAAAACGCGTCGGCCATGATCTCTTCGTGGCGTCGCCCGAGAAACCGGCGCATGAATCCTTCGGATGCCTCATTTGCATAGCGAGCGAATATGAGGCCATCCTCAAGAGTGGGGTTGGCGGCTCTCAGCGTCGCCGGGTGATGATCCATAGTGTTCATGAGTCTACCCTATGGTTTCGGCCTTGGGTTCCAAATCGTCAATACTCTCCCTGTACCATGCGACCTTGGAAATGCGGGAGAAGACCGTTGAAAACGATCTCGATGAAACCCGGTGCCGTGGCGGGTGTGCTGTTTCTTGCGGTCTACACCGTCATGGTCTGCGCCGTCGCGGTGGTCTTCCCCGACGCCAATTGGGACATGATCGCCTATGTGGCAAGCGTTCTGGAGGGACCCGGAACCGCCGTGCAGCAGGTGCATGCACAGGCCTATGAGCTGGTGCGGCAAAGCATCGGCGACGGCGCGTTTCTCGTTCTGACGGCAGACCGGCCCTACCGTATCGAGCAATATGCCAATGCGGACGCCTTCGCCAGCATGCTGGGCTTCTACCGTGTCAAACTGCTTTACGTCGAGGTGGCCCAATGGCTGGCGCCGTGGTTCGGCCCGGTCGGCGCATTGCGCACCATATCCGCCGTCTCGGTGATTGCGGTTGGAGCGATAACGCTGCTGTGGCTGATCGACCAGAAGAGCCTGGCCGTCGCGCCGCTGGCGCTTATCCTCCTGATCCTGACCGGGTTCGGCGACGTCGCGCGGCTGGCGACACCGGACCTGTTTTCCGCCGCGTTCGTGATCGCCGGCGTCCTTCTCTATGTCCGGGGCCATGATATTCCGGGCGGTCTCTTCCTGCTGCTGGCGGTCCTGGTGCGGCCGGACCATCTGGCGCTGGTCGGTATCATGATGGTCGCATCGGTCGTCATCCGGCCGGTTGCCAAGGGCGCGATCGGCGCCTTTGTGCTTGGCCTCATTGCCTATGTGATGATCTCGCGCACTGCCGACCACCCGGGCTGGTGGGTGCAGTTCTGGTTCACCAACATTGAATATGTGCCGACCCTGGAAGGCTTTGACCCGCCATTCTCGCTGACGGCCTATGGCAAGGCGACGGTTCAGGCGCTTGTCCGGGCGCTTGTCGAGGAACGCTGGCCGGCCGTGCTCGCCCTGATGATCTTTCTGGGCGCGCTCATGCTGCGCCGCGATTTCGATTTCACCCGGCGCGAATCCGTGGCCCTGACCACGGTTCTGCTCACCATACCGGCGAAGTTCCTGATCCTGCCGCTATACCCGGACCGCTTTTATTTCGCCTATCTGCTGGTTTTCGGCCTGATCCTGGTGGCCGTGTACGGACGACAGGGCAGGCCGGTCTTTTCCTCCGAGTGAAGGCCGGCAGGCGTAAAACCGCCCACTACGACTAAAGTCGTATACTGGCTTGCCGATCGCCGGGACGCGCTCGGCCATCGCCGTAACAGCCACGTTTCCGGGCTTGTGTAGCTTGTATCGGGCCGGCCGCATCGTCGCCGATCCTTGGTGTACCGGCAAAGCGCTGCCGCTTGTCAAAACCCGATCCGGGTGGCACAAAGCCCCATCGGAGAATGTCGCAAATTGACCAGACCGATGCTCGATTAACGGTTGATCTTGGTCGCAATTCGTCCATTGTACCGAATGTCATAACAGCGCCGCGAAGGCGCGGATTGGGGAATAGATGCTGCCGGCAGTGTTTGGTCAGCAAAGCAGCGTGCAGAGCCACATGGGTGGTTTCGGTTCGATCGGGGCAATATTCCGCCCCGGACGATGGACGAATATCCGTCAGTTCAAGGCACAACGCGTCGTTACGCCATGCAAAACGGCGACGACGGCACACGCTCGCTTGGATATCGCGTCCCCGGACCATGGCCGTGTCGCCGCAATCATACCTGTATATTGAAGGGCAATTCGTGGAATATTTTGCACAGCAATTGATCAACGGCGTCACGCTCGGCTCCATCTACGGCCTGATCGCCATCGGCTACACCATGGTCTACGGCATCATCGGCATGATCAATTTCGCCCATGGCGACATCTTCATGGTCGGCGCCTTCATCGCCCTGATCGTGATCACGGCGCTCGGCCTAGCGGCATCGACCAGCCTCGGCCTCATCATTCTGGCGCTCATCCTGGTTCTTGTCTGCGCCATGATCATTTCGTCGGTCTTCGGCTGGACGCTGGAGCGCCTGGCCTACCGGCCGCTGCGCGGATCGTTCCGGCTGGCGCCGCTGATCACCGCCATCGGCGTGTCGATCGTCTTGCAGAACTACATTCAGATTTCGCAAGGCGCCCGGGTCAAGCCGTTGCAGCCGATCATTTCCGGCAGCCACACGCTGATGAAGCGGGTTGACGAGCATGGCGAGTTCGCCGTGCAGATTTCCAACATGCAGATCCTGATCATCGCGGTGACGATCGTGCTGATGACGGTGTTTTCCCTGCTGATCGCCAAGACATCGCTCGGCCGGGCGCAGCGCGCCTGTGAACAGGACCGCAAAATGGCGTCGCTGCTCGGCATCAATGTCGACAAGACCATTTCGACGACCTTCGTCATGGGCGCGTCGCTGGCCGCGGTCGCCGGCCTGATGTACTTGCTCTATTACGGGGTGATCGATTTCTATATCGGCTTCGTCGCCGGGGTGAAGGCATTTACCGCCGCCGTGCTCGGCGGCATTGGCTCTCTGCCGGGCGCGATGCTCGGCGGCATGATCATCGGACTGATCGAAACCCTGTGGTCGGCCTATTTCTCCATCGAATACAAGGACGTCGCGGCGTTTTCGATGCTCGCCATCGTCCTGATCTTCCTGCCGCAGGGCCTGCTCGGCAAGCCGGAAGTCGAGAAGGTCTGATGGCCGGGGAGACCAGCCAGAACGGCGCTGCCGCCAGGCGCCTGGACCCGGCGGAAATCGGCAAGGACCTCGGCGTCACCGCCTTGCTCGGCCTCGGGATATTCGGGTCGACCATTGCGTTCAAGACCGAAACCGCGACCGGCGGGCTGACCCTGGTATTGCGGTTCGAAATGGCGGCTTATGTCATCGCGGCGGTGGTGATCGGACGGCTGCTGCTCTGGCTGACGGTGTGGCGCAAGCCGCACGGCCAGGAGCAGACCTTTGCATCAGGTGTCTTGAAGAAGCGCGCCGCGGAATGGTTTGCGCCGCTGGGCAAGGTCGCGGTTCCGGCCATGCTGCTCTTTGCCATCGTGTTCCCCTTCCTGCCGACGACGGATCGCTACCTTCTCGATCTCGGTATCCTGATCCTGACCTACATCATGCTGGGCTGGGGCCTCAATATCGTGGTCGGTCTCGCCGGCCTGCTCGATCTGGGCTATGTCGCCTTCTACGCCGTGGGTGCCTATTCCTACGCGCTGCTGGCGCAATATTTCGGCCTGTCCTTCTGGATCTGCCTGCCGCTGGCCGGCATTCTCGCGGCCTTCTGGGGTGTCATCCTGGGCTTTCCGGTGCTGCGGCTGCGCGGCGACTATCTGGCGATCGTGACGTTGGCCTTCGGCGAGATCATCCGGGTCGTGCTGCTCAACTGGTATCAGTTCACCGGCGGACCGGACGGCATTTCCGGCATTCCGCGCCCCAGCTTCTTTGGTCTGGAGTTCAAGCGCGGGGAGGGGCATTTCGCCGATTTCTTCGGCCTGGACTACTCTTCCTTGCACCGTATCATCTTTCTTTATTTTCTGATTCTCATCCTGGCGCTGATCACCAATTTCGTGACCATCCGCCTGCGCCGCCTGCCGATCGGCCGCGCCTGGGAGGCCTTGCGCGAGGACGAGATCGCCTGCCGGTCCCTCGGCCTCAACACCACCTCCGTCAAGCTGACGGCCTTTGCGACCGGTGCGATGTTTGCCGGTTTTGCCGGCTCGTTCTTCGCCACCCGCCAGGGGTTCATTTCGCCCGAAAGCTTCACCTTCATCGAATCGGCGCTAATCTTGGCGATCGTGGTTCTCGGCGGCATGGGATCGCAGATCGGCGTTGTCATTGCGTCCGTCGCCATGATCGGCGGTTTCGAGGTCTTCCGGGAGGCCGAGCAATACCGCATGCTGATCTTCGGCCTCGCCATGGTGATCATCATGATCTGGCGGCCGCGCGGCCTCATCGCCACCCGCGAGCCGTCGATTTTCCTCAAGCAGCGAAAAGCGGTTTCCGCCGACATGGTCGCCCAGGGCGAGGGGCACTAGCATGCAGCAGTCGGACAAGGAAGCCCTGCTGACGGTCGAACATCTGACCATGCGTTTCGGCGGCCTGCTGGCTGTCAACGACCTTAATTTCACCGCCGCGCGCGGCGACATCACGGCGCTCATCGGTCCCAACGGCGCCGGCAAGACGACGGTCTTCAATTGCCTCACCGGCTTCTACAAGCCGACCGAGGGGCGCATCACCATGCATCACGAGGATGGCAGCACCTTCCTGCTGGAACGCATGGACGATTTCAGGATTCCGAAGGAGGCGCGCGTCGCCCGGACCTTCCAGAACATCCGGCTGTTCGGCGGCATGACGGTCCTGGAAAACCTCATGGTCGCCCAGCACAATCCCCTGATGCGGGCCTCGAAACAGACCATTGGCGGGATTTTCGGCATCGCCAGCTTCCGCAAGGCCGAACACGAAGCGGTGGAACTCGCGAAATACTGGCTCGAGCAGATCAAGCTCACGCACCGCGCCGATGATGCCGCCGCCGACCTGCCCTATGGCGACCAGCGCAAGCTGGAAATCGCCCGCGCCATGTGCACCAAGCCGAAACTCCTGTGCCTGGATGAACCGGCCGCCGGGCTCAACCCAGCCGAGTCCGAGGAGTTGAACAAGCTGTTGCTGTTCGTCCGCAAGGAACGCGATACCGGCATCCTGCTGATCGAGCACGACATGAATGTGGTGATGGGGATTTCCGATCACATCGTGGTGCTTGACTATGGCGTCAAGATCGCATCCGGGACGGCCCAGGAAGTACGCGACGATCCCAAGGTCATCGCCGCCTATCTGGGCGTCGAGGACGAGGAGGTCGACACGGTCGAGCAGGAACTCGATGAAACGGTTGCGGAGGGTCACCCATGAGCCCGCAGCCTTTGTTGCAGATTCGCGACGTCGAAACCTTCTACGGCAAGATCCAGGCGCTGCGCGGCATCACACTCGACGTCAGGGAAGGGGAGATCGTCACCCTGATCGGCGCCAACGGGGCCGGAAAATCGACCCTGATGATGACGATTTGCGGCGATCCGCGCGCCGCCGCCGGGCAGGTCATCTATGCCGGCACCGACATCACCCGCATGCCGACCCACGAGATCATGCGCCGCCAGATCGCCCAGTCGCCGGAGGGCCGCCGGATCTTTCCGCGCATGACCGTCGACGAGAACCTGCTGATGGGCGCGGCGGTGGCCGATCCGGAGCATTATGACGAGGATGTGGCCCGGGTCTTCGACCTGTTTCCGCGGCTCAAGGACCGCCGGGACCAGCGCGGCGGAACCCTGTCGGGCGGCGAGCAGCAGATGCTGGCGATCGCCCGCGCCCTGATGGCGCGGCCGAAGCTGCTGCTACTCGACGAGCCGTCTTTGGGTCTCGCGCCGCTGGTCGTCAAGCAGATCTTCCAGGTGATCAGGGATCTGAACCGCAAGCAGGGCCTGACCGTTTTCCTAGTCGAACAGAATGCCTATCACGCCCTGAAACTGGCCGACCAGGCCCATGTGATGGTCAATGGCAAGATCACCATGAGTGGAACCGGTGCCGAATTGCTGGCCCGCGAGGAGGTGCGGTCCGCCTACCTGGAAGGGGGTGCACACTGATGGGCATCCTGTGGGAAAACAGTTTCGCCACTTTCCTGATGCTCACCGTCGTGATCGGCGGCAGCGCCGCCTATATGACGGGACGTTCGCTGGCCGCCCATTGGCGACCGATCATCCAGCCGATTCTCTACACGCTGCTGCTGGCAGCGGTCGTCCGGTTTTTTCACTTCGCACTTTTTGGTGGAACCCTGTTGTCGATCCACTACTATGTCGTTGATGCTGCTGTGCTTATTGCTGCCGCTCTTTTGGGCTATCGGGTCACCCGCGTCCGTCAGATGGTAACGCAATATAGCTGGCTTTATGAACGCGCGGGCCTTTTTTGGTGGCGCGAGAAACAAGAGAATTGAGGCTTTTGCCTCTCAATCCATTTGCCTTTTTGGGGGCCGCGCGGCTCCCGGAAGGGCAGATGTCCGCAGTAATGCAGTAATGGAGAAAACGGGAGTGTTCTCATGAAAAAATACCTACTCGCCTCTACGGCGCTTGCCTTCAGCCTCGGGCTGAGTTCCGGTGTCGCCTGGGCCGATATCCAGATCGCCACGGCCGGTCCGATGACTGGTCAATATGCGAGCTTCGGCGCGCAGATGAAGGCCGGCGCCGAACAGGCCGTGGCCGACATCAACGCGGCCGGCGGCGTCAATGGCGAAAAGCTGGTTCTCAGCATCGGTGACGATGCCTGCGACCCGAAACAGGCGGTGGCCGTTGCCAACCAGATGGCGTCCAAGGGCGTTGTCTTCATGGCCGGCCATTTCTGTTCCGGTTCGTCGATTCCGGCATCGAAGGTCTATGAGGAAGAAGGCATCATCCAGATTTCGCCGGCTTCCACCAACCCCAAGCTGACCGACGAAGGCGGCCCCAATGTCTACCGCGTCTGCGGCCGTGACGACCAGCAGGGCCTCGTCGCCGGCGGCCTGCTTGCCGAGGAATACAAGGGCAAGAACATCGCCATCATCCACGACAAGACGGCCTACGGAAAAGGCCTGGCGGATGAGACCAAAGCCGCACTGGAAGACCTTGGCGGCAAAGCCAAGATGTATGAAGCCTACACTGCCGGTGAAAAAGACTACACGGCGCTTGTTTCGAAGATGAAGCAGGAAAACATCGATGTGGTCTATGTCGGCGGCTATCACACCGAGGCCGGACTGATCGTCCGCCAGATGCGCGACCAGGGCATGGACACGCAACTCGTCTCGGGCGACGCGCTGGTGACCAATGAGTACTGGTCCATCACCGGTGATGCGGGTGAGGGCACGTTGATGACCTTCTCGCCGGACCCGCGCAAGAACGACGGCGCCCAAGACGTGGTCAAGAAGTTCCGCGACCAGGGCATCGAGCCCGAGGGCTATGTCCTCTACACCTATGCCGCCGTTCAGGCCTGGGCCGATGCGGCCAAGGCCGCCGGTTCGGCCGATCCGGAAAAGGTGATGCCGGCCCTCAACTCGGGAACGTTCAACACCGTTCTCGGTGATCTCGGCTTTGACGACAAGGGCGACGTCGAGCTGCCGGGCTACGTCTGGTATGAGTGGCGGAGCGGCAATTACGACTATCGGTAGTCGGCCCTTCGCATAACAAGCCTGACCCCCTGCCCGCCGACGGCGCGCAGGGGGTCATTGATTCCGAGGGGCGACAGGTCTCAGCTTTCCTCGATAGGAGCGAAGGCTTTGACCGGTGACGACACATTGTGCAGGTCGAATTGTCCGAGAGCCCGCATATCCAGCGTCGCCGCCTCGGCGATTTCGTGTGTCGCGACCACCGGATGTTCGAGTTTCTTGCCGAGGTCGCTGAGCCGCGCCGCCACATTGGCAGCGGTGCCGATCACGGTGAAATCGAGACGCTCCTTCGAACCCACATTGCCATAGGTGACATCGCCGAAGGACAGGCCGACGGCGCAGTCGGTTCCGGATGCGTCCTCCCCGGCCAACTCCTTGACGATTTCGCAGGCCGACACCAGGGCATGTTCGCAGGCCTGTTGCGGATCTTCGCCCGCCGGAAAAATTGCCAGTACGGCATCGCCGATGAATTTCAGCACTTCGCCGTCATGGGCGTTGACGATCCGGGTGGTGGTCTCGAAAAACCCGTTCAGCAGTCCGAGATAGGCGTCCCGGTCCAGCGTTTCCGCGAGCCGAGACGAATTGCGCAGATCGCAAAACAGGATCGCCGCATCGATCCGGTCCCCGTCGCCGCGGCGGATTTCGCCGCCGAGCACCCGGGCACCGGTGCGTTTGCCGAGATAGGTTTCCAGCAGCGCCGAGGCGTTGTCGCGCAGCGTAAAGACCTCGTAAAGCCGGCCGATGACCGCCGAGCACTCGAAGATCAGCCCGAGATTGGCCGTGGTGAAGCCCCTCGGATGATCGCATGTCAGGGTCATGACATTGATCCGGCCGTTGGAAAAATGCAGCGGCATGGCGACATAGTCGGTCGCGCCCTGCGCCTTCAACTCGTCCATGATGGGGAATTGGAATTCCTCGCTCTCGCCAAGAAAACTCTGGCGCACACCGCCCAGCCCGTTGGCCACATGGCGCAACGGGCTGTTGGCGAAACTGGGATGGTCGAGCAGATCGTGGGACGCGGTATAGGTTTCGACCGTATCGCTCTCCTTGGTCCACACATAGTTTTTGCCGGCGATCATCGGGTGCAGCGACCAGATCATCACGCTGATCCGCGACACCGTGATCCCGTTTTCGTTCAGCTTGCCGCCGATGGAGGCCGTCAATTCCTCCGGCGACGCGCACAGCCATGCCTCGCGCATGATCCAGTCGACGGTCGGGCCGGCAATGTTGCCGCTTTCTTCGGCTCCCGCCTCCTGTCCCGGCATGTCGAGCGCGCTCAAGGCGGCCGGCATGAAGGACACATAGCCCTCGATGTCGCGCGATTCAGGAAGGGCGTTGCGATAGCTCCAGGCGCCGTTTTCGATGACCCGATCGCCGATCTTCACGTCCCAATAAGTCGCCGTGCCCTTGAAGGGGCAGAAGGTGCGGTAATCGGATGTTGCCAGAAGCGTTGCCTTCACATCCTCCAGCGGAAAATACACCACGGGCGGCAGCCGCGTTTCAAGCATGATCTTCGCCGCGTTGCTCGATGCGATGATGTCGCCCCCATGGCGCGCGGTTACGGTGCCGGTGACCGGTTTGACCTCAAGGCGATACTCGCCGGGACGGGGCGGAGACTGGATATTCATGTCACCAAGATGGGGTAGTGCGCAGCGGATTCCAACCGCCGGCATTGCTCCCTGCGCTCTAAAACCGGTCCAGTTTCATGTGCCGATTGACGTCCTTGTAGAGCAGATAGCGGAATTTGCCGGGGCCGCCGGCGTAGCAGGCCTGCGGGCAGAAGGCGCGCAGCCACATATAGTCACCGGCCTCCACCTCGACCCAGTCCTGGTTGAGGCGGTAAACCGCCTTGCCTTCAAGCACGTAGAGCCCGTGTTCCATCACATGGGTCTCGGCGAAGGGGATGACGGCCCCCGGCTCCAGCGTGACGATGGTCACATGCATGTCGTGGCGCATGTCGAGCGGATCGACGAAGCGGCTCGTCGCCCATCGTCCGTCGGTATCGGGCATTGGCGACGGCGTCACCGCCGTGTCGCTGGTCACGAAACCCTCGGGGACCTCGATGCCGTCGACGAACTCATAGGCCTTGCGGATCCAGTGGAACCGGAGCGGTCCATCGCCGCCATTGCGGACGGCCCAATCGGCCGCGGGCGGGATATAGGCAAAGCCGCCCGGCTGCATGATATGGGTTTCACCCTCGAGCGTCAGTGTCAGGGCGCCGTCGACGACGAACAGCACGGCTTCCGCGCCGCCATCCGTTTCCGGCCGGTCGCTGCCGCCGCCCGGCATGACCTCGACGATATATTGCGAAAACGTCTCGGCGAAACCGGACAGCGGACGCGACAGCACCCAGGCTCGCGTGCCGGTCCAGAACGGCAGGTTGCTGGTGACGATATCGGTCATCACGCCCTTGGGAATGACGATATAGGCGTCGGTGAAGACCGAGCGGCCGGTCAGCAATTGCGACTGGGGCGGCAGACCGCCGGCCGGGGCGTAATAGCCTGCCGGCGCCGGACTTTGCCTGGTCGAAATCTCATTCATACGCCGTTTCCCTCAGCTGTCGCCAGGCAGCAGCCCGGTGTCAAGCCATGCCCGATATGGAACACGGAAACTCCCGGCCGCCAGCCCTTCTGCGGCAACCCCCGGATTGCGGCGGTCCTGCCCGGAAAGGCCCGGTCGGGCACATATCGATGCCGTTGAATGCTAAATCAAATTGCCGACGGGATTCTCAAAAAATACAGCAAGGACTTTCACGAATCTCCGATGTCGCATGCACCCGCAAAGGCGCATGCGCTGTCAGCCTGCGGATTTGACGAGGCTGGCAAGGGCCTCGATCCCGCGGCCAATAGCTGGGACATCGGGAAGCGAAAAACTGAGACGCATCGTATTGGTCCCGCTGGCGTCCGGGTAAAAGGCATGACCGGGAACAAAGGCGACGCTGGCATCCTTGACTGCACGCTGCAAAAGATCCGCCGAACGAATCGATGGCGGCAAGGTCAGCCAGATGAAAAGCCCGCCATCCGGCTTGGTCCATTGGATTCCGTCAGGCATATGCTTCGTCAGCGCCGCCAACATCGCGTCGCGCTTGGTCCGGTAGTGCTGTCGCGCCCGTGCCACCTGCGTGTCAAACAGGGTTTCGGCAAGGTGCAGGATCACCGCCTGGTTGATGGCGGCGCTGTTGAGATCGCTGGCCTGTTTGATCAGCACCAGCCGGTTGATGATCTGCCGGGACGCGCAGATCCACCCGACCCGCAAGCCGGGCGTAAAGACCTTCGAGAAGGTCCCGCAATGGATCACCCGCGATGCGTCGATCGATCCCGTTGCGGTGACATCGAGCGCCTGCAGCGGAGCGATATCGGCGCCATCATAGCGAAGCGCCGCATAGGCGGCGTCTTCGATGACCGGAATATCCAGTTCACTCGCCAGTGAGAGCAGGGCCCTGCGCTGCTCGAGGGCCATGGTCTCGCCGGTCGGGTTGGCGAAATCGGGCACCACATAGGCCAGTTTGACGGCACCGCCCGCAGCCCGCGCCGCCTCGCCATAGGAGGATGCCGAACGGTTGCCCATCGGCCACTGCAGCAGATCATATGAAGGTTCGCTGGCGGAAAACGCCTGCAGGGCGCCCAGATAGGTCGGGGCCGTGACCAGCGCCGTGTCGGCCGGAGAAAGGAGCAGCTTTCCCAGAAATTCCAGCGCTTGCTGGGAGCCGTTGGTGATCAGGATGTTCTCGGCGCTGCAGTCGATCCCCTTCGATGCCATGTGGCTGGCGATCCAGTGGCGCAGGTCCGGGTCGCCCTCGCTGATCGAATATTGCAGCATGCGGCCGGCACGGGTGTCGTCGCCGAGCGACTGGTCATAGGCCTGACGCACCGCGTCAGTCGGAAACAGCTCCGGATCAGGAATACCGCCGGCAAAGGAAATGATGTCCGGCTGCTCCAGAAGCTTCAGCAATTCGCGAATTTCTGAGGTTTGAAGTCGGGCGGCGCGATCGGCATAGCGCGGCTCCCAATCGGCGCGCGATGGGGCGGAACGGGTTGTTTCGATAACCATGCGCAATTTATGTCAGTATTACTGACCTATTGTCAAGGCGCGGTCAGCGGCCTGTTCTGAAAGCAGATCGACCGGTCACGCCCCTTGCGATTGCGGTCCGGCCGTGACCCGGGCCCACAGGCCGGGTGTGATCCCGAAGCACTTCTTGAAGTGGCGGGTCAGATGGCTCTGATCGGCGAAGCCGACGGCGGCCGCGATGTCGGCCAGGGGCAATCCTTCGGTGATCAGGCGCCGTGCCCGGTCGAGACGCCGCATGACCAGGAAGCGGTGCGGACTGGTTCCGAAGAGTTCGCGGAACTGGCGGGATATCGCATAGCGATCCAGCCCGGCCACCTGCTCAAGCTCCTCGGACCGGACGGTCCGGGCCGAATTGTCATGAAGGTAGTCGCGCACGAGGGTCATGCGCTTGAGGGACGCCGGTCCTGTGGCGCTGGCACCCGGCCGGGCGTGCCGAGAAAGCCCAAGGGCAATCCTGTTGACGATGTCGACCACCGACAATTCATCAAGCCCGTCTTCAAGGTCGCCGAGTGCCGACAGCAGGGCCGACCGAAAGTGCGGATCGTCCAGAACCGGGCTTTCGACAAAGGGCAACGGTGCGGTGCGCCGGCTCAGGCCCTGCCGCACCAGGGTCGGCTCGATATACAGCATCCGGTAACGAAGCCCGTCATCGGTGGCGGCGGCGCCGTCATGGATCTCGTCGGGGTGCAGGACGATGATCCGGCCCGGCCGGCTGTATTCCCGCCGGCCGCGATAGCGGAATGACTGGATGCCGCTGAGCGTCACGCCGATGGCATAGGTGTCATGGCGGTGCGGTTCGAAGAAATTGCCTTCGAATTGCGCTTCGATCCGCTCAATGCCGGGCACCGCCGGCGCCGAAACGATGCGGTCGCGCCGCACCTCGCCGCACGAACGTTCAAGACCCTGAAGGAATTCCGGTCTTGGTTGAGGCATTCGACTCCTTTCGTAGGGCATTGCCATGTTTGATAGCAAAATCGCCTTCCTGTTGCGAGACGACCTTGCCGCCTGGCAGGCGCTCAACGTGACCGCCTTCCTGATGAGCGGGATCACCGCGCAGTGCCCGGATATTATCGGCGAACCCTATGTGGATCGCGACGGCATCGCCTACAATCCCATGGCACGCCAGCCGGTCATCATCCTGTCCGCTTCGGCCCGGCTTCTCAAGACTGTCCACTCCCGGATCCTGACGCGCGGGATCACCGCCTCCGTCTATGTCGAAGAGATGTTTTCCACCGGCCATGATGAAGCCAATCGCGCGGTTTTCTCCCGGTACAGTCACGAGGACGCCCGCGTTGTGGGCATTGCCCTGTGCACCGACCGCAAGACCGTTGACAAGGTGACCAAAGGCGCCGGGCTCCACCCCTAAGGGCGACCCTCCCTGCGGACGCCTTGCGTCATGTCGCGCTTGCCGGCAAAACCAGCGGCCTTGTGGACCTCAAAACCGGCGTCCGCCAGGTTTCGCCGCACCCAGCCGGCCGCCGTATAGGTGGCGAATGTGCCGCCCGGCGCGGTGTGCCGATAGACCGCCCGCATCAGCTCCGGCGACCACATGCGTCCGTTGCGTGCCGGCGCAAAGCCGTCGAGGAACCAGGCGTCGGCTACCCCTGACCAGGAGGACAGCATGTCCTGCGCATCGCCGATATGAACCTCGAGCGTAACCGCATCGTCCAGGGCAAGCGTGACCGTGCCGGTCGGATGCGGCGGCCAGGCGGCGGCCAGGGCACCCGCGAAAGGCGACAGGTCAGGCCAGGTGCCCAGCGCCCTTGCCATATCACCGGCCTGCAGCGGAAACCCTTCGAAGCTGACGAAAGAAAGATGGCTGGCCGGCCCCGAACAGGCCTGCCACTGCCGCCAGGTCTCGACGAAATTCAACCCGGTTCCAAAACCCAGTTCCGCAACGGTGAAACGGGCCGTGTCCCGCCAGCGCGCCGGGAGGCCATTGCCCTTCAGGAACACATGATCGCATTCCGCGCGGCCGTCGGCTCGCGAATAATAATGATCGCCAAATGCCGTCGAATAGGGCATATCATCGCGCCATTCCAGCCGATCGTTCATCGTCTCGTCCTTGCCGACCATCGTGCGCACCCATGACACAATCACGCTCCTATAGCCCGGCCGACAACCACTTGTCTTGCGACATTCTGGTGGCCGGCGGCGGCATTGTCGGTCTGTGGGTCGCCCGCCTCGCCGAAAAAGCCGGTCTGCATGTGGTCCTGCTCGAAAAGGACCGCATCGGTTGTGGCGCCAGTGGCGGTTTCCTCGGCGCTCTGATGCCGCATATGCCCGAGCGCTGGAACCCGAAGAAACAGTTCCAGTTCCAAGCGCTGGCGACGCTCCCGGACCGGGTCGCCGCAATCGAGGCGGAAACCGGCCGGTCATGCGGCTATCGCCGTTGCGGCCGCCTGCTGCCGCTCGCCAGGCCGCATCACGCGGCGCTTGCCGGGGAGCGCAGGGCCGCTGCCGAGGCCCATTGGGATCATCCGCCGCATGGCTTTGCCTGGGAAATGCGGCAGCGGGCCTATGCCGAAGGCTGGCCCTCGGCCGATGCCATGCCGCATGGCCTGGTGCTGGAGACATTGGCCGCCCGCATCAACCCCCGGCTTTATGTGGCGGCGCTGAAGGCGAGCCTTGGCGGGGCTGTCATGGCGCTCGACGGCGAGGCGCTCGACCGGTTTGACGACGCAGCGGGCCGGGCGATCACCTCGCACGGCCGCACCATAGCGGCCGGCCGCACGGTGCTTGCGGCCGGACACGCGAGCTTCCCGTTTCTCGGACGCTTGCTGGACAGGCCGCCCGAAGCCTTCGGGATGCCGGTCAAGGGGCAGGCGGCCCTGCTCGATGCGAAAATCGACCCGGATTTGCCGCTGGTCTTTCAGGACGGAATTTATGTCGTGCCGCACGAAGGCGGCCTTGCCGCCGTCGGCAGCACCAGCGAAACGGATTTCGATGATCCGTTTTCAACGGATGGTCAGCTCGATACGGTGATTGCCCGGGCCCGCGCCTTGTGCCCGCCGCTCGCCGGCGCGCCGGTTCTGGAACGCTGGGCCAGTCTTCGGCCGAAGGCGGTCAGACGCGATCCGATGGTCGGATTTGTACCCGGACACAGCAACCTGCTGGTGGCCACCGGCGGTTTCAAGATAAGCTTCGGCATCGCCCACGACATGGCGCGATGCGTGCTCGAACAGGCGGAACACGGCGATTGCGCGATGCCGGAAAGCTTCCGCGTCGAACACCATCTCGGTCGAATGTGACCGGCCAGGCGAAAAATTGCCCTTGTCCAAACCGTAGGGTTGTGCCAGCGTGCGGCATGCCCCAACGCAAATGCCTGATGATACCGGCGCCGGCCGAGGGCGACATATGGACGGCCCGGACAATAGGCAAGCCATGAGTGTTGCCGAGAAAAGCGCCGCCGATACCACGCTCGCGGGTATCGGCTGGATGGTGCTTTCGACCCTGTGCTTCGTCGCCGTTACCGGCATCGTCCGCTATATCGGCACCGATATCGCCGCAGTCGAGGCGGCGTTTATCCGCTATGCCTTCGGGGTGGTTTTGTTTCTGCCCCTGATGGGCCGGCTGCTGCGCAAGCCGCCGGCAATCAAGATGGCGAAAATCTATGTGGTGCGCGGAGCCCTGCACGGCGTTGCGGTTATTCTGTGGTTCTACGCCATGGCGCGGATTCCGATCGCCGAGGTCACCGCACTGGGCTACACCGCGCCGATTTTTGTCGCCATCGGCGCCGCCGTCTATTTCGGCGAACGCCTGCATGTCAGGCGCGTCGTCGCCATTGTCGTTGGGTTTGTCGGGACCATGATCATCCTGCGGCCGGGATTTCAGGAGGTTTCGGTCGGCCAGCTCGCGCAATTGATCGCGGCACCGCTTTTCGCGGCCTCGTTTCTGTTCGCCAAGCGCCTGACCGACGAGGAGGATCCGGTCGTCATCGTCATGATGCTGTCCATTGTCTGTACGCTGGTTCTGCTGCCCATCGCGATCCTCAACTGGACAACGCCGACCTTGGAGGAGGTCGTCTGGCTGGCTTTGACGGCGGTCGTCGCAACGCTTGGTCACTACACGATGACCCGCGCCATCCTTGCCGCGCCGCTGACCGTGACGCAGCCGGTCGGGTTTTTGCAGCTCATCTGGGCGACGATGCTCGGCATCATGGTTTTCGGCGAACCGGCGGACTTCTACGTTCTGCTCGGCGGCGGCATCGTCGTGGCGGCGATCACCTTCATCTCGCACCGCGAGGCCGTCGCCGCGCGTCGCCAGATCACGCCGCCCGCCGCCGCCACCAAGGACTGACGGACCGCCGTGATGAAACAGCCGATCGACGATGGCCTAGAACACGCCCGGCCCGCCGCATGAAGAACCCGCAAACGCTCGACAGCGCCTATTCCTGGAGCCGGCTGGCGATCACCTTGCTGATCGCCACCATCGGCAATGCCGGCATGTGGTCCATCGTCGTCATCATGCCGGCCGTTCAGGCCGAATTCGGCATCGACCGCGCCGATGCGTCGTTGCCCTATACCTTCACGATGATCGGCTTTGCCGTCGGCAATCTGGTGATCGGCCGGGCGGTCGACCGATATGGCGTGTGCCTGGCGCTGATCTGCGCCACCGTTTTGATCGCCGCCGGTTTCGCGCTGGCGGCCTGGAGTTCCTCGATCTATGCGATGTCGATTTGCCAGTTGGTTATCGGCTTCGGCACGGCAGCCGGCTTCGGCCCGCTGCTCGCCGATATCTCCCACTGGTTCCTGCGCCGCCGTGGCATCGCCGTCGCCATTGCCGCCTGCGGCAACTACCTGTCCGGGGCGATCTGGCCGATCCTGCTGAGCGGTGTGTTGAGCGAGTCGGGCTGGCGTTCGGCCTATCTGATCCTCGCCGCCATTTCCCTTTTGACCATGGTGCCGCTGTCGCTTCTGTTGCGCCGCCGCGTGCCGGCGGCGGCGACGCAGATTGCCCGGGATCTTGCCACGGCCAACGCCCGCGCCGTCCATTATTCGCCGCGCATGCTGCAGCTTCTTCTGGTGGTCGCCGGCATCGGATGCTGCGTTGCCATGGCGATGCCGCAGGTCCACATCGTGTCGCTTTGCGTCGATCTTGGATACGGACCGGCGGCGGGCGCTGAAATGCTCTCGGTGATGCTGCTGGGCGGTGTGGCCTCGCGCCTTGTCTTCGGCCTGATCGCCGACCGGCTGGGAGGCGTGCTGGCGCTGCTGATCGGGTCGAGCCTGCAATGTATCGCGCTGTTCCTGTATCTGCCCTATGACGGGCTGGCTTCGCTCTATATCGTCAGCCTGATCTTCGGACTGTCGCAGGGCGGTGTCATCCCGAGCTACGCGCTGATCGTTCGCGAATATATGCCGCCGCAGGAGGCCGGTGCGCGGGTCGGCGTGGTGATCACGGCGACGATTGTCGGCATGGCCGTCGGCGGCTGGATGTCCGGCTGGATTTACGATGTGACCGGTTCCTACCAGATGGCGTTCATCAACGGCATTCTGTGGAACATCCTCAACATCGCCATCATCGCGACGATCTTCGTCAAATCCAGACACACCACGCGTGTCGCCGCATGAGCGTCGATCGCATTCAGTTGCAGGCCGACAGGCCCTATATCGGGGTCCTGCTGATCATCCTGTTCTGCGCCTTTGCACCGCTTGGCGACGGTATTGCCAAATATCTCGGCGACACGGTCTCGATCGGCCAGATTCTGGCGATCCGCTTCGCTGCGCAGGCGCTGTTCCTGGTGCCGCTCGTCTGGCTGACCAGCGGATCGATCCGTGTGTCACGGCGGGTGTTCCGGCTGACGGTCATCCGGACGGTCCTGCACATTCTGGCCATCGGCACCTTTTTCACGGCGCTGCGCTACCTGCCCCTGGCCGATGCGCTGGCCATCGCCTTCGTCATGCCTTTCATCATGCTGCTGCTCGGCCGGATGGTGTTGAACGAGGAGGTCGGAATCCGCCGCCTTGTCGCCTGCGGGATCGGCTTCGTCGGCACACTGCTGGTCATCCAGCCGAGTTTTGCAATGGTCGGCGCGCCGGCACTGCTGCCGCTTCTGGTCGCCGCGCTCTTTGCGCTGTTCATGCTGTTCACCCGGCAGGTCGCGAAGGATGTCGACCCGATCGGCCTGCAGGCGGTCAGCGGACTGGTCGCTACCGCGGTGCTGGTGCCGGCGGTGCTGGTGGGCTGGGCCCTGGGTCTGCCCGCCGCCGACCTTGCGATACCGACGGCAATCGATGCTTGGCTGCTGGCGGCAATTGCCGTGATCGGCACGCTCGCCCACCTGCTGATGACCTGGGCCCTGCGTTTTGCGCCGTCGGCGACACTGGCGCCGTTGCAATATATCGAGATTCCTTTCGCCACCATCATCGGCTATCTGATTTTTGGCGATCTGCCCAACGGGCTGGCGGCGGTCGGCATCGCCATCACCATGGCGGCGGGGCTCTATGTCGTCTTCCGCGAGCGTGCCAACGCCCAGGTCGTGCCGCCTGAGACCTGACAACCGTCCTATGCACTCGCCGCACGCGGCCGGATCAGTTTTCCGGTCTGCCGCTGCTCGAAGATATGGGCGACCCACCCGGCCGTCCGGCCGACCGCGAAAAGGCCGAGGCCGGCGCCGTCCGGCAGTTTCAGTTCACGTTCCAGATGGGCCAGCGCAAAATCCAGCGCCGGGTGCTGCCCGGTCGCCCCGTGGATCCCCCTGAGGCGGCGGCGCCAGGTCGCGGAGACGCCACAGACCTTCAACAGGGCTTTGGTTCTCGGGTCACCGTCCGGGTAGAGCGGGTGGCCGAAGCCCGGCGGCGGATCGCCGCCCGGCGAGACAGCACTGCCCGCCTCGACGGCGTTCATCCAGTCGCGGCACCGTGTCGTAAGCCCGCCATGCAGACCGCCGGAAAGCGTTGCCAGACCGGCGAGCAGCGATGCCGGCAGGGAGGCGCCGGCCGAGGCCGCTACCCGGGCGGCATAGGCCGAGGCGTTGAGTTCATGGTCGGCGCACAGGACCAGCGCCCGGCGGATCAGGTCCGGGGCGCGCGAGTCGTCCGACCAGGCATTGGCGAGCAACTGGTGAATGGGCGTTCCGGGCTCGCCGGCGGTGCCGGCGGCATGCAGCGCCGTCAGCCGGATGATCCGTCCGGCCCGCGGCCGCCCGTCGCTCCTGCTTTGCGCGATGGCCTGACCAGCCATCATCGTGACGATCCGTTCAAAGGGCCGGGGGTTTGAAGCCGGGCCGGCATCATCGCGTCGACCCACGGGCCGGCAATGAGCCCGGCACAAGAGCCGGACGACCTCCTCAAACGTTCGGGTCTGAGACAGGCCAATGGCATTCCGTCCCCGATAGGTGAACGTCCCGTCGGCGATGCGGGTGATGTTGGACGTCAGCACCGGCTCGCCCCAGTGAATGGTCGATTCGGCCACGGAGCGGCGTGAGCGGCCTCGGCGCTGACGCGCCAGAAGCGTATCGACATCGCGCCGGTCGTAAAGGCTCTTGCGGGCATCACCCGGATGGGCGACAGCCCGCACCAGACCGCGGCTCACATAGGCATAGAGCGTATCCCTCGAAATGCCCAGTCTCCGGCAGACATCGCCGGAACCGAGTGTGCAATAGCCGGCATCATCGGGATTTTTCATATTGATTATCTTGATCAAGATTGACTGTCTGTCAACGGTTCTGTGTATTCCGCCCGCTCAGAACTGAAAGGTCTATATACGATGGAAAATCCGTTCCTTGATGAAATTCTGGCCGCGTTCCCCGATTACGGAAAACCGATGGTCCAGCCCGAAATCCACACCTGCGGAGAGGGAGACCTGCCGTCATGGTTCGACGTGACAGGTATCGCGGTGGCGGTGATTGCGGCCGCCGGCATCAAGCTGGCCCGGTGGGCCGATGCCGAAAGCCCCGTCACTATCAACCGCCGGCTGGCATCACTGTGGTTCGACATGACCCTGCGGCCAACGGGGTGGCAGGTTCCGTCTCCCTGGGACCCCATCGCCGGCGACTATCGGGCAAAGGATGGCTGGATCCGCCTTCATACCAACGCGCCCCATCACCGGGTCGCGGCCCTGTCCGTCCTGGGCGTGCCCGCCGATGGACAAGGCTTGGAGCCGGCGGTGGAGAAATGGGATGCCGACGCACTGGAATCGGCGATCGTCGAAGCCGGCGGATGCGCCGCTACGATGCGCGGTCTTGAGGCCTGGGCCCGGCATCCGCAGGGCAGGGCGGTGATCCGCGAACCGCTGATCTGGTGGCGGGAACATCCGCCGGCGGAGCCCGGACCTGACCGGCGGGACCGCGACCGGCCTCTCGCAGGCATCCGTGTTCTCGACCTGACGCGGGTGCTGGCCGGCCCGGTCGCCGGCCGGTTTCTCGCCGCCTATGGCGCCGATCTCCTGCGGGTCGATCCGGCAGATTGGGATGAGCCTGGCGTCGTACCCGAGGTGACACTCGGCAAGCGCTGCGCCGGCCTCGATCTGAAGGATTCGGATGATCGGTCCACCTTTGAAACCCTGCTGAAGGACGCCGATGTTCTGCTGCATGGCTACCGGGCCAACGCGCTGGCCGGACTGGGATACGGCCCAGAGGCGTTGCGGCGCATCAATCCGCGCCTGATCGATGTCTCGCACAATGCCTATGGCTGGTCCGGTCCCTGGGTCAACCGGCGCGGTTTCGACAGCCTCGTGCAGATGAGCAGCGGCATCGCCGATTACGGCATGCGCATGGGCGGCACCGACCGGCCGCATCCGCTGCCGGTTCAGGCCCTCGATCATGCGACGGGTTATCTAATCGCCGCCTCGGCCCTGCATGCGCTAGGAGAACGGACCGCCTCCGGCCGCGTCCTGTCGGCGCGGCTGTCGCTGGCCCGGGTCGCGCATCTGCTGATCGCCAGCAAGCGGACCGAGTTGACCGGCGGTCTGCCGGCCGAAACGCAGCACGACATCGACCCGCTTGTCGAGGAAACCGCGTGGGGTCCGGCCCGCCGCATCCGGTTTCCGCTGCGCCTGCCCGGTCTGGACCATGCCTGGGATCATGCTGCCGGCAATTTGCGCGCTTCGCCGGCCGTCTGGTAGCCCGACCGCACTACTCGTCACCCTCGAACTGCCGCGCGCTGTGATCGACGTCGATCTCCACGCGGTCGGCGGCGAAGCTGGTCTTGGAATACTCCACCCGGGTGCCATCCAGTTCGGCGTTGACGGCCTCCGTCTGCAGGACGATCGCGCCGGGCGAAAGCTGCAGGTCGTCGAGCATTTGCGGGCTCGCATGGTGGGCCGAAATGCGCGTCGATACGCGCACATAGTCATCAATGCCGAATCGATTGAAGGTCGCCGTGACCGACCCAAGGGTCCGGTAGACGTCGACAAAATCGGGGAACCGCTCCGCGTCGAGCCATCGCCTGGCGCTCGATACGGGAACCGCGTCGGCCGTGCTGATCGCGTCCATCCTGTGGACCGGTGCTCCGATCGGGAGTTGAAGGGCCTCGGCAACGGGCTTCGAGGCGGGCTCGGTCACATGGGCCTTCAACAGACCCTGGCGTGTCTGGGTCTGGCCTGCCAGACCGGCGGTAAACCGCGTTCGCCGGCCGACCGGGAAGCGCAGGCGCGTGCGCCGGTCGATAAAGGTGCCGCGGCCCTGTTCGACACGCAGCACGCCTTCCTTTTTCAGCGACGCGATGGCGCTGCGGACCGTGTGCCTGTTGACTGCAAAGCGCTTCGCCAGTTCGACTTCGCCCGGAAGCATTCCAAGGCCGTCGAACTCGCCGGCGCTGATGGCGACGCGGATCTGGTCGGCAATCTGCCGCCAAAGGGCGATGCCGCTATGGCGTTCCACAAGGCTCATAACACTCGGCTCATAAAATGAATTTCCGTCACCTGATTGTCATCTTCGGCAACTAAGGATAGTCTCTAGATGTATAGTTGTCTAGATGAATAGACAAATGAGGATCGAATGACACAGGAGATGGAAGGCGCCGCCTCCGACCATCAGGCTGCCCGCAAATCGGCCATGGCGGTGCTGGCCAGGGCGGAAGCCGGTGAATTGCGGTCGGCCTGGGATGCCTGGCCCGACCGCCCGGATGTGCGGCCGATCCGCGGACCCGAAACCGGCCTCGTCATGGTTCGCGGCCGCATCGGTGGCGGCGGCGCGCCGTTCAATCTCGGTGAAGCCACCGTTACCCGCGCGACCGTCGAATTGTCGAACGGCCATGTCGGTCACGCCCATGCGCTCGGCACCGACAAGGACAAGGTGCGGCATGCGGCGATCATCGACGCGCTGTGGCAGGACGAGGCGATGCGGGCGGCGGTCGAGGAAAAGATCGTCGCTCCGATCCGCCGGCGCCTTGACCGGCAGGACGGCAAAAGACGGGACGAGACGGCGGCCACCCGCGTCGATTTTTTCACCATGGTGCGCGGGGAAGACGAATGAGTGCCGCGGCATCGCAGAGTGTTTTTCGCGGCGGGCTGAGCGATCCGGTCCTTGATGCGCAATCCGTGTTCCGGCAGATCATGGATGCACTGGCAAGGCCCGGATCGCGTCGCGCCATCGCGGCGTTCACCGCGCCGCCGGCCCCGCTTTCGCCCTGCGTCGGTGCGATTGCCGCCACCCTTTTTGATGGCGACACCAATATCTGGCTCGATCCGCAACTGGCGCGCCGCAGCGAGGTCGTCGGCTGGCTGACATTCCACACCGCCGCGCCGGTTGTCGAACAGGCTTTCGACGCCCGGTTTGCCATTGTCGATGGTGCCGAGGCGCTGCCCTCGCTGGAGGCGTTTGCGCAGGGTACGCAGGACTATCCGGACCGTTCGACCACGATCATCCTTCAGGTGGAAAGCCTCGAGGGCGGCGCGCCGCTCAGCTTGAGCGGGCCGGGCATCAAGGACCGTGCGGCGATCGCGCCGTCGGGCCTGCCGCCGCATTTCTGCGAGCAATGGGCCGGCAACCGCAGCCGTTTTCCACGTGGCGTCGACATGATCCTGGCCGCCACCGACGGCGTGATCGGCCTGCCGCGCACGACCGTGATACAGGCCGCAAACGGGCAGGAGGACTGACCATGTATGTCGCGGTCAAGGGCGGCGAAGCCGCCATCGACAACGCCCACCGGCTGCTGGCCGACCGTCGGCGCGGCGACCGATCAGTGCCGGCGATACAACTGGAGCAGATTGTCGAGCAGCTCGGTCTGGCGGTCGACCGCATCATGAGCGAGGGCTCGCTTTACGACCGCGAACTGGCGGCACTGGCCTTCAAGCAGGCGCGCGGCGACATGATCGAGGCGATCTTTCTGCTGAGAGCCTATCGCACGACGCTGCCACGGTTCGGCACCAGCGAACCGGTCGACACCGGCGCCATGCTGATCGAGCGCCGTATATCGGCGACCTATAAGGACCTGCCGGGCGGCCAGTTGCTCGGTCCGACCTTCGACTATACCCACCGCCTGCTGGATCCGGAGCTGATGGCCGATGGCCCGGTCGAGGCGCCGCAGCGGCGCGAGGCGGACAGCGACCGCACGCCACGCGTGTCCGAAATCCTCGCCCATGAAGGTCTGATCGAGGAGGACAGCGATCTGCCGGATGACCACCACGCTGGCGATCTGACGCGCGAGCCGATGGAGTTTCCGATGGCCCGCGACATCCGACTGCAGGCCCTGTCGCGCGGCGACGAAGGCTTCCTGCTGGCGCTCGGCTATTCGACCCAGCGCGGCTTTGCCCGCAGCCACCCCTTTGCCGGCGAGATCAGGATCGGCGAAGTCGAGGTGGAGATCGATGTTCCCGAACTCGGATTTTCGGTCAGCCTCGGCCGCATTCAGGTCACCGAATGCCAGATGGTCAACCAGTTCAAGGGGTCGGCCAAATCACCACCGCAATTTACCCGCGGCTACGGGCTGGTCTTCGGCCAGAGCGAACGCAAGGCGATGGCCATGTCGCTTGTCGACCGTTCCCTGCGTGCTACGGAACTGGGCGAGGATGTCACGGCCCCGGCGCAGGACGAGGAATTCGTCATCTCCCATGCCGACAATGTCCAGGCGACGGGCTTTGTCGAGCATCTGAAACTGCCCCATTATGTGGATTTCCAGGCCGAACTCGATCTCGTTCGCCGCATGCGGGCCGAATTCGAAGCGTCGCAGCAGGCGGGCACGCCGGACGACAGCAATCTGGAGGCGGCGGAATGACCGTGCAGGACGGGCTGGCGACCTATAATTTCGCCTATCTCGACGAACAGACCAAGCGCATGATCCGCCGGGCGATTTTGAAGGCCATCGCCATCCCCGGCTACCAGGTGCCGTTTGCCAGCCGAGAAATGCCGATGCCCTATGGCTGGGGCACCGGCGGCGTGCAGGTCACCGCGTCGGTGCTCGGCCCGGACGACACGCTCAAGGTGATCGACCAGGGCGCCGACGACACGACCAATGCCGTGTCGATCCGCGCGTTTTTCCAGAAGGTCGCCAATGTCGCGGTGACGACCGAGACCCGGGAAGCGACGATCATTCAGACCCGCCACCGCATTCCGGAGGACCGGCTGACCGACAACCAGGTGCTGGTCTATCAGGTGCCGATCCCCGAGCCGTTGCGATTCCTCGAGCCGAGGGAAACCGAGACCCGGAAGATGCATGCGCTGGAGGAATACGGGCTGATGCATGTCAAGCTCTATGAGGACATCGCCAGGAACGGCCACATCGCCACCACCTATGCCTATCCGGTCAAGGTCATGGGCCGCTATGTCATGGACCCGTCTCCGACGCCGAAATTCGACAACCCCAAAATGCACGAATGCGCCGCCCTGCAATTGTTCGGCGCCGGCCGCGAGAAGCGTATCTATGCCATCCCGCCCTATACGGATGTCGTCAGCCTCGATTTCGAGGATCACCCTTTCGAGGTCCAGTCCTTTGACCAACCCTGCGCCCTGTGCGCGGCGACCGGCGTCTATCTCGACGAAGTGGTCCTCGATGATCGCGGCGGGCGCATGTTTGTCTGCTCCGACACCGATTATTGCGAAAAACGCCGGCAGCAAGGTTTCACCGGCCACCTGTCCGGGGACGTCACGGAGACGGTGCGATGAATGAACAGCCGCTCCTGCGCGTCGGCGCCCTCAGCAAATTCTACGGTGCC
This sequence comes from Rhizobiaceae bacterium, assembly GCA_028279875.1. Taxonomy (GTDB): domain Bacteria; phylum Pseudomonadota; class Alphaproteobacteria; order Rhizobiales; family Rhizobiaceae; genus Hoeflea_A. Next base: position 30,066 of record JANQMU010000089.1, read on the forward strand.
CGCGTCGGCTGCCGAGAAGTGTCCTTCGAGTTGTGGCCGGGCGAGGTTCTGGCCGTCGTCGGTGAATCGGGCTCCGGTAAGACGACCCTGCTTGACTGTATTTCGACCCGCATGATGCCGACATCCGGCACCGTCGAATACCGCCTGCGCGATGGCGCCCTGCGCAACCTGTTCGACATGGGCGAGGCCGAACGGCGCTTCCTGATGCGCACCGATTGGGGCTTCGTTCACCAGAACCCGGCCGACGGACTGCGCATGACGGTGTCCGCCGGCGCCAATGTCGGCGAAAGGCTGATGGCCATCGGCGAGCGGCACTATGGCCGTATCCGGCAATCGGCGACGCAATGGCTGGAACGTGTCGAGATCGCCGAGGACCGGATCGACGATCAGCCGCGGGCCTTTTCGGGCGGCATGCGCCAGCGCCTGCAGATCGCCCGCAATCTCGTGACCGGCCCGCGGCTCGTCTTCATGGACGAACCGACCGGCGGGCTTGATGTGTCGGTGCAGGCGCGGCTGCTCGATCTGGTGCGCGGTCTCGTCAATGACCTCGGCCTTGCCGCCATCGTTGTCACCCATGACCTTGCCGTGGCAAGACTCCTGTCGCACCGGATGATGGTGATGAAGGACGGCCGGGTGGTCGAACACGGTCTGACCGACCGGGTGCTCGATGACCCGCGCGAGCCCTATACCCAGCTTCTCGTTTCCTCGATCTTGCAAGTGTAGGACGCCGCCGATGCCCACCCCCCTGGTCGTTTCCGAAGTCGCCAAAAGTTTCACCATGCATCTGCGGGACGGTGTCCGGCTGCCGGTCGTTGCGGATGTCACATTCTCGGTCGGCGCTGGCGAATGCGTTGTGCTTGGCGGGCCGTCGGGTGTCGGCAAGAGCTCCATCCTGAAGATGCTCTACGGAAACTATGCCGTGGACGAGGGGCAGATCCTGGTTACCCATGACGGCGCGACGGTCGATCTGGCGAGCGCTGACCCGCGCACCGTGCTGGCCATGCGCCGCGACGTGATCGGTTATGTCAGCCAGTTCCTGCGCACGGTGCCGCGTGTTGCGGCTATCGATGTGGTGGCCGAGCCGCTGCTGTCCCAAGGTATCGCCCCGCAGGAGGCCCGTCGGCGGGCCGGCGAGTTGCTGGAAAAGCTCAACCTGCCGGAAACATTGTGGTCGCTGCCGCCGGCGACCTTTTCCGGCGGCGAACAGCAGCGCGTCAACATCGCCCGCGGCTTCATCACATCCCACCCGGTGCTGCTGCTCGACGAACCGACGGCCTCGCTCGACGCCGTCAACCGGGCGGTCGTGGTCGCGCTGATCCGCGAAAAGAAACGGGCCGGAACCGCGCTTCTCGGCATTTTTCATGACGAGGATGTGCGCTCCGCGGTGGCCGACCGCATCATCGATGTCTCCGCATTTCGCGCCGGCCGCGAGGCGGCCTGATGAAACTGTCGGAACATCCGCTGATCCACCCGACGGCGACGACCCGCAACTGTTCCTTCGGGCGCTACACCGAAATCGACGAGCGCTGTCAGATCGCCGAATGCACGATGGACGATTATTCCTATGTGATGCGCGACAGCGAGGTCTGGGCGGCAAAGATCGGCAAATTCGCCAACATCGCCAGCCATGCGCGCATCAACGCCACCAACCATCCGACATGGCGCGCAAGTCAGCATCATTTCACATACCGGGCTGCGAACTATTTTCCCGGCGAGACCGATGAAGAAACCTTCTTTGCCTGGCGCCGCGACCACGCTGTGACGGTTGGCCATGACGTTTGGATCGGTCACGGCGCAACCCTCTTGCCGGGGGTGCGGGTCGGCAACGGAGCCGTGATCGGCGCCGGCGCGGTGGTGTCCAGAAACGTCGAAGCCTACACGATTGTCGGCGGTGTTCCGGCGCGGCCGATCCGGCAGCGTTTTTCGCGGGAAACTGCCGCGGCGATGGACGCGCTGGCCTGGTGGGACTGGGATCATGATCGCCTCCACGGAGCCCTTGCCGACTTCCGCGAACTGACCGCCGAGGCGTTCGTCGCCAAATATAGCTGACCGCCGATCGTCGGACATGAAACCAGACAGATGAACTGCCAGTTCCGCCGGCGGTTTTTTGTGGTTTTGCAAGCAATTGGCGCCGTTTGATCGATAATCACATAAGCACTGTGGATTGTAACAATGCTGACATCAAACTGACATCGGCCAGTCATGGTGACCCCTTAATTCGCTTAACCGACGAAACCTGATTGGGATGCGGGGAAAGCCATGCTTGAACTTCAGAATGTGACTCGTCGGTTCGGTGATTTTGCGGCAGTGAAAAATGTGTCGCTGTCGATCCCGGAAGGTCAGATGGTTGGCGTTATCGGGCGGTCGGGTGCCGGGAAATCAACCCTGCTGCGCATGCTCAACCGGCTGATCGACCCAAGCAGCGGTCTCATCCGCTTCAACGAGACCCGGGTCTCTGCGCTGACCGGTGCGGCGCTGCGCGGCTGGCAGCGCGACTGTGCGATGATCTTTCAGCAGTTCAATCTCGTGCCGCGTCTCAGCGTTTTGATGAATGTGCTGCTCGGACGGCTGAACCACCGTTCCACCCTGCTCAATCTGGTCGGCACATTCTCGGTCGAGGAGCGCGCCATGGCGATCGCCGCGCTGGAGCGCCTCGGCATCGCCCAGACCGCATTGCAGAGCGCCGGTACGCTGTCCGGCGGGCAGCAGCAGCGTGTCGCCATCGCCCGCGCTTTGATGCAGCGCCCGAAAATGCTGTTGGCCGATGAGCCGATCGCTTCGCTCGACCCCCTGAACGCCAAGGTCGTGATGGATTCCCTGCGCAATATCAACCGCGAGGAAGGCCTGACCGTTATCACCAATCTTCACACTCTCGACACGGCCAGGAACTACTGCGAGCGCGTCATCGGCATGGCAGCGGGCGAAGTCGTGTTCGACGGTCCGGTCAGCGAACTGACAAAACAGACCGTGCGCATGATCTACGGCGCGGAGGACACCGAATTGTCCGAGGAGATCACCTCGACGAATCTCGGCGGAGCACCGGCCGCGGAAGAGCAGTCCGTGGGCTCCCTGGTGCCTGCGGCCTGACCTCGTAATTGCTTCCGTTGCGGCCCTCCACGGCGATCATTGGCCTGCGTCAACGGCAACTGGAAACACTGAACTTTGTAATGGGACAACACAGGAGAGACCCATGCTCAAGAAGACACTACTGACGACTGTTGCTCTGGCCGCCATGATGGCCGGTTCCGCCCAGGCCGAAAATCTGAAGGATTTTCGCATTGGCATTCTCGGCGGCGAGAACGAAGCCGACCGGCTGCGCAATTTCCAGTGCATGACTGAATTGCTTCCCGAGGCCATCGGCGTTGAAAAAGTGTCCCTGTTTCCGGCCGCCGACTATGACGGCGTTGTCCAGGGTCTTCTCGGCGGCACGCTGGACTATGCCGAACTCGGTGCATCGGGCTATGCAAAGGTCTATCTGGCCGACCCCAAAGCCGTCGAACCGATCCTGACCACCATTCAGACGGACGGTTCCACCGGCTATTACGCCATCATGGTGGCCCGCAAGGACTCCGGCATCAAATCCCTTGAGGACATGAAGGGCAGGAAACTCGGCTTCGCCGATCCCGATTCGACCTCAGGCTATCTGGTGCCCAGCGTTTCGCTTCCGGGCGATGTCGGTATGCCGCTGGATCAGTATTTCAGCGAAACCGGCTTTGGCGGCGGCCACGAGAACCTCGTTCTCGAAGTCGTCAAGGGCAATTTCGACGCCGGCACGACCTGGTCCTCCGGTGTCGGCAAATTCGATGATGGCTATACCTCGGGCAATCTGCGCAAGATGGTCGACAAGGGCATTCTCGACATGGGCGATCTTGTCCAGGTCTGGCAATCACCGCAGATCCCTAACGGTCCGATCGTCGTGCGCTCGTCGATGGATGCGGACATGAAGCAGAAATTCAAGGCGTTCATGATGGCACTGCCTGAAAAGGACCCGGAATGCTTCAGCGCCATCCAGGGCGGTGACTACAAGGGTTTCACCGAAGTCAACGAAGATTTCTACAAGACGATCATTGCCGCGCGTAAGGCGAAAATCGGCAGCTGATCGGCCCGCATTGGCGCCGCGGACCGGTGTCCGCGGCGCCCTTCTCGCATCATCGGACGTGAAGTCATGACCAGCGCGGTACCCCCGGTCACGTTGACGCCGCAAGGCCGGACCATTGAGCGTCACTGGCGCGAGCTTGCTTTCAAACGCCGCCTCTACACCTGGGGTGGCGTGATCGGGCTCGCCGTCATCCTGTTCGGTTCGCTGTGGTTCGCCAACGCCACCAATGCCGGAAAATTCTTCGACCGCCTGCCGCATTTCTTCGATTTCATCGGCGATCTGATGCCGCGCGACGGCGCCGAGATCTGGCGCGCCATGTTCGACCTGCCATCGCCCTATGAGGATGGCAGTCTCAAATTCAACTATGTCGAGGGGCGTCACTACATCACCGACGGCCTCTACATTCCCGAATATGTCTACAAGATGGTCGAGACCATCAACATTGCCGCCGTCGCCACGCTGATCGGTTTCTTTTTCGGCTTCCTGCTGTGCTTTCTCGCGGCCTCCAATCTGACGACGCGGCGCTGGCTGCGGTTTTTCGTCCGCCGTTTCATGGAACTCCTTCGGGCCTTTCCAGAGATCGTCATCGCCGGCTTTTTTCTCGCCATCCTGTCGCTTGGGCCGATTCCGGCCGTCATTGCCGTAGCGATCCATACCATCGGAGCGCTCGGGAAGATGTTTTTCGAGGTGGTGGAAAATGCCGATATGCGGGCCGAAGAGGGGCTGCGGGCCACCGGCGGCAACTGGGTCGAACGCGTCTGGTTCGGCATCGTGCCCCAGGTGATGCCGAATTTCCTGTCCTATACGCTGCTGCGTTTCGAGATCAATGTCCGCGCCTCGACGATCATCGGCGCCGTCGGCGGCGGTGGCATCGGCGAGGCGCTGCGCCTGTCGATCAGCCGTGGCCATGAGGCAAAGACGCTGGCCATCATCGTTCTGCTGTTCACGACCATCGTCGTCATCGATCAGATCTCGGCGCATCTGCGCAAGCGCATTGTCGGCGATCAGGCCTTCGCGTTCGGGGCCGGGGGGTGAGAATGAACAACCTGCCGGCAGAGACCCTCGACGATATCGTCAACCGTCACCACACGGTGTTCCGCCGCTCGCTCCTTGAACGGCTGAGGGTGCCGCTGATCGCGGTCGCCGTTTTTATCTATCTGTTTTTTGCCTGGTCGATGTTCGGCGTCAGCGCGACGCTCTCCAACGGCAATTGGGGCATCGCGGGCAGCTATCTGGCCGACTGGGTAAGCTACGAGGCGCGCCCGGACGTCGAATATGACGGCGACTATCTGAGGGTGGAATACCCGCGCTTTTCGCCGCTCGGCAAGTATCCCGACCCCGACTGGCTGGAAAAGACGGTCGAACGGGTGGAGCGCAAGCGCGTCATCAATGAAAGCGCTGGCCGCGGCACCGAAAGCAGCGTCAGTTCCAGCGTCAGCAGTTTCATGGTCGAAGGCGCGCCCGGCACGCAGGAGGGCGGCCGGGAAGCGCCCGTTTCGGCGCCCGAAGTAGAGACGCCGGCATCCGAACAGCAGATCGAAACGGTGGTCGAATCCGTGGTGTCGCGGGTCGATCTGGAACTCGGCGGGGCGACCATCGAGATCGTGCCGCGGCGCGTCACCGTCGACTATGGTCAACAGACCTTGGAGATCGACATCGTGCCCGAAAAGGCCGTGACCGCCCGCGGCCCGCTGCCCGAATGGGCGACACAGAAAGTCGAAGGCGGTGACATCCTCATGCGGTTCGGTTTCGCCGGCACGGTCGAAGTCGAAAGCGACGAGGTCAAGATTCGCCATCGTTTCTTCGGGTGGGAAAATTTCTGGTTCGACACGGCGTCGCCATTTTGGGGAAAGAGCGCCTCGCAGGTGATCGGCCTGATCTTTTCCGGCGATCGGATAGACCCCGATATGTCGAATGTCGCGCTCGCCTGGAACAATATCCTCTACAATGCCGAATGGCAGCATGCCGATGTCTGGATCAAGCTGCTGCAGACCATCGTGATGGCCTTTGTCGGCACGCTCTTTGCGTCCTTCCTGGCCTTTCCGATGTCCTTCGTCGCAGCGCGCAACATTACGCCGAACCGGCTGCTGAACCAGGTTCTCAAGCGGTTTTTCGACTTTCTGCGCTGCGTCGACATGCTGATCTGGGCGCTGTTCTTCACCCGCGCATTCGGACCCGGACCGCTGGCCGGCATTTCGGCGATTTTCTTCACCGACACGGGAACGCTCGGCAAGCTCTATTCCGAGGCGCTTGAGAATATCGACGACCGTCAGCGCGAGGGCATCCGCTCCGTCGGCGCGTCGCCGGTGCTGGTACAGCGTTACGGGGTGGTGCCCCAGGTACTGCCCGTTTTTGCCAGCCAGTCGCTTTATTTCTGGGAATCCAATACAAGATCGGCGACTATCATCGGCGCGGTGGGTGCCGGCGGGATCGGTCTGAAACTGTGGGAAGCCATGCGGACCAATGCCGATTGGGAAAATGTCGCCTATATGGTGCTGCTCATTCTGGCGACCGTGTTCATTTTCGATAATATATCGAGCGCCATACGCGGTCGCCTGATGGGACGTGACACGTCATCGTCTTGATGAGCAGAAGAGACGAAGGGACTATCGAATGCGCTACGCGATCTATTTCGCGCCGCCGCTGAATGATCCGATCAGCCGTGTGGCGGCAAACTGGCTCGGCCGCAATGCATTCACCGACGAGATGGTCGAAGCGCCGGCAATCACCGGGCTGAGTTCCGCCGAGATCGCCTTCCATACGGCTGCGCCGCGCCGCTACGGTTTCCATGGAACGCTGAAGGCACCGTTCCGACTGGCCGACGATCAGCAGGAGGACGCGCTGCTGCAGGCGCTCAAGACCTTTGCGCTAACCGTTCAGGCCTTTGAGATCGACAATCTGGTCATCGACAAAATCGGTCCGTTTTTCGCCCTGGTTCCTGCCGTCCCGGTGCCTGACCTTGCCGATCTGGCGGCCCGGGCAACACGCGAGTTCGATATTTTCCGCGCGCCGCTGACCGATGCCGAGATCGAAAAGCGGAACCCGGAAAATTTATCGCCTGCGCAACTCGCAAATCTCCAGCATTGGGGCTATCCTTATGTTTTCGACGAGTTTCGATTCCACATGACGCTTACCGGCCCCATCGATGCGGCGGAGTCGGTCCGGGTGGAACAGGCGCTTCACACGTTTTTCGACCCGGTGCTGAGCGAACCCGTGGATGTCAGAAACATCGCGCTTTTCGTCGAGGAGGAACACGGCGCCCCGTTCCGGGTCCATTCACTGTATCCGCTCGGTCCGGCCGAACAACGGCGCATCGCCTGAAACGAATCGGCGGCCGAGGCTTCCGTTCCATGGTCCATATTTGAAAGAATGAGATGTCCGAACTGCTCTTGAAGAACGCCAATCTGGTTCTGGCCGATGAGATCGTCAAAGGCGCGATCCTCGTCCGCGACGGCGTCATCGCCGATATCGACACCGGACAACCATCCGCTGGCGAGGACATGGAAGGCAATTACATCCTTCCGGGGCTTGTCGAACTGCATACCGACCATCTGGAAGGACATTACGCACCGCGGCCGAAGGTGCGGTGGAACCCGCTGGCGGCGGTTCTGGCCCATGACGCGCAGATTTCGACCTCCGGCATCACCACCGTGCTGGATGCGCTGCGTATCGGCATGGACGACGACGCCGATCTGACATCCGCCGAGATGCTTGAACTGGCCGAAGCCATCGACGACGCGTCGCGCAACGACCGGCTGCGCGCCGAACATTATCTGCACCTGCGCTGCGAAGTGTCCGCGCCGGACTGCCTTGACAGCTTTGCGGCCTATGATGCGGACAGCCGTGTGCGGCTGGTCTCGCTGATGGACCATGCCCCGGGCCAGCGTCAGTTCCGAAAGCTGGAGGCCTACAGCGTCTACTACCAGGGCAAGCTGAAAATGTCGGACGAGGATTTTCGCAGATTCTGCGAGAAGCGCATCGCCCAGTCCGAGGCCAATTCGACGCCCAACCGCACCGCCATCGCGGCCGCTTGCCAGCAGCGCAACATCGTGCTTGCCAGCCATGACGATGCGACGCTCGAACATGTGGACGAGGCGGTCGAACAGGGCATTCAGGTTGCCGAGTTCCCGACGACATTCGAAGCTGCCGAGGCCTCCAAAGCGGCCGGCATGGCCGTGCTCATGGGATCGCCCAACGTCGTGCGCGGCGGGTCCCATTCCGGCAATGTCGCGGCCCGCGATCTTGCCGAACACGGGCTGCTCGACATTCTGTCCTCCGACTATATTCCCTTCAGCCTCATCCAGTCGGCCTTCGGTATCGTGGATCTGGTCGACGCAATCACCCTGCCGCAGGCGGTTGCGATGGTTTCGAAGAACCCCGCCGAGGCAGCGGGTCTTGGAGATCGCGGCGAAATCGCCGTCGGCAAGCGCGCCGATCTGGTGCGGGTCTGTGTCGATCATCATATCCCGGTGGTGCGCACGGTATGGCGTGAAGGCCGCCGCGTCGTCTGATGAACCTGCCCCGGAAACCGGAAGCGGTTGCGGCCCGGCCGCTGCCGGTCGCTGGCGGCGCCTTTGTCGCCGTCGTCGGGCCGAGCGGCGCGGGCAAGGACACGCTGCTGAACTACGCCAGGCACAAACTGGCCGCGGACGAGACGGTTTTTTTTGTCCGGCGCGTAATCACCCGGCCGGCGGACGGGGCGACTGAAGATCATATCCCGGCGGAGCCGGCCGATTTCGACGCGGCGGTCCGGGCCGGAGAATTCGCCTTCTCCTGGCAGGCCCACGGCCTGAGCTACGGTTTGCCGATCACGATCGACGACCGCATCCGTGCTGGCCAGACCGCCGTCTGCAACGGGTCGCGGGCGGCACTGGCCGGTTTGCAGGCGCGCTATGCGAATTTCGCCGTCATCAGCATCATGGCACGCCCCGAAATCCTGGCCGACCGCCTGGCGGCGCGTGGCCGGGAAAGCCGGGAACAGGTCCTCGCGCGGCTCGATCGCATCGCTTCCTTCAATGCGGCCGACTATGGCGCTTTGCAGATCGACAACAGTGATGATATGGCAACCGCCGGTGACGCCCTGGTCGCCGCGATCAGGGCGGCCGGAAAATAGACTGGTGACAGCCGCTTTGCCGGCTGGACCGTGCCCTGCGAACCCGTTCGGGCGAATATGGAAGGCAGCGTTGATAGTAAACGCACCAGCACTGCGGGCCATTGCATGGGCGCTCGGCGCCGCCTTCATCTTCACCATTGTCTTCGCATCGGCCAAATTTGTCGGGTCTGAGGCCGATCCGATTCAAATCGTCTTCATGCGGTATCTCGGCGCCGGCGTCGTGATCGCGACCATAGCGGTCGTCTGGCACGGCTTTTCTTCGCTGAGGAGCCCGAATCCGGGTTTGCATGTCATGCGTGCCGCCTCCGGGGTCTTCGGAGAGCTGTGCATCATTTCGGCGCCGCTGTTCATCGCCTATGAAGATGCGACGGCCATCAGCCTGACCAATGGGGTGATTGCGGTCATTCTGGCGGTCGTTCTGCTTAAGGAACGTGCCGGGCTGGCCCACTGGATTGCGTCGATAGTCTGCCTCGCCGGCGCCATGCTCATTGCCCGGGCCGACAGCGGCAGCGGCGCCGCCGGCGTGCCGGCCCTGGGGCTCGGGCTGGCGCTGTTCGGCGCCGTTCTTTCCGGATCGGAGCTCTTTTTGATCAAGCTTCTGAGCGGGCGGGAGAAGCCGATTGCCATCATGCTTTATGTGAACGCTCTGGCGATCCTGATGCTGTTGATTCCCGCGATCTGGGTCTGGAAACCGGCCAGCGGCGGTGATCTCGTGTGGCTGCTGCTGATCGGGCCGGTCGTGCTTCTCGGCCAGCTCTGCTGGATCCGGGCGTTTCAGAACGGGGCCGCGATCCTGGTTGTGCCGATTGGATATGCCCAGGTGCCCTTCGCGGCACTACTCGGCATCGTTGCCTTTGATCAGTCCGTTGGTCTGCACGAGGTTGCGGGCGCGTTGCTGGTCATCATCGGCGGCGTGGTTCTGGCAAGGCTGCCGGTCCGCCAGTCCTGACGCGTTTCGGGCGCACCACACGGGAACGCGTCATTCCCCGAACCAGGCTGACCAGGCCTCCCAATGGTCGATGAGATCGGCCATGATTCCATAGCCGGATCCGTCGCAATGCATCTGATCACCAAAGGTGAGGCTGTGCATATAGTCCGGGTTTGCCAGCAGCGGGGTCTGGATGTCGAGATAGGGCACGCCGAGCTTCGCGGCAGAAGCGATATAGCGCCGGTTGAGCGCCGTGGCGGTATCCTGCGAGAAGTCGATCTCCATGCCCTCGCTGGGGCGCATGGGTGAACATGCGACATTTGCCGGAGGAAGGCCGACCCACAGGGTTGGATACAGCCCCGAGACTTCTGCGGCGATGGCTTCGGCGTTCCTGACCGAGTCCTCTTCTTCGACACGCCTGCTGGAGCCCACGATTTCCGCAACGTCGTTGATGCCGAACTGCAAAACGACACGATTATCGGCTCCATCCGGAAAGCGTGCGGTGCACTCGCGCCTCCAGCGGTCTCGGATTTCGTCGGTGGTCGCGCCGCGGATGCCGAGATCGTAGAAGGTCAGCCGGAACTGTCGGGTGAACCGTTTCTCACACAGGCGCCCGATCCAGCCAAGACATTGTTCATCCCCGGACCCGTTAATATAGCTGTCACCGACGAAACAGATGCGCAGATCCCGCATGATGTCCTCCAGAACCAGATTGGTCATCCGACTCAACTGAACGACCCGGCAAGTAGTCGGGTCCGATTGTTATGGCATGATTGACGTTCGGTCTACACGAGCGTGGGGTGCGGAACCCTTTTTGCCAGATGTCCGCTCGGTCGTCGCGCTTCACACGAACGTCATCAGAGTTGACGCCCGGCTGTATCGGCCGAGATCACCGCTCTTCTATATGCAGTCACAGGACCTGCACCACCATCCTGTGGAGGGCTATGTTGAGCGTGAGACTGGCCGGCATATCGACCGCTGTTCCCGGCGTCAAAATACCGCAAGACGTGGTTCTGGATTGGGCGCGCCGCACCCTCGGCGCCAAATTCAGCCAGTTCGAGCGCATGGCGAAAGCCTTCGAAAATGCCGGCATCGACACGCGATATACGGTGGCGGACGTCCCCTGGTTTGAGACGCCGAAGAGTTGGCCTGAACGCAACGCTGCCTATCTGAACGGCACCACGGCGCTGTTCGTCGAAGCGGCACGGGCTGCCCTGGACGATGCGGATTGGACGGCCGATGACGTCGACGCCGTGGTGACGGTTTCCTCGACCGGCATCGCGACGCCATCACTGGAGGCGAGGGCCTTTGTCGAGATGGGGTTCCGCAGCGATATCATGCGCGTTCCGGTGTTCGGGCTCGGCTGTGCCGGCGGCGTATCGGGCCTGGCGATTGCCCGCGATCTGGCAGCGGCCCATGAAGGCGCCCGCGTGCTGCTGGTTGCGGTCGAAGCCTGTTCGGTGTCCTTTTGCGCCGGCATTCCCCGCAAGGCCGACATCATCGGTGCAGCCCTGTTCGGCGATGGCGCGGCGGCGGCATGCGTCACCTCGGCGTCGGACGGCGGCAAGACGCGCGACATCCGCATCGGCAAGGGCACGCAAAAGACCTGGCCCGACACCCTGTCCATCATGGGCTGGGATGTGAACGACAGCTCGCTGGGCGTTGTTTTCGACAAGGCGATTCCCGACTTCACCAGGGAACATCTTTCCGCCGCCGTTGCCGAAGCCCTGTGGAATCTCGGCAAGGATGCGGATGAGATCAGCCGTTTCGTCTTCCATCCCGGCGGCAGCAAGGTCCTGCAGGCGATCGAACAGGCGCTGGATCTGCAACCGGACAGTCTCGGCATTGAACGCCAGGTCCTGCGGGATTTCGGCAATATGTCGGCGCCGACGGTGCTGTTCGTCCTCAAGCGGGTTCTGGAATCGAATCCGAAAGGCGATATGCTGATGGGCGCTTTCGGGCCGGGCTTCACTGCCGCTTTTCTGCCGATCGCGGAGGTTTGAATTGTCCGTTTCGCTGCCCGCGCTGATCCTGCTGATCTTTCTCGTGGTCCAGCGCTTGTTCGAATTGGCGCTGTCCCGCCGCAACACAAGGCGGCTGCTGGCGAAAGGCGCGAGCGAATACGGGGCCGCCCACTATCCCTATATGATCGCCCTGCATGGTGCCTGGCTCGCCGCGCTGGTTTGGTTCGGCATCGGGCAGGCCCTGTCCCTTCCGTGGCTGGCGGTCTTCGTTGTGCTGCAGGCGCTGCGTGTGTGGATCATCGTCAGCCTGGGCGGCCGCTGGACGACGCGCATCATCGTTTCGCCCGAACCGCTGGTGACCAGGGGACCGTTTGCCCGGGCCAGACACCCGAACTACCTCCTAGTCATCGCAGAGATTCTCACGGTGCCGATGATCCTCGGCCTGCCCACCGTCGCCGCCATATTCTCCGCCCTCAACGCCGCCATGCTGACGGTGCGCATAGGTGCGGAGGAAGAGGCCCTGGCGCGGTGGCGTTAGCAATCGAAGCGGCCATCCGGATGGCGCTTCATGCGGTCTGAAACTGTTTCAAGCAAACGCCCGGCTTTAAACCGTCGAGATTTTCGCCGGGCGATGATACCGTTTGTCCCGAAAGGGAGACGCAGCCATGTCGAATTATCCGCGCGACATGATCGGCTATGGCCGCCATACGCCGAATCCGAACTGGCCGGGCAATGCCAATATCGCCGTTCAGTTCGTCATCAATTACGAGGAAGGCGGCGAAAACAATATCCTTCACGGGGACGAAGGATCGGAAGCGTTCCTGTCGGAGATCGTCGGCGCGCAGCCCTGGCCCGATCAGCGCCACATGAACATGGAATCGATCTATGAATATGGCTCGCGGGCCGGGTTCTGGCGGCTTTGGCGGCTGTTTGTCGCGCGCGACATGCCGGTCACCGTCTATGGTGTCGCCATGGCGTTGCAGCGCCATCCCGATGCGGTCGAGGCCATGAAGGAAGCCGGCTGGGAGATCGCCTCGCACGGTTTGCGCTGGATCGAATATCGCCATTTCACTCGCGAAGAGGAGCTTGAACATCTGCGGGAAGCCATTCGCATCCACACGGAAGTGACCGGCGAACGGCCCCTCGGCTGGTATACGGGCCGCTCCTCCGAACACTCCACCGATCTGGCGATCGAGGAGGGTGGCTTCCTCTACAGTTCCGATGCCTATGCCGACGATCTGCCCTATTGGGTGCCGGGGCCGAAGCGCCCGCATCTGATCATCCCCTACACGCTGGACGCCAATGATATGCGTTTTGCGACGCCCCAAGGCTTCAATTCGGGCGATCAGTTTTACACCTATCTCAAGGACAGTTTCGACGTGTTGCGGGCCGAGGGTGAAGCGGGCGCGCCGAAAATGATGTCCGTCGGGCTGCACTGCCGTCTGGTCGGCCGGCCGGGCCGCGCCGCGGCCCTGGCACGCTTTCTGGACTATGTCGCGTCCCATGACGACGCCTGGGTTGCACGCCGTGTTGATATCGCCCGCCACTGGCATGCCAACCACGCCCCGGCCGGAGCCTAGCGATATGGCTGGCAGACAGCATTTCCTCGATACATGCGGCAGTGTCTTCGAGCATTCCCCCTGGGTCGCCGAACGCGCTTACGATGCCGGCGATATCGTTGAACCGCTGCGCTCCGGCCCGGTTCACGAAGCCATGTGCAGAGCGTTCCGCGGCGCCTCCCGGGAAGACAGGCTGGCAGTCCTGCGAGCCCATCCGGATCTCGCCGGAAAGCTCGCCGTCGCCGGGGAATTGACGGAAGATTCCCGGCAGGAGCAAGCCGGTGCCGGCCTCGACCGGCTGAGCACCGACGAGCACGCTGAATTCACCCGGTTGAACACGCATTATATGGGTCAGTTCGGCTTTCCCTTTATCATCGCTGTGAAAGGGCTGGACAAGGGCGCCATTCTGGCGGCCTTCCGCAGCCGCATTTCAAACAGCGCCGATGAAGAGTTCGCGACAGCCTGCGGGCAGGTCGAGAAGATCGCCCGGCTCAGGCTCGAAGCCCTGTTGCCGGAGTAGGGGACGGCGCTGACCTATGTCTGAGTTGCACACCATTTTGCCGGTACGGCCACTCACCCGGGAAAGCTTCGCGCCGTTCGGCGATGTTCTTGAGACGGACCGCGCCGAGATCAGGCTGATCAATGGCGGCACGACCGAGCGCTTCCACGCCTTGAGCACAGCAAGCGTCGATCCGGATGGCCGCGTCATCATCAGCCTGTTTCGCGGCCAGCCGCGCCGCTTTCCCTACAGGGTGGACATGATGGAGCGCCATCCGCTGGGCAGTCAGGCCTTTTATCCGCTGGCCGACAGACCCTGGCTGGTGGTGGCCGCCGAAGACGAAAACGGCGCGCCCGGCGAACCGCAGGCGTTTCTGGCGCGCGGCACCCAGGGCGTCAATTACCGGGCGAAAGTCTGGCACCATCCGCTGATCGCGGTCGGTGAGGTCAGCGATTTCCTCGTGGTCGATCGCGAAGGGCGCGGCGCTAATCTCGAAGAGCAATCCTATCCTCAACCATACATCATCGAAGACGGCGGATGGACATAGCGCCACAATGGAGGAGAACATGACGGCTGAGACCGGACGACTGACAACCCACGTTCTGGACACCGCTTCCGGCAAGCCGGCCGCCGGTCTGTCCATTGACCTCGTCGCCATCGAGGACACCGGCCGGCGCGCCATCAAATCGGTGGTCACCAATGATGACGGCCGTGTCGACGCGCCGCTTCTGTCGGGCAGCGACCTTCGGCCCGGTGTCTACGAGCTGGTCTTTCACGCCGGTAACTATCTTCGCAGCGGCGGCCTGCCGCTGAGCGAGCCGCCATTCCTGGACATCATTCCGATCCGCTTCGGCATTGCCGATGAATCGGCGCATTATCACGTGCCGCTCCTGATATCGCCCTACGGCTACTCGACATATCGCGGCAGTTAGCCGTTCAGGTTTCAGCCCGCTCCGCCCAGCCGGCAAAGATCTTTTCCAGGAAGACGACCACGTAATAGAGCAGGATGCCGAGAACGGCGAGGGCGATGAGAACGGCGAACATCAGCGGGTAATCGGCGCTGATCTTGCCGCTGTCGAACAGGTGCCCCAGGCCCTTTCCGTGCGGCTCGACGATTTCCATCAGATTGGTGCCGATGAAAGCCAGCGTGACCGCCACCTTCAAGGCGCCGAAGAATTCCGGCAATGTCTTCGGCAGCGCGATCTTGCGGAAGATCGTGAATTTGCTCGCGCCGAGCGACTTCAGGATATCGCGATATTCCGGCTCGAGCGTCGACAGACCGATGGATATGGAGACGGAAATCGGGAAGAACGAGATCAGGAAGGCGATCAGGATCGTATTCATGTCGTGCGCGCCGACGAACATGAGCGCGATGACCGGCACGACGGTCGCCTTGGGGATGGCGTTGAAACCGACCAGTAGGGGATAGAGCCCTTCGCGCACCGTCCGCGAAAACCCCATGAGCATGCCGATCAGCGTTCCGAAAAGGGTTGCCAGCATCAAACCCGCGACGGTCCGCCACAGCGTTTCCCATCCATATTGGAGGAACAGCCAGCGGAACTTCCAGAACGCCGGACCGAGATCGGATGGCGATGCCATTTTGTAGTTGGGCCAGTCATTGGCCCATACCAGAAGCTCCCAAAAGGCGACAAAAATGAGAATGGCAGCGACGGGAATTCCGATTTTGCGAAAAACATTCATTTTGGTGCCTGTACTTCGCGCCCCTGGGCGATTTGAATTTGATGGCGCAGGTCCGCCAGCATCTCGACCGCAGCGGGTTTGTAAAGATCATCGAGGTCTCGCTCGTCGCCGAGGTCGACTTCGAGAACATATTGCGTTGTCGCCGGACGGCCCGACAACACGACAACATGATCGGCCAGAAAGACCGACTCCCGCAGATCATGGGTGATCAGCAGCGAGGTGAATTCCTCCTGCCGGCGCAGCTCATGCATGGTCTGCCAGAGGTCTTCCCGGGTGAATGCATCGAGCGCCCCGAACGGCTCGTCCAGGATGAGCACCTCCGGCCGGTGAACGAGGGCGCGGCAAAGCGAGGCGCGCTGCCGCATGCCGCCCGAAAGCTCCGACGGCCGTTTTCGCTCGAACCCCTCCAGCCCAACAAGTGTGAGCAGCTCATGGGCGCGCTGTTCCCGCTGTTGTTGGGTCAGCGTATTCGGCACGATTTCCAGCGGCAGGATCACATTGTCGAGGATGCTGCGCCATTCCAGCAGCACCGGGTTCTGGAACGCCATCCCGACCGTGGCGCGCGGAGACGTCACCAACTCTCCATGCAGCCTGACTTCACCCTCATCGGGAAACATCAGCCCGGCGACGAGGCGGGTCAATGTCGATTTTCCGCATCCCGATGGACCGACAACCGCCGTGAAGCTGTTTTTCTCAATGGCGATATTGAGATGATTCAGGACCGGGAGAGGGCCGGCCTGCGTTTGATAGGCATGCGTCACATTGGTGAGCGATATCTGCGGACTGATGGTCATGGGCAATGTCGGCACATTGAGAAAAGGCGAGGAAATTCCTCGCCTTTTCAGTATTTTGGACAGGATCGCCTATTTCAGCGACAGACTGCCGTCGGTGGGCAGATATTCGCTTGTAAAGACGGTCGCGATGTCGGGCTTGCTGTTGAAATCATAGTTTTCGGCAAGCTGGTCAAAGGCCTGCTGCATCCGGGCTTCATCGATAGTGCCGAGGCCGTTGGCCTTCGTGTAGTCGGTGACCACATTGGCATCGATGGCCAGTCTCAGGCGCCGCGCTTCCAGATCGGCGTCTGCCGCCGGATTGCGCGCAACGACCATGGCAGCGCCGGCATCGGGGTCGGCGATGACATCGTTCCAGCCCTTGGCGACGGCGCGCAGAAAACCGGTGACGATTTCGGGGTTGTCCTTGGCGAAATCGGTATTGACGATAATCGCATTGCCGTAGAGCGACAGCCCGTGGTCGGCCATCAGGATGACCTTGATGTCGTCCTCCGGCACGCCGAGCCGCACGAGATTGAGGAAGCTTGAAAAGGAGAATCCGGTTATCGCGTCGACATTGCCCTCCGCCAGGGCGGGTTCGCGCGTCGGAAAGCCGACCGGCTCGACCGTCACCTTGCTCACGTCAATCCCGTTTGCGCTGGCGAAAGCCGGAAACTGCGCCCAGGCGCCGTCGGGCGGCGGCGCGCCGAGCCGCTTGCCTTCAAGATCCTTCGGCTTGCTCACGCCCTGCGAAGCGCGTCCCACCACCGCAAATGGCGGCTTGTCATAGATCATCATCACCGCCTTGACGGGCGCGCCCGGGTTTTGATCGAGGAACTTGATCAGGCTGTTGATGTCGGCGAAGCCGACGGGAAAGGCACCGGTTGCCACTTTCGGGATTGCGTCCAGAGATCCCTTGCCTGCGGAAACTTCGACATCAAGACCCTCGGCACCGAAGTGGCCGTTGTCGATTGCGGCGAAATAGGCGGCGCTCGGCCCCTCGAACTTCCAGTCAAGGGCGAATGGGACTTTCGTCTGAGCGCCGGCAGCGGTGGCAACACCGGCCGCAAATACCAACGAGAGTGCGATTTCCTTCAGCATGGACGTCTCCTGTAGAAATTTCGTGGTTAGCAGTTCCCCTGTGATGGGTAGAAGTTCCCCAATTTAACATGTGACAGAATATTAACGAATTTTTGAACGCCGGAAATGACTAAACACTTTCAACAATATCGGGATAATCGAATTTGGCGGGCGGGTTCGTCGCGCTCGGGCCGGCCGCGGAGGAAGCGCCGCGCCGGCCATCCTGAACGGTCCGGCGACATAACCAATCCAGGTCTTCCGATCGCGTGAATGCACAGCTTACTCTCCAATCGAATCGGCAAGGCAGTGCCTTGCGTGGTGAGAAGACCGCCGGCCAATCGCTCCCGACTGGCAGCAGCGTGGCAGGCGACCTTCCGTGTCAGGAGTGCATTCGATGCACTCTCGCTTCAGTCCCCTCTGGACCTGCCTTCAGCAGAGCAAACCGCATGCCAATTCGAGGTGTTCGGGGATAAGCCTTTTATTTCAATTTGTTATATCGGTCCGGCAATTTGTGATGGCGGTGATCGCCGCTGCGAAACGTCGATAAAACAGGCGCGCGGCCCATTTTTTGTGCAGCGCACCAGATTTCGATGGGGTGCTCAGCCCGTTCCGAGTGTGATCATGCGCCGTCGCCCGACAGGTCCTGGGCCAGCATCAGCGCATTCCCGTCCGGGTCGTAGAATGTCGCCGTGGCGACCATGCCTTCTTCGCGCATGGTTTCGCCGTCGAATTTGACGCCGGCGGCTTCCAGGTCCTTTCGCCCCTTATCGATGTCCGAGATGGCGAACACGGGGACAGCGTTACCGGGTGACGGTTCGGTCTGTTCGCCGAGCCCGATCGTGACGCCCTCGGTCATTGTCTTCAACTCGCTCCAGCCGGCTTCGTCAATATGATGGATCAAGTCGAAACCGAGTTTCTCGCCATACCAGATGGCGCTGGCATGGCGGTCGCGCACGGACATGGCGATGGTGATTGTGTCTCCGAGGGTTACGATAGGCATGGTACTTTCCTTTTTGTCAAAAAATATATATACTATACTTTATGGACATTGACACGCTTGTCAAGGTGACATCGCGCGCCTGGTCGCTGCGCATTCTGGCGCTGATGCACAGCGGCACGCCTGGCCGGCAGGCGCCTCTGCTTTCGCAAACGGGAGCCGGACGGACGGCATTCACCCAGAGCCTCAACCATCTGCTCGAACTGGGGCTTCTGGAAAGAAACCCCGGCCACGGGCATCCGCTGAGACCGGAATATCGGCTGACACAAAAGGGCGTGGAGGTCGCGATCATCGCCGACCGGATCATTCGGGCGGTTCCCGGCCCGTCCGGCAGCGTCCTGCTGCGCCGCGCCTGGACCGTCCCCGTCCTGGCCGTCAGCGGCAAGCCGCGATATTTCACGGATATCAAGGACCGTCTGACATCGATCACCGACCGCGCCCTGTCGCAGTCGCTCAAGCAACTGCAGACGCAGCACTGGCTCGAACGCACCGTCGACATCACAATCCGCCCCCCGCGTCCGCTGTACCGGGCCGCCAACACAGGCGCGCAGATCAGTCAGGCGGTTCGGCTTATCCATACGGGCCGATGATAATTCTGTGACCGTTCGGGCCAAATGCGGGCGGCGCGTATCGGAAAGAAGACGGCCTCTAAAGCACGCTCTTGGCCGGCGCGCCGGCAATATAGGTTTCGACGATTGCCCGGTCGTCGCCGAGCGTTTGCAGCAGGAACAGTTCCTCGCTCAGCTTGCCGACGGTCTCCATTCTGAGCGCCATGGCCGGCGTCGCGCGCGCATCGAGCACGATGATATCCGCGTCGCGTCCCGGCTCCAGCGAGCCGATCCGGTCGTCCAGCGACAGCGCTCGCGCATTGCCGAGCGTGATGCGGTAGAAGCTCTCCAGCGGCGTCATCCGCTGGCCCTGCAGCTGCAGGACCTTGTAGCCTTCGTCGACGGTTCTGAGCATCGAATAGTTGGTTCCGCCGCCAACATCGGTGGCGATGGCGATGCGGACCGGCTTGTCGCGTTCGTCGAGCGTTTTCAGGTCGAACAGGCCGCTGCCCAGAAACAGGTTCGATGTCGGGCAGAAGACGGCGACCGAGCCGGTCTCCGACATCACATCGGCCTCGCGGTCGCTGAGATGGATCGAGTGCCCGAACAGGCTTTTCGGGCCCAGCAGTTCGTAATGCTCATAGACGCCCGTATAGTCGTCGCACCACGGGAACAATTCCTTGGTGAAGGTGATTTCCGCATGGTTTTCGGACAGATGGGTCTGCATATGCAGATCCGGATATTCCCGCATCAGCGTCTGCGCCATCTCCATCTGCTCGGGCGACGAGGTGATGGCAAAGCGCGGGGTGATCGCCACATGCTGGCGTCCCTTGCCGTGCCAGGAGGCAATCAGCGCCTTGGTGTCGTCATAGCCCGATTGCGGCGTGTCGCGTAAAGCCTCCGGCGCATTGCGGTCCATCATCACCTTGCCGGCAATCATCCGCATATTGCGCCTGTGGCTTTCGGCAAAAAACGCCTCGGCGGACGCCTTGTGCACCGAGCAATAGGCCACGGCGGTCGTCGTGCCGTGCCGCACCATCTCGTCGAAGAAGGCCGCGCTGATCCGCGTCGCGTGTTCGGCATCGTTGAAGCGCTGTTCCTCCACAAAAGTGTAGGTGTTCAGCCATTCAAGAAGCGCTGCGGCATAGGAGCCGATGATCTGCGCCTGCACATAGTGGATATGCGGATCGATGAAACCGGCTGACAGAAGATGCGGCCGGTGGTCGGTCACGATTGCACCCTCGCCGGCCTGCGCGCGAACGGTGGCATAATCGCCGGACGTCGTGATCACCCCGTCCTCGACCAGCACCGCGCCGTCCTCCTCATAGCGGTAGGCGGCATGGTCATCGAGCGATTGCGGGGCATCCAGAAAGGACAGAAGCCGTCCGCGTATCAGTCTCTGCGTCACGGGTTCTGCTCCGGTTTGGCCGACACCGCGTTTTCGAACCAGGCGACAAGCACCTGTCGTTCGCTCGGTTCGATCCGGGTGATATTCGCCGGCGGCATGGCATGGCTGCGGCCGGCCTGCAGGTAGATGTCGCGGGCATTCGCCGCGATTTCCGCATCGTTTTCCAAGAGGACGCCCTTCGGCGCTGCGATGATGCCGTCCCATACGGGCTCCTGCGCATGGCACATGGAACAACGCGACAGCACGACATCCCGGACGGCCGGGAAGTGGGCATCGGCGGCAAATCGCTCGAAGGCCGGCTGAACGGTGGCTTCGCTCTCTTCCGTTTCGCCGGTCAGTACCTTCGGAACAGTGGAAAGCCACATGATGATGATGAACAGGATGATTGTCGCAAGCCAGGTCCAGGTCGGATTGCCCTTGCGCGCATGGCGGGTGTTGAACCAGTGGCGGATGGTCACGCCCATCAAAAACACCAGCGATGCGATCACCCAGTTGTATTCCGTGGCGAAGGCCAGCGGATAGTGGTTGGCCAGCATCAGGAAGATCACCGGCAGCGTCAGATAATTGTTGTGGGTCGACCGCTGCTTGGCGATCTGGCCGTATTTCGGATCGGGCTTGCGCCCGGCGACCAGATCCGCCACCACCACCTTCTGATTGGGGATGATGACCATGAACACATTGGCCGACATGATGGTGGCCGTGAAGGCGCCGAGATGCAGGAAGGCGGCGCGGCCGGTGAAAACCTGGGTATAGCCCCAGGCCATGGCCACCAGAACGATATAGAGGAAGATCATCAGCAGCGTATCGCTGCGGCCGAGCGAGATCTTGCAGATGAAATCATAGGCAAGCCAGCCGAAGGCGATCGAGGCGACGGAGATCAGGATGCCGACAGGCACAGAGATGTCGAGCACTTCGGGATCGATCAGGTAGAGATCGGCGCCAGCATAATAGACGATGCACAGCAGCGCGAAGCCCGACAGCCATGTGGCGTAGGACTCCCATTTGAACCAGGTCAGATGTTCCGGCATCTCCGGCGGTGCGACGAGATATTTCTGAATGTGATAGAAACCGCCGCCATGGACCTGCCACTCCTCGCCGCCGACCCCTTCCGGCATCGCCGGCCTTTGCCGCAGCCCGAGATCCAGCGCAATGAAATAGAATGACGATCCGATCCACGCGATCGCCGTGATGACATGCAGCCAGCGCGCGGCAAAAGACAGCCAATCCCAGGCAATGGCAAACTCATACATGAGAATTCCCCTTATGCTCAGCGCATCTTGAAGGGCCGCACGCGTCAAAGAAAGCCATAACTCCCCGCATGACTTTCAAAAATATCTAAATAATCATAGGATGAGCCTATGTCATATTTTGAAAATATCCGGGTCTTTCTGCGGGTGGTGGAACTGGGAAACCTGTCCGCCGCCGGGCGTGACCTGCGTATTTCCCCGGCGGTGGCCAGCAACCGGGTGAAGGAACTCGAAAAATATCTCGGCGTGCGTCTCTTCAATCGCACCACCCGGCAACTGACGGCAACCGAACAGGGCAAGATCTTCTATCGCGGGGCGGGGCGCATCATCCAGGCCGTCGAAGACGCCGAGGCGTCGATTGCCTCGGTATCCGGCAAGCCGAAGGGCACGATCCGGGTGACGGCGCCGCTCGGTTTCGGCCGCCGCTTCATCGCCTCCGGCATTCCCGAATTCCACGCCCGGTATCCGGAGATCGAGGTGCGGCTGCGCCTGTCGGATCACAATGTCGATATCCTCAAGGAAAGCATCGATCTGGCCTTTCGGTTGGGCGTGATCGAGGATTCCAGCCTGCGCATGCGCGGCATCATGGATTGCGAGCGCGTGCTGTGTGCGGCGCCCGAATATCTGCGCAAGGCGGGAACACCCGAGACCATCGACGATCTTGCCCGCGGCGAGCATAATTGCTTGCTGCTGCGGTTTCCCGGATCCAATGAATTCATCTGGCCGCTTCAGACGGAGGACGGGATCCGCAAGGTCGAGGTGAGCGGCGTTTTCGATTCCGATGACGGCGATGTGCTGATGGAATGGGCGCTGGCCGGACACGGCATCGTCAACAAGCCGCGCTTCGAGGTGCAGGGCTATCTGAATTCGGGATTGCTGGTGCCTGTTCTGGCCGACACGCCGCCGGTGCCGGCCAAGCTGGCGGTGATCTTTCCGCACAAGGATTTCCAGGACCCGAAACTGCGCCTGTTCATCGATTTCATGGCGGCCCGCTGCCAGAAGATGATCCGCGCGGCACTGGGATGATCCGGTCCGGCCGTTCGCGTTAGCCGGCGCCATGCCCCAAAACAAGGAATGCACACCATGCCGATTGTCCGCCGTAAAGATGTCCCCGGCATATCCGGATCCGGGTCCGGATATCCGGCGCCCCATGACCATGATCTCGGGCGCTATGACGCCTGGCCCCTTGGCGACGCCGGCGGACTGGCCCAGTTCGGCGTGGTCCTGGAGACGCTGCATCCCGATTCCTATTCATCGCTTCGCCACTGGCATGAGCGGGAAGACGAATTCCTGTATCTTCTCGAGGGCGAGGTGGTGCTGATCGATGAGGATGGCGAACATGTGATGCGCCCCGGCGATGCAGCCTGTTTCAAGGCCGGCGATCCCAACGGCCGCCATCTGCAGAACCGCTCCGACCGCAACGCCACCTATCTGGTCGTCGGAACCCGGGCCGAGGAGGACCGGTGCCACTACGCCGATGTCGACATGATTCTGACCAAGACGCGAGAGGGCAAGGCCTTCACCCGGCGTGACGGCGCGCCGCTGCAACCCGGCACGTAACGGCCCGCGAATGGCATTCACCGTTTCGGCAGGGCCGCCCCCGGCGCAATATCAGGACTATTGTCCGAAGAACCGTCGGCGGTTTGTCCTGATTGCCGCCATCCTGGCATCGGCCATGGGGTTCATCGACGGATCGGTCGTATCCATCGCCGTGCCGGCCATCCGCCAGAGTCTCGACGCTTCGCTGACGCAGATACAATGGATCAACAACGCCTACATGCTGGCCCTGTCGGCGCTGATCCTCGTCGGCGGCGCTGCCGGTGACAGATACGGCCTGAAGCGGGTCTTCTCGGGCGGCATCCTCTTTTTCGTCGTCGCCTCGATCGTCTGCGCCTTCGCGGTCGATCCGCCGATGCTGATTGCCGCCCGGGCCGCGCAGGGGATCGGAGCGGCGATCATGGTTCCGGGATCCCTGGCGATCATCTCGAAGACCTATCCCAAGGAGGATCGCGCCCGGGCAATCGGCATCTGGGCGGCGTCCTCCGCCCTGATGACCGCCGTCGGGCCGGTTCTCGGCGGCGCGTTTCTGTCGGTCGGCAATCCCGAGATCTGGCGGCTGATCTTCGCCATCAATCTTCCGATCGGTGCCGTGGCGCTTTACCTGCTGATCATGCGCGTGCCGGCGGATGCGCCGGTGTCCGACGCGCCGCTCGACCGGTCGGGAGCCGTGCTGGCGACGCTGGCGCTCGGACTGGTCGCCTGGGCGCTGACCGGCCCGGAAGGAGAGGAGGGGCTGCCCGACCTGTCCCACATCCTGTTTTACGGGATACCGGGCCTCGCGGCGCTGGCGTTTTTCCTGTGGGTCGAAAAACGGGCTTCACACCCGATGATGCCCCTGCGGCTCTTCGCCAGCCGCGAATTCAGCGCCGCCAATGCGGTGACGTTCCTGCTCTATTTCGCCCTCTCGGCGGTGCTGTTCTACCTGCCGATGGCACTGATCACCGGCTGGGGCGTCTCCGAAGTGCAGGTCGGTCTGGTCTTCCTGCCGATCACGGTGGCAATCGCCGCCGGATCCAGCACCTTCGGCAGGCTGGTCAGCCGGACCGGGCCCGCACCGCTCATCGGCGGCGGATGTGCCCTTGTCGCGCTCTCCTACGGCGCTCTGGCCTTCGGTTTCGAATGGCACCGTTTCTGGTGGCACGTCTTTCCGTCCATGTGCGTGATGGGTCTCGGCATGGCCATGGTTGTCGCTCCGCTCTCCGCCAGTGTCATGGGCGCCGCATCGACCGACGATTCGGGTGCCGCCTCCGGGATCAACAATGCGATCAGCCGCATGGCCGGTCTTGTCGCGGTCGCTGCCATGGGCGGCATCGCCTCGGCCGCCTATCTGCAGGCCGGTGGGCCGGACGGTTTCGGACAACCGCTGGAGGCGGTTGAGGCCGGGCATCGGCTCGCAACGGACGCCGCCTTCGTTGCGATCGCCTGGATCACCGCCGGACTGAGCGCCCTGTCCAGCGCGATCGCCTTTGCCTATCTGCCGGGTCGGCCGGCCTCAGGCAATGCGATCTGATTGCCGACATCCATGCTCGACGTTTTGTTTCTTCCCCATTAATCTATGATCTTGTGTCGACTGCAAAATCAGAACCCCTTGCTGCCCGCATCAGCCGCGAACTCGCCGAACGGATTGTCTCAGGCCGGATCAAGTCCGGCGCCAGGCTGCGGCAGGATCACATTGCCGAGGAATTCGGGGCAAGCCACGTGCCGGTGCGGGAAGCATTTCGCCGTCTCGAAGCGCAGGGACTGGTGCAGAGCGAGCCGCGCCGCGGCGTCCGGGTCGCCGGTTTCAGCCTGGACGAGGTCCGCGAGGTTGCGGAAATGCGCGCTGTGCTCGAAGTACTCGCCCTGCGCAATGCGGCGCCGCATCTTACCAAGGCCATACTCGATGAGGCGGAGAACGCCACATCTGCGGGCGATCAGGCGGGCAACGTCCAGGCCTGGGAGGAGGCCAATCGCACATTTCACCGTCTGATACTTACCCCCTGTGGCATGCCTCGGCTCCTGCGCACGATAGACGATCTGCATGTTACGAGCGCACGCTTCCTGTTTGCCGGATGGCGCGCCGAATGGGAAACGCCGACCGACCGGGACCACCGCACCATTCTGGTTGCGTTGCGTGCCGGTGACATTGACGGCGCGGCCGTCCTGCTTGCCAGACATGTGCAATGGACCGGTCAGAAATCCCGGCGGCGCAGCACGTAAACGCACTCTGAAACAGACTGAAAAACCATCCTCTCGACCGCGTAGGCACGGGGCGGACAGTGCGGCCTTGCAATGGGTGCGTTTCTGTGGATTCTTTTAGCGATAGAATCTATAAATTATCTATAATTTTACAGGAGACCCCGATGCCCTCATCGAACGCCGCCGCAGCCGACACGCTCTTCAGCCCTTTTGATCTGCAAAATCGTTCCCTGGCCTGGAAGGCCGTGGCGGTTGTCCTCGGCAGCGTGTTTCTCACGCTGATGTCCTACATCGAAGTGCCGATGGTTCCCGTTCCAATGAATATGCAGACCTTTGCGGTTACGCTCATCGGTGCGCTGTATGGTTGGCGGCTGGGCGCAATCACCATTGCGGTGTGGCTGGCTGAAGGGGCGCTCGGGCTGCCGGTGCTGTCCGGAGGAGCGGCCGGTGCGCATCACTTCGTCGGCCCCACCGCGGGCTATCTCTTCGCCTTTCCGATTGTGGGAGCGGCAACCGGGTGGCTGGCCCAGCGCGGCTGGAACGGCCATCGCGTCGGCCTCGCATTCCTCAGCATGCTGATCGGCAACGCGCTGTGCCTGGTTCTCGGTGCCGCCTGGCTTGCGGTTATGATCGGCCCCGAACAGGCCGTCACGTTGGGTGTCGTGCCCTTCCTGCTCGGTGGCCTCCTGAAATCCGCGCTTGCTGCGGCAGCGCTGAAGCTCATGGCGCGCGGTTCCAAACACGGCGCCGCATGACGGTCCGCCTGCGCCCGCATCATCTTCTCTGCCTTCTGACCTATGTGGGCAAGGGATACAGCCCTGCTTTCACGGCCAATATGACCGCGATCGCAGGGCGGCTTGCCTCCGGGGAGGAAATCGAGATTGTCGAAGGGCCGGACGACATCTGCGCGCCGCTCCTGAACGACACGGTCGCGCATTGCCATCGGTCCAGTGTCACGGACAGGGATGTGCGGGCTGCGGAAGATGTCGGGCGCCTGTTGAAGGTGCCGGTGCTGCCCGGATCGCGGCTCCTCCTGAAAAAGCCTGATCTACGCCGACTTCGGGCAGCCTATGCAGCCGATCGGCTTCGTTCTGCCTGTGGCGGCTGCGAGTGGAAAGAACTCTGCGGCGGCATCGCCGCCGACGACTATCCAGGCACGATACTGTGATCTGTCCGCCTTGTTCGGCATTCCCGACCTCCGACGGTGAGGCGAGAACCGGAATGCCGATGCCGGCCAACGGCTTGTAACGGGTGCCGCTTTCGCAGCGACTGCCTGGATCACCGCCGGGCTGCACGCATTGTCCAACAGGATCGCATTTACCTACATGCTGGGCCGTTCGGCTGGCGCGCCGGGGTTTGCGAAGTCCAACATCGCCTCACTCATGATGCGCAGCAGCCGGCCCAAATGAGGTGCCCGCTCTAAACCGGGGCGATGGACCAAGCCGATTTTGAAGGGGCTCAACTCCTCCCCGATATCCAGAGCCACCAACCCTGAGCCAATGCTGGAGTTGGCGATCATCGCAGTCTCGAAAAACAAAAAATCCTCACGGCGCACGATCTCTATGCAAGCCTGCAGCGACGTGGTCTCCAGCACGACCTTTGGCATCGGCGCAGACCGCCGCCGCAGATATGCCGCGAGACTATCCAAGATTTCGCTGGATGGTGAAAAAAGCACGAAAGGATAGCGCGCAAGCTCACCGGGCCGCACCTTGCTGTGTTGTGCAAGGGGGTGATTAGCCGATGCCAGGACCACGAGACTGGATGTGGCGATCTCATTGACCTTGAGCGTGTCAGGGATTTCTTGGTCCAGGATGGCGCCAGCGAAAATCTCTGCCCGACCAAGTCGCAAAGCCTGTCCGATACCCTCGGCACCCGTCGGCTTGACGTTCAGCCGGATGCGAGGGAACAGGGCATGAAATCGTCCCAGGATTGAGGGCATTACGATGGTTGACCAGATGGGGCCAGCAAGAATGTTAACAGTGCTGTCCTGGTCTGCGATGACGTTGCGAATGCCCTGCAGTGCATGGTCGTATTCCAAGGCGATGACCTGTGCGTGATCAAGAAACAATTCGCCCGCCGGGGTCAGGCGCACGCCGCCTGCAAACCGTTCAACCAGCGCCGTGCCCACGGTTGCTTCCAGCTTCCGAATCCCCTTGGACATTGCCGGTTGCGAAATGTTGAGAACACGCGCCGCTTTGCTGATGCTACCCTGCTCGGCAATCGCGACGAACTGGCGCAAGAGAATCAGATTCGGAAGCGTGTGCTGCATCGGGCTCCGACCCTAGTCCTACATATCAATTTGATTGATATGTAGGACTAGCACCCGATCCATCGTCCAGCAAAATCGCAAATGCTTATACGGATTC
Source organism: Rhizobiaceae bacterium (assembly GCA_028279875.1). Taxonomy (GTDB): domain Bacteria; phylum Pseudomonadota; class Alphaproteobacteria; order Rhizobiales; family Rhizobiaceae; genus Hoeflea_A. The sequence goes on from JANQMU010000089.1 coordinate 58,083, forward strand.
GCCTGGGTCCCAGGTTATCACCAGCTTCTCGATCACCGACACAATGGTGAAGCCCGCAATAGCGATGGCCGAGGCGGTCAAGATTGTGGCAAAGAGCCGTGGCGCATCGAAATCGTACATGCTTTGTATCAAAATGTAGCCAATCCCCTTATTCGCCCCGATCCACTCCCCTACGATCGCGCCTAAAACACACATGGTCACCGAGATCTTGAGAGCCGAGAAGATGTAAGGCAGAGCGCCATACAGCCGGATGAAGCGGAATATCTCGGTTCTGGATGCTGACAAGACGTGCATGAGTTCTAGGAGGTTGGGGCTGACCGCGCGAAAGCCGCGGACTGCATTCACAAGTGTCGGGAAGAAGCAAATCAGTGCGGCAACGGCGATCTTGGGCTCCATTCCATTGCCAAGGATCAGCTTCAGAACCGGTGCAATGGCCACGATCGGTATGGTTTTCACCAGGATCGCGACCGGATAATACAATTCTTCGATCGCTTTGTTGTAGACGAAGGATATGGCGACAAGAATCGCGACGGTGTTGCCGATAAGGAAGCCAAAGAAGGCTTCCGTGACTGTCGGCACTGCATTTTCAGCCAGCAGCGACCAATCGCGGGAAAGCGCTCCAAATACATCGACCGGCGTGGGTACCAGATAGTCCGGTATGGAAAAAATCATGCAGATCGCCTGCCAGACCATCAGCATCGAGGCGAGCCCAAGGCCTCCCATGACGGCAACCCGGAAAGGGCCTGTCAAAGGCAACAGGCCGAGGAGTGATGCGCGCCCGTTAGCCACTGCCTCCGTGTGTGCTGTCTCGCTCATGTCGTTATCCTGCATCCAAGAGCGCCCGCAGGCGCGCAACCTGCGCTCCGAGGCGCGGGTCATCTTTCAATTCAAGTGTGCGCTCTTCGGGCAGGTCGACATCAAGAATTCCGCCGATCCTGCTTGGCCGCCGACTGAGCACCACAACGCGCTGAGAAAGAAACACCGATTCCTGCAGCGAATGCGTCACAAAGACAATAGTCATGCCGCTCTGCCGCCAGATTCGCAAAAGCTCAACATTCAGCGTATCGCGCACCAGCTCGTCGAGTGCGCCAAAGGGTTCGTCCATCAACAGGATGCGCGGCCGCGTGACAAGAGCGCGCGCAATGGCGACCCGCTGGCGCATGCCTCCCGAAAGCTCGGAGGGTCTGGCTTCGGCAAAGCCGTCCAGTTCCACCAGGTGCAGAGCTTTCATCGGGTCCATCGCAGCCGATTCTGCGCGCTTACCTCCGACCTTGAAGGGCAGACGTACATTGTCCAGCACCGTGGCCCAGGGCATCAATACCGATTGCTGAAAGACCATCGAAAAAATCCGGTCTTTCCGCGCTTGCGCCGTACTGCCACCCCATATTTCCACATCGCCTTTCGTTGGCGGCAAAACATCCGCGATCACGCGCAAAAGCGTGGATTTACCGCAGCCCGAATGCCCGATGATCGAGACAAATTCGCCCTCTGCGATAGAGAGGCTGACATCGCCGACAGCCTCAACGGTTTTGGGCCCGGACCCGAAGGTGACATTGACGCCGGAAAGTCGGATGGCGGGGGCGGCTGTGGCCGCCTCCGCCTCTTGCAAGGCCATGCCATCAGTCTCGCTTGGTGCGCTCGACGGTGGCAAGGATCGATCCGTCATGGACATCCGCCGCCTTAAGGTCGGCGGAGATTTCGCCCAGCTTGGCATAGCGATTCAACGTCTCCTGCCAGCGATCGGCCGATACGTTGCCAAAGCCTTCGGTCGCCGTCTCGTCCGTGTAGATATACTCCGTCACGATCATATCAAGCGCAGGGGCTTCGCGATCGGCTTGCAGCGCCGGTGCGTATTCGATCAGCATTCTTACCGTTTCTTGCTGATTATCCGCAACCCAGGCCCAGCCCTTGTCGACCGCACGCATGAACGCCTTGAAGATTTCGGGATCGTTGGCGAGTGCATCATTTGTTGCAACGTAGTAGTTCGATTGAAACTGAAGCCCGTTGTCCCAGATCGACTGGGTGTTGTGGCCACCGGAATGCCCGAGGATTGGGCCGATCTGCGCAACATTGGTTGGCCAACCACCGACAACGTCCACCTGATCCTGTATCAGCGCGGGAACGCCGGCCTGGACGTGCGTGATATCGTCCAGCGACAGGCCGGCATTATCCAGGAGCACCTCGATCTGCGGAACAGCGCTCTGGTGGGCGCCGATGCGCATTCCCTTCCAGTCGGCTACCGACGTGATGTTCTTTTCGCCCAGTGAGTAGAAGGTTAGCGGTGCTTTCTGGAAGGATGCACCAAAGGACTTGAGCGGCAGCCCCTTGTTGACCGCATACATGATCTGCGGCGCATAAGCGATCACCACGTCCGCCGCGCCGCCCATAAGCTCCTGGATCGTATTGGCACCGGGACCGCCAGGCAGAATTTCGACATTCAACCCGACGTCGTCAAAGAACCCCTTCTGCTGAGCGATGATCTCACCGGCCGATGCCGCGTTCGGCAGCCAGCCGAGCTGTAGCGTGAAGTCCTTGGTCTGGGCTTGGGCACCGGATGCAAAGGAAGCGCCCAGGACGAGCGCGCCGGCAAGAATAATCCGTTTCGTGATCATGAGTTTGGTTCCCTGTTTACAGATGTTTGTTATTCCGCCATTTCGACCGATCTGGCCTGGCTGGGGGTGTCGACGTCTCCGACAAAGCGCATCACCACCCTGTCGAGCACCTTGTCGGGGAAGGCGAATTGCCCCTGATAGGAGTTTGAAACCTGAAGCCCGGCGTCGCGACCCACATCCAGCCCCCAGAACGACAGGTGCCCGGCAACCTGCGGGATGTCGGTTTGCCCAACCGCACCCCCGTCAATTACGAGTTTCGCCGTTGCGGCCGCGTCCCCGCTGACTCGCAGCCGCAGCCCGCAGGTTTGCGCGTCCTGCGGAATCTTGGCTGAGACCGTGACGCGGTTGCCCATCCGAACATGTTCGAAACGGAGCAAGCCATCCTGAACAAAAAGCGTGTAGCCGCCCTGGCTCTCTCCGGAAGAGATCAGTACACCGTCGGATGATCCGAGCGTCTTGCGGAAATATGCCGTGATGTCCATCGAGCGTTCCGAAGATGTGATCATCGAAACCTGGGGTATGTGGGTTTTGCCGGGATAGAGCGTGACTTCATCGGCGGCCATGATGCCGTTTGGCTGGCGGAAGCTGATCACATCCACCAGCGTGCGATCGTCGAGCGGAAGCACGTCGTTGGCTTCCGCCTCCTGCCACCATATGTCCTGCAGTTCGCTCAGCTTGTCGGGATAGCGCGCGGAAACATCATGGCATTCGGAGAAATCCTGGTTCAGATCATATAGCCGCCATTCATCGGCGGCATAGTCGTCGCCCTTCTCGTGGCTTGACACCGCTTTCCAGCCATCCGCATAGACTGCGCGACGACCGAACATTTCCCAATACTGGGTCTGGCGCGGCGCAATGGCGTCGGCGTGATCGAAACTGGAGGCAAAGCTCTGCCCGTCAAACGCGGCAGCGCGTGGGGCACCGGCCAATTGCACCAGTGTCGGTGCAATATCGATCGCATGAAGGAACTGGCTGCGCACCTGATCGGTCTCGCTCAAAGAGCGCGGCCAATGCACCACCAGCGGAGAGCGCACACCTCCAAGTTCCACATACTGCTTATAGCGCCGGAAAGGTGTGTTCCCGGCCATCGCCCAGCCCTGCGGGTAAAAGGCTGGACCATTCGGCCCTCCGATATCGTCAAGTCGCGGCAACATCTCAGCGACCGTCTCGGGCTGGCCCGAGTAATTGGCATTGGTGTTTACCGCGCCATTCGGCCCGCCCTCGCGGCTGGCGCCGTTGTCCGACATGACCAAAATGATCGTGTTGTCGAACATGTCCAGGCGTTTGAGTTCAGCGACCAGTCTGCCGATTTGTTCATCCGTGTGCTCGAGAAAACCGGCAAAGCAGGCCTGCAGCCGTGTAAACAGACGTCTGGAGTCCTGGTCGAGACTATCCCAGGTCGGAACCTCGGCATTGCGCGGCGTCAACGCGGTTTCTTCCGGGATGAGGCCCATCGCCTTCTGGCGGGCCAGCCGGTCCTTGCGGGTCTGATCCCACCCTTTTTCAAACACCGGCACGTAAGGGTCGATATAGCTTTTGTCCACCTGGAACGGAGCATGTGTGGCGCCGAAGCATAGATTCAGGAAAAACGGCGCCGTATGACGAAAACTTGCATGCTCGCGCAGGTAATGGACCGCGCGATCGGCAAGATCTTCGCTCAAGTGATAGTCCTTGCCCAACGCCGGTTCAGCCGCGTGATTATCTTCAAAGAGTTCCGGCCCGAAATGGTCGGTACAGCCGCCGAGAAAACCGTAAAACCGGTCAAACCCGCTCTGTATCGGCCAAGTGTCGAAAGGGCCGGCGGGTCCGATCTCCTGCGCCGGCGTGAGGTGCCATTTGCCCACCATATAGGTGGCATAGCCCCGGTCCCGTAGCAGCCGTGGCAGCATCGGAATGTCTGCCCTGACCCGGCCGCGACCGCTTGGAAAGCCGGTATCTGTGTCCGCCAGGTTCCGCATGCCCACATTGTGATGGTTGCGTCCCGTCAGGAGACTGGCGCGGCTGGGCGAGCAGAGCGGCGTCACATGGAAATTGTTGTACCGCAGCCCCCCTTCGGCGAGCGCGTCGATATTTGGGGTGCGGATCTCCGAGCCGTAGCAGCCAAAGTCGGACCAGCCCGTATCGTCGAACAGGATCGTGATGATATTAGGCGGAAGTTCGTCGCGGTTTCCAAGCGGCGGCCACCAAGGCCGGCTCTCGGCCAGGGTACGGCCGATCTTGCCCGGAAACGTTTCCATGTGCCTTGCCTCCCGACCGGATGTCTTTCAGCAAGTATCCACCAAGTCGTCATGGCTCACTCTATTCTAATTGGGCAAAATAGCATTCTTTCTGGTTATGTCCGGAATGTTGAAGGTCAGCACAATTGCGGGCAGAACCAGAAGGTCGGCGACAAGCGCCAGGACGATCACCAGGCCGGACAGGAACCCGAAATTGGCCACAGTGGGCATCTGGCTGAAACCCGTCACCGCGATGCCGAGCACCAGGATGATGGAGGTCGAGATCAGCGCCGGGCCGACATCCGTCAGGGCGGCGAGGATGGGGATGCCGATGCCGGCCTGCTGCTCATGGTGCCTCAGCCGGCTCAGCAGATGGATCGTGTCGTCCACGGCAATGCCGAGGGCAATCGTCATCGCCAGCGCGCCGCTGAACTGCAGGCCACGGCCCGTGAGATGGAGGAACGCACCGACGATGATGATCGGCAGAATGTTCGGCAGCAGCGCATAAACCACATAATTCAGACGCCGGAACGCCAGTGCAAGCAGGAAGGCCGAAAACAGGCCGGTCGCGAAGATGCTCCAGGTCAGTTGCCGGATCATCTCGGCGCTGATCCGGGCGGAAACCAGCAAAATGCCGCTCATGAGATGCTCCTGATCGAGTTTCGCGAGAGACTGTTCAACGGCGCCCGCCAGCGTGCGCGTATAGGGCGCGCCGCGATCCGGCAGCATGATCTGCAGCAGCGCCTGGTCCTCGGCGATGAAGGATGATCGCAGGCGCGCTGGTCCCGTGGCCAGCATTTCGCGGAAACGGTCGTGGAATCTGGGCGGCAGCGGTTGTTCCAGGGCGCGGACGATCGACCAGACGGAGAAGACCGGATGCGGCGTCGCCACGGCTTCGACGGTCTCATGGACGGTCTGCAGTTGCTTCAGCGAATCCGCCAGCCTGCCATTGCCGGCGTCAAACGGGATGACGACGTCGATGGACTGCGTGCCGCCGAGCACCGTGTCCAGCTTGCGTACCGTCTTGGCCGCTGGCGCATTTGACGGCAGGTTTTCAAGGAAGGAGTAGCGCGGCTCGACCTGCATGTAGAGCGAGAATGCCAGGACGGACAGGACGAGGCTGGCAGCCGCAATCGGCCTGAACCGGCGCAGCACGAATGCGGCTGCCGCCGCCACCGCACGGTCCAGGATCCGGCTGACGCGGCGCGGCTTGAAGACCCTTTCGTCGAGGAAACGGAAGCGGATCGCCAGGGTCAGCGCCAGCGGGTGGACAAGCAGGACCGCCAGCAGCGTCAGCGCCACGGCCAGAAATCCGGCGAGGCCGAAGCCGCGAATGAGTTCCGAATCGTTGATCAGCAGGGACAGGAAGGCAACGGCCGTTGTCGCCGAGGTCAGCATGCAGGCCGGCCCGACCTCCACCATGTTCTTTTCAATCGCCCGCTGCTGGTCACCGCTGCCGGCCGCCAGACGCCGCCAGTTGAAGCTCAGATGCATGGCATCGGCAAATCCGATCACCAGAACAAGCACCGGCAGCACATTGGTGATGACATTGAAGCTCAGCGACAGATGACCCATCAGTCCCATCAGCCAGATCACCGCGACAGTCGGCGCCGCCGTGGTGATCACCGCCAGGCGCCAGTTGCCCAGTAGCATGATGCAGCCGAGGAGACCCAGCAGGCCGCCGACGGTGTTCAGCACCGCCTGATCGCGGATGAGCCGGTCGATCACATCAAGCCGCAGCAGCGGAATGCCGCTCCAGTGACTGTCGACGGGAAACGCGCCGACTGTCCGTTCGAAGTCGGCCTGCAAGGTCCGGATGATGTCTGCATATTCACCCAGTTCCCGATCATTGCCGGCCGGCTCGGTGATCAGGACGCGCAGGCTCAGTCGCCGCAGGTCGCCGGAAAGCAGCGATCCGTTGAAATTGAGCGGATGGACTGCCGCCTGCTGAAGAGCCGCCATCGACAGATCGCCGCCCGGCTCCGGCAGGCGGAGCACGGGCTCGAACACCCCGGACCGATGGTCGTAGTCCCGCAATGACAGGATCGACACCACCCCGGCAATTTGTTCGTTGAGCTGGGCGTCCAGCGAAAAAGCGGAAACCGCATCTAGAATGGCGGCGTCGACCGGATCATCGCTTTCGATCAGGATGAAGATATCGTTTTCACCAAGCGCGAATTTTCGTTTCAGGGCCGCATAGGTCCGGTAATCCGGCGCATCCGAACGGAATGCCGCCTCCAGATTGTCGACAAATGTCAATTGCAGCATGCCCGTCAGCGAGACGAGCAATGTGGCAAGGATGGCCGTTGCCGACAGCAGCGGCCGCGCGCACAGGATTGCGGTCAGCTTCTCCAGCCGTCATTCCCCAGCTTCAGTCAAACCTGAACTCCGATCGCCGATGCGCCGCCGGCAGCCCTCTTGCTGCCGGCGCGGTCCCCACATTCCGTTGGTTTATTGTGGGCAGGCGGTCACCGACACGGTGACAAAATGCCCTGCCAAAATGAACTGTCAGACCTGCCTATTTATTAGGTATATCTGCTTACCGGGCCATACGACGGGCGCGTCGCGATGCCGGCCGGCCGGGTGAGCCCCGGATTGCCCGCAGCCTAAAGCCTGGATTGCATGTTAGAACCCGGTTAACCCTATGCGATTACTCTTTCCGGCGGGCGATCGACAGGTCGGAGTGTGTTTTGGCGAACGACGTGAGAAGCGGGACGTCCGCATCGCGGGGAGCCAGCCGGCAGCCACGCGAACTGAAATTGTTTCACTCGGGAATGCTGTCCGCCAGTTACGCGGATCCGCAGCTGGTCGAGTTTGCCCTGGAGTCACTGCCGACCGCCTGCCTGATCAAGAACGACAAACTCCAATATTGCCGCATCAACCGGAATTTCTGCCTGATATTGGGCGTGCAACCGCAGGACCTCATTGGCCGGACCGCCGGTGACTTCCTGCCCGCCGATGTCGCCGATCAGTTTGAGGCGCGTGAGCGCGGGGTTCTTGAAACCGGCCGCGCCATCGAGTTCGAGGAACGGGTGCGGCGCCCTGACGGCGTCGAAGTCGATTTTCTGACCCGCATCAACCGGATTGCCGCTGAATCCGGAGAGCATTTCATCTGCGTTTCGCTGACCGACGTCACCGAGTTGAAAGCCGCCATACGGGAACGCGGGGCGCTCACCGAACTGCTGCAGGAATCGGCCACCGCCATGGCCCAGGGGCTTCTGGTGTTCGGGGCGGACACGATCGAATTCGTTTCCGACAAAACGCCACGCTTGCTGGAAGTTCCCGAATCCCTGCTGTCCGTCGGCCGTGACTGGGCGACCCTTCATCGCGACCTGCATGGTGAAGCCGATGGCGGCCTCGGTCCGGAGGCGGAAAGCCTGCTGAAATCCGTCCAAGCCAATCTGCGCAACCGGATGGCATGCAAGCTGGAGCGCCCGACCGCGTCCGGCAAGATGCTGCTCCTGGACCATGTGCTGCGCAAGAATGGCGGCGCCATCGTCACGGTGACCGATGTGACGGAATCGGCCAAGATCGCCCATGAGCTGGCGCAATCGAAAAACCAGGCCGAGACCGCGGACCGCGCCAAATCCCAGTTTCTGGCCAATATGAGCCATGAGATCCGCACGCCGATGAACGGGGTCATGGGCATGGCCGAACTGCTTGCCAGGACAGATCTGGACGACAAGCAGAAGATGTTCACCGACGTCATCGTCAAGTCGGGCGCCGCCCTGCTGACGATCATCAACGACATATTGGACTTCTCCAAGATCGATGCCGGACAGATGAAACTGGATCCGGCGCCGTTTTCCCTCGGCGAAGCGATCGAGGATGTGGCGACCCTGATGTCATCGGGCATTGCCGAAAAAGACCTGGAGCTGATCGTGCGGGTTGATCCCGACCTGCCGGATATGCTGGTTGGCGATGCCGGCCGCCTGCGCCAGGTCGTCACCAATCTGATGGGCAATGCCGTCAAATTCACCGATCGCGGCCATGTCTATGTCAATGTCGAGGGCGGGGTTGCCGGCCGCGGTGAAACCAGGCGCGTGCGTTTGCGGTTCTCCGTGGAGGACACCGGGATCGGCATCCCGCAGGACAAGTGCCGGCGCGTGTTCGAGAAGTTCTCGCAGATCGATTCATCGACGACGCGAAAACACGAGGGAACCGGTCTCGGCCTGGCCATTGCATCGTCCCTGGTGCAACTGATGGGCGGACGGATCGGCGTCGAGAGCCAGGAGGGCATTGGTTCGACCTTCTGGTTCGAGATCGAGCTGCCCGTTGCCAGCAACCAGACGCCGCGCAAGCCTGTGCCGGTCGACGTTACCGGGGCGCGCATCCTCGTGGTGGATGACAATCCGGTCAATCGGTCCATTCTGACGGAACAGATGCATGTCTGGCAGTTCGACAGCGCCGCCGCCGTCAGCGGGTCCGAGGCGCTGGCGGTGCTGCGGGCCGCCGCGGCGCGCGACCTCATGGTGGATTGCGTCATTCTGGACTATCACATGCCCGGTATGAACGGCGCCGAAGTGGCCAGGATCATGCGTCGCGACCGCCAGCTTGCCGATATTCCGGTCATCATGCTGACCTCCGTCGACCAGATGGAGGGCGGCGACACCTTTTCCTCGCTCGGCGTCCAGGCCCACCTGACCAAGCCGGTCCGTTCGTCGATGCTCCTCGAGATGATCATCTCCACATTGCAGGAGCATCGCGGCGACCGGCATCCCGCCATGGATGCCGAAGGCGCCTCACCGTCCGCTCAAACGGACCCACCTGCGGTCACACCGGCCGCGGAGCGGGAAACCGACGACAGGATCGATGTTCTTGTCTGCGAGGACAATGAGGTCAATCAGATCGTCTTTACCCAGATTCTGCAGGAAACCGACCTGTCGTTCCATATTGCCCACAACGGCGAGGAAGGGCTCTCCTGCTTCAAGCGCCTGCGGCCGTCGGTCATCCTGATGGATGTTTCGATGCCGGTGATGAACGGCCATGAGGCCACCCGGGCGATCAGGGCCCTTGAGGCGGAAACCGGATCGCACACGCCGATCATCGGCGTCACGGCCCATGCCATCAAGACCGATGTCGACAAATGTTTCGAGGTCGGCATGGACGACTATCTGTCAAAACCAGTCTCTCCCGACAAATTGATGGCCAAGATCAATGCCTGGATGGAGACGGATGAGGGCGCGGCACACCCGGATGTGACCGCGTAGCGCCATCTGGTTTTCCACTGAAATCGCGCTATCTGCCATAAAATGACCACCGGACCGGGGTCCGGTTGGTCCCTGTCCCGTTATACGGAAGCCCGGTCCTTTGATGCGAAAGCTGCTTTCAATCGTCCTGATCCTCCTGTCGCTCCCCCTGGCGCGGGCCACCGGCGCGGCGGCCGACGACATCGAGGTCGACGTGCAGTTGTTCCTGGCGGTCGATGTTTCGCGGTCGATGACGCCGCGTGAACTGGAGATACAGCGGCGCGGCTATGCGGAGGCGCTGGTCAGCGATGCCGTAGTCAAGGCGATCGCCAACGGTCTGATCGGCAAGATCGCGCTGACCTATGTGGAATGGGCCGGAAACGGTTCACAGAGGGTGATTGTCGACTGGACGACCGTCAGCGATCGTCAGGATGTCGAGGCGTTCGCGTCGAAACTGACGATCGAATTCGATGCGGCGATGCGGCGTACGTCGATCTCCAGCGCCCTCGACCATGCGGTCGCCAGCATCAGAAACAACGGCTTCACGTCCTATCGAAAGGTGATCGATATCTCCGGCGACGGCCCCAACAACCAGGGACGGCCGGTGCTCCAGGCGCGCGACGATGCGCTTGCCGAGGGCATCACCATCAACGGTCTGCCGCTGATGACCCGCGAAGGCATGGGCTCGCAGTTCCACCTCGAAGACCTCGATGAATATTACCGCCACTGCGTCGTCGGCGGACCGCGGTCCTTTGTCATTCCGGTTATCGAGTGGGACGCGTTCCCGGAAGCCGTGCGCAGGAAACTGGTTCTGGAACTGGCCGACGCGCGCCCGGTGGTGCACCGGGCGGCGTTCGAAGATCCGGTATCGTCCGGCTACAACTGCATGATCGGTGAGTTGATCTGGCAACGTTTCCAGGGCGACTTTTTCAATCCGTAAAACTGTCCGTGATCAGTTCGGCGATTTGCAGTGATCCCGCATCGCCGCGGCCGCGCAGCCCGCTTGCCGCGCCCTCCTGCTCGGCAAGGCTCTTGTGCTGCACCAGTTTCTTCTGGGCGTGGACAGCTTCGACGTCGAGGCGGACCGCGACGATGGCCGTCAGCATGGCCGCGCGCTTTTTGGCGCTCATCTTGTCACTGGTCCAGGGGCGCTTCGGGGCAAGGCGGTTTTCGAATTGCCGCGCCAGCCGATCGACATGTGCGAGATGGTCATCGGCCGGCTGGATCGTTGCCGTGCCGGTCACATGCACGGCGGCGTAGAGCCAGCTCGGAACCTGGTTTTCGCTGCCATACCAGTCCGGGCTGACATAGGCGTCCGGCCCG
>JANQMU010000109.1 GCA_028279875.1 Rhizobiaceae bacterium
TATTGCACCCTTTGATGATCCAAATCAGTTCGCTCGGTTAGGCGAACGGCGCCGCGCGATGTGGTGCATCGGGCATGCCGTTCAACGACGCCGACGGGCTGATTTGGTTCACCGAAGGCCGGCTTATCAGGCCTTCTGGACTTCGTTGCGGTCGCCTTGTGGTCAACCCAGACCACGGCGGCGACCGCGCCTCGCCAACAGGCCTGATAAGCCGGTCAAAGGGTGCAATATTGTCGCCCGATGCTCTAGAGCGGGGAGCGAACCGTGATGCGCCGGACACCGACCTTGAACCGCCGATCCTTTCTTGCCGGATCGGCGAGCCTCTCCGGGCTTGCCGTCGCCGGATGCACGACCGCACCGCCGCCCGTGCCGGAGCGCCCAAAAACGCCGCGCATCAGCCGTTCCTACGCGTTGATGTATGGGCCGATGCCGCAGGAGAAGTTTCCGATTCCGGCCGTCGATCTCAAGCGCGTTCCATCGCGGTTCTACCGCCGCGAGGTGGATTATGACGGCCCCGAACCCCCCGGCACGGTGATCGTCGACACGCGGCAGTTCTATCTTCACCTTGTCCAGGAAAACAACCGCGCGATGCGCTACGGCGTCGGCCTCGGCCGGGCCGGCTTCGAGTGGTCGGGCCGGGCCCGCATCGCCTGGAAACAGGAATGGCCCAAATGGACGCCGCCGGCCACCATGATCGCCCGCCAGCCCGAGCTCGAACGCTGGAGCGCCGAAAATGGCGGCATGCCGCCTGGGCTCAACAACCCGCTCGGCGCGCGGGCGCTTTACATTTTCCAGGGCAATGTCGACACGCTCTATCGGGTTCACGGATCGCCGGAATACTGGACCATCGGCAAGGCGGTCTCCAGCGGCTGCGTGCGCATGATGAATCAGGATGCGATCGACCTTTACAACCGGGTGCCGACGGGGTCACGAATCCTCGTGACCTGACCCGGCCTCACCGGTCCGTCAGGCGGTCGATCAGATAGGTGAGCTGGTAAAGCGCGATCGCCACCAGAACCGAAACCAGCGCGACCGTCCAGATCATGCCGTAATCGAGATAGCCGCGCGACTGGTTGAGAAGGTTTCCGAGCCCCTTTCCGGTGGCGAGCCATTCGGCGATCATCACCCCGAGCAGCGCCTTCGGCATGGCAAGACGGGCCGCCACGAACAGCCAGGTGCGGCTGGCCGGGATCGCCACGAAACGCAGCTTCTGCAGCGTTGAGGCGCCGTAGGAATCGACAAGGTCGTAGGCGGCGCGCGGGATCAGGGCAAAGCCCTGGGCGAGCACCACATAGGCGGCGAAGAAGGTCACCGAGATCGTGATCACCAGGGTCACGGTCAGCCCGCGTCCGAAGATCAGAACGGCCAGCGGCGTCAGCGCCACCAGCGGCATGGTCTGGGTCACCAGCGCGAAAGGCAGCAAAGCGCGCATGACAGGCGGCGCGGCGAAGGAAATGAGCGCCAGCAGGAAGGCGATGGCAAGGCCGACCACCATGCCGGCGACCGTCGTCGGGATGGTTTCGGCGAGCGCCTGCAGCAATTTTGCCTGGGCCGCGGCGCTGCCCTTGGAAAAGAACAGGTAGTCGACGACGCCCAGCGGCGTCTTGGCGATGATCGGCGACAGGTTTGCGGCGGCCAGCAGCCCCTGCCAGATCAGGAAGGGCACCAGGATCGCCGCGGCCACCATCAGCGTGGCTTTGAGCCGGCTTTCCCTGCGGCGTGTTTCATGGCCGGCCGGCGCCAGGGTGATCGACCGGTTCGTGCCGGTCGTCACATGGGCGACAATGGCCGCCAGGACATAGCCGATGCCCGCAATGGCGGTTGCCGTCAGGCCGATGCCCCACAACCGGTCGGGTTCGGCGCGGCCAAGCGAGCCCAGCAGATAGGTGCCCAGCCCCCAGCGCGCACCGCTGCCGAATTCGGCGAGCACCGCGCCGAGGACAGCCGCTGGCGCCGCCACCTGGAAACCGCTCATCATTGCCGGCACGGCGGCGCGCAGCCGCACCAGCCGCATGGTCTTGAAGCGGCCGCCGCCATAGGCCGACACAAGGTCCGCCGTCCGCGGGTCGATATCGTTCAATCCGGCGAGGGTAGCCGTCATGGTCGGAAAATAGACGAGCAGCGCGGCGAGCGTGATGCGGGCCGCCTCGCCGTCAAGGGCGATCACCAGAACGGGCACGATGGCGATCGGCGGAACCGCGAAAATCGCAATATTGACGCCGCGCATCATGCGTTCGCTGAACGGCCAGAGGCAGAAGCAGACGGCCGCCGCGATGGCGATCAGATTGCCGATCACGAAGCCGAACAGCGAGATACGGGATGTCGCGACAAGATGCGGCCAGTAGTCCGCCCGTTCCTCGAACAGCCTGATGAGGATGTCGGTTGGCGCCGGCAAGGTGCCGCCGGCCACCCACTCCATCCGGCCGGCAATCTCCCAGACTGCCAGGATCAGCACGATCAGGATCGCGGTTCCCTGCTTCCCTCCATTCATGCCGGTTGCGACCCTTCCTGCGGCTCCAGCCACGCGCCGATCTCGTCGCAGAGTGTGTGGAATGCCGGATCGCGAAACAGCGCCGGCCCCCGCGGGCGCTCGAACGGGATGGTGATGTCGGCAAGGATCGTCGCCGGCCGGCTCGACAGCACCACCACCCGGTCGGCAAGGTAAACCGCCTCGTCGACCCCATGGGTGATCAGCAGGGTCGTCGGCCGCGAAGCCGACCAGATGCGCTGCAGTTCGAGGTTCATCTGACGCCGCAGGATAAGATCCAGCGCACCGAACGGTTCGTCCATCAACAGAAGCCGCGGTTCCGTCGCCAGCGAACGGGCAATGGCGACGCGCTGCCGCATGCCGCCGGACAGTTCGCCCGGTTTCGCCTTCTCGAACCCTTCCAGGCCGACCAGTTGAATGAGGTCGGCGATATGTTGTGCATCCGGCCGCATGCCGCCGAGAACCTGGAACGGCAGCAGGATGTTGTCTTCGACGCTGCGCCAGGGCAGGAGCGCCGCGTCCTGGAACGCAACACCCACGGCGCCGGTCTTGCGCACGGCGGCCGGGCTGTCGCCCCCGACCAGCACCGCACCGTCATCCACGGATTCGAGGCCGAGCGCCAGCCGCAGCAGGGTGGATTTGCCGCATCCCGACGGGCCGAGCAGTGCCGTGAAGGAACCGGCCGGGCAGTCGAGGCTCAGCCCGCCCAGGACCGAAAGGGCCTGCCCCTTGATCTGGAATGCCTTTTTGACATCCGCAAAGGAAAGCGGCAGACCCTGCATCGGCTAGCCCTGGACTTCGGCCAGCAGGCTTGTATCGAACATGTCGGGTGTCGCCTCGATGCCGATACGGCGCAGCGTTTCGATATTGGCCGCCATGCCTTCCTCGTCCATCGCGAAGATGCCGTCGGGATGTTCCATCAGCGGCTTTTGCGCGATGTTGAAGTAGATTTCGTTTTCCACCGTGCGGCCGGTGCCCTTGAACCAGGTGTCGGCAAAACGCGGCGGCAGGGCCCTTGGATCGGCGAAATTGTCATTCCATCCCCGGCGGCTGGCGCTGAGCCAGGCGATCAGTTCGGCACGTTTGTCTTTCAAGACATCCTCGGTAACGACCACCGTATCATTGTAGGTTTTGTAGCCGAAATCATAAAGCAGGAAGCTGACCGCCTTTTCCCCCTGCTGCTCGATGGTGAAGGGGACATTGGTGGTGAAATCGAGCGATGCGTCGATCTCGCCCTTGATCAGCGGGGTCGGGTCATAGGCATAGGGCACGATATTGACGTCGCCGCGGTCGATGCCGTTAATCGCCAGCATCGCCTCGACGGAAATGACGTTGACCGGCGGTACCGCCAGTGTCTTGCCCTTCAATTCGGCCGGCGTGTGAATGGGGGCCTTGGCAAGCGACACGATGCCGATCGGGTTCTTCTGATACTGCGCGCCGATGATCTTGAACGGCGCGCCCTGATCGACGATCGCCTTGATGGTCGTATCGGGCGTGGTGAGCGCCAGATCGGCCTTGCCGGAGATGATCGAGCTTTCCGGGATCACGTCGGGCCCGCCGGAAAGATAGGTCACGTCAAGGCCGGCATCCTTGTAATAGCCTTCATCGATGGCGGCGAAATATCCGGCGAATTCCGCATCGTTGATCCAGGCGGCCTGCATGGTCAGCGGTGTCGCCGCCGCAGCGTGACGGACAAATCCGGGAACGGCCGCCAGGGCCGCGCCGGCCCCCAGGGTTTTCAGGATCTGGCGTCGGTTGGCGCATATCGTCATCATGTTTCTCCTTTGACAGGTGAAGGAAATCAAGGAAATCAGGGCTGCATCCCGCGCATGCGGCGCAGGTCCTGCAGCGGCGGCGTGGCGTCGATCTGTTCGGGCTCCAGCAGGTCCCAGTGAATGCCGCGCGGGCGCACGCCGCGATTTTCGACACGGCGCATGCCGCTCGGCGTGGCGATCATATCGACCAGAATATCGGTGGGGCTCGGGAACAGCTTGTCCTCGACTACCTGAACGTCATGCACCACGGCGGCCACCGGCGTGTTGTCATCGACGATGCCGAGTTCGGTGAACATGCCCCATTCCAGATCGAAGAAGCCGTGGCCCTTGCCGAAGCGCACGCCGTCGAGCGACACGGCGGACGCGCCGGTCACCATGAAATCGAAACGGCCGCGATCGGCGATCTCGTCAAGCCGGATTTTGCGTCCGAAATGTTCGAGCCCGTCGAGCCAGGCCGCGAAGAGTTCCTGTCCCTTCGGCACCCGATCGGGTTCGATCAGATAGAAACCGGCATAGATGCCGTAACCCGAGATGACGAAGGACTTGCCATCCTCCAGCATGCGCCGGCGCAGATCGACGAGGCAATTGTCCGGCGTGATGAAGGCGTAGCTGCCGTCCCTGTAGAAACGTTCGGCGGTCAGCAGGTCGGTCGCCCGGTCCGAACCCTCGAAATCCGGAATGACTTCGGAAAAATTGAGATGAAACCGGGAGTCCGGACGCGCCACATGGGCCAGCTTGGACCAGATTTTCTCGCGGACGATTTTGGTTTTTGTCACGACATGTTCCGATTGTTTCTGATATAGCAATTTCTGAAACAAGAGTTTCACAAACATTCGGATTTGTCACGCGATTTTTTTGGCACCGGGGAAAACCCCGCTAACCGATGACGACAAACGGGTTTTTCCGTTAGGATGGATTCATGGGAACACGACTTGCGCTGCGCATACAGGAACGGTTTGACGCGCTGACGCCGTCGGAACAGAAAATGGCCCAGTTCCTGCTGGACCGGCCGGACGAGATTCTTGCCGCCTCGGCAACCGAGCTCGCCAAGTTCACCGGTGTCTCCAAGGCGACGGCGGCGCGCCTGTTCCGCAATCTCGGCTATCGGGATTTCAACGATGTGCGCCTGCAGGCGCGCGAGGAGCGGAACCGGACCGGCCCGGTGCAGCAGATCCCGATGCCGCAGGTCGCGCCGGCCGCGGCGACGTCGATTTCGGTCCATCTTCAGGTCGAGACCGCCAATCTGACGCGCACATTCGAGGAATTGCGGAGCGATGTGCTCAACCAGGCCGCCGAACAGCTTGCCGGGGCCGAACGGGTCTGGGTGGCCGGGCTCGGCATTGAAAACGGCCTTGCCCAGTATTTGAGGGTTCTTTTGACGCGGGTGCGCCCGGCGGTTCACCTGATTTCACAAAACGCCGCGATCTGGCCCGAAGAGCTCGCCTCGACCGGTCCCAATGATGCACTGGTCATTATGGCCGTCCGCCCCTGGTCGCCGCAGATTTCGGCGATGCTGACCTTCGCCAGGACCACACGGCTGAAGGCCATCGTCATCACCGACCCGACCAATGCCGGCAAGGCGCAGCGCAAGGACGCGCTGGTCCTGAATTGCCATGTTTCGACACCATGGTCCGAACTGACCCAGACCAGCGTCCTGAGCATGGCACAATTGCTGGCAACGGCGCTGGCCGGGCGGCTCGGGCAGAAGGCGGATGTCCGGCGCACGCTGATTGCCGATCTCGCCGAGGAGTTCGACGACGAGGGCCAGTCGTAGCAAGGCGTCCTATGCCGCGATGGAGGGACGTTCGGGTTCCGCCCGCTGCGCCATGAATGCCAGGAAGGCGTCGAGCGGCAGCGGTTTTGATATGAGATATCCCTGGCCCCGGTCGACGCCGAGTTCGGTGAGTGCCCGGCGCTGGTCTTCCGTCTCGATGCCTTCGGCGACGGTCGACATGCCGAGGTCTCGGGCAAGGCGCACGAGCATCTTGATCAGCGAGCGGGCGCTTGGATCATCGACCACCGAATCGACGAACAGCTTGTCGATCTTGATGACATCGGAACCGAGCTTTTGAATATAGCTCAGCCCGTTATGGCCGGTTCCGGCATCGTCGATGGCAAAGTGATAGCCCCGTTCCTTCAACTCGGCGATTGTTTTGGCGGCGCCGTCGAGATCGGCGATCTGCCGTCGTTCCGTCAGCTCGATCGTGATCTGCCGCGTTGCGACGCGGGCACCCAGCACATGGCTACGCAGATCGGCCGCAAAGGATGGCTGCATCAGATGCGCCGTATCGATGTTGAAGGCGACAGTGAACTGCTTGTTGTCCTTAAGAAACGGTTTCAGCACGCTGAGGGCATGGTCCATCACCTGCCAGGTGATCGGCACGATGCGCCCGGTCTGTTCGGCCAGCGGAATGAACTCGCCGGCCGGCGCCACCGACCCGTCGCGCCCGACCCGCCGCGCCAGCACCTCGCAGCCGGTGATGGCGCCGCTCCGCAGCGAAAAGATCGGCTGGGCATAGGCCCGGAACCGCCGCTCGTCCAGAGCCCGGTCAATGGCCTGTGTCACGCTGCGCGGTCCGGCAACGGCGCGGATCGCAAGCAGGCCGAAGATAAGGCCCAGAAACCCGCCGCCCGCGGGATAGACGGCGCTGATATGATTGTTCCAGTCGGCGAGCCGGTTGCGGTCGACGCTGATTTCGGCCTGCAGCGGGTAGCGATCAGAGGCGGTGCGGAAGGCCAGTGGCCGCCGGCCGGCCGCCGGATCAGCATCCCAGCCTTCCTCGGCATGCGAGGCGATGACCGTCCCGTCATTCAGCAGCACCCGCGCCTCATTGCCGTCCCGCAAAGTGTCCGGCAGAACGTCATAGACCAGCGTGCCCGTATTGACGACGGCCATGATATTGGTCTCGGCGTCGAGCATCCACAACACGCCGAAGGCAGTCTGCCCGCGCAGCGCCAGGGGCAGCAATTTGATGCGCCCGTTGCGCGAATAGAGCCCGGCATCAAGATCGAGATTTTGCTGAACGGAACCGAGCGTGTCGGGGAACGCTGAACAAAGCGTCTTGCCGTTCGCATCGACGATGCGGATATCCTTGACGATGGCCCGCTGGTGAATCTGCGCCCGGAACATCTGCATGGTCGCCGCGCTGCAATTGATGTCGGCCCGCTCCGTCAGCTCGGTGAGCGCGATAAAGGCATAATCCGCGCCGAGTTCGGCCCGGTGCAGCGTCGAGGCGGAAAGCTCCTGCAATTGCACCCGGTTCTGCGCCGCCCGGATGGAGTGAACGACCCGCGTCGTCATGAAGGCGAAGAGACCCGCGCAGGCCAGAACCAGCACGGCAAGCCCCAGCGTCCTGAGATGCCTTGTCCGCAGCATCGACATCCACGCTGCTGCCCGATGCCTGCGCTCTCCGGTTGCAGCCACAGGCCGCGAACGCGCCGATATGAAACTCCGCCCTGACGTCACTTTTCCGTGGTCCCCACCCGATTTCATCCCTCGCCGGCAACCTAGCAAACAGGTCTTGCCAGTTCCTGAATCGGACGGGAGGCCGAGCCTGCAGTGATGCTGCGCGGCGGGGCGGCCTGATTATCTGCGAAATCAGAAAACCTCAAAAAGTCAACGGCTTGAACGAAAGGACACGTTTGATTAAGCGTATCGGGGAATTGTCCGCATCGCTTAATTCGCCGGTATGGGAAGCTCCGCGGTCTTTGACCCGCGTCAGGGCTATACCAATCTGCAATGTGGTTCGGACCGGGAAGCACATTCCGCCGCCGGAAGCTGGAAAACAGTGCCTCCGGAAGAAGAAACTTCGAACCTGCCAGGGTTCGCAAGCGCAACCGCGCGCCGGCCACTTTTGGCCGCCCCGTCCGGAGGTCAGCCCGAAGGGCGGTGTGACCGTGAGGACAAGGAAATGGTGCCCAGAAGAGGACTCGAACCTCCACGACCTTGCGGTCACCAGCACCTGAAGCTGGCGCGTCTACCAATTCCGCCATCTGGGCACGTCATGTGTGCCGGCGTGATGTAAGGCTGTGGCCGGGGCCTGTCAACGCCTTATTTGTGCAATGCTGTCGGGGGCTAAAGCAAAAACGGATAGCCGCCCTCATGTTTCAGGAGGCGGATTTTCATTTCGACGCCGCCTTCGCCGGAGAAGCCGCCGAGGCCGTTGGCGGACAGGACGCGGTGGCAGGGAACGATGATCGGAATGGAATTGTTGCCGCAGGCCTGGCCGACCGGCTGGCCATAGGTGTCGAGATCTTTGGCAATGTCGCCATAGGTCCGGGTCTGGCCATGCGGAATGGCGAGCATCGCCTCCTGGACCTGCCGTTCGAAATCGCTGGCCGACAGTTTCAGAGGCAGGTCGAATGCCGTCAGCTCGCCGTCGAAATAGGCGGTCAGTTGCGCCACGGCCTCCTTGAGAACCGGCGTCTCGCGGATTTCGCTGAGGCCGGGCGAATCGCGGTGCCACAGAAGCCGCGCCACGGCGCCGTCCTTTTCGACGACCGCCAGCCGGCCGACCGGTGTGTCGACATGCCAGGCAAAGGAGGTGGCGGCGGGCTGATCGGCTTTTGATTCGGCGGTGGCGGTGGTCATTGCTCGATGGTGCCCGCCGGCACCCGAACTGTCAAATCAGGGGATGCGGATCGCCGGATGGCGGCCGCCGGCCGGCAAAGTCCCAATGATCATCAAGAATCGTTAATAACTCAAATATTTCAACAAGTTATATTAATCACGGTTACCCTTAGTTTTGCCCGGAAATGATCGCCACAAGGTCTTTTTTCCTCCCCTTTGACACCACAAAGAGCGATCAGGTTTCACCCCGTTCGGCACGGGCCGGACTGGCGGTCGTCACGAAAGGATGATTCGGGCGCCGCGAGGTCAATCAAAGGAGAGTACTGATGAAAAAGCTTCTTTTGGCAGTCGGATTGTCCGCCTTCTCGATCGCCGCCCATGCACAGGCGGTCGAGTTTGTCGTCGCTGACGCCGATGGCGATGGCGCGGTGACGATGGAAGAAGCCATGGCCGCTCTGCCGAGCGTGTCTTCCGAGATGCTCGCCGCCGCCGATACGAATGGCGACGGCGTTCTCTCACAGCCCGAATATGAAGCGTTGGCCAGTCAGTAACAGGCGCTACCCCTCACGCCCGTCCGTCCGGGCCAACGGTGGGCGGGCGTAGCAGCTGACTGACCGGCGCTTTGCCGGGGCCCCCGCCATGGCTGCATGGCGGGGGCTTCCGCTTTCAGCCGTCGCTCAATTGTCTTTCATCTTCAGTGCGGCGATAAAGGCTTCCTGGGGAATATCGACCTTGCCGAACTGACGCATCCTCTTCTTGCCGGCTTTCTGCTTGTCCAGCAGCTTGCGCTTACGCGTCGCGTCGCCACCATAGCATTTGGCGGTCACGTCCTTGCGTAGTGCCGAAATCGTCTCCCGGGCGATGATGGTGCCACCGATTGCGGCCTGGACCGGGATCTTGAACATGTGGCGGGGAATGAGGTCCTTGAGTTTTTCGCACATGTCGCGGCCGCGTTTTTCGGCCGCCGATCGGTGCACCATCATGGACAGCGCATCGACAGGCTCGCCATTCACCAGGATCGACATTTTCACCAGGTCGCCCGGCCGATGGCCGGTAATCTGGTAGTCGAAGGAGGCATAGCCCTTGGAAAGCGATTTCAGCCGGTCGTAGAAATCGAACACCACCTCGTTGAGCGGCAGGTCATAGGAGAGCATCGCCCGTGCACCGACATAGGTCAGCTCGGTCTGGATGCCGCGCCGGTCCTGGCATAGTTTGAGGATCGGGCCGAGATAGTCGTCCGGTGTCAGGATGGTTGCCCGGATCCACGGTTCGTGGATTTCGGCGATCTTGACGACATCGGGCATATCCGCCGGATTGTGCAGCTCGCGCTGGCTGCCGTCGGTCATCACCAGCTCATAGACCACCGACGGGGCGGTGGCGATGAGGTCGAGGCCGAATTCCCGTTCCAGCCGTTCCTGGACGATTTCCAGATGCAGCAGGCCGAGAAAGCCGCAGCGGAAGCCGAAGCCGAGTGCCGCCGAGGATTCCATCTCGAAGGAGAAGCTCGCATCGTTGAGCCGCAATTTGCCCATGGCGCCGCGCAGGTCCTCGAAATCGGCGGCATCCACCGGAAACAACCCGCAGAACACCACCGGCTGGGCCGGCTTGAAGCCCGGCAGCATGGTCTGTGTCGGCCGTTTGTCTTCGGTGATCGTATCGCCGACCCTGGTGTCGGCGACTTCCTTGATCGAGGCGGTGATGAAACCGATCTCGCCCGGTCCGAGACCGTCGACCGTCGCCATTTTCGGCGTGATCACGCCGACCCGGTCGACCGGATATCTGGCGTCGGTGCCCATCATGCGGATGACCTGGCCCTTTTTCAGCACGCCGTCGATCACCCGCACCAGGACGATGACGCCAAGATAGCTGTCATACCAGCTGTCGACGAGCAGCGCTTTCAGCGGCGCGTCTTCATCGCCTTCCCGCGGCGGCGGCAGGCGGTGCACAATCGCCTCCAGCACATCCTCGACGCCCTGACCGGTCTTGGCCGAAATCTCCACCGCATCGGAGGCGTCGAGCCCAATCACCTCCTCGATCTGCTCCTTGACGCGTTCCGGTTCGGCCGCCGGCAGGTCGATCTTGTTGAGCACGGTGACGATTTCATGGTCATTGTCGATCGCCTGATAGACATTGGCGAGCGTCTGCGCCTCGACCCCCTGGCTGGCGTCGACCACCAAAAGCGAGCCCTCGCAGGCCGACAGGCTGCGCGACACCTCATAGGCGAAATCCACATGACCGGGCGTGTCGATCAGGTTGAGCACATAGGTCTCGCCATTGCGCGCCTTGTAGTGCAGCCGCACGGTCTGCGCCTTGATGGTGATGCCGCGCTCCCGCTCGATATCCATATTGTCGAGCAGCTGCTCCGACATTTCGCGGTCGGCCAGGCCGCCGGTCATCTGGATCAGCCGGTCGGCCAGCGTCGATTTGCCGTGGTCAATATGCGCGACGATCGAAAAATTGCGGATATGGCTCAGCGGTGTTCCGGACAATGCGTTCATGGCACGCCGTATAGTGCGAGTTTGCGCCAAAGGGAAGCGGTTCATGCGGGCAATCGGGGCACCGTTCCGTCAGCCCGATCCGCCATCGGAAATCTCCGTCGCATCCCCGGCCGGCGCTTCGGCGGCGCGCTGCGCCGCAAGCGCCCGGTCGGTCTCCGGGTGCCAGCGGATCGCCTTGTAGTCGAAGCCGTATTCGAGGGTCGGCTTGACGATCCGGAAATAGGGCGACAGGTCGAAATCGCGCGGCGTGAACAAAGAGTGATGCCTTATATGCAGGATTTCCTGACGCGAATAGGTGGATTGCGCGGTCATATGGCCGGGCAGTGACTTGATTTCCGGCAGGATCGGATAGCGGACCGACTGGTAGGCCTGGGCGATCAGCGATGAACAGATCGCCCGTGTCGGATCGCCGGAGCCGAAGGACAGCATGCGCCGCCGCCAGCGGACCGGGACCGGCGGCGTCGGCAGGAAATAGCGCAGCATGTCGAAGATGTTCTTCAGATCATATTTGGTGCCGATCCGGGAGACCATGAAGTCGACGATCGCCTTGCGATCTTCAGGAGTAAGGCCCACCGGGCGGCAGATCCGTGTATTGTAGGTGGCATATTTCGACAGCGGCACCGCCACGCAGCCTTCGCCCAGCACCACCTCGATCAACCGCGCCGGTTCGCTGCCCGGCGGCGGCGCGCCGCAGGCCTCGCCGACATAGAGCGCCGCATGCGACCAGGTCGACTGGGTCAGATATTTGATCGCCGCCGACAGTTTCTGATTGCCCTCGACAAGCAGGATATCGCCGGGGCGCAGCGTGCGCTCCAGCGTTTCGGGATCGGACGGCGTATAGGGCTCATATCCGGACGTCTCGGATCGCAGCCGCGCCGCGACAAGCTGTCCCAGTCGGTCCAGCCAGTTGTCGGGGAGTGTGGAGGCGCGCTGCATCGTCATCGTCCTACTATTTGGTCCCTCGCGTGCAAGATCAAGCCTTGCCGGTGTTGCCGGACAAGTGCGGTGTACCCGGATGCGTCAAACCGGCGGGCGCTGATTTTCGGGCAAATCGAACCGCAGGCGGAGCGAGGTCCAAAAGCAGCCTGTTTTCGGATACTGTCAGCGGCTGACATGCGAGCGGCGGCAAAGCAAAGGAAAAAGCGATGACAAAATGTGGCGATGACATCATCGAAGGCTTGAGGGAAGCGCTCGCCCATGCCGGCGGTGAGGACATCTCCGGTGCCGTTGTTCACAATGTGGATGTCAGCCAAAAGCCCTGACGGAATAATGACAATCATGGACACGGAAAAACTCGGCGCATCGAGAATTATGAACTGGCTTGCCAGACCCGGCGGTGCGGTGATGAAAAGCCGCCTGCGGCACTGGCTGTTCGAGCCCGGCAAGACGCTGCGGGGCGCCGATATCAAATCCGGCCAGACCGTTCTCGAGGTTGGCTGCGGCACCGGGTTTTTCACCATCCCGGCCGCGCGGATGGTCGGTGAGACCGGCCGCCTCATCGCCATGGATCCGCTCTCGGATTATGTCGACCTTGTCCGCGGGAAAACCCGACAGGCGCGGCTGAACAATGTCGAAGTGGTTCGGCGCGACGCGCTGCATACCGGTCTGGATACGGCAAGCGTCGACCTGGTTCTGCTGTTCGGTGTCGTGCCGTTTCCGACATTGCCCCTGAGCCGGTTGCTGCCGGAAATGCACAGGATATTGAAGGTCGACGGCCGGTTGGCGGTGTGGCTGTTTCCGGCACCCGCCGGCGTGCCGGCATCGATTCTGCGATCGGGGCTCTTTACCGCGCTGGGCAAAAGGAACGGCGTCCACAATTACCGCCGAATGGAACAGCCGGTTTGACAGCGGTCAAAATATTGTCGAACGTCTGCCGCTATCACATGACAATTGCGAATCGAACGGGATGCCGGCCATGGCTTTTGACGATCTGATCACCAGGATCAACATGCTCTTTGTCGAAATGGAGAACCAGCCGCAGGATGCCGCCGAACTGCTGGAGCAGATTCGCCTGGAGCTCAATCAGATGAAGGCCACCGGCCAGCCCCTGCCGGAGGATCTGGTCAAGCTTGAGGAACGGTTGGAAAGAGAGTTCGAAACCGCCGCGAAGGCCGGCAAATCAAAGTCCTGAGGCAAACTACTCCGGAATCGACCCGACCATCAGCTCGTCGCCATTTTCGATGTCGACCCAGCGACCGGCATGGAATGAGGCCTGGCGCTTGAGATAGGTATAGGGCGTCTCGGTCCAGACCTTCACGGTGTCGTCCAGATTGTCGAGCACGAAATCGCCGTCGGCGGTGCGCAGCGTCAAGACCGCGTGTCCCTCGCCATTCGGCTTGCGCACCACGGTGATCAGCAGGTCGGAGGGCGAGAATCCGCGTTCGATCAGCATGGCCCGTTTCAGCAGCACATAATCCTCGCAGTCGCCGACCGCATCGGGATAGGACCAGAATTCCTCGCGCCCGTGGATCTCGAAATCGGTCATCGGCAGAACCGAGAAATTCACCGTTTCATTGACGTCCTTGATCACCGACCAGCCGAATTCGGTGACCCTCGGCGCGGCCGTTTTCCGGCCGTTGCCGCGGCATTCCTGCCGGTTGCGCTTGCAGAATTCGTAATGGCCGATCGGCTGCGACGTGACGCCGCCGACCTGCATGGCCGACCCCGCCTGCTGGGCCGCCATGACGATTGGAGTAGGCGATGCAGCGACCACCACAGCCGCAAGCATCCCGTTGATCATTACGCGCCTCATGGAAGGCCTGTCCCTGTACACCCTTTATTATCCTTAACAAACAGTTAAGAAGCGCAAGGGCGCCGAAGTCAATCGCCAGGCCGGTAAAGTTCGCTTTATGGTTACCGCAGCCGGGAACCGATCATCAAACGGCCGGGGCCTGCGTCATTTGTGCAACAGCGTTGATGATGAGATCGATATCCTGCGGCCGCGACAGGCGGTGATCGCCGTCGCGCACCAGGGTCAGCACCACATCGTCGGCCGGCAGATGGTCGACGAGGCGCAGGGCGTGCGAATAGGGCACGTCCGGGTCTTCCATGCCCTGCAGAATATGCACCGGACAGCCGGTTTCGATGATCCCGTCGAGGACGAGGTTCCTGCGCCCGTCCTCGAACAGCGCCCGGGTAAAGACATTCGGGTCCGGGCCATAGGGCGTCGGCTCCTCGAAATAGCCCTTCTCAACGAGATCGCGCCTTTGCGCGTCGCTCAGCAGTGGCTCGTGCAGGACACTGGTGAAATCCGGCGCCGGCGCCAGCAGCAGCAATCCGGATATGGCGTTGCCGCGCCCCGCCTCGCGCAGCTCCTGAAGCATGCGCAGCGCGATCCATGCCCCCATGGACGATCCGACCAGCACCTGCGGCCCGCCGGCAAAGCGGTCGAACACCGCCAGGCTCTCCTTGAGCCAGCGTGATATCGTCCCTTGCATGAAGTCGCCGCCCGATTGCCCGTGTCCCGAATAATCGAAACGGGTGCAGGCCAGCCCGCTCTCTTCGGCATAACGGTCCAGCTCGACAGCCTTGGTGCCGCTCATATCCGACCGGTAGCCGCCGAGCCAGAACAGGCCCGGCCGCTGCTGCCCGGCCGTCTCCGTTCGGTGGTTGACGGCGATTCGGCGCGCCTCGTCGCCCTGCCCTACGTCCAGATATGTCGTTTCGCCTGTCAATCGATGCACCCATTTGCTTTGCCCGGGCTCGCTTTGCCCGAAATTGCCGTTTTGAGTGTGACCGATTCGCCGTCCGTCGGACAGCGGATTCTCGTCCGATATGCCTGACATGGCGCCGCCGGGCGCGCGACGGGTGATTTTTTCCGGCAGCCATGCTATTGACTTGGACATGGCGATGATGGCATTGCCGCCGATCACATGAGACGAAACAGCCAGGGAGACCACGGCCATTCGCAGACCATTCAGAGCGCCGCCACCGACCCAGACCGGACCGCGCGCCAACAGTGACATTCGGGCAGACCGCGTTCAGCTTATCGATGATCAGGGAAACAATCATGGCGAGGTGTCGATTGACGAAGCGCTGGCCGCCGCCCAGGAGGCGGGCCTTGATCTCGTCGAGATTTCCCCCAACGCCAAGCCGCCCGTCTGCAAGGTCCTCGACCTTGGCAAGCTGAAATACCAGACACAGAAAAAGGCCGCCGAAGCCCGCAAGAAGCAGAAGACCGTCGAGGTCAAGGAAATCAAGATGCGGCCGAATATCGACACCCATGACTATGAGGTGAAGATGCGGGCCATGAACCGCTTTTTCGACGGCGGTGACAAGGTCAAGGTCACGCTGCGTTTTCGCGGCCGTGAAATGGCACACCAGCAACTGGGCATGCAGCTCCTGCAGAAGGTGAAGGACGACACCGTCGAGATCGCCAAGGTGGAAGCCGAACCCAAACTGGAAGGCCGCCAGATGATGATGGTGCTGGCCCCCAAATAACCGCGCACTTCGACCGGTTCCGTCGATATCGCGATTTGCTTTCAAAGCGCTGGTGTCACAATTATTTCGCGAGGCGCGCTATGCTCTACGCGTCCGCCTTGCCGTGCAACGCGGGATGTGCAACCATCGGCGACGGCGGGTGTCTGTCCAGAGAAGGACAAGCCGCGCCGGTGCGGGCATATGGTGCGACGGAGACGCGAAACGAACGGGGAGCAATCGACAGATGATCAGGTTGCCGAAACGATCTCAGTTGCGACGCGGTATTTGGACGATTGCCGGTGCGCTTATGGCAGTCGGATTCCTGAGCATCCATGGTGATGTCCAGGCACGGTCTTCGATCAACATGTATTGCCCGAATATAGATGGAACCTGCACTTGGGATAATGTCTTCAGTATCCCTCCATTGAGCGACAGCCCTCAATACTGGGGATTTTGTGGCACGAGCACCAACCATACACCCGCAGAAAAAATGCACTGCAAAGTCGTCAAAGGCAAGAATGACGGCATGGTCGATTGCGAGACCCATAATGCCTTTGACGGTATCTGGTGCGGCTGCCGCAACAACGGCGACGAGAACCACCACGAGATGGACGTGTCCGTAACGTGCTAGGCACTGGCCTGGCCGCACGGGAAGCAGGAATGTCCAACCCGTCGGCCGAAGGCGGGCGTCTGTCCAGCGAAAGACAAGCCGCGCCGGCGTGGACATGATGATCGACGTTCACGATGTCGGAGGGCGACGTCATTCGTCAGAAGCCCAAGAATCAACGACGATCCGACGGAAACGCGAAAACGAACAGGGAGGAATCGACAGATGATCAAGTTGCTGAAACGATCTCAGTTGCGACACGGTATTTGGGCGATTACTGGCGTGCTTATGGCAGTCGGATTCCTGAGCATCCATGATGATGTCCAGGCACGGTCTTCGATCGACTTGGATTGCCCGAATTTCAATACAACTTGCACTTGGGATAATGTCTACAGTATCCCTCCATTGAGCGACAGCCCTCAATATTGGGGATTTTGTGGCCCGGACGCCGCAAAGATCCCTGCCCACGATATGAACTGCAAAGTCGTCAAAGGTAAGAATGATGGCATGGTCGACTGTGGTACCCATCATACCACGACACATGTCTGGTGCGGCTGCCGCAACAACGGCGACGAGAACCATCACGAGATGGACGTGTCGGTGAACTGCTAGCCGTTCACTCCCAACAGAACAAGCGAGCATTGGACAGCTACCCGCAACACACGGTCGTAACCGCGAAGCTCGTGACGAATCTCGAGCTCACCGCGGCGGCACCGGGTTTAAGAACGATTCAGACCGTTTCGCCATGAAGGGCAGTCCTGCGAACATCAGCGCATGATCAAACGGAGGACAGCAATGAGAAATCTGGTCACGATTTTGGTAGTGGGCGGCTGTTCATCGTTGTGGGCAGGCGCGGCGGCTGCCAAGGCAATTAATCAATTGCACTGCAGCAAGACGAAGTGCACCTATAGCGAAGAGATCGGGCCGTCGGGGACCAAGACGTATCAAGGATATTGCGACGGAACGGGCAACACCCAGATCACCGATCGTAACTCAAGCATGGTTTGTCACAAGGCGAAGGACCTGACGTGCACGGGTGCACACCTTGTGCTGATCTCGACCCCGTATTGGACCTGCACGTGCACCAATTGGAACCCCACGCAACGGGCGCATCCGGACATCGATCTTTCGTGTCCGGCCCCGAGCTGAGTGCTAGGGCAATGGGACTGAATACCTGGTTTGAGAACGATTCAGACCGTTTCGCCATGAAGGGCCATCCAGCAAGTATTGGCGCATATTTAAACGGAGGACAGCAATGAAAGATCTGGTAACGGTTTTGGGAGTGGGCGGCTTGTTGCTGTGGGCAGGCGCGGCGGTCGCCAACCCAAGTGTCAACCTGCACTGTAGTGAAACGAAGTGCACCTATAGCGAAGAGGTCGGGCCGGACGTGACCAAATACTACTATGGCTATTGCGACGGAACGGGCAACACCGAGGTCACCGGTAGCAACTCAAAGATGGTTTGTCACAAGGCGAAGGGCCTGACGTGCACGGACGCAGCCTTCGACCCGCACGGCGAGCCCCCGTATTGGAGCTGCATATGCACCGATTGGAACCCCGCGCAACGGGCGCATGCGGACATCGATCTTTCGTGTCCCGCCCCGAGCTGAGTGAATGGCCAAGGGGCCCGGTTTGTCCGATTTCCATCTGGCCACGCGAGAGGCGCCTCTCCGCAGTGTCGGGCATGGTGAAGTTTGCTTTCAAAGCGCCTTGCGCTGACGACTGACTCCCGTTATAACGCCGCGTCCGAACCGTCCGGCAGGGCATGCCGTGTCGGTTTCGAATGCAGCAACCGTTTCCGAGCCGATTCATTGTCGATCCGGTCCATATCTGACCGTCGTGGGGATCGAGCAGCGCGCAAGCGTCGCCGGGAGCGGGACGAACAACAAAGAACGGCCGCCTGCCATGGGGTGCGGCAGCCTGCAATGGAGATGCAAAATGCCCAAGATGAAGACGAAATCGTCTTGCAAGAAGCGATTCAAGCTGACGGCTTCGGGCAAGGTTAAATCCGCCGCCGCCGGAAAACGGCACGGCATGATCAAACGGTCCAACAAATTCATTCGCGATGCGCGCGGCACGATGGTTCTGTCCGAACCAGATGCCCGTATCGTCAAGAAATTCATGCCGAACTCGCTTTAAGCTGGTCGGGCCGAATGTAAGGAAGTTTGAATCATGGCACGTGTAAAACGAGGCACCACCAACCACGCAAAGCACAAGAAGGTGCTTGCCCAGTCGAAGGGCTATTACGGCCGCCGCAAGAACACCATCCGCGCCGCCAAGGCCGCGGTCGACCGGTCGAAACAATATGCCTATCGCGACCGCAAGGTCCGCAAGCGCAATTTCCGCGCCCTGTGGATCCAGCGCATCAACGCCGCCGTCCGCGAACATGGCCTGACCTATGGCCGTTTCATCGACGGCCTGACCAAGGCCGGCATCGAGGTCGACCGCAAGGTCCTTTCCGATATGGCGATCCATCAGCCCGAGGCTTTCGGCGCCCTGGTGGCCAGCGCCAAGACGGCGCTCGCCTATCTGAAAGACACCACACCCAATGCTTTTGAAAGCGCTGTCCGGTAAGCCAGCGTTTCCCAAGGCATGACAAAATCGATTTGGGAACCCGTGCTGGCAGGGCTGGCACGGGTTTTTCCTTGTCAGCCCCGGCACCGGGGACCGGGACACAAGGACAATCAAGATGAGTGACCTGACACAACTCGAAGAGAAAATCCTGAGCGATATCGCCGGCGCCGACAGCGAGCAGGCGATTGAAACCGTTCGTGTCGCCGCGCTCGGCAAGAAGGGCGCGATTTCGGAAAGGCTCAAGACGCTCGGCGCGATGACCCCGGAGGAACGGCAGGTCATGGGTCCGGCGATCAATGGCCTGAAATCCAGGGTCAGCGAGGCGATCGGCGCCCGCAAGCAGGCCCTGCACGAAAGCGCGATCGACGAGCGCCTGGCCCGCGAGACGGTCGACGTCACCCTGCCGGTGCGTCCCTCGCCGCTCGAAACAGGCCGCATTCATCCGATCTCGCAGGTTGTCGACGAGATCACGGCGATCTTCTCCGATATGGGCTTCTCCATCGCCGAGGGCCCCGATATCGAAACGGATTACTACAATTTCACCGCGCTGAATTTCCCGGAGGGCCATCCGGCGCGCGAAATGCACGACACGTTCTTTTTCTCGCCCGACGACACCGGCGAGCGAAAGCTGCTGCGGACCCATACGTCGCCCGTGCAGATCCATACGATGGAAAAGCAGAGCCCGCCGATCCGCATCGTCATTCCCGGCAAGACCTATCGCTGCGACAGCGATCCGACCCACACGCCGATGTTCCATCAGCTGGAGGGGCTGGTGGTCGACGAGAGCGCCAATATCGCCAATCTGAAATGGGTTCTGCAGGAATTCTGCAAGGCCTATTTCGAGGTGCCGTCGCTCAATATGCGGTTCCGTCCGTCCTATTTCCCGTTCACTGAACCCAGTCTCGAACTGGATATCCAGTGCGACCGCTCGGGGTCCGAAGTGCGCTTCGGCGAGGGCGACGACTGGATGGAGATCCTCGGCTGCGGCATGGTCCATCGCAACATATTGCGCAATGTCGGCCTCGATCCGGATGTCTATCAGGGCTTTGCCTGGGGCATCGGCATCGACCGTCTCGCCATGCTGAAATACGGCATGCCTGATCTGCGCGCCTTTTTCGACGCCGACATCCGCTGGCTGCGACATTACGGTTTTCGGCCGCTGGATATGCCGACCCTGTTTGCCGGTTTGAGCGCCTGACCGGCGCACAGGACCTGGAACCGACCTTCTGAGACAACGGACAAACCGATGAAATTCACACTCTCCTGGCTCAAAGACCATCTTGAGACCAATGCCTCTTTGGAGGAGATCGTCGACGCCCTGAACATGATCGGGCTGGAGGTCGAGGAACTGGATGACAAATCCGCCCTCGAACCCTTCGTCATCGCCCGCGTGCTGACCGCCGAGCAGCATCCCGATGCCGACCGGCTGCGCGTGCTGACCGTCGACACCGGCAGTGGCGACCCGGTGCAGGTTGTTTGCGGCGCGCCCAACGCGCGGGCCGGGCTGGTCGGCGCCTTCGCGCCGGTCGGCACCTATGTGCCCGGCATCGATCTGACCCTGTCGGTCGGCAAGATCCGCGGCGTCGAGAGCTTCGGCATGATGTGTTCGGAGCGCGAATTGCAGATGTCCGACGAACATGAGGGCATTATCGATCTGGAGGACCGGGACCTGCCGCTGGGCAGCAGTTTCGCCGCCCATGCCGGGCTCGACGATCCGGTGCTCGAGATCGGCCTGACCCCAAACCGGCCCGACTGCACCGGCGTTCGCGGCATCGCCCGGGACCTGGCGGCCTACGGGCTCGGCACGCTGAAGGACAAGAGCACCGCGCCCCTTGGCGGCGAGGGGCCGTGCCCCGTTGGCGTATCGCTCGATTTCGGCGATACGCAGCCCCTATGCCTCGGCTTCGCGCTGCGCATGGTCAAGGGCGTCGACAACGGTCCGAGCCCCGTCTGGCTGCAGCAGCGGCTGACGGCCATCGGCCTCAGGCCGATCAACCGGCTGGTCGATATCACCAACTACATCACCTATGATCGCGGCCGGCCGCTGCACGTCTTCGATGCCGCCAAGGTGAGCGGCGATCTGGTCGTGCGCCGCGGCCGGCAGGGCGAATCCGTCCTGGCACTGGACGGCCGTGACTATGAGGTCAATGACGGAATCTGCGTCATTGCCGATGACAAGGGTGTCGAATCGCTGGCCGGCATCATGGGCGGCGAACATACCGGCTGCGATGCCGGGACCACCGATGTGCTGATTGAATCGGCCCTGTGGGATGCCATGAATATCGCCCGCACCGGCCGCGATCTCGGCGTCATCAGCGATGCCCGCTACCGCTTCGAGCGCGGTGTCGACCCGGCCTATATGGTCGAGGGGATGGAACTGGCGACCCGGATGGTGCTGGAATTGTGCGGCGGCACGCCGACACAGCCGCTGGTGGTCGACTATCAGCCGCCGCAGCGAAAGGTGGTGACGTTCCCGGTCTCGGAGGTCGAGCGGCTGACCGGGACCAATGTACCGCATGACGAGGCCCTCGACATTCTAAGACGGCTCGGTTTCGAACCGCAGGGCGAAGGCGGCACGGTCGAGGTCCATGTCCCGACCTGGCGTCCCGATATCGACGGCAAGGCCGATCTCGTCGAGGAGATTATGCGCATCCACGGGGTGAACCGGATCGATCCCCAGCCGCTGCCCCGCGACGTGCTCGTCAATGGGCGCATTCTCACCACGCTGCAGACCCGCACCCGGTCGGTCAAGCGTGCCCTGGCCGGCCGCGGCATGATGGAGGCGGTCAACTGGTCGTTCATCCCGGCCGAACAGGCTACGCTCTTCGGCGGCGGCGGTGCGTCGCTGAAACTCGCCAATCCGATCGCCGTCGACATGTCTGATATGCGCCCCTCCCTGCTTCCCGGTCTGGTGGCCGCCGCGCAGCGCAATGCCGACAGGGGTCATGGTGATCTGGCGCTGTTCGAAGTGTCCGATGTCTACGGGGACGATACGCGGCAGGGCCAGAGCCGCGTTGCCGCCGGCATAAGGCGCGGCGCCGCGCAGTTGCAGGGCACCGGCCGCCACTGGAACGGATCGGCCGACAGCGCCGGCGTGTTCGACGCCAAGGCGGACGCGCTGGCGGCGCTGGAGGCCTGCGGTGCGCCGGTCGCACGGGCGCAGATCGCAACCGGCGCGCCGGACTGGTTCCATCCGGGCCGTTCCGGTGTCATCAGGCTCGGGCCGAAACTGGTGCTCGGCACGTTCGGCGAATTCCATCCCCGGACGCTGGATGCC
>JANQMU010000139.1 GCA_028279875.1 Rhizobiaceae bacterium
TTCAAGAACACGCTGGAGCTTTCTATCTCGAGCCACCACGAGATGATTGAAGGCGACAATGGTGATGCGATCATAAAAGGCCTGCTCCACTACGAAGAGCTCAAAGGCCGCGAGAAGCTGGTCTTTGACAGTGTGATGGCCTCATGGTTCACGGTGGTGGCCTCGGCTCTCTTTTCAAAGGGCCTGGGCTTCATTGATGATGAACATGCAAAGACTTTGGGCAACATCCTTCACTCCAGATTCTTTCCCTACAGCGGCATTCATTCCTGGTGGCGCGAATCGAAGGATATATTTTCATCGGAAGCTCAAAGGTGGTTTGAAGAGGAAATGTCCAAAGCGGACATGAACGCAGACTTCTTCCGAATCAAAGGCAGCCATTGAGTGCCGCCCGCCGGCGGGACTTTGACATTCGCAAGCTTTGCGGAAATCAGGGCTGCCTTGCGTCACCCATGGCGTCGCTCATCCGTCGCTATGCCAATTCCCACGAGGCCGGCAGCGCCTCCGGCCCGCGAAAAGCCACATTGGGCGGAAAGGCATAGTCCCCGCCATCCAGCCGCAGCTCGGCAAAGCGGTCGAGCATCTGATTGAGCACGATGTCGATCTCCAGCCGCGCGAGATGCGCGCCGAGGCACAGATGGATGCCCTTGCCGAAAGACAGGTGGGCGCGGGCGTTGCCGCGCCCCGGGTCGAACCGATCCGGGTCGGCAAAGACCGCCGGGTCCCGGTTGGCGCCGCCGAGCGACAGCAGCAGTTTGCCGCCGGCCGGGATGGCCGTTCCGCCGATTGTGGTTGCCTCCGTCGCGATACGGCGCCATGCGACCACGGAGGAGACCTGGCGCAGCGATTCCTCAATCACCGGCGCCACCAGGCTGCGATCGGCGCGCATCGCGGCCCACAGGCCGTTTTCGACGACGGCGCGCAGGCAATTGGCCAACTGGTTTGTCGTGGTCTCGTGGCCGGCAAAGCTCAGGCCGAAGACGATGCTGGCGATTTCCCGGTCTGTCAGCGGCTCGGCGACGTCCGTGTCCTGCATCAGGTCGGTGGTCAGATCATCGCCCGGCTCGCGCCGCCGCCTTTCGACAAAGGCCAGGCAATAGGCCCAGAACGCAACCATGGTCTGCGCCGCGCGGATCTGCTGTTCGGCGCTGGGGCGGCCCCAATTGACCACCAGCTTGTCGGCGCACCAGGCTTTGATCTGGTCGGCATCCGTGTCGGGAAAGCCGATCATGGTGAAGATGGTCAGTGCCGGCAGCGGGTAGCACAGTTCGCGCGCCAGATCCGCTTCGCTGTCGGCGCTGAAACCGTCGAGAATAGCCGAGCAGCGCTGCGCGATCACCGGTTCGAGCAGCCGCATGCGCCGGGTGGAGAAGGCGCGCGCCAGCGGCCGGCGGATGCGGCTGTGGCCGGGCGGGTCGAAATTCGACATCACCGGCTGGATGCCGAAATCGGCCTTGAGGATTGCCATGGCCTCATCGCAGAGCGGCATCAGCGGCGCCTGGGCGATCGACGCCGAAAACCGTTTCGGGTCCAGAAAGACCTCTTCCACATCCGCATGCCGCGTCACGATCCACATGTCGATCGCCGCGCAATAGACGACCGGCGTGTCCTCGCGGATCGCCGCCAGAAACGGATACGGATCGGCGATCACATCATCGGCAAGCGGATCGAGCGCGTGTTGCATGGGGCGTCCTCATGACGTTTGCAGTGGGGCCGAAACCGGCGGAAGCGTAGCCACACCGGGTCTTTTGAGGAACGCTTGAATATCGGAATTTGTTATCGACAATTCAGATAGCAGGCCGGTTTCGGCACCTGAGCCGTTGTTATTCAGGGCAGGCGCAGCAACAATGCCTACGACCGTTGGACGGGTGGAGCGGGTGGTATGGCCCTGAAGCGTCTTGGCATTATCGGTTTCGGCAATATCGCGCGCCAATTGCTGGGCGTTCTGGCAAGGACGCTGGAGCAGCCGCTTGACGCAACCATCGTGCTGGTGCGGCCCGGCAGTGAACCGGAAAACCAGGCCCGTCTTGCGGCACAGGCTGACGGCGCGGCGAAGGCTTGCCGATGCGTCGCGACGCTGGACGATCTGCTCGCTGCCGCACCGGATCTGGTCATCGAATGCGCTGGCCACGAGGCGGTGAAATTCAGCGCCGAAACCATCCTTGCCGGCGGCACGGAACTGGTCGTCGCCTCCACCGGTGCGCTGAGCGACGCCGCCCTTTATGAAAGGCTGTTGGCGGCGGCGCGGCGTGGCGGCACCCGGCTGATCCTGCCGGCCGGTGCCGTCGGCGGCATCGACATCCTCGCCGGCATCCGCCATGCGGGCCTGGAGAGCGTGACCTACACGTCGCGCAAGCCGCCCGCAGCGTGGATCGGTACGCCGGCGGAAAGAACCGTCGACCTGGCCGGGCTCGAAAAGGCCGCGGTCTTTTATGAGGGAACGGCACGGCAGGCGGCGGCGGACTATCCGAAAAACGCCAACACGGCGGCAACGATTGCGCTCGCCGGCGCAGGCTTCGACCGGACGGATGTGCGGCTGATCGCCGATCCCGGCGCAGGCGGCAATATCCACCAGATCGACGTCAACTCACAGGCCGCGACCGTGTCCATCCGCATCGAGGGACAGGTGTCGGACGACAATCCGCGCACCTCCCTGCCGACGGTCTACAGCCTGGTGCGGGAAGTCCTGCGCCGCACGGCGCCTGTGGTGATTTGAGTGTTGCGCAGTCACGGAGTGCCGTGCGACGGACACTGAAATCCGTGGCTGGTAATGGGCAGCAAACTGTGCTTGAAACCCGTCCAGTGAAACGCTCTGACAGACGACATCCATGTTAAAAGATCAGGATATCCGCATCGCCGTTATCGGCACCGGCTATGTCGGCCTGCCGGTCGCCGTCGCCTTCGCCGGCCACTTTCCGGTGACAGCCTTCGATATTTCGGCCGCTCGCATTGCCGAACTCCAGGCCGGCGTCGATTCGACGCGCGAGGTCAGTGCGGCCGAACTGAGGGCCGCCGAACGCCTTTCCTTTTGCGATAACGCGGAGGAGCTTGCCGGTTGCAATGTCTATATCGTCACCGTGCCGACGCCGGTCGACCGCCACAAGCGGCCGGATTTTTCCGCTCTTGTCGCCGCCAGCGAAACGGTCGGCCGATCCCTGTCAATGGACGACACGGTGATCTATGAGTCGACCGTTTACCCCGGCGCGACGGAGGAGATCTGCGTGCCGGTTCTCGAGCGCGTCTCGGGCCTCTCGCTGAACAATGATTTCACCGTCGGTTACAGTCCCGAGCGGATCAATCCCAGCGACAAGGTGCACCGGCTCGCCGATATCGTGAAGGTGACCTCGGGCTCGACGCCCGAAGCCGCCGACTTCGTCGATGCGCTCTATGGCCGGATCGTCGCCGCCGGCACCCATCGCGCCCCGTCGATCCGCACGGCCGAGGCCGCCAAGGTGATCGAAAACATCCAGCGCGACGTCAATATCGCACTGATCAACGAACTGACCATCCTGTTCAACCGGATGCAACTCGACCCGAAGGCAGTGCTGGAGGCGGCCGGCACCAAATGGAATTTCCTCGGCTTTCGCCCGGGGCTGGTCGGCGGCCATTGTGTGGGTGTCGACCCCTATTTCCTGACCCACAAGGCACAGGAACTCGGCCATCATCCCGAAATGATCCTCGCCGGACGCCGCATCAATGACGGCATGGCCGAGTATGCCGCCGGCCTGGCCCTGAACGCGTTGATGCAGCGCGGCATTGCGGTCAAGGGTGCGCGGGCGCTCGTCATGGGGCTGACCTTCAAGGAGGACTGCCCGGACCTGCGCAGCACCAAGGTCTCGGGCCTGGTCGGCGCACTGAAGAATGTCGGCGTCGCCGTCGATGTCCACGACCCGGTGGCCAATGCTGAGGATGCCCGCGCCGAATGCGGCATCGAATTGACGCGGCAACCGTCGGACGGCGTTTACGACCTTGTCGTGCTGGCGGTTCCGCACCGCGAATTCGCGGCGATGGGCGCCTCGGCCGTGCGGGCCTTGCTGACTCCCGGCGGTGTTCTCTTCGATCTCAAATGGATGCTGCCGGACGGCGCGGCCGACCTGCGGCTCTGACACATTGGCAAAGAAACGGAA
Organism: Rhizobiaceae bacterium; assembly: GCA_028279875.1. GTDB lineage: Bacteria > Pseudomonadota > Alphaproteobacteria > Rhizobiales > Rhizobiaceae > Hoeflea_A. The sequence goes on from JANQMU010000139.1 coordinate 4,125, forward strand.
CCAATGACCTATCTCATCACCGGCGCCGCCGGCTTTATCGGGTTTCACACCGCCAAATACCTTCTCGATCGCGGTGAAGAGGTTGTCGGCCTCGACAACCTCAATGCCTATTACAGCGTTGAGCTGAAAAAGGCGCGCCTTGCCATTTTGGAAAAACAGCCGGGTTTCACCAATCACGTCGCCGAACTGGCGAGCGCCGATGACGTCAACCGGATCTTCGCCGACCGCCGGCCCGATGTGGTGGTCAATCTCGCCGCCCAGGCGGGCGTGCGCCATTCCATCGAAAACCCGCAAGCCTATATCCAGGCCAATCTCGTCGGCTTCGGCAACCTTCTGGAAGCCTGCCGTCACCACGGGGTGAAGCATCTGGTCTATGCCTCGTCCAGCTCGGTCTACGGCTCTAACGGGCGCATGCCATTCTCGGTCAGCGACAATGTCGATCACCCGTTGAGCCTTTATGCCGCGACCAAGAAATCCAACGAGCTGATGGCCCATTGTTATGCCAATCTCTATGGGGTTCCGGCCACCGGTTTGCGCTTTTTCACCGTCTACGGTCCCTGGGGGCGCCCTGATATGGCGCTGTTCATCTTCACCCGAAAGATCCTCGCCGGCGAGCCGATCGACGTCTTCAACCACGGCAAACACCGGCGCGATTTCACCTATATCGACGACATTGTCGACGGCGTCGTGCGCGTCTGCGATTCACCGGTGAAACCCGATCCGGACTGGAACCATGACGATCCCGACCCGGCGACTTCCAGCGCCCCGCACCGGATCTTCAATATCGGCAACAACAACCCGGCCTCGCTGATGGACTATATCTCCGTTCTCGAAAAGGCGCTCGGGCGCGAAGCGAAGAAGAATTTCCTGCCCCTGCAGCCGGGCGATGTGCCGGCGACCGCCGCCGACATCAGCGCAATCGCCAACGCCGTCGGCTACAGGCCAAAAACGGATATCAACGAGGGCATCCCGCGCTTCGTTGAATGGTATCGGGATTATTACGGCGTTTAGAGCGTTCTGTGTTTACACTGATGCATTTGACCGAGGTGCTTTTGGTCTCTGGCGAGGCGGGCTGCCCGCCGTGGTGCCACCCCACCACAAGGGCAGGCCAACGACGCCCAGGGGCCAAATCCGCCCGGCCCGAAGGGTGGCGGCAAATCGGCCCATCGGCTGCGTTGCGCCGCTTGCCCGATGCACCACATCGCGCTGCGCG
>JANQMU010000150.1 GCA_028279875.1 Rhizobiaceae bacterium
GAATTCGGGAAGCCGCCGCTTTCTCCCGGCTTGCCGTCGGTGGTCGATTACATCGAAAGCGTCGACAAGCCGATCGTCTGCGCCATCCACGGCACCGCCCTCGGCGGTGGTCTGGAAACCGCCCTCTCCTGCCATTACCGCGTGGCGCTGGAGACGGCCCGTGTCGGGCTTCCGGAAGTTCATCTCGGCCTTCTGCCGGGCGCCGGCGGCACGCAGCGACTGCCGCGGCTTATCGGCGTGGAGGCCGCAGTCGAGATGATCACCAGCGGTCGTCACGTTCCTGCCGGTGAAGCGCTTGAGCTGGGCATCATCGACGCGGTCGATCCCGGCAATGACCCGGGCGAGGCCGGGCTTGCCTTCGCCAGACAGGTCTTGAAGGGCAATCGCGAGGTCCGAAGGACCAGCGCGCTGGAGGACAAGGTCGAGGCGGTTCGTGGCCAAACCGAGTTGTTCGACCGCATAAGGGCTGAGGTGAAAAAGAAAGCCCGGGGACAACTCTCACCGGTCCTGTGCGCTGAAGCCGTCATCGCCTCAACCGAGATGCCGTTCGCGGATGGTGTCGCGCGTGAGCGCGAACTGTTCATGGAATTGATGAACTCCCCGCAGCGCGACGCGCTGATCCATGTGTTCTTTGCCGATCGCGAGGTCGGCAAGGTGCCGGAACTGAAATCCGCGGAACCGAGGCCGCTGCAGCAGGCCGCCGTCATCGGCGGCGGAACCATGGGATCGGGCATCACCGTATCGATGCTGTTTGCCGGCCTGCCCGTCACCATGATCGAACGGGATGAGGAGAGCGCCGCCCGGGGCCGCGCCAATGTCGAGAAGATCCTCGATGACGGCGTCCGACGCGGCAAGTTCGATCAGAGCCACCGCGACCATCTGGCCAACGACCTCTATAGTTGCGGTGCGGATATTGCATCGCTCGCATCGGCGGACATCGTCATCGAAGCGGCTTTCGAGGACATGGCCGTCAAGAAAGAGCTGTTCGGCCGGATCGATCAACACGCCAAACCGGGGGCGGTTCTCGCAAGCAACACGTCCTATCTCGACATCAACGAAATCGGAGCAGCGACCGGGCGGCCGCAGGACGTTCTGGGCCTGCATTTCTTTTCGCCAGCACATATCATGAAGCTGCTCGAGATCGTCGTCGCCGACAAGACCCTGCCGGATGTGGTGGCGACCGGGTTTGCCCTTGCCAAGCGGCTGAAAAAAGTCGGTGTGCGCGCCGGCGTGTGTGACGGGTTCATCGGCAACCGCATTCTCGAACGCTATCTGACGCTCGCCTCCTACCTGGTGGAGGATGGCACAAGCCCATACGATATCGACCGGGCCGTGGTGAATTTCGGGTTCCCCATGGGACCCAACCAGATGGGCGATCTGGCCGGCCTCGACATCGGCCGCGCCAATCGGAAACGCAAACTGGCGGAGGGATGGAAGGGACGCTATGCGGCCGACTATATGGACCGCATTACCGATCTTGGCCGCTATGGCCAGAAAACCGGTCGCGGTTTTTATATCTACGAGGATGGCAGCCGTGTCGGCAAACCGGATCCGGAGGTGCTGGAGATCATCGACAAGGTCCGTGACGAAAAGGGCATTGCGCCCAGGGCGCTCGACGAGGAGGCCATCATGCGCCGCTATATGGCGGCGATGATCAATGAGAGCGCGCGCGTGGTCGAGGAAGGCATCGCCCTGCGCCCGCTCGATGTCGACATCACCATGATCTACGGTTACGGCTTTCCGCGATGGCGGGGCGGTCCGCTGAAATATGCCGACATGACCGGGCCGGACGCGATCCTTGCCGATATTCGGTCTTTCGAGGGCGAGGATCCGGACTTCTGGGAACCGGCGCAACTCCTTGTCGATCTGGTTGCTCGTGGTGAGACCTTCGACAGCCTGAACAAAAAAGCCACATCCTGAGGACCTTCCCCATGCGTGAAGCCGTTATTGTCTCCACCGCCCGGACCGCCATCACCAAAGCCTTCCGCGGCGGGTTGAACATAACCCACGGTGCCGAGTTCGGCGGCGCGGCGGCCGCCGCCGCCGTCGAGCGCTCCGGTGTTGACCCGGACCGGATCGAGGATGCAGTCTTCGGCTGCGGTTTTCCGGAAGGGGCAACGGGCGGCAATATCGCCCGGCAGATTGCCATCCGCGCCGGCCTGCCGGTCACGACCGCCGGCATGACGGTCAACCGGTTTTGCTCATCAGGCCTGCAGGCCATCGCCCTTGCCGGACACGCCATAACACAGCAGGGCTCTGACGCAATCCTCGCCGGCGGTCTTGAATCGATCACCCTCGCCCAGGGACACGCCAACAGCCATATGGCGCAAAGCCCGTGGATCCTGGAGCATAAACCGGACATCTATCTGCCGATGATCGATACAGCCGATATCGTTGCCGCGCGTTACGGGATCAGCCGCCGCGCCCAGGACGAATATGCGCTGTCCTCGCAACAGCGCACAGCCGCAGCCCAGGCAGATGGCCGGTACACTGACGAGATTATCCCTTTCAGCACGACCATGGCGGTCAAGGACAAGGAGACGGGGGACATTTACCAGCGGGACGTCACGCTCGAAGCCGATGAATGCAACCGGCCGACGACCACCCTTGAGGGGCTTCAAAATCTCGAACCGGTGCGCGGCCAGGACATGTTCATCACCGCCGGCAACGCCTCGCAACTCTCGGACGGCGCTTCCGCCTGCGTGCTGATGGAAGCCGGCGCGGCGCAGAAGAACAACATAGAGGCGATGGGCGCCGTTCGCGGTTTCGTCGTCGCCGGTTGCGAGCCCGACGAGATGGGCATCGGCCCGGTGTTCGCGGTGCCGCGCCTGCTTGAGCGCGCCGGATTGAAAATGGACAATATCGGGCTGTGGGAGTTGAACGAGGCCTTTGCCTGCCAGGTGCTCTATTGCCGTGACCGCCTGGGCATCCCGGACGATATTCTCAACGTCAATGGCGGTTCGATCTCCATCGGGCATCCCTATGGCATGACCGGCGCGCGGCAAGTGGGGCACATCCTCTATGAGGCCAGACGGCGCGGCGTCAAATATGCCGTTGTCACGATGTGCGTCGGCGGCGGTCAGGGCGCCGCCGGCCTGTTTGAAGTCTACTGATCGGGAGAGCGCGTGATGGACCTGAGTTATTCGGAAGAGGAACTGGCCTTTCGCGATGAGGTTCGGGCCTTTCTCAAAGCGGAGCTTCCGCCGGCTCTCGCAGACAAGGTGAAAAGCGGAAAACGCCTTGTCAAAGAGGATATGGACACATGGCATGCGATCCTCAACCGCCAGGGTTGGCTGGCCGAGTCCTGGCCGGTCGAATATGGCGGCACCGGATGGAACGCCGTGCAACGGCAGATTTTCGAGGATGAATGCTGTGCGGCGGGCGCGCCGCGAACGGTGCCGTTCGGGTTGAAAATGCTGGCGCCGGTGCTGATCAAATACGGTTCGGATGAGCAAAGGCGGACCTATCTGCCGCGCATTCTCGATGGGTCGGACTGGTGGTGCCAGGGCTATTCGGAGCCCGGCGCAGGCTCCGATCTTGCCTCGCTGAAGACCAAGGCGGTTCGGGATGGGGATTACTATGTGGTCAACGGGCAGAAAACCTGGACCACGCTCGGTCAGTACGCCAACAGGATATTCTGCCTGGTGCGCACGTCTACCGAGGGCAAACCGCAGGAAGGGATCTCGTTCCTGCTGATCGATATGGACACGCCGGGCATCACTGTTCGCCCGATCATCCTCCTGGAAGGCACTCATGAGGTCAATGAGGTGTTTTTCGACGATGTCAAAGTGCCGGTCGAAAATCTCGTCGGCGAGGAAAACCGAGGCTGGACCTACGCCAAATATCTGCTGACCCACGAGCGGACCAATATCGCCAATGTCGGGGCCAACAAGGTGTCGCTGGCGCATCTGAAATATATCGGCCGGCGGCAAAAATACCGGGGCCGCCCGCTGATCGACGATCCGATCTTTGCCTCCCGACTGGCGCAGATCGAAATGGACCTCGATGCCATGGCGACGACCAATCTGCGGCTGCTGTCGGCGCCGGACAGCGCCGCCAATGCCGGACCGATGAGTTCGATGTTGAAAATCAAGGGCACGGAGATCCGCCAGGCACTCAATGACCTCACGCGCCGGGCACTCGGCCCCTATGCCATGCCGTTCGTCTCGGAGGCGCTGGATACGGGCTACAATCAGGAGCCGATCGGTCCCGACTACGCCGCACCGGTGTCGCAGGAGTATTTCAACAACCGGAAGATCTCCATCTATGGCGGCTCCAATGAAATACAGCGCGGCATCATCGCCAAAATGATGGGACTGTGAAACGGCCATGGATTTCAATCACAGCGATGACCGGACCATGCTCAAGGACATGGTCGCCCGTTTCCTGGCGGACAATTATCCGCTGGAGGAACGCAATCGTGCCGCGGCGAGCGCCGAAGGGTTCTCGCGCGACCTGTGGCACCAATATGCCGAATTGGGGCTGATCGGCGCCCTGTTTTCGGAAGATGACGGCGGCTTCGGCGGTGGCGGGTTCGACATCAGCGTCCTGTTCGAGGAACTTGGCCGTGGGCTGGTGGTGGAACCGTTTCTGGCAACGGCTGTTCTGGGTGGCGGTGTTGTCGCGGAACTCAGCAATGACGAACAGAAGGCCGTCCTGGCAGATGTGATAGCCGGAAAGACACTGCTGTCGCTGGCCCATGGTGAACCGGACAGTCGCTATGATCTGGCGCATGTGACCTGCAGGGCGGTTCGCGCCGAAGATGGCTGGACTCTCGACGGACACAAGGCCGTGGTGCTGAACGGCGACAGCGCCGATTTTCACGTGGTCACGGCGCGTATCGCCGGCGAGGACTGGGATGAGGACGGTATCGCGGCATTCCTCGTTCCCACCACGCAAGCCGGCCTGGAAATCCGCGGCTATCTGACGATTGACGGCTTGCATGCGGCCGAATTGTCGCTCCAGGCCGTCAAAGTCGATGCCGGCTGTCTCCTCGGTGAGGCCGGCGGCGCCTATCCGGCACTTGAACGGACAGCAGCGAAGGCCAGCATCGCGCTGGCCTCGGAAGCCGTCGGGCTGATGGATGTCTGCCGCGATATGACTCTCGATTACCTGCAGACCCGCAAGCAGTTCGGCGTTCCCATCGGCAAGTTCCAGGCGCTGCAGCATCGCATGGCGACCGTTCTCATGGAGATCGAGCAGGCGCGCTCGGCGGTTATCAATGCCGCCGGACGGCTGGATCTGCCGCGCACCGACCGGGAGAAGGCGGTTTCAACCGCCAAGGCGCTGGCCGGCCGAGTCGGTCGGTTGGTCGCCGAAGAAGCGATCCAGATGCATGGCGGCATTGCGATGACTTGGGAATACGGCCTCGGCCATTTCGCAAAACGGCTGATCATGATCGATCATCAGTTCGGCGATGTCGACCATCACACGGCGCGGTTTGTCGAACTGTCGAGATCGGCCGCATAGGCCGCCATGCGGGAAATCAGCAAACAGACCGGCGCCCAGGCCCTGATCGGTTATGTGATACAGATCGATGATGGCCATGCCCGCGTGGTGCTTGATATCGACGAGCGCCACCTCAACCGCAATGACGGTCTGCACGGGGGCATCGCCGCAACGCTCCTGGATGCCGCCTGCGGTTACAATGCCAGTCTCGCCGCCGACGGCGAAACGCTGATGCCCGTCACAACGGTGTCGATGACCGTGAATTATATCTCGCGGGTGGCGTCGGGCCGTGTGACAGGCACGGCGTGGGTGACAGGCGGCGGCCGCAAGATCGTCTTTGTCAATGCGGAACTGGTGGCCGAGGACGGATCGGTCATCGCCACGGCCACCGGCACCTTCAAACGCCTCAGTCAACGATAACGGTTCGATTCGGCCGCACTGAACGGGAGCGGGCATTGCAAGCGGTCCGGCAAAATCAAGACACGGGGCGAATCCTTGTTCCGGCATGTTGCCGCGCAAAAAACCTCGCCTGCCTCAATCGGCTGAATCGATTGGTCTTTTGAGCATCAAGTGACGATACTGTGACGTTGCTTTTGTCTGCGGTCATGAAAATGTGAGAAGCGTTACACTTCCGATCTGTTCTTTACACACTATGTAAGGAGACAAGAAAGGAGGATGTAACCATGCGTAAATTTGGCTTATTTCTCGTGGTGGGCGCGCTGTTGGCAACGTCCTCTGTCGCGAGCGACAACCTGGCCTCGGCAAGAGGGGTGATCGAACAGCAGATCATTGCGTTTTTGAACGATGATGTTGATTCCGCCTACGCGTTTGCCGCGCCCCGTGTTCAGAAGGTATTTCCGGAGCCTCAGCGTTTCTTCGACATGGTCAAACAGAACTTTCCGCCGGTTTACCGGCCTGGAAACTATGCGTTCGGCCGCGCCCTGAGCGAAACGGACGGCGCGACGATCGCGCAGGAACTGCTGATTACCGGCCCGAAGGGCAAGGATTGGCGGGCCGTTTATGTCCTGGAGCGCCAGCAAGACGGCAACTACCGAATCAACGGCGTGCGCCTGTCCAAGCTGGACGTTCCCGCCATCTGACCACCCCAGCGGCTATCCTTCCGTCAGAAGAATGATGGAGCAAATGCCTAGAATACGCGCCCGCCGGCTTGCATCCGGCGGGCGTTGAGGTTTGCCTATATTCCTGTTATGCATTTGTTTTTCAGCATATTGCACTGATATCATGTGATTTATTTAGATTCCCTGTGTTCGTTGAATCGGGAGTACGCTTTGACATCAACACCGAATTTCACCGGCGCGCCGGTGTTGTGTCGTCTGTTCCTGCCAATATTCTTGTGTTAGGCCAATGTGCGATCATGGAACCGGACGAGGGATATCGGTGTTACGCATAAAAAACCTACCGATATATGTTCTGATCGGCGGGTTGGCCGGTGTGTTTCTTGGCCTTCTCAGCCCGTTTCTTTCCGCCCTCATCGCCCCGGTCGGGGACATCTATGTCCGGCTGATGGAAGTGGTCGTTTTACCATACCTGATTTCGTCATTGATCCTCGGACTTGGCACGCTTGCTCCGCAGACAGCCATCAAACTGTTCAAAAAGAGCTGGCGGATCTACCTGACCCTGTGGGGGACGACATTCGCGGTGCTGCTGGTCGCTGCATCCACCGTGCCGTTGATTCGCCAGGCGGTGGTGGTCAACTATTCCAGCACACTTGTGGCCCAGCCGGGGTCCGGCTCCTCGCTGATCGATCTGCTGATCCCCGACAATATTTTCGAGGCCCTGAACAACAATTACATCCCGTCCATCGTGCTGATGGGCATTATTTTCGGTATCGCCGTCCAACACATCGAAAAACGCGCGGATTTGCTGAATGTCCTGTCGGTCGTCCAGAATTCCTGCGTCCGGGTGTGGAGCGGGGTGGTGTTTCTGGCGCCCATTGGGGTCTGCGCACTGTTCGCCGATACAATCAGCACGATGGACCCGAGCGGCTATGCCGCCATGTCGATCTATATCGTGGTTGTGATCCTGTCGGCGCTGCTGCTGGCGCTCTGGGTCCTGCCGATGATGCTGACCGCATTCCTGCCGCTGCGTTACTGGGAAATCATGTCGTCGCTGAAAGATGCGTTCCTCATTTCCATCGTCACATCACTGTCGGTCGCTTCCTTGCCGATGATACAGACCGCGGCGCAGAATATGGCCAAGAAACATTTTGCAAGCGGCAATGAAGCCCAGCAAAGGGAGATCATCCAAACAAGCCTTTCCGTCAGCTATCCGCTTGCGCAGGTCGGCAATTTTTTCATTCTCGCCTTTTTGCTCTACGCTTCTTACTATTTTTTCATTCCCATCCATTTCGGACAATTGATCGAGTTGCCCGGCGTCACGCTGCTGTCGGGAATCGGCTCGCCGACATCATCGATCGGCGCCGTGAGTTTCATGGCCGACTGGCTGAACATGCCCAGCGAAACCACCAATCTCTATGTCGAGACCATGGCGGTTACACGATATGCCCAGGTCATGGCGTCGGTGGCCGCCTTTGCCTTCGTCACCTATCTCGTGACTTTCTCGTTCTACGGCCATTTCCGCTTCGATGTCGGACGCTTTGCGTTGACTATCGCGGTGGCCCTTGCCTGTCTTTCCGCGATCTGGTCGATCGGACGCTGGGGCGGCAACCATATTCAGCTTCATTCGGAATCCAGTTATCTCGCCATGGGCTTGCCGCAGGAACTTCAGGCCCTGAGTGACGCCAACCTGGCGGACAAGCTGAAGTCCGCGCCGGGTGGGCACACCAAGGACCCAGCAGAAGAGCACCGAAGGAATGCCGAAACCGCCGGGTCGAATGCCGAAGGGGTTTTGGGCCGCATCCAGTCAGATGGTGTACTGCGCGTGGGGGTCAATGCCAATGTGATGCCCTTTGCCTATGAGAACACGGGCGGGCGGCTGGTCGGCTACGATGTGGAGATGATGTACCGATTTGCCCAGGGCTTGAATGTCAAGCTGGCCTTCATTCCCTATTCCTGGCAATCGCTGATGGACGATCTCAATGGGCACAAGTTCGACATCGCCATCGGCGGCCTTTACATCACCAAAGGCCGGCTTGAGGCCCTGACCGTCAGCAACCCTTATTACGAAAACCCGCTGGCCCTGATTGTACGGACAGACCAGATCGACCAGTTCGATTCGCGCAGCAGCATCAACGCCATCGACAATCTGACGATTGCCGTGTTCGACGATCCCGTCCTCATCCCGCAGGCCAGACGCAGCTTCCCGACGGCGCGGATCAAGATCCTGCCCGATTACGACAAGCTGGCCGAAGACGCGGATGTCGATGCCGCAATCTGGACCCTGGAACAGGCCCGTGCCTGGGCCATCTCGCATAGCGGCTATTCTGCCGTCGTGCCGCGGGACACCGCAACCCGGTTTCTGTTCGCCTATCTGATGCCGCCCGGATCGGTCGATCTGTCGGACTATCTGAATTACTGGATGGAACAGCAAAAGGACAACCGTCTGCTGGCCGATATGGCAAAACGCTGGATCGATCCCGCAGCGGCCGATACGACCGCTACGGTGCCATAGCTGGAGCGAGTTGCAACAGAGCATCGGTCGACAATATTGGACCCTTTGATGATCCAAATCAGTTCGCTCGGCTAGGCGAACGGCGCCGCGCGATGTGGTGCATCGGGCAAGCCGTTCAACGACGCCGACGGGCTGATTT
>JANQMU010000001.1 GCA_028279875.1 Rhizobiaceae bacterium
TGAGACATGCAGGTTGGAACCACTCAAGAACCCATTCGGGGCAAAAGTGTTACCTATGTCTCCGGTATAATCTGTAACCTATGTGTCCGGTATGGACCCGGGCCAGACTGGTGCCGCTGAGAGGACTCGAACCTCCGACCCCATCATTACGAATGACGTGCTCTACCAACTGAGCTACAGCGGCCCATCGCCTTGGCGGCGCATGAAAGGCTGCGGCGCAGATACAGGCAATCCCGGGATATTTCAAGTCGCGTGCGACAGGAATTGCCGGTGGGTCGACAAATTCACGGCGCTGACTGTTGGGCGGCCGGATCAATCCATGTTGCACAGCGCCTGACGGGCGGTGCGGTACTCGTCGTCGAGCTGGTCCACTAGGTCGGCCACCGGGCGGATCTGCTTGACTGCGCCGATGCCCTGGCCGGAGCCCCAAATGTCCTTCCAGGCCTTGGCGCCGCTCTGATTGTCGGCGAAATCCATCTTGCTGGGATCGGCCTCCGGCAGATTGTCCGGATCCATGCCGGCCCGGGCGATCGACGGTTTGAGGTAGTTGCCGTGAATGCCGGTGAAATAGTTCGAATAAACGACGTCGGAGGCGTTGCTCTCGACGATCATCTCCTTATAGGCGTCGACCGCCCGCGCTTCGGGCGTGGCGATGAAGGGCGTGCCGATATAGGCGAGATCGGCGCCCATCGCCTCGGACGCCAGAACCGCGCCGCCATTGGCGATGGCGCCCGACAGCGCCACCGGCCCGTCGAACCATTCGCGGATTTCCTGCACCAGGGCGAAGGGCGACAGCGGTCCGGCATGGCCACCGGCGCCGGCGGCGACCGCGATCAGACCGTCGGCGCCCTTGCGGATCGCCGAATTGGCGTGGCGGTTGTTGATGATGTCGTGCAGCACGATGCCGCCATAGGCGTGCACCGCCTGGTTGACTTCGGGCACCGCGCCGAGTGAGGAGATGACGATCGGCACCTTGTATTTCTCGCACATCCGCAGGTCGTGCTCGAGGCGGGTATTGGAGCGGTGGACGATCTGATTGACGGCATAGGGCGCTGCCGGCCGGTCAGGGTTCCCGGCGTTGTGGCTGTCCAGCGCCTCGGTGATTTCCGCCAGCCATTCATCGAGCTGCGCCTCGGGGCGCGCATTGAGCGCCGGAAAGGACCCGACGACCCCGGCCTTGCATTGCGCCAGGACCAAAGGCGGGTGCGAAATGATGAACAGGGGAGCGGCCACAACGGGCAGCCGGAGGCTGTCTTTCAAGAATTCGGGAAGAGCCATGCGATCCTGACCTGCCTTTTACGTTTACGGAAACGTTATATCTGGTTTCCGTGCTATTTTATGCAGTTAGCAGAACATGGACCATTCGGAAAGGTCCGATTCCGAACCCGTGTGCAAAAGATCACGGCAGGGGCGTTTCATCCCCCCGCGATCTGCTGAACGGGCGGTGCTTCCCAGTGCCCGTAAAACGCCTTATTGATCCTGTTGAAAGCAAACCCTGTCTGCTATGGCAGCCGCGGGGAAGCTGTTATGGGTGGCACGGGCGTGCGGGGCGCAACCAGTGGGGAAATACGGGTGAAGGGTTTGGAAGCGGCCATGAGAAGGGCCCTGCAGGGGCCGGGAGGCTCGAATCCAAGGCAAAGGCAGCGAATATACGACCAGGCGCGCAAGGCACTGGTAAACGGCCTTGTGAAGCAGGGTCGGGCCGGAACGCAAAGCGCGGTGGCGCAGGGCCGCAACCTCGAAAGGCTGATCATCGCCATCGAACGCGAGTTTCAGGGCGCGGCACCGGCAGCCGGAGCGCCGCGGCGCAGAGCCCGAACGGCGCCCGAACCGCATATGCATGATCCGCAATGGTCCGATTCGGATCTGACAGCGCGGCGCGAAGCCCCGAGCCTTGATTCGCTGGTGCCCGAGCCGCAATTGCGCGACGCCGCCGCCCGCCCGCGCGGCGGTCCGGCGCGCCGGCGGCGGTCCGCTGCCGGTGTGGCGCCCGAGCCATTGCCCGAGCATTTCGGTGCCGATTTCGGTGCCGGCGAACGCAGCGGCGGGCACCATGGCCGGCAGGCATCGCCGGCCGGCAAACGGCGATGGCCGATTTTCTCCCTTATCCTGGTTACCGCTCTTGCCATCGCCTTTCTCGGCATCGGCGTGGTCTGGGTGGTCGTCGGCGGCATACTGCAATCGCCGGCCCAGCGCGACACCAGCGTTCCCAACCCGCCGGCAACGATCAACAGCGAGGATTTCGCCGGCCGGCCCTCCCCGGACGGTGCGTTTTCAGGCGACTGGATCGACGTGTTCGTGCCGCGCGACCTGTCGCGGGTCACCGGCGGCGATGCGGCGCTGGTCGATCTGGTCGAGACCGACAACCGTGATGCGCTGCGGATCGTTTCGAGAAGCGCCGCAGGCGATGGCGAGGCGCTGTTCACGCTCGGCCCCGGCCTGTTGCAGACCCTGGACGGACGCCCGGCCCTGGTGGCGATGACGCTGCGTTCGGCCACCGAAACGCCAACACAGATCTATGTCCGCTGCCTCCTGCCCGACCAGGGCGATTGCGGCCGCCACCGCTTCGACGTGAACTATGAGGCCGGCGATGTCGTTTTCAGCCTCGATCTCCCGGCGGGCAATGCTTCGCAACCGGCTTATCTCGCCGTCAACAGCGATGTGACGGGCGCCGGCAATGGCATCGACATTTACGGGATTCGCGTCCGTCCGCAGTCTCCCTGATGCTCTAGTCGCGGAGGAAACCGTGACCGAGGCCGAGGATCCTGTCATCGATCTCGCCGATGGCCGACAGGTCCTTGCCATCATAGGGCAGCCCCAGCAGGAGATGGCGGATCAGGTTGAGGCGGGCGCGCCGCTTGTCATTGGCCCGCACCACCGCCCACGGGGCGTGTTGGCTGTGGGTGTGCTCCAGCATCAGGTCGCGTTTTTTGGTGTAATCGTCCCATTTGTTGAGGCTGGCAAGGTCCATCGGCGACAGTTTCCAGACCTTCAGCGGATCGTGCCGCCGGTCATGAAACCGCTTCAGCTGCATTTCGCGGCCGATATTGAGCCAGAACTTGAAAAGATGGATGCCGGCGTGGACCGGCATGCGTTCGAAATTAGGCGTTTCATCCAGAAACTGCTGATGTTCTTCCGTCGTGCAAAAGCCCATGACCGGCTCGACGCCGGCGCGGTTGTACCACGACCGATCGAACAGGATCATTTCGCCGGTCGTCGGAAAATGATCGACATAGCGCTGATAATACCATTGGCCGCGCTCCTTGTCCGTCGGTTTGGGAAGTGCCACGATGCGTGCCGCGCGTGGGTTCATATAGGCCCGCGTCGCGCTGATCGAACCACCCTTGCCGGCCGCGTCCCGTCCCTCGAAGACGATAATGACCCGTTCGCCGCTGGCCTGCAGCCAGAACTGGACCTTCACCAGTTCGATCTGCAGGGCGACCAGCTGTTCTTCATATTCGCTGCGTTTGAGCTTTTTGTCATAGGGGTAGTTTTCCGAGCCGAAGGCCTCGTCCTCGACCCATTTCGGCAGCACCGGATCATCGATGTCGAACCGCCGTTTCCTGCCGTCCACGGTGATTTCCACCGCCCTGTCTTTCCTGGTGTCGCTCATTCGGCCCTTCTCGCTCGATGGTGTGCAATCCACAGCCTGTGGCGCTTTGCACAATACAACATATTTGCCGCTGCCATTGACACCCCTTGATCGGATGAACTCTCCCATTGGTAAATGTGACAGTCCCCTGACAGGCGCCGGCTATCCGGGCCGGGCGCACTTGCGCATTTGTCCGTTGTGCGCGACAGAACGGATACCGCAGCGATGACCATGAGCAGATGACGGACGAATCGGACAAATATCCCGCACGGAACATCAGCGCGTTCGGACACCGGGCGATGGAGGCGATTTACGGCGCCCGTCACGTTCTGGCGACCGCGGCGGTGCTGGCGCTGCTGCTGTCGTTCTCGGGACGGGTGATCCTGTGGCATGTCTGGGCCGGCTTTGCGGTTCTGGCGGTCGCCGCGCTGCTGCCGGCGCGGGTGGAGGCGGCTCGCCGGCGCGCACGCCAGCGGCGGGAGGAGCCGCATCTTCGGCTTGAACAGGTGGTCTTCAACACCTGCGAGGCACTCAAGGATCCGGCTTTCATCCTGACCGCCGGCAGCGCGCTCAAATATCAGAACCGTGCCGCGATCGAGAAATTCGGTCCGATGGCCGCCGACGGACATTTGTCGTCGCGCCTGCGCTCGCCCGAAATCCTCCAGATGGTCGACCGGGCGATCGCCGCCGGACAGGAAGCCACGATCGACTATGTGGAAAAGGTTCCCTCGGAGCGCTGGTACCGGGTGCGCATCGCGCCGATGAACGAGATTTCAGCGCTGACGGGCGGTGACGAACTGTACCTCTTGACCCTGCGCGACCAGAGCGAGGCAAAGCGCATCGACAAGATGCGCACCGATTTCATCGCCAATGCCAGCCATGAGCTGCGCACGCCGCTGGCTTCGCTCACCGGATTCATCGAGACGATGCAGGGCCCGGCCCGCGACGATCCCAAGGCCCGCGAACAGTTTCTCGGCATCATGCACGAACAGGCCGGCCGCATGACCCGCCTGTTGGATGACCTCCTGTCGCTGTCGCGGCTGGAAATGAAAGCCCACATCACGCCGACCGACGCGGTCGACCTCGTGCCCCTGGTCGGACATGTCTGCGATACGCTGCGGCCGCTCGCCGATGAGCTCGGGGTCGACATAAGGCTCGATACGCCCGACCAGCCGGTGGCCGTTCAGGGAGACCGTGACGAGCTGATCCAGGTTTTCGAGAATCTGATCGAGAACGCCTGCAAATACGGGCAGGGCGGCAAGCACGTCGAGATCGCGGTGCGCGGTGGCGGCGGAGACGGCGCCGAGGTCAGCGTGCGCGACCACGGGCCCGGAATCCCCAAGGAACATGTGCCGCGGCTCACCGAGCGTTTCTACCGGGTGAATGTCGAGGCGAGCCGGTCGAAAAAGGGCACCGGACTGGGACTTGCGATCGTCAAGCACATCCTGACGCGCCACCGCGCCCGGCTCGTCGTCCGGTCCGAACCGGGGGAGGGTTCCGAGTTCCTTGTCCGGTTCGTAGACCTGCCGCGATAGCTATACACAAAATCAGAATTTTCCCGTACAGAACAAAGCGTTAACCTGTCACAAATGTGTAACACAGGTGTCATAAAACTGCATTGCGCCGTCTGATAAGACTTCCGCGTCAGTAAGTCTACCGGCTGCGTCAGCATGGACGTATGAAACACACCGTATCAACGGAGAGATGTATGAAAACCCTCAAAATAACGGCTGCCGCGCTGATCGCTTCGGCTGCCTTCACCAGCGCTGCAGTGGCGCGTGACCAGATCAAGATTGTCGGATCGTCGACGGTATTTCCGTACACTCAGGCTGTTTCGGAAGAGTTCGCCAACAAGTTCGGCGGCGCCTCGCCGGTCGTTGAATCGACCGGAACCGGTGGCGGTTTCAAGGTCTTTTGCGGCGGCATCGGGCCGGATTATGCCGATATCACCGGTGCATCGCGTGCGATCAAGGATTCAGAAAAAGAGCTGTGTGCGGAAAACGGCGTCGACAACATCACCGAAGCGCTGATCGGCTATGACGGTCTGTCAATCGCTGTTTCGCGCGGCAACGATACCGATTGGGACCTGACGGAAGAGCAGATCTTCAAGGCGCTTGCCGCCGAACTTCCGGACGGAAAGGGTGGTTTTGTCGCCAACCCGAACAAGAAGTGGTCGGACATCGACCCCTCCTTGCCGAATGCCGACATCGTCGCCTTCGGTCCGCCCCCGACCTCGGGAACGCGTGACGCCTTCGTCGAGCTGGCCATGCATGATGGCTGCAATGCCTTTGCCGGCATGAAGGACCTCAAAAAGGCCGATAAGGGACTGTGGAACGAAAAGTGCTCACGCATGCGTCAGGACGGTCCGTTCATCGAAGCCGGCGAGAACGACAATCTGATCGTTCAGCGTCTGGAAGCCGACCCGAATGCGATCGGCATTTTCGGCTACTCGTTCCTGTATGAGAACAACGACAAGCTGAAGGGCGTGAAGATCAACGGCGTTGCACCCGACTTCGCAACCATCGCCGATGCGTCCTATCCGGTTTCGCGCCCGCTGTATTTCTACGTCAAGAACGCCCACCGCGACGTCATTCCCGGCATGAACGACTTCATCACGGAGTATATGTCCGAAGAAGCGCTGGGTCCTGACGGTTATCTGGCCGAGCGCGGCTTGACGCCGCTCGATGACGAGGCGCGTGCCAAAGTCCAGTCCGACGTGCTCAACGCCTCCAAATTGTCCATGTAATCCAGGGACAACACTTGCCCCGGCACCCTGCCGGGGCAAGCTTTTTTGGGGGCCGGGGACACCATGATTTCGTACCTGTTTCTGTTCTTGTTCATTGCGGCACTGGTCGCCTATTTCATCGCCTCCCGAAGGGCGGTTGGCGCGGCCGGCGGCAATGTGCGCGACATGCATTCCCGCCCGGTCTATCACGGCCTCAACGCGCTTGTTTCCACCGCCGTTCCGGCCTTTATCTTCGTTCTGCTCTGGCTGCTGTTCGAGCAATCGGTCATCGATCTGATGCTGCTCGCCGGCTATCCGGGCGCCGATGCGCTTACGGGTCCCGAACGCGATCTCCTGATCAGCGAGATCAGGCAGGTCGCCGCCGGCAATATCTTCCGCGAGCCGACGCCCGAAATCGTTGCCGCGGTCGAGCGCCTGAAGGGGCTGGAGCGGACCGCCACCATGCTGCTTGTCGCATCGGTGGTCGTTATTGCCCTGGCCGGCGCCGCCATTGCAGTCAGTTCCGTATCAAGGCGTTTCCTCGCCCGTCACCGCTTCGAGTTCTCGGTGACGCTGTTCATGATATTCGCGTCGACCATTGCGATCCTGACGACACTCGGCATCGTCGCTTCGCTGGTTTACGAAGCGCTGCAATTCTTTCAGCGCGTACCGCTTAGTGAATTCCTTTTTGGCCTGAGCTGGGAGCCTCAGATTCCGCTGCGCGAGGATCAGGTGGCCGGCCAGGGCGCCTTCGGCGCGATCCCGGTTTTCGTCGGCACCTTCCTGGTGGCTGTTCTGGCGATGGCCGTCGCCGTTCCGGTCGGCATCATGTCGGCAATCTATCTGACGGAATATGCTTCGAAACGGTTCCGCTCGGTCATCAAGCCGATGCTCGAGATACTGGCCGGCATCCCGACGGTCGTTTACGGCTTTTTCGCGGTGCTCACGGTCGCGCCGGCGATGCGCCAGCTTGGCGCCAGCGTCGGTATCGATGTCGCCCCCAACAGCGCATTGGCGGCCGGGGCAGTCATGGGCATCATGCTGATCCCGTTCATTTCGTCGCTCTCCGATGACGCCTTCGCGGCCGTGCCGCAGGCCATCCGCGACGGCTCGCTGGCGATGGGCGCAACCAAGGGCGAAACGATCAAGAAGGTCCTCCTGCCGGCCGCCCTGCCGGGCATCGTCGGCGGCGTGCTGCTGGCGCTCAGCCGGGCGATCGGCGAGACCATGATCGTGGTGATGGCCGCCGGACTGATCGCCAAGATGACGCTCAACCCGCTCGATTCGGTGACCACCGTAACCGTTCAGATCGTCACCCTGCTGATCGGCGACACCGAGTTCGACAACCCCAAGACCCTGGCGGCTTTCGCGCTCGGCCTGATGCTGTTCATCATGACCCTGTTCCTCAACCTCGTCGCCCTGCGCATCGTGCGCAAATATCAGGAGAAATACTGATGGCGCATGCCGAGACTGGCACCCGGCCCGCCTGGACCTCTCCGGAGATGGCCGAACGGCGCAAGAAGCGCTATGCCGCCGACCGCCGCCTTCAGATCTATGGCATCGCGGCGATCACCTTTGCGATCGGGTTTCTGGTCCTGCTGATCGGATCGCTGCTTTACACAGGCGCATCGGCCTTCGTTCAGACGAAGGTACGGGTCACCGTCGACCTGTCCGAGGCGCAACTGGCCGGCGAAGACCTGGCGAAGGCCAATTGGCGCAGGATCGTCCGCGGTGCGCTGCTGTCCCTGAACCCGGATATCCCGCGTTCCGATCGACGCAGCTATTACGCGATGTTCACATCCTCGGCGCCGTTCCTGGTGCGCAACTATGTCATCGAGCATCCCGATCTGGTCGACAAGACATTCGATTTCGAACTGCCCTTCGCCGATCCGCTCGATCAGTTCGCCAAGGGTCAGATTTCACGCGATGTGCCCGAAGACCGCCGGCGGGTCAGTGACAAACAGATCGAGTGGTTCGACAATCTGCAGGCGCAGGGCATCGTCTCCAAACCGTTCAATTTCGGCCTGATCCTCAATCCCGATTCCCGTTTTCCCGAACTCGCCGGACTGGCCGGCGCCATATCGGGATCGTTCTGGGCCCTGCTTGTGTGTCTGCTGATCAGCTTTCCGATCGGCGTTGCCGCGGCCATCTATCTGGAGGAGTTTGCACCCAAGAACCGCTGGACGGATCTCGTTGAAATCAACATCAACAATCTTGCCGCCGTGCCGTCCGTCGTCTTCGGGCTGCTCGGACTTGCGGTGTTTCTCGGCTGGTTCGGGCTGCCGCGCTCGGCTCCGCTGGTCGGCGGCATGGTGCTGTCACTGATGACGCTTCCGACCCTGATCATCGTCACCCGGGCAGCGCTCAGATCGGTTCCCTCCTCGATCCGGGAAGCCGCGCTCGGGGTCGGCGCATCCCGCCATGAAGCAATTTTCCATCACATGCTGCCCCTGTCCATGCCGTCGATCCTGACCGGAACGATCATCGGACTGGCCCAGGCGCTCGGCGAAACGGCGCCGCTGCTGCTGATCGGAATGAATGCCTTCATCACCAGTGCACCGGAGGGCGTGTTTTCCGCATCGACGGCGCTGCCGACCCAGATCTATATCTGGGCCGACAGTCCGGAGCGCGGCTTCGTGTCGCGGACATCGGCGGCCATCCTCGTGCTGCTCGGCTTTCTCGTCGTCATGAACGGGCTTGCCGTGCTGATGAGGAACCGGTTCGAACGGCGCTGGTGACGGCGTAAGGGTCAGAAAAACGGTGTTTGAGGTTGCCGATATCCGCATTCGGATGCGAAAACCGCAGGATAGAGGTGTGTGAGGATGAACTTGATGTCTGAGGCGGCAGTGGAAGAGGCGATTGCGGACAAGGCGGAGCCGGCAAAACCGCTCAAGATGACGGGCCGGGACGTGTCGGTTTTCTATGACGAAGCGCAGGCGCTCTTCGACGTCAATCTCGACATAAGGCAACATCAGGTCACCGCCCTGATCGGCCCGTCCGGCTGTGGCAAATCGACCTTCCTGCGGTGCCTGAACCGGATGAACGACACCATCGATTCGTGCCGCGTGAAAGGCGAGATCACGCTCGACGGCGCAGACATCTACGCCCCGTCGGTCGATGTGGTCGAACTGCGCGCCAGTGTCGGCATGGTGTTCCAGAAGCCGAACCCCTTTCCAAAGTCAATTTACGAGAATGTCTCATATGGCCCGCGGATTCACGGCCTGGCCGCCAGCAAGGCCGATTTCGACGAAGTGGTCGAGACCAGCCTGCGCAAGGCGGGCCTGTTCGACGAGGTCAAGGATCGCCTCCACGCGCCCGGCACCGGCCTGTCCGGCGGCCAGCAGCAGCGCCTGTGCATCGCCCGGGCGATCGCCGTCAGCCCCGAGGTCATCCTGATGGATGAACCCTGCTCGGCGCTGGATCCGATCGCCACCGCCAAGGTCGAGGAACTGATTGATGAGTTGCGGCAGAATTTCACCATCGTCATCGTGACCCATTCCATGCAGCAGGCCGCCCGCGTCTCGCAGCGCACGGCGATGTTCCACCTCGGCAAGCTGGTGGAGGAGGGCGATACCGACAAGATGTTCACCAATCCGGATGACAAGCGCACCCAGGATTACATCACCGGTCGCTTCGGTTGATACCGGTGCAGGCGCTCAAAATGCAGGAAGTCCGATGACCGACGAAACCAGCCAGGCCATGCCGGAGGCGCACACCGTTTCCGCCTATGACGAGGAATTGCAATTCCTGATCCGCCGCATCGCCGAAATGGGCGGCATCGCCGAGCGGATGGTAGCCGATTCGGTCCGCGCGCTCGTCAATGCCGATGCCGCCCTGTCGCAGAAGGTCATTTCCGACGATCTGATTCTCGACGACGCCGAACGGCAGGTTGGCGAAAAGGCGGTGCTGACGATCGCCAAGCGCCAGCCGATGGCCTCCGATCTGCGCGACATCATCGGGTCGATCCGCATTGCGGCCGATCTCGAGCGCGTCGGCGATATGGCCAAGAACATCGCCAAACGGGTGATCGCCGTCCAGGGCATGACGCAGCCCAAGAAACTGGTGCGTGGTATCGAACACCTGTCGGAACTGGCCCTCACCCAGCTCAAGGAAGTGCTTGATGCCTATTCCGCGCGGTCGGCCGAACACGCCAACTCCATCCGCGAGCGCGACGAGGAGATCGATGCGATCTACACCTCGCTGTTTCGCGAATTGCTGACCTATATGATGGAAGATCCGCGCAACATCACCGCATGTACCCATCTTCTGTTCTGCGCCAAGAACATTGAACGCATTGGCGACCATGCCACCAACATTGCCGAAACGGTCTATTACATGGCCACCGGATCCCAGTTCACCACGGAGCGGCCGAAGGACGATGAATCCGCTGCGGTGGTCGTCGAGGCCACGGACCAGAGCGAGTTGTGATGAGCATGTCACCGCGAATCATGGTTGTCGAGGACGAGGAAGCGCTCGGCGTCCTGCTGCGCTACAATCTCGAGGCAGAGGGCTATGACGTCGACATCATATTGCGCGGCGACGACGCCGAACTGATGTTGCGCGAACGCCAGCCCGACCTTTTGATCCTCGACTGGATGCTGCCCGGCGTTTCCGGCATCGAACTGTGTCGGCGGCTTCGGGCCCGCCCTGAATCCGAAAAGCTGCCGATCATCCTTCTGACGGCGCGCGGCGAGGAAAGCGAGCGCGTGCGCGGCCTTGCCACCGGCGCCGACGATTATGTGGTCAAGCCGTTCTCGACGCCGGAACTGATGGCGCGGGTGCGCGCCCTGCTGCGCCGGGCCAGCCCGGAATCCATCTCCACTCTGCTGAAGGCCGGCGATATCGAGCTCGACCGCCAGACCCATCGCGTCTACCGAAAGGGACGCGAGATCAATCTCGGGCCGACCGAGTTCCGCCTGCTGGAATTCTTCATGGCCTCCCCGACACGCGTCTTCTCACGCTCGCAATTGCTTGACGGCGTCTGGGGCCACGATATCTATGTCGACGAACGCACGGTCGATGTGCATATCGGCCGGCTCCGCAAGGCGCTGAATCTCGCCAATATGCGCGACGTGATCCGCACCGTGCGCGGCGCCGGATATTCCCTGGAAAGCTGACCGCAGCACTACGGTGGCATGCATTACGGTGACAGTTTACTTAATTTCGTGTTACGAAATTAAGTAAACTGTCACCGTAATGCATGTCGGGCGGATTTGACCCTTGCAGTGCGGATGGCGCAAAATGCCTGCAGCCCTATCGAAGGATGCAGCATTGACCGATAACCCCCATCACGCACTGACCGACCGCGCCGGATCGCTGCTGCTGGTCATCGACATGCAGGAAAAACTCGGGCCGAAAATCGATGCCATAGACAACGTGCTCAAGCGCAACCGGGTGCTGCTTGAAACGGCATCGCAACTGGACGTGCCGGTTGTTTTCACCGAGCAATATCCGAAGGGCCTCGGCGGCACCTACCCGGAACTGCTCGATTGCGCGCCGCAGCGCGATGTCATTGAAAAGGTCCATTTCAATGCACTCTCCGGTGACGGGCTGATGCCGCTGATCCGAAAGCACCGGCGACACCAGATCGTCGTGACGGGAACCGAGGCACATGTCTGCGTCCTGCAGACCGCCATCGGGCTGCTGGCCGGCGGGCTGGATGTGCGCCTGGTCACAGACGCTGTCGGGTCGCGACGGCCCGCCGACCGTGAAGCCGGCATTGCCCGCCTGCGCGATGCCGGGGCGGTTTGCACAACCACCGAGATGATCCTGTTCGAATGGCTGGAACGTGCCGACACGGAGGAATTCCGGCGAGCACTGCCGCGAATACGTGATCTGGTCCCATAGACGCCGATCCGAATTACGGTGACAGTTTACTTAATTCCGTTTTGGAATTAAGTAAACTGTCACCGTAATTCAGCACTGAATCACCGTAATTATAAATCGGCTACATCACCGCGCCGATCTGCCACGGAACGAATTCGGCGCCGCCGAACCCCAGTTCTTCGCTCTTTGTTCTCTGACCCGAGGCGGTCTTGATAAAGGTCTCGAGGATCTGCGTTCCCTTGTCTTCGATGCTGACCCCGTCGGAGACGATGTCGCCGCAATTGATGTCCATGTCCTCGGCCATGCGCGCATACATCTCGCTGTTGGTCGCCAGCTTGATACAGGGTGTCGGCTTGTAGCCCGACACCGATCCGCGGCCGGTAGTGAATACGATGAGGTTGGAGCCGGAGGCGATCTGCCCGGTGACCGAGCAGGGATCGTATCCCGGGCTGTCCATGAAGACGAAACCCTTCCTGTCCACCGGTTCGGCGAATTTGTAGAATGCCGAAAGCGGTGCGGTTCCGCCTTTCGCCACGGCGCCGAGCGATTTTTCAAGAATTGTCGTCAGCCCACCGCGCTTGTTGCCGGGCGAGGGGTTGTTGTTCATCTCGCCGCCGGTGCGGGCGCAAAGGTCCTCCCACCATCCGATGCGGTCGACGAGCTGCTGGGCGATCTGCGGCGTCGCCGCCCGTTGCGTCAGCAGATGTTCGGCGCCGTAGATTTCCGGTGTCTCGGACAGGATGGTCGTGCCGCCATGGCGCACGAGCAGATCCGACGCATAGCCCAGCGCCGGGTTGGCGGTAATGCCCGAATAGCCGTCCGACCCGCCGCACTGCATGCCGACCGTCAGTTCCGAGACCGGCGCCGGCTCGCGGACGGATCGGTCGGCGATGGCGGCCATCTCGCCGAGCTGCCGCAGTCCCGCCTCGATGGTCCGCCGCGTGCCGCCGGACTGCTGGATGGTCATATAGCGCAGATTGCCGTCGCTGCGGACCGTTCGGCCGCCCACGAGATCGGCGATCTGCATGACCTCGCAGCCCAGCCCGATCAGCAGCACTCCACCGAAATTCGGGTGCTGCGCATAGCCCGACAGCGTGCGGAACAGCGTGTCATATCCCTCGCCGCTGGCCGACATGGCGCAGCCGGACCCGTGCACGATGGGCACGATGCCGTCGACATTTTCGAACGGATCCAGCAGCCCCGACCGGTCCGCCGCCTCGGCGATGAACCGCGCCACCGATCCCGAGCAGTTCACGGTGGTCACGATGCCGAGATAATTGCGGGTCCCGACACGCCCGTCTTCGCGGTGATAGCCCATGAAGGTGCGACTCCGGTCGATCGCCGGCAGCGGTGTGTTGCTGGACGCGAATGCATGATCGAGCGCCTGTTCGGACATGCCGAGATTGTGCACATGGACATGATCGCCCGGCGCGATGGCCCTGGTGGCCTGGCCGATGATCTGCCCGTAGCGCATGACATCCTGCTCCGGCGCGATGGCTGCGACGGCGATCTTGTGCCCGCGCCTGATTTCGGACCTCAGCGGCGAGTCCAGGTCGCCGGGCTGTTCGCCGGCCGCGAAATCACGCAACGCGATCACCACATTGTCGGTGTCGTGCAGGCGCAGGGTCTCGGGATCACTCAGGGTCATGCGGGTTTTGCTCCAAAGGGGCTTTGGCCACTATTCACAGATAGCGGCGATGGAACCGAGCTCGTCATGCAGCCGGTCCAGGGTCTCATTGTCGATGGCGGAAAAGGCGCCGGTGACCCATTGGGCATTGGCCAGCGCCATCTGACCGAACTGATCCAGACCGCGATCGGTCAGCCGGATCAGATAGCGACGGCGGTCATTCGGGTCAGCGACCCGCCGGACCAGCCCATCGGCCTCCATCCGGTCGAGCAGCGATGATATATTGCCGGACGGCGACAGCAGGCTGGCGCCGAGATCGCCCACCGAAAGGCTTTTTTCCGGAGCCCGGTACAGTTGCGACAGCACGTCGAACCGCACGAAGCGGGTGCCGAAACTCTTCTGCATCTGCGCGCTGACATCGGCCTCGATGCGCCGCGATGTCCGCACCAGGCGCAGCCACAGCCGCAGCGCACGGCGTTGCCGCGCGGTGTATCGCGCCTCGATCGTCGTGTTGCCAGCCGGCCTGTTGTCGATGTCCTGCGTCTCCTCATGCATGCCATGGACCTATCATTCGGTGCCGGCCCTGCCAATTGCTTTGTCCGCCCGTGTCGGCAACCGCCGCGATCCCGACCCGTCTTGCAATTATCTTATATATGAAATATTAATACATAAACTAAATTCAACCACCATGAAAATCACCATCTTGGGAGTGAGGCATGAAGATCACTGTTGTGGGTGGCGGCCCGGGCGGGCTTTATTTCGCATTGCTGACCAAGAAGGCGCGCCCCGACTGGCGGATCGAGGTCTTCGAGCAGAACAGGCCGGACGACACGTTCGGTTTCGGCGTGGTGTTTTCCGACGACACGCTGGACGAATTCCTGTCGCGCGATCCGCAAACCTATGAAAAGATCCGCGATCATTTTGCCTATTGGGACGATGTCGCCATTCACTTCAAGGGCGAGGAGATCCGCTGCGGCGGCAATGGTTTTTGCGGCACGTCGCGTTTCACCCTGCTTGAAATCCTGCACCAACGCTGCCGCGAACTCGGCGTTGAACTGACATTCTCCGAATATGTGGATCCCGCGACGCTCGGCACACGCTTTGCCGACTCAGACATCATCGTCGCGTCGGACGGCATCAACTCGGCCATACGGCAACATTTCGCCGATGCCTTCCGGCCCAGCATCACGGTCAAATCCAACCGCTTCTGCTGGATGGGATCGACCCGGCCGATGGACGAGTTCAACTATTTCTTCCGGGAGACCGAGCACGGCATCATCTGCGCCCACACCTATCAGTATCAGGCCGATGCCTCGACCTGGGTGTTTGAAATGGACGAGGCCTGCTGGCAGGGCCATGGGTTCGAGGAATTCGACGAGGAGGGCTCGAAGGTCAAGCTGGCGGCGATCTTCGCCGATGAACTTCAGGGCCACGATCTGCTGCTCAACCGCTCCAACTGGCGGCAGTTTCCGCGCATCTTCTGCGAGAACTGGTATCACGACAACATTGTCATTCTGGGTGACGCCAAGGCGTCGGCGCATTTTTCCATCGGCTCCGGCACCAAGCTGGCGATGGAATGCGGTATTGCCCTGTCTGACGCGGTGCTCGAACACGGCGAGACGTCCGTCGAAGCAGCCTTCAGGGCCTATGATGACGAGCGCCGCACGCCCTGCCAGATCATCCAGCACAATGCCGATGTGTCCCTCGCCTGGTTCGAGCACATGAACCGCTCCTGGGACATGGACCCGCTGCAGTTCGCCATGGTGGTGATGTGCCGGGCGAAATCCATTACCTATGACAATCTGATCGTGCGCGATCCGGGCTTTGTCGAAAGGGTCGATACCGCCTGGTATGAGCGCTATTTCCGCGAAACCGGTGTCGATGTGCGCCAGAGCCGGCCGACGCCGATGTTCACGCCCTTCAAACTGCGCGAGCTCAGCATTCCCAACCGCGTGGTCATGTCACCGATGGCACAATATTCGGCCGATACGGATGGCAATCTGACGGACTGGCATTTCGTGCACTACACGTCACACGCGCTTGGCGGTATGGGCATGCTCTATTGCGAAATGACCTGCCCGTCCGCCGACGCCCGCATCTCGCTCGGCTGTCCCGGCCTGTGGACCGACGACCACGAGGCCCAGTGGAAGCGCATCGTCGATTTTGTGCATGCCAATGCCGAAACGAAAATCTGCATGCAGCTGGGCCATGCCGGGCGCAAGGGGTCGACCCAACTCGGCTGGGAGCATGCCGATCATCCGATTGCCGATGCGGCGGATAACTGGCCGCTGGTCTCGGCCTCGCCGATCCCCTATCTCGACGGCATCAGCCAGGTGCCACAGGCGCTTGACCGGTCTGGCATGGACCGCATCCGCGACGATTTCGTCCAGGCGACGGAGCGCGCCGCCCGCGCCGGGTTCGACATGCTCGAACTGCACTGCGCGCACGGCTATCTGCTGGCCTCGTTCCTGTCGCCGCTGACCAATCAGCGGACAGACGCCTATGGCGGATCCGTCGAAAACCGGTTGCGTTTCCCGCTCGAGGTCTTTTCCGCAATGCGCGCCGTGTGGCCTGGCGAAAAGCCGATGTCGGTGCGCGTCTCCGGCACCGACTGGAAACAGGGCGGGTTAAGCGAGGACGACCTCTTCGCCATCGCCACCGCCTTCAACGAGGCCGGCTGCGACCTGATCGATGTCTCCGCCGGCCAGACCGTCGCCGACCAGCAGCCGGTCTATGGCCGCATGTTCCAGACATTCCTGTCGGAGGCGGTGCGCAACGTGCCGAAAATCGCCACCATGGCGGTCGGCAACATCACCGAGGCGGCGCAGGTCAACACGATTTTGCACACAAGGCGGGCCGATCTCGTGGCGCTTGCCCGCCCGCATCTGTGGGATCCCTATTTCACCCGCCGCGCGGCGGCGAATTACGGCGTCAAGGTCGGGCAGTGGCCGTCGCAATATCTCACCGGACGCGATCAGGCTTACCGCGAAATGGAGAAGGTCCGCGAAAACACCCGCGAACTGCAGCGCAAGGCAAGGCCGAAACGGCACGACAAGCCGCTGGCCGAGGCCGCCGAGTAATCCGCGTGGGATCGGTTTTCACGGTCACCCACCGCATCCGCTTCGCCGATTGCGACCCGGCCGGCATCGCCTTCTACCCGCGGCTGCTGGAACATGTGAACCGGGTGGTGGAGGACTGGTTCGCCGGCCCGCTGGATTGCCCGTTCCACGCCATGCATGTCGATGACAAGAAGGGCGTGCCGACTGTCGAGATCCATGTGAAGTTCCTGCGGCCCGGTCTTTTGGGCGATGCCATCGACTGGCGGCTGACGGTCAAGGCGCTGACACGTTCGTCCCTGACCCTGTCGATCTTCGGCGCCCGGCCCGGCGGCGAGGACATCGTCCATGCCGAGCCGACGCTGGTGCACAGCGATTTCGCCCGCGATCCGCCGCGGGCCGCCCGTTTCCCGGAACCGCTGAGGGAGCGGATTCTTTGCTTCCAGGAGCAACAATAATGGGTACCTGCCGGCAAAACCGGTTTTCCGCGGTCAAAAACATGGTATTTCACCGCACGCAATTGCCGAGGGGGCACCGATGAAAGAGGCCATGCCATGAAGTTCCTGCATCCGCAGGGCTGGAAGCCCGCGAAAGGCTATGCCAATGGCGTCACGGCCAGCGGACAGCTCGTCTTCACCGGCGGCCTGGTCGGCTGGAACGGCGACCAGGTCTTCGAAACCGATGATTTCGTCGGCCAGTGCGCGCAGACCTTCGCCAATATCGTCGCCGTGCTGAAAGAGGCCGGTGCCGGCCCGGAGCACCTGGTCCGCCTGACCTGGTACGTCACCGACAAAGCGGAATATCTGGCCCGCCAGCGGGAGCTGGGCGAGGCCTATCGCCAGGCCTTTGGACGTCATTTTCCAGCGATGGCCGTGGTTCAGGTGACAGCCCTCATCGAGGATCGCGCCAGGGTGGAGATCGAGGCGACCGCCGTGATCCCGACCGCCTGACCGCACTCTATCCCGGCGGGATGTCATTGACCTTTTTGGGGACGTGATAGCCCCGCTGCACCGCCTCGCGCTCGGCGATCCTGCGATACCAGGCCCGCACATTCGGATAGGCTGTTAGGTCGATTGCCTGCCACTCATGGCGTGAAATCCACGGCCAGCAGGCCATGTCGACGATCGAATAGTCGTCGACGATATAGTCCCGGCCCTCAAGACGCCTGTCCAGCACTGCATAGAGCCGCCGGGCCTCGGTGCCGTAGCGGTCTTCCGCATAGGCTGATTTGCCCCTGTTGAAATGCACGAAATGATGAACCTGGCCGAGGATCGGCCCGAGCCCGCCCATTTGCCACATCAGCCATTCCATCGCCCGGGCTCGTGCCATGGTTTCAGACGGCAGGAACCGGCCGTATTTGTCGGCGAGATAGATCATGATGGCGCCGGATTCCATCAGAGTGAGCCCGTTGTCCCGGTCGACGATCGCCGGAATCTTGTTGTTGGGGCTGATGGCGAGAAAATCCGGCCCGTGCTGATCGCCCTCACCGATATGGATCGGATGGACCTCATAGGGCACGCCGAGTTCTTCGAGCAGAATGGAGACCTTGCGGCCGTTCGGTGTCGTCCAGGTGTAGAGATCGATCATCACGGTATCCTGTTGGCGTCGGAAGACCGATCAAAACCGATTTGGATCGACGCCACAACCTAATCCCGCGCTGCGTCCAGGAAGGCCCTGATTGCTACGAGCCTTGGAACTAGGTCCTCGATTCGGTCCGGAGGAAACTCTTCCGCAAATCCGGCAAGGTCCGGCGCCATCCCGGCGATGGCATCGTTGCGGAAATCGCGGCCGGCTTCGGTCAGCCAGACACATTTGCTTCGGCCGTCCTCCGGGTTCGGCCGCATGTCGATCAGCCCGTGGCTTTCCAGCCCCGACAGCGTGTGCGTCATGGTTGTCTTCGGCACCTGAAACGCCCGCGCCAGGGCCAGCGGCGTCTGGCCGTCGCGGACGCGGATCAGATGGTTGAGCACGGCAAAATGCGAGATGAGGAAACCGTCCGGCAGTCGCGCCTCGAAAAGGGCGCGACTGAGCTGCTCGATAATGCCGATCTCGTTGAAGAAGGTGAAATAGAGAGAAAGCGATTTGCCGTCCATGCGAACCCGTCCTGTTCAGAGGATACGGGTCTCCAGCGGCCATCGCGGCGACCGGCCCACCGTCGGCCCGTATCCCAGCCTGCCAAGCATCTGCACCGTTTCGCCTTCTTTGGCAAGCATGCGGTGAGCCCTGGTATAATGGGGCGCCATCTCCGGAAACTCCTGCAAAGCCTGGCTGACCGGATGCAGGGCGAGACCGAGCGACGTGGTCATCAGGTTCAGCCGCAGCCAGCGCCGGCCGGCGGCGATCTGGTCCTTGCGCCCATTGCCCGGGCTTGTCAGCACCGCATAGGCCGGCGTCGCTTTCAGCATTTCCTCATAGATGCGGATCCCTTCCCTGAAGCCGGTCGACTGCGGATCCAGCTGTGCTTCGCGACTGAGGACACCGGCAACCATCAGCGCCTCCAGAAAGGCGCCTCCGATATCAATGCCATCCGGATTGGCGTTGATCTCGCGCTTGCCGAACCGCATCAGGTCGACGCTCTCCTTCATGGTCCGCCGCGTGTGGGCCTCCACCATCCAGGCTTCGAGGGTCAGTTCACGCAACTCCGCGACCTGCCGCGGATCGGAGATGATGTCGGCGAACGGAGCGAGATGGTCGATGAGCGCCGGCGGCACGGCCCGGTCCTCGAACGGCTCCTTGCAGGAGCGACGCGCCAGAACGTGGTCGAAAAGCGGATCCGGTGCGGCGCCTTCGGCAAAGCGGGCATGCGCCACAGGGCCGTCTTCGCCCTGTGGGAGGAGATCGAGTTCGACGCGGTGCCCGGTCTGCGACGCGGCGATGACCATCAGTTCGAGAAAACAGCCGAGCCCGATAGTGAGTTGGCGTGCGTCGGGATCGGTGTGTGGTAGATCCCGCTCTTTGTCGCGGTGGAGGATCACCGTGTCGGCGGGTCCAAGATCCACCAGCCAGGGCTGCCGGTTATGCGGATTGGGCGCGAGGATGGCATAGGACAGGGCCCGCCGTCTCGGCTCCCGGTAGCCGCCCGCTTCGGCCCATGGGGCGAGCGCTTTCGTCGGCGTGCGGGTGGTGGCGAACAGGGCGCCGCCGGCGGTTGCCGCCAGGATGGTTCCGCCGCCGATAATGCCAAGGGCCTTGCGTCTGCTGATCGACATGGCTGCCTCCTTATTGGTTCGATTTCGTACTATATAGTGCGATATCGAACTAAATGCAAGAGACAAACAAGCTGTGTTCTAAGGTGACGGGACGCGGTCGAAGCGCATCGTGACCAGCAGGCCTCGGCCACCTTCGGGCGCCCCGAGCTCAAGCGTGCCGCCGAAAAGCGCGACGATTTCACCGGCGACGGCCAGGCCGAGGCCCGAACCCTCGGCACTGCTGCCGGCGCCGCGCCGGAAACGCTCCAGTACCGCCGGCCTCTGGTCCGGTGCAATGCCGACACCATCATCCTCGACCTCGACAACCACCTGGTTGCCGTCCGGCCGGGTGCGGATGGTGATTTCGATCGGAGAGCCGCCATGGCGTATCGCATTTTCAACGAGGTTGCGCAGCATTTCGCGAAACAGAACCGGATCGCCGCGCACGGTAACGCTGTCGGGGCCCTCATAGCCGAGATCCACCTGCGGCGACGTATTGGCGGAAATCAGCTCTTCGCACAGCTGCCGGGCGACGAGGGCGGCATCGCAAACATGCTGCGACAGATCCTGCTGTGCGGCCGAATCGATGCGCGCCAGCACCAGCAATTGCGACAGCACCCGCTCGGCATCGCCGATGGCGGCGTCCGTCTCGCGCAGTGCGCGGTCAAGGTCGTCCTTGTTTTCCGCCCGATGGGCCAGTTCCAGCTGTGTGCGCATGACGGTCAGCGGCGTGCGCAGCTGATGGCTGGCATTGGCGGTAAAATTGCGCAATGCCGCCAGCGACGATCCGAAACGCTTGACGAGATCGTTGATCGTCGCGACCAGGCCGCCAACCTCGCGCGGAACCCGGTGGCGGATCGGCCGCAGATCCTCCGGGCTGCGCCGCCCGACCGCCTCCTGCAGCCGGTAGAGCGGCCGCAGAGCGCTGGTCACCGCGAACCAGACGATCAGCGCCGCCGCGACGATCAGCACGCCCTGCCGCAGGGCCGACCGGAGCAGGATATCGCGCGCCATCTTGGCCCGTGCATTGGTGGTTTCGGCGACCGCCACCCGATAGGCCAGTGACACCGTGTCGGAGGCCGCGGCGCCCGAAAAGACGGCGATTCGGATCGGGGCGCCGCGAAACAGCGAATTGGCGTAGCCAAAATCGCGCTCCGAGCGGTCGAACGTGTCGGGAATTGCAAGCTGCCGGTAGCCTGTGATGAATTGCGCCTGCGGTCCCTCGATCTGGTAGAAGACGCGATCCTCTTCCGATGAGGTCAGCATGTCGAGCGCCACATAGGGGATGTCGACCTCCAGCTGGCCGTCATCATTGACGAAGACTCGCTCGGCGATCGCCAGCGCCGAACCGGCCAGCACCCGGTCGGAAATCTCGTCGGCGGTCAGCCGCGCCGAGCGATAGGCGTCGAACAGCGCCACCAGTCCGATCGCCAGCAGCGGCAGCAGCAGCCAAAGGAGCAGCCGCCGGCGCAGTGAATAGGACGGCCGCTGCAAGGGCATCAGGCGTCGCCATCCGTGCGCAGATAGTAGCCGAGGCCGCGCGCTACCCGGATCGACACACCGTGATCAGAGAGCCGCCGCCGCAGCCGGCTGACATATTGTTCGATGGCGTTTTCGCTGATGTCCTCATCGAAACTGCTCAGCGATTCGATGAGCTGGGCCTTCGACAGCACGCGGCCGCTGGACAGCAGCAGGGCGCGCAGGACGCCGGTTTCCCGGGCCGGAATGTCGACAACGGTGCCGCCGGCCGTCACCTGGCCGCTCTTCAGGTCGAATTTCAGGCGGCCGGCCTCGATGACCGATGTCCGGACCGCGGCCGCGCGGCGCAGCAGCGCGCGGATACGCGCCTCGAGTTCGCCCCATTCGAACGGCTTGGCGAGATAATCATCGGCGCCGAGATCGAGGCCGCGAATGCGGTCGTCGAGGCCGTCCCGCGCCGTCAGGATCAGCACCGGCACCGCGATCCGCGCCGACCGCATCTCTCGCAACACCTCGAGCCCGTCCATCTCCGGCAGGCTGAGATCGAGCACGACAAGGTCATAGGTCAGCGCCTGCACGGCCGACAGTGCCATCTCGCCATTGCCGACACAGTCCACCGCATAGCCATGGTCGCTCAGCAACTGTTTCAGCCCGTCGGCGAGCTTCCGGTTGTCCTCGACGATCAGAATGCGCATGGGTCCTCCGCCGGACAGGGTAGAATTCCCGATGCCACTTGTGAACTTGAATTTTCGAGGGCACTGTGAGGCGATGCGCACGCTGTTCGTCCTGATTGCTCTTCTGATGATCCCGGGTCCGGCCGCCGCCGCGACCCTTTTCCCCGCGCTCGGCGAGGAGGAGTCCGCCCGCACGCTGACGGTTTATTCTTCGCTCGACGAGGATGTGTCGAGACCGCTGATTGCCGGATTCCAGGCCGCCAATCCGGACATCGCCATTTCCTATGAAGACATGCAGACGCTGGATATCTACGAGCGCGTCATCCGCGAGACCGACGCCGGCGAAAGCACGGCCGATCTGGTGATTTCGTCGGCCATGGACCTGCAGGTCAAGCTGGTCAATGACGGTTATGCACGGCCGGTCCCCGAAATCGCCCCACAGGACTGGCCGGACTGGGCAAGCTGGCGCAAATCCGCCTTCGGACTGACCTTCGAGCCGTCGGTCATCGTCTATCACAAACCGAGTTTCGAAAACCTGCCGCTGCCGGAAAACCGCGCCGACCTCATTGCCCTGCTGCGCAGCGAGGAGGAACGGCTCTATGGCCGCATCGCCACCTATGATGTCGAGCGGTCCGGCCTCGGCTTTCTGTTTCTGGCGCGCGACTGGGAGCACAATCGCGATATCTGGGACCTCGTCGGTACCTTTGGCGCTTCCGGCGTCAAGCTCTATTCCAACTCCTCGGCTATCCTCGACCGTGTCGCCGACGGACGGTTCGCGCTCGGCTACAACATCCTCGGCTCCTATGCCCAGAGCTGGGCGAGCCGCATTCCCGATCTCGGCATTATTCTGCCCAGGGACTACACGGTGGTGATGTCGAGGATCGCCCTGGTGCCCGAGGCCGCCGCCGATCCCGATCTCGGCCGGCGGCTGCTCGCCTTCCTGATGTCCGTGCAGGGCCAGACCATCATGGCAAGAGACGTGAAACTGCCGGTGCTCAACCCCGAGGTCGACGGCGAAAACACCGCCCGCGCCATGCGCCAGCGCCTCGGCGCGCAATTGCGGCCGATCTCCATCAGCCCCGGCCTCGTCGTCTATCTCGACCAGGTCAAGCGTGCCCGCTTCATTGCGCGCTGGAACGAAGCACTGCAGACGAAGTGATGGCGGCCGAGGGGGCAGGCAACCGCAAGTAGCGGTCCGGATTCACCATGGCCAATCACCGCGAAAAGACATCTTCTGTTCACGAAGAGCCGGGCGGAAGCGTAACCCGCGGCAGGTCTTTCGGAAACAACTGTGTCTCGGCTTCGACCCGGCATCCGGGCAATTGCGCATGGTGACCGGCTCCCCGTGGTGGCGGGGTGCATCCCAACTTCGTCGAGAGCAGCCCGCCCGTCGCAGGCAACAAGGGTGAGATGCAGGTGGCGATGGTCTGGAGCGCCGCCGCGAGGCTGAACAGGCAGCCTCGAAGGCTGTCCGTTGCGTCACAATCCCCGGTCGCTGATGGTTTTGCCAATGTCCAGGGCTGTCTTTCCGAAACGTAACGGTTGGCGTCAGCGACGGTGGCCCAGATCTCGTCGAGTGCCTGGTCGAAAGCGAAACGTTGGATATGAGCGCCGACCTTGTCCTTTAGGTGCTCGGTGCTCTCGACGAGGGGGTCGCTTCGCCAGTCCCTGGACGGAGGTTCGGGGATCGCGCCGCCGCAATAGCGATCGATCATGCTCAGCGTGCGGTGGGTGAGATTGCCGAGCTGATCGGCCAGTTCGGACTGATAGGCTTGCGCAAGGCGATCGCGAGAAAAGTCGCCATCGCTGCTCGAGGGAATATGGCGCAGCAGGTAATAGCGGAGCGCATCCGCCCCGAACGCCGCAGCCAGCGGCGCCGGATCGACCGCGTTTCCGGCGGATTTACCGATTTTGCGCCGATCCACCGTGACATAGCCGTGCACGAGAATGCGTGTCGGCGGCTGAAGACCGGCCGAAAGAAGAATGGCGGGCCAGTAGATGGCGTGGAAGCGGGTGATGCCCTTGCCGATGACATGCTCACGTGAGCCATTGCCCTGCCACCAGGTGCGAAAGAGCCTGTCATTGGTGGCGTAGCCGAGGGCGGTGATGTAGTTGGCGAGCGCATCGAACCAGACATACATCACCTGGTCCGGGTCGCCCGGAACGGGTATGCCCCATCCGTGCGCGCGGGTCGCGCTTCGCGATATGCTGAAGTCTTCGAGACCCCGCTCAATCCAGGCCAGAACCTCGCCGCGCCGGTTGGCCGGCAGGATGTCGATGTCGCCGCGATCATAGAGCTCCCGCAGCCGATCCTCGTATCGCGAGAGACGGAAGAACCAGTTCTCTTCCTCCACAAGCTCCGGCACCGTCTCGTGCTCGGGACACCGGCCGTCGGTCAAGTCCTCGGACGTGTAGAATTGTTCGCAGCCCTGGCAGTAGAGCCCGCGATAGGCCTTCCGGTAGATATCGCCGCCTTCGGCGCAGGCGTTCCAGAGCTGTTCGGCCCCCGGCCGGTGGCGCGGGTCGTCGCTGGTTCGGATGAAGTCGTCATAGGACAGGTTCAGATGCTGACGGAGCGCCTGAAACAAAGCGGCATTACGCCTGACCAGCTCCGCGACCGCAATGCCTTCCCGGGCCGCGGCCTGTACATTCTTGATACTGTTCTCGTCGGTTCCGGCGAGAAGGCGCGTGTCGGCTCCGGCCGCCCGGTAGAAACGGGCCAGCGCATCGGCCTGGACAACTTCCAGTGCGAATCCGATATGGGGTGCCGCATTCACATAGGGGATCGCGGTGGTGATAAATCGGCGGTCTTGAGGGGCTTGTCTTTGCATGTCCGGTGCCTCGTTGCGTGGGGAGGCGGTTCCGGAAATGAAAAAGCCGCCTCGAATGGAAGCGGCTCGAATGTGTTTTCGTCAATGACCTATGCGTCGAGAAAACCCGCTCCCATTGTGGTGAACGGCATCATCATCTTCGCGTTGATCAAGGTCGTTGAAACAGTCATGGCCTCCCATACCCGATCCGGGCCGCGGGATCAATTGCGCCGCGTCGATCAAAAACCGTTTATACGCATGTCCCGTTGAACTTATTTCCGCCCACGGCTGCCAGCGGATGCTCGCCTTCCTGATGTCGGTTAAGGGCCAGACCATCATGGCAAAGGACGTGAAACTGCCGGTGCTCGACCCCGAGGTCGATGGCGAAAACACCGCCCGCGCCATGCGCCAGCGCCTCGGCGCGCAATTGCGGCCGATCTCCATCAGCCCCAGCCTCGTCGTCTATCTCGACCAGGTCAAGCGCGCCCGCTTTATTGCGCGCTGGAACGAGGCGCTGCAGACGAAGTGATGGCAGGGTGTAGGGAGACCTGCTGATCCAATCGACTGACAACGCCCTTCGCTAACCCCTTTCAGTCGCCCCGGTTTTGAGGCTGAAACTGCCGATTCGCGCGGTTGCAGCCTTTATCACTGAAGCGTGGATGAATTCAGGGAAATCTTTCGGCAGCGAGGCTTCGAGGCGCGAGAATGCATCTTCCGCCGCGTTCGCAATTTGCTCGATCGCGTCGGGGACGAGCGCTTTTGGCAGGCCTGCTTCCACGCCCGTCTGGATGAAATGCCGGGGATGAATGTTGGCAAACCGGTAGTGGCGGCTCCTGCCGACCGACATGGCCAGCTTCATCTGCTTGCGACTGATCTGTTTGCTGTCGAGGCTCGGCTGTGCGGTCAGCACATCGTAGAGCGGTGTCAGATGAAAGCTGCCGCCCGATCCGAGATATATGCTGAAGTTTTTGGCATGGCCGTCCGTTGCGCCGAGCAGCCAGAACAGCAACTGCGCCTTGACGAAGACCATCTGATCTTTTGCCGGCGTGTCGCTGCCTTTGAGAAGATCAAGGATCGGGACCATGCCGGGACCGCCGTCGCTTTGGTATTTCAGTGCAGGAGGTACCGACAATGCCTGACAGCAATCTTCCTGCGGCAACCGCAGCAGCCGGCCATCTCTTGTCCAGTGGCGATCGAAGCGCTCGATAACGAGCGCCTTCGTTTCTCCGAAGGTTTTGATCTCGGCCTGGTTCACGGGAAGACCGAAAGCCTCGACGAATTTGAGGCAGTAGTATTCGTTCTCGATACTGTTTGACAGATCGCTTCCGTCTGGCAACTGGCCGATCTGCGTTTTGAGCAGATGCGTGGTTGGCGTCGTGCCGTGAGGCTTGATCCATTTGCCATCGTGCCGGAGGAGCGCGGTCTTTTCCTGTGCGCCCGCCACCGATATGCGAAATGCGTCGTCACGGCTCAGGCCCAGCGGTGCCTGCGTCAGACTGCGAAGCAGCCGGTCTATGGCCTTGTCATCGACGACATCGCCTTCGATCTTGCCGGTGACGTCAGTCTCTTCATCGCCGTCGGCTATGAATTGCAGCGCTCCGACACAATCCCGGCCAATTGCAGCAAGCAGACTGTAGGCATCGGTTCCGCTGGCTCCTACCTTTGCGGCTATGCGGTGACGCAGCGCGTCGGAGTCCGGTAGAAGGTTCTCAAAGACCGCGGCAACGGGTCCGCCACGGAAGGGCGTTTCGCGGAGAGGTATGGAAAGGGAGACCGGCATGGCATGCTCCCATTCCAGCCAGCTTTCACCATACTGAAAGCCGATCGCGCCGCCTGGCTCTTTGGTCAGATGACCAACCAGGCGGTTGTTCAGGAAAACCCGCAGCGGTGGATATTGACGATGGCGAGGCATCAAAAGATGTCCTCGATATCGTCTGCATGGGCTTTCGAGCGCGGCGCGATTCTGAATTCCAGATCGAGCGCGGCGAGAACCGCCAGGATGGTTTCCAGTTTCGTGGCCGGATTACCTGTCTCGATCAGAGAAATGGTTTCCTGCCGCAAACCGGCGAGGTTGCCGAGTTCCGTCTGATTGAGGTCCCGCTTTTTGCGAGCGCGTTGTACGATGTTTCCGATCTGCTTTGGATTGCGTGCTAAATCTGCCATGCGGGTATTATGACCTAATTCCGATAAGAATGGAATATCGGATTTAGCACATAGTTAGATTTTATGTGCTGAATAACATAAATATAGATCATAGGAATTGGCGCATAGCCGACACCGGCGCGCTCAAGCCTGCGTTCAGCACACCGATCCGCTTGCTTTGCATGGAACAATAGGCCGGTTGGCCGGATCCTCTCGCGGTTGAATGGTGCCTTCAGCCTTTGTCAGGCACTCTGACCACCATTTCGATCTCGATTTGCAGTTCGGGTGTCGCGAGCGCGGCGACGCCGACGCCGGTCAGGCTGGGTTGCGCACCGGCCAGGAAGACCGAAAGCTGCGACATCACCGTTTCCTGCGTCTCGGGCCGCAGGTCCGTCACATAGATCCGCATCTGGATGATGTCGTGCGGCCCACCGCCGATGGCCGCCAGAGCCGCTCCAAGGTTCTCCACGACAATGGCGGTCTGTTCCGTCAGCGTACCGGGAACGGCGCCGCCCTCCCGCCTCCAGGCGACCTGGCCCGAGACAAAAGCCAGGCGGCCGCGCTCCGCGACGGATATCTGGGAATAGCCGACCGCGCCCGCATCGGGCAGCGATCCGGGATTCATGCGTTGAATTGGTGTCTGCATTTTCTTTCCATCAATTGAACTGTTTGTGTCCTCATATAGATGACACAATTGGCGATTTATATTCGCTTTTGAGGCGATAAAAATTCTACAATTGGACTGCAATGATCAAATCCAGGGTAAACGACATCCTCGTGTTCCTGTCGGTCGTCGACACGGGAAGTTTTGCGGCGGCCGGCAAGGCGTTCGGCCTGTCGCGCTCGACGGCCGGCAAGGCCGTGGCGAGGCTGGAGCAAGGCTATGGTGTGCGCCTACTGAACCGCACAACACGATCCCTCGATCTCACCGAGGAAGGCCGCAGCCTCTATGAACGCGGTCAGGCGGTCAGAGCCGCCATAGAGGCGGTCGAGGACGCTGTCGCGCCCAATCCCGGTGTTCCGCGCGGAACGTTGCGGATCACTGCGCCGGACGCGCTGGGCCGCAGGCTGATTTTGCCCGTTGTGCATCGGTATCTGGCGCGTTGGCCCGAGGCGCGGGTCGAAATGAGTTTATCGGACCGGGTCGACAATATCATCGACAAGGGGTTCGATCTTGCCATCCGTATCGATGTCCGCTCTGAGGACCGGAGCCATATCTCCCGAACAATGCTCACCGACGAAGCGCTTCTGTGCACCTCGCCCGGCTATTTCGGGGATCGCCCCCGACCTGTGCGGGCGGAGCAACTGGACGGTCATGAGATTCTGCAATTTTCAAGTCAGGGCGCGCGCCAGGGGTGGCGCCTCAGGGAAGAGGACGGCACCCTGGTGCGTGTGCAGGGACGAGTGCGGCTGAGACTCGACAGTGCCGAGGCCTTGCGCGAAGCGGCGCTCGCCGGATCCGGTATCGCGCTGCTGCCGCGCCTTCTGGTCGCCGCGGACATAGCCGCCGGTCGTCTCGAACAGGTGCTGCCGCAAATTGACAATCCGGCTGTGCCGATCGTTGCGGTCTATCCGCACAGACGTCTCCTGGAACCGCGCGTGCGGTGTTTCATCGATATGTTGGCGGAAAACATTCGCCATGGCAGCGGCGATTGATTTTCAGACCAGCGGCGGGAAGCAGGTCTCGTACTGCTGACATGCGCCCCGGCCACATTCCTGAATGACCTCTACGACCGTCGCGCCCTTTTGCCCCGCATGCGCGGATCGGCCACCGGGACCGCCTCCAGAAGCGCCTGCGTGTAGGGATGCTGCGGATTGGCGAACAGGGTTTTGGTGTCGGCGACCTCAACGAACCGGCCGCGATGCATGACGGCGACGCGGTCGCAGATATGTTCGACGACGGCGAGATCATGGGCGATGAAGATATAGGTGAGGTCAAATTCCTCCTGCAGATCCTGCAGCAGGTTGAGCGTTTGCGCCTGGATCGAGACGTCGAGTGCCGAGACTGCCTCGTCGGCGACCACCAGTTCGGGACCGGTCGACAGGGCACGGGCGATGCCAAGCCGCTGTCGTTGCCCGCCGGAAAAGGCGTTGGGATAGCGCAGCATGAATTCGGGCCTGAGTCCGACACTCTCCAGCAGCGCTCCGACCCGGTCGCTCAGCGCCTTGCCCTTCAGCCCCTCGGATTTCTGCAAGGCCTGCCCGACAATGTCGATCACCCGAAGCCGCGGGTTGAGCGAAGACTGCGGGTCCTGGA
The DNA here is from genome assembly GCA_028279875.1 of Rhizobiaceae bacterium. Taxonomy (GTDB): domain Bacteria; phylum Pseudomonadota; class Alphaproteobacteria; order Rhizobiales; family Rhizobiaceae; genus Hoeflea_A. The sequence goes on from JANQMU010000001.1 coordinate 29,377, forward strand.
AGATCATCCGGAGCTTGCGCCATACCTGCCGCAGTTCCGCGACCGGCGCGCCGGCCAGTTCCACCTCGTCCGCCTCCTTCGGCCTGAACCGGATGCTGCCCCCGGTCGGATCGAGTACCCGCAGAATGCAGCGGCCGAGCGTCGTCTTGCCGCTGCCGCTTTCGCCGACGATCCCGAAGGTCTCGCCCCGCCGCACCGAAAAGCTGACCGCATCCACCGCCTTGACGCCTTCGGACCGCTTCGAAAAGAGCCCGCCCGCGGAACCGCCGAATTCCATCGTCAGGTCGCGCACCTCGAGGATCACGTCAGACATCGGCCGTCTCCCCGGAATGCAGGAAACAGGCGACCTCGCCATCGCCGCAGGGCTTCAGCACCGGCTCGCGCACATCGCAGATGCCCGGCATGAACTGATCGCAACGGGTGCGGAAGGTGCAGCCCGAAGGCCGCGCCAGCGGGTGCGGCACCATTCCGCGGATCGCCGGCAGGCGGTCGCGCCCGGTCATGCCGATGCGCGGCACCGATTCCAGCAGCGCCCGGGCATAGGGGTGTTTCGGCGCTTCGAACAGGCCGAAGACGTCGGATTTCTCGACGATCTTTCCCATATACATGACGGCCACGTCCTCGGCGACTTCGGCGACCACCCCCAGATCATGGGTGATCAGCAGCACGGCCATCTGCAGTTCTTCCTTGAGTTCCGCGATCAGGTCGAGGATCTGCGCCTGGGTGGTCACGTCCAGCGCGGTGGTCGGTTCATCGGCGATCAGCAGCCGCGGCTGGCAGCACAGGGCCATGGCGATCATGGCCCGCTGCCGCATGCCGCCCGAAAGCTCGAACGGATAGGCGTGGAAACGCTCGGCGGGCCGCGGAATCCCCACTCGCGCCAGCATCTCGATCGCTTCTTCCCTGGCCTCGGCCTTGGACATCTGCCGGTGCAGCAGGATCGTCTCGGTGATCTGCCTGCCGATCTTCTGGATCGGGCCGAGCGAGGACATCGGCTCCTGGAAGATCATGGCGATGTCCTGCCCGCGAATGTCGCGCAGTTCGCGCGAGCCGGGCCGTGCGCGGGCGAGATCGACGGTCCGCCCGTCCGCGCTGCGATAGAGGATATGGCCGCCGACAATCCGGCCGGGCGCATCGACGATGCGCAGGATCGACCGGGCGAGGATCGATTTCCCACAGCCGCTTTCACCCAGAAGGCAGACGGTGCGGTTGGGGTGGATGTCGAGATCGACGCCCTCGACCGCCTTGACCAGCCCGTCATCGGTGAAGAAATGGGTCTTCAGGCCGCGGATCTCGATCATCGGCGGCGGATCAGTGGGCATAGGGGTCGGCTGCGTCACGAAGACCGTCTCCGGTGAAATTGAGAGCAAGGACGGCGACGACGATGGTCGCTCCCGGTGCGATGAGCAGCCAGGGCGCCTCGATGATCGAACGGATATTCTGCGCCTCTTTCAGCAGCGTGCCCCACGACACGATGGGCGGCTGCAGCCCGATGCCGAGGAAGCTGAGCGAGGTTTCAGCCAGGATCATCAAGGGCACCGCCAGCGTCAGCGAGGCGATGATATGGCTGGCGAAGGACGGCACCAGGTGCCGGCGGATGATTTCCCAGTTGGTCAGCCCGTCGAGCCGCGCCGCGACGACGAAATCCTCGCTGCGCAGCGACAGGAACTTGCCGCGCACTTCGCGCGCCAGCGTCGTCCAGCCGATCATCGAGACGATGATGGTGACGACGAAATAGGTGCGCAACGGCGGCCAGTCGAGCGGAATGGCGGCGGCGAGGCCCATCCACAGCGGGATGGTCGGGATCGAGCGGAGGAATTCGATCAGCCTCTGGATCAGCGTATCGACCCAGCCGCCATAATAGCCCGACAGGCCGCCGAGGCTGACGCCGATGACCAGGGCGACGGCAACGCCCACCAGTCCGATCGACATCGAAATGCGTGTCCCCATGATGATCCGGCTCAGCACATCGCGTCCCAGCCGGTCGGCGCCGAGGAGATAGACCCTGTCGCGCGGATTTTCCGGCCCGAACAGATGCACATTTGTCGGGATCAGCCACAGCAGCTTGTAGTCATAACCGCGCACGAAGAAGCTGAGCGGGATGACCTTGCTCTCGTCCTCGACGAAAGTCCGCCGCAGCGCCACCCGGTCAAGCTCCATCTTCAGGCCCTTGGCATGGAGCTGAAAGCGGCGCTGGCCGTCGGCATCCTCGACGAAAAAATGGATGGCTTGCGGCGGCGCGAAGGGCGCGCGCGTATTGGTCTCAAGATAGTCGGCCGGCGACAGGAACTCACCGAAAAGCGCGACGACATAGATCAGGCCGACGACATAGAGGCTGAAGTGGGCGAGCCGGTGGCGGCGGAACTGCCGCCACATCAGCGCCCACGGACCGAGCAGCGCCGGCATCTTTCCGGCCTCCTCGGCGATCACATCCGGTCCGGCGTCGATGCTCGTCATTGGTAGCGTATCCTTGGATCGACCCAGGCCAGCAAGACATCCGAGATCAGCGTGCCGATCACGGTGAGCAGGCTGACGACCAGGATCAGCGAGCCGGCCAGATACATGTCCTGCACCAGCAGAGCCCGCAGCAGCAGCGGCCCCGTGGTCGGCAGGTTCATCACCACGGCGACGATGATCTCGCCCGAGACCAGCGTCGGCAGGATCCAGCCGATGGTCGAGATGAACGGATTGAGCGCCACGCGGACAGGGTAGCGCATGAGAAGCTGGAACTCCGACATGCCCTTGGCCCGGGCGGTGACCACATAGGGCCGGTAAAGTTCGTCCAGCAGATTGGCGCGCATGATCCGGATCAGCGCCGCCGCGCCCGATGTGCCGACCACGAAAACCGGCATCCAGATATGCTTCATGAGGTCGACGAACTTCTCCAGGGTCCAGGGCGCGCCGATATATTGCGGGCTGACGAGCCCGCCGACGCTCTGGCCGAAATACTTGAACGCCAGATACATCATCACCAGCGCCAGCAGGAAGTTCGGCACGGCCAGCCCGATGAAGCCGAGAAAAGTGGCGACATAGTCGCCCATCGAATATTTCCGGACGGCGGAGTAGATGCCGATGGGCAGTGCCACGATCCAGATGAACAGCAGGGTCAGCAGCGAGATTGCGAAAGTCCAGCCGAGGCGATCCCAGATGACGTCGGTGACCGGCAGGTTCTTTTCAAACGAAATGCCGAAATCGCCTTCGAGCAGGATTCCGGTCATCCATTTCCAGTATTGGACATAGATCGGCTCCCCCAGCCCGTACTGGGCGCGCAACTGCTCGACTATGGCGGTGTTGTCGACCCCGGCCTCGCCCATCTCGGCGGCCAGCGAGTCGAGATAGTCGCCGGGCGGAAGCTGGATGATGATGAAGGTGACGATGGAGACGAGGAAGATGGTCGGGATCATATAGACCACGCGTCTCAGTATGAAACCGCCCATGTCCTCAGGTCTCCTCCCCTGGCGGAAAATGCCGGGGCGCCGCTTTCAGGCGCCCCGGTCGGGCCGTATCCTACGGCAAGTTGGCACCGCCTTCGAGGTAGATCTGCGCGGTGTAGGGCGCCGGAAACCAGAGCTGCCCCGCGATCGGCATCGGATCCGGCACGTTGCGGACATTGTTCCGCGCCACGCCGAACACCGCATCGTTCTGCACCAGTCCGATGGTGAAGAACTGTTCCATGGCCATGTCGAGCACCTTCAGCATCAGTTCCTTCTGCTCCTCGGGCGTCGGCGCGGCACGAACCTGATTATAGGTCTCGAAGATGTCCTTGACGGCCTGCGGCGGCTCTTCTCCGGTGGACGGATCGACACCCCAGGCGGCCCAGTCCCGCGCCCAACTCACCGAGTTGGAGATCGTCGGCACGTAGCAGATCGGTGTCAGATAGGCATCCGCCTGGCCGCCGGAGCAGTTCCACAGATAGGCATCGAAATCATTCGAGGTGTGAAGCTCGATCAGCCGCGACCGGTCGGTCGTGCGGATCTGGAAATCGAGGCCGACATCACGGGCATAGCCCTGGATCAGCTCCATCGCGTCCGGATATTGCAGCCCGAACACATCGGCGACGAGGAAGATCAGCGTAAACCGCTTGCCATCGGGGCCGAGGCGGAAGCCCTCGCTGTCCCTTTCCGGCAGGACCTTGTCGAGATATTCATTGGCGAGATCCACATCGTAATCGGTGAACTGCTTGGCGTACCACTCCTTGTAGAGCTCGGTGCCCTCGCGCGGCGAGGTCTGTGCCGGCGTGCCGGCCCCGAAATACAGAAGATCGATGATCTCCTGACGGTTCATCGCATGGCTGACACCGACGCGGAAATCCTTGTTGTTGATGATTTCACGCTTCATCGGGTCGGTATGGTTGAGGTTCATCATCAGGATCATGATGTTGGCGGGAAGGTCGCCGACATCGAAGAAGCGATACTTGCCGCGCTCCATATTGTCGGTCAGCGCCGCCTTGTTGCCGGGCCGGCCGATGTGGCGCAGCATGAAGTCGATCTCGCCGTTGAAGGTCTTCAGCAGGATCGTCTCCACGTCCTCCACCTGATCATAGGTGATGCGATCGACATAGGGCAGTTGCTGACCCTTGCTGTCCACCTTGTAATAATACGGGTTGCGCTCGGCGACGACCCGATCGGTCGAGCCATAGGCATTCGTCAGATGCCAGGCGTGCAGCGTCGGGCGATCCGGGTTCTGCCAGAAGAGCGGCGTATCCATCGGCCCGGCCTTGAGGTTGAACAGTTGAACCCAGTCGGCCGCCGCCGGTTCCGCGTCGACGAGCGCCTGCACATCGTCATTGTATTTGGGCATGAACTGGCTGAGATAATGCTTCGGATAGGCCGTGGCGTGGTAGCCGAAGCCATAGGCCAGCGCCTGCAGGAACAGGCCGTTCGGCGCGCCGAAGTCGAATTCGACGGTCAGGTCGTCGATCTTGGCGACCTTGACGGGCCCGGCCGGACCGATGAAGGTCGAGTCCTTGTTGGGCGTCAGCTTCTCGTCGAGGAAGATGTCCTCATACCAGAACAGCACATCATCGGCGGTGAACGGCGCGCCGTCCGACCATTTCATGCCGTCGCGCAGGTGAAAGGTGAATGTCGACGCATCGTCGGATACGTCCCACGATTTGGCGATGTTGGGACGCACCGCGGACCAGTCCTGGCTCCAGCGCACCATATTGTCGCTGCCGATGGTGCGCACCATGTTGTGCTGGTCGCCGCCGCCGAGGATCGCACGGCGCAGCGTGCCGCCATATTCGCCCGGCCCTTCGATCACGTCCATGACCAGCGGCTCGGTGGGCAGGCGCTCCTGAACCGGGGGCAGGTCGCCGGCCGCGACCTTTTCGGCCAGCATGGGCGCTTCCTCAAGGGCCTGCGCCGGTGCCGCCACGGCGAGCGCCAGCGCGCCGGCCAGGATGGTCCATTTCGTCGATATCAATGCCATGTCTTCTCCTCCTGTTTTAAAGACGGTTGGGGCGTTACCAGTTTGTGACGGATCCGTCGGGCCGCTTGAGATGAGGCGGCTCCACGTGTTCGGGTTGCGGCAATTTCCGTATCTTTTCCTCATCGACCTCGACCCCGAGCCCGGGGCCGTCAGGCACCCTGTAGGTGATTCCGTCGAGCGGGATCTGGACGGGGAACAGCTCCGGGTCGTGAAAGCCGAGGCTCTCGGTCGGTCCCTGACGCGTCTCGGTCCAGCTGAAATTCGGCACGGCGGCCGCCATATGCACCGTGGCCGCGGTGCAGACCGGGCCCAGCGGGTTGTGCGGCATCAGGTCGACATAATGCGTCTCGCACCAGCCCGCGACCTTCATCGCCTCGGTGAAACCGCCGATATTGCAGATATCGAGCCGCATATATTGCGTCAGCCCTTCCTCGATATAGGGAGCGGCCTCCCATTTGGACGAAAACTCCTCGCCGATGGCGAAGGGGATCGTTGTCATCGACCGCAGCGTCCGGTAGGCCTTGGGTGTCTGACAGCGGATCGGCTCCTCGAGGAAGTCGAGCGTGCCCGGCGGCAGCATGGCGCAGAAACTGGCGGCCTCGGCGACCGAAAGCCGGTGGTGGATGTCGATACCGAGACACAGGTCGCGGCCGAACGCCTCGCGCAGCGCGATCAGTTCGTTTGCGGTCTGGCCGAGGCTCCGCCTCGGATCGTAGACACCATCGTCCCCATGATCGCCCGGATAGATGCGCAGGCAGTCCCAGCCCGCATCGACCAGAGTCCGGGCCTTGTCGAGCAGTTGATCGACGGTTCCGGCCTGGCAGCTCGGGAAGGTTGGGATCTCGTCGCGCTGCTTGCCACCGAGGAGTTGGTGGACGGGTACGCCGAGACGCTTGCCGAGAATGTCGTGGAGGGCGATGTCGATGGCCGAGATGGCGGCGGTCAAAACGCGTCCGCCTTCGAAATACTGGCTGCGATAGGCCTCCTGCCAGATGCGGCCGATCTGCCGGGAATCCTTGCCGATCAGAAACGCCGCAAAATGATCGACCGCGGCGGCGACCGCCCCCTCCCGGCACGACAGGCCGGATTCGCCCCAGCCATAGAGCCCGTCCTCCGTCGTCACCTTGACCAGAAGCTGGTTGCGGATCCCGACGCGGGCGAGAAGCGTTTCAATGGAGGCAATCTTCGGCATCCGGTGGTCCTTTTCTTCTTAGTGCCAACCGACGCGGGGCGCGGCGGGGATCATGTCGTCTGGTCTGCTGTTAATGATCTGCAGGAGGTCATCGCGCACATCCCGGTGTGCGGGATCGTCCCATAGGTTGTCGGTCTCAAAGGCGTCGTCCTCGAGATCGTAGAGTTCTCCGGCACCGCTTGTGAGGTCAGCCGACATCCGGTGGCGGCGGGTGCGCACGGTGCGCAGGTCGAGGGAAATCCCGCTGCGCGCGGCATCGACCTCCCATTCGTTCAGCGCGAAATCGCGCGCCTCGCGACCGTGCATCACCGGAACCAGCGAGCGCCCGTTGTCCGGGCTCGCCGCGATGCCGGCAAGCTCGGCCAGTGTCGCGCGCAGATCGAGCGTGGAGACCGGATCGTCGACGACCCGGCCTGCGGGGGCGCCCGGGCCGGCGATAATAAGCGGAACGCGCAGCAGCCCGTCATAGAGCATCGGGCCCTTTAGCAGCAGCCCGTGATCGCCCAGCCACTCTCCATGGTCGCTAGTGAAGACGATGATCGTGTTCTCAAGCTGGCCCACCTGATCGAGCGCCGCGACCATGCGGCCGATCTGGTGATCGATCGCTGAAATCATGCCGTAATAGATCGCCGTGATCTGGCGCAGTTCGGCTTCGCCGAGATGGCCCGTGTCGCTCCAGTTGCGGCCGCCCTCGGCATGGCTGCGTTGGACGTCGCCGCGGCGCCTGTGTTCCATGAAGGCGGCATGCCACCAGGGGCGGCGTTCCAGGTCCGGTTCGCGGTGCTCGGGAATGTCGATCTCGGCCGGGTCATACATGTGCGACCAGGGGTTCGAGGCCAGGAAAGGCGGGTGCGGGTCTGGGAAGGATATCCAGGCGAATTCCGGCGTGTCACCCATTGTCTCGATAAGCTCCATCGCGCGCGCGCCGATCCAGGTGGTGGACTGCCAGCGATCCTCCAGCGGCGTGCGCCAGGCCTGGGGATGTTCGGTCGGCGGCGGGACCTGTTCCTTGGCACTTTGCCAGCGCAGCCGGCCGTTGCCGTCGCTATTAAGGAAATTTTCGTAGTGCAGCGTATAGGGCGGGTCGTTCCACGCGCAGTGATGATGCGGCCGCAGGGTCAGTTGCACCGAACGGAAGCCGAAATAGGGCCCACCCCAATCGGCCGGCAGGGCGGAGGTGGAAATGTAGCATTCGGGCCGCCCGGTGGCGGCGAAGGTCTCATGCGTCGAGAAATGCGCCTTGCCGACGAAACTCGTGTGGTAACCGGCGCGCGCGAAAACGGCGCCCAGGCCGTCTTCTCCAAAGGCCTCGTCGAGATTGCGGCCATTGTCGCGGACGCCGTTGGAGTAGGGGAGCTTTCCGGTCAGGATCGAGGCGCGCGCCGGCTGGCACATCGGGTTCGGCGTGATGCAGGTCGCGAAACGGGTGCCCCTGCCGGCCAGCCGGTCCAGCTCCGGCGTCCTGACGCTCCGCCTGTCGAACCCCATGCAATCCCCGCGCTGCTGGTCGGTCGTCACCAGCAGCACATGCGGTCTTCGGTTCGCCATCAGCCCGCCCGGTCCGTATCGGATGTCGTTTGATTGCAGCCCGGCACCTTGACGCGCTCCTCTCCCGTGTCGAATGATCCTCTTCATATAATAATATGAAAATATTCAAATCGTCGACGATTTTTTTAAAAAAGTCGTTTATGTCGGCGAGAATGCACAGTGCAATGCGGTAAGCTGCTGAATTTTCGGGCAATTGGAATGGCGGCGGCGCGCGGTGAAACGGTTGCTTGCGCCTAAAGACCCAGGGCCCGCATCTGTTGCGACATCTGCACGAACGAGCCCTCCACATGCTTGCGGATCGCTCTGTCGGCCATCTCGGCGACATTGGCACGGAAGGCCTGGATCAGCGCGTCATGCTCCGCGATGATGTTGCGCAGCCTGACCGGACCGATCCGCAACGGCGCCGAATGCACAGCCAGTGCGGTCCTCAGTCGTTTCCAGGTTTGCGCCGCCACATCATTGTAGTGGCTTTCGCTGATCAGCCCGTGAAACTGCGAGTCGAGCTTGCGGAACCGGACGAAGTCGCCGGCATCGCAGGTTTCGATTTGATCCTGAATCGCCTGCAGCCGGTCGATCGTCTCTGCCCGGGCGTGCTCGGCGAACCAGCCGACGAAATAGGGCTCGAGGATCTGCAGGACCTCAAAGATGTTCTGGATCGTGCTCGCATCGGCATGTTTGACGAGTGCGCCGCGGTTCGGATGGATCTCGACAAAGCCTTCGCCCTGCATCTGCCGCAACGCCTCGCGCACCGGGCTGGCGCTGACGCCGAAGCGCTCGGCAAGCGCCGACACTTTCAGCCGCTGCCCGCCGACGAGCCGCCCGCTGGATATGTCGTCCAGGATCGCCTGGTACAGGGTCGCCGCCTGCTCGTCCTGTTTCGGCTCCGTCGCCATGCGCCGTCATATCTCCCATAGCCATCGCCGCCGACCGGCAAAGCGTGGCCGTCACATTAGGTCTGGCCCGTCTAAGCGCCAAGAGATTATCACCGCTTGGGTGAAAAAAAATACAAAATGCAATAAATCGTCGACGATTTGCAGAATGCTCCACAAGATGCGCCGTGGGAGGCGCGCCCGGCAAGCCCTCTTCTGAAACACCGGGTGTGGATCAAAACGAAGCATCCTCGGTGACGAGGACGCGCAGCTTGCCGACCGTTTCGAAGCCGGCCATGTGCGCGTGGTGCAGATTTTCGCCGGCCTCATAGCCGACAAGCGGCTTGTGCCGGTCGACCCAGGCCGCCGCGGCGGCGGCCTCGGCGAATGATGCGGCGGACGGTGATCTTGAGAAGATGTTGGACAGGCCAAGGCAGTCCGCCGAGCGGTTGGCAATGCATCCGGCCTCGAACGCACCATCGGTTTTGCGGCCGAGAAAAACCATGTCCGGCCTTTGCAGCATGCCCGCCCTGAACATCCGGTACCCGGTCGCCGATCCGCACTGTTTCCAGGCCTCTTCCCAAAGCAGCAGGTCGGCCTCGTTGTCGACCCGCTGCCAGTCCGCCGCAGGTGTTGATGTGCCAGGCGCCCGCCAGATCCATGAAGCCTCGAACAGAACATCGAACCCGTTGGCCGCAAGGTCCAACCGGCAGAAACTGTCCTTCAGCCCGACCGCACCATTGAATTGTTCCGCCAGCGCCCTGACCTGCAAAACGATGCTGTCGACAGCGTCGGGAAGGAGCGCGGTCAGGTTGGAATAATAGGGCGGCGGCGCATCCCTGCCGACAAAGGCGAAGGGCAGTCGCGCGTAGTTGAGGCCCTGTGTCGCAAACACCGCCTCATAGAGATCGGCATTGTTGCCCGCTGCCATGACGGCGCGTTCATCGACCTGCATTTCGGACATCCTCACAGGGCATGGCGCGTCATCGACGCTGCCGCCGCGCCCGCCGCTTCGATATAGGCCGGGTCGCGATGGACGAGCATCGTCGAAAAGGCGCCGTCGAGCAGCAGCACGATATGGCGGGCGAGCGCGGCGTGGTCGGCAATGGCTGCATCGTTCAGCCTTTGCGACAGCCACGCCTCGAATGCCTTCTTGTGCGCGGCACCGATGGTCATCGCCGGATGGCCGGGCATATTGGCAAGCTCGGCCGCCGTCCGCAGGAAACCGCATCCCTTCCACTTGGGATGGCGCGCCGACCGGGCAAGGTTGAGGAAGATCGCCTCCACTTTGTCGGCAATGGTGCCCTCACAGGTCTCGAACCATGTCTCATACAGCGCCAGATTGGGTTGATCACGGGCGGCCAGATAGGCGGCGATCAGGTCGTCCTTGCTCCTGAAGTGGTAATAGAGCGTCTTTTTTGTCAGGCCCGCCTTGGCGGCAATGGCATCGACGCTGACCGCACGGATGCCCTCGGCGTAGAACAGGCGGTTCGCGGCGTCGACGATGCGCTGTTTGGTGGACAGATCGGAGGCGGCCATGATGAAGTATACCAACCAGTGAGTATACGTCAATCCAGTGGCGCCCTATGGTCTTCGACAAGCAAAGGAGATTGCCATGCCTCAACCGATCGAACATGAAATGCGGGACGCCATTGCGCTGCTGACCCTCAACCGGCCTGAAAAGCTCAACGCGCTCGACTACGCGACCATTGACCGGCTGATGGCGCTGCTCGACGCCATCGAGGACGATGCCCAGGTGCGCGCCGTGATCATCACCGGCGCCGGCGAGCGGGCCTTTTCGGCCGGTGGCGATATTCATGAGTTCAGCGAAAGCGTCAGGACCGGCGTGGAGACGGCCGTCAAGGCGTTCTGTGCCCGAGGACAGGCCATGACGGCGCGCCTCGAAGCGTTTCCCAAGCCGGTCATCGCAGCGGTCAACGGCATCGCCTTCGGCGGTGGCTGCGAAATCACCGAGGCCGTTCACCTGGCCGTCGCCAGCGACCGTGCCGTCTTCGCCAAGCCGGAGATCCGCCTTGCCATCCCGCCGACTTTCGGTGGCACCCAGCGGCTGCCGCGCCTCGCCGGACGCAAGCGGGCGCTGGAACTGCTCCTGACGGGCGACACGTTTACGCCGGAGCGGGCGTTGGAACTGGGGCTCATCAACCGGATCGTGCCGCATGACGACCTGCTGTCGGCTTCTTTCGAATTGGCGCACCGCATCACCCGGCATTCGCCGCTGGCGGCAGCGCGAATCATTTCCGCGGTGACGCGCGGGATCAACACCACCATCGACGAGGGGTTGCGGATCGAACGTGAGCAATTCGCCCGCATGGCGGCGACCCGGGACGTTCATGAAGGACTGGCCGCCTGGATCGAACGCCGGACGCCGGCCTATGCCGGCCGGTGAGACAAAAGGCGACTGCACCTCATGGTCGCCCGTGCTAAGGAACGGAGCCATGAGCTGAACGCCAAAGGAAGGATCGATATCCATTGCCTGTCGGTTGGTTTCTCAGAGTGGCCCTCATCGCAATGGCGCTGTGCACCGATGGCCCGCCATCGGCCCTGGCGCAATCGTCCCCGCCGTCACCGGTCCTGCATTTTCAAGGCCGCGACGATCTGCGATTGACCCGCCTTTCACCGATCGTTTGGATGCACACGACCATCAAGATTCTGCCGAATTTCGGCCCGTTTCCCTCCAACGGGCTGCTCGTCATCGACGGCCCGGATGCGATCCTGGTGGACTCGGCCTGGAACGACGAACAGACCGCCGCGATCCTCGATTGGGCGGCGCAGGAGCTGAAACACCCGGTCACGCGCGCCGTTTTCACCCATGCCCATGAGGACAAGATGGGCGGCGTCGGCGCCATCATCGCGCGGGACATTGCGACCTATGCGTTGCCGCTGACCAACGAACTGAGCGCCGACCGGGGCCTTGTCGCCGCGCGCAACGATTTGGCGCTCGCTGAGGCCGGGCCGCCCGTTTTCCTCGGTCCGGTCGAGCTGTTCTACCCCGGGCCCGGCCATACGGCCGATAACATCGTCGCCAATGTCGGGACTGCCGGAATCCTGTTCGGCGGATGCCTCATCCGCCCGGCCCGCGCCAGGACCCTTGGCAATATTCTCGATGCTTCGGTCGGCCACTGGCAACAGGCCGTCGAGGCGGTCGCCACAAGGTTTCCCGGTTCGACCATTGTCGTCCCGAGCCACGGCCCGCCCGCCGGGCGCGAGCTTCTGGACCTGACAGCCGATCTGGCGCAGGCCGGCCGGTAGCAGGGCCGCTATCCCGTTGGTGAAGCCCCGTCGCCCCTGGTCGCATCGAGAATGTCGGTGCCATAGGAATTGTCGATCGCGCACAGCCACCTTCCGGCGTCATCCTTTCGAAAGACATAGGTCGCCCGCCGCGTTTCCCGGCTTTGCCCGCCGTTTCCACCGGTCTTGTCGAGCAGCGTTTCCATGATCACGAGCGCGGTTCCCCCGCTTTCGATGATTTCCATCCGGCCCTGGGACACGGCGATGGAATGGTCAAAATGGGCGGCAATGGCGACGAATGCTTTGCTGATCTCCGCCTTGCCCCGGGCGATCCGGCCGGGGGCGACGATGAGCACGGCATCATCCGCGTAGAAGTCCAGCAGCGCGTCGAAATCCTCGCCGGTGATCGCCCGGTCGGCGGCCTCGATCAGGTCCCGGATCGGATGGTTGGCCATACCCCTACTGCCGAGCGGCGATGGCCGAGGCGGCCGCGGCCATCATGCCGGCACTGCACCGGTTGGCGATCCGGACCGCCCGGCGGCTGGTGAGCAGCAGGCGGGCGCGGGCCGCCAGCGCAACCCAGGCGACATCGACCGCGGTCAGCACCAGCAACATGGCTGCAACCAGCTCGCCCCAGCCGAGCACGGTGAGCTGGCCAAGGTCGATGATCGTTGGCAGCAAGGCGAGATAAAACACCATGATCTTGGGGTTGCCGAGTGTCACCGCCAGGCCGGCGGCAAACATCCTGGCCGACGATCCTCTGGCCGGCAGGGTGTCGCCGGCGACCTTGACCGGCGCCGTCCACATCTTCCAGGCCAGGAACAGGAGGTAGGCGACACCGGCCCATTTGATGACCGCGAACACAAGCTGGAATGTCGTCGCAATGGAGGCCAGCCCCCAAACCGCCAGGGTCAGCCAGACCGCTTCACCGATCCACATGGCCGCCAGGAAGGGCAGCACGTCGCGATGTCCGCGCGCCAGCACCCGAGCCACGAGCGCCGCGATGCTCGGCCCCGGTGAACCGGCCGCGACCACGAGGGCGCCGGCAAAGATGATCAGCGCGGTGATTTCCATATGTGTCTCCCATTGCATTGGCGAGAACAACAATGAACCGGTTTTGAACCCGCTTCAACAGGGTGTCGGCATGGCCGGCCCGGCCCGGCCTTTCCGATGGTTGTTCCGACGAAGCATCCGAATGCCTGGAACCGAACCCTTCAGATTCACGATTTGCGTGCCAATATCTGATGGACATACTGAATACACACGGATCCCTCGCCCACAGCCGACGCCACCCGTTTGACGGAGCCGGACCGGACATCGCCAACCGCAAAGATTCCGGGGCGGGTCGTCTCAAGATGATAGGGCGGGCGGTCCTCCGTCCAGCCGAATGTCTCCAGCGTTTCGGAATCCAGATTGTCGCCGGTGAGGACGAAGCCGCGTTCATCCAGTTTGACGCTGTCCGGCAGGAAATCCGTCGCGGGCACGGCGCCGATGAAAACGAACAAATGGGCGATGTCGATGTCTTCCGTTGCATCGTTCGCGCTGTTTTTCAGCGACAGCGACTGCAGTTTCGTGTCGCCATTCGCCCTTTGCACCGTGGTATGCGGCACGACCGCGATATTGTCGGTGCGGTTGATGCGGTCGATGAGGTAGCTCGACATGCTGCTTTCGAGCCCGTCGCCGCGCACCAAGATTCTCACACTGCGCGCGAAGCCAGACAGATAGATCGCTGCCTGCCCGGCTGAATTGCCGCCGCCGACAACGGCGACATCCTTTTGCCGGCACAACTGCGCCTCGAGATAGCTGGCGCCATAGTGAACGCCGCCGCCGGTGAAGGCACCCAGATTTTCGATCGGTGGCTCGCGGTAGACGGCGCCGGAGGCAATAACGATCGCGCCGGCATTGACGGTGTCGCCGTCATCGAGATGCACGACATACCGGTCGCCGCATTCGAGCTTCCGGACGTCCCGGGCAATGGCGATTTCGGCACCGAATTTGGTGGCTTGCAGAAAGGCGCGCCCGGCAAGGCCCTGTCCGGAGATGCCGGTTGGAAAGCCGAGATAGTTTTCGATGCGCGAACTCGTTCCCGCCTGCCCGCCGGTGACCAGCGCCTCGATCACGATAACGCTCAAGCCCTCGGATGCGCCGTAGACCGCCGCCGCAAGCCCCGCCGGTCCGCCACCGATGACCGCCACATCATAGGACTTTCCGCTTTCGATTTCGGCAGAAACGCCAAGCGTTTCCGCAACCTGGCGTATCGTTGGATTGCACAGGGTCGCGCCGCCAATCATCAGGACGGGAAGATCGGGGCTTTCGCACTCAAGATGTTTCGGCAGATCGCTCGCGTTCGATAGTTCCACCATTTGATGGGGTACACCCTGCCGCGACAGAAACGTCCGGATTCTTGCCGTGCTCGCCTCCTCCTCGATGCCGTAGAGGACAACCTCGCCATGGTTCTCGGCGATCATGCGCATACGGCGCAGGATGAAGCTGGTCAGCAGGATTTCGCCGAGCTCGGATTCCAGCGCGAGCAGGTCCTTCAGCCTTGCCGTCGAAATCTCGATGGTTCGTGTCCGGCCCCTGGCGCGGCCCCCGACGAGCGCACCGCGGCCTGCCATTGTGACAATTTCACCGCCATAGTGGCCACGGCCATGGGTGATGATGACATGTTCGGCCTCGCCGCTTTTGTCGACGATTTCCACATGGCCTTCCAGAACCACGAAAAGGCCGGCATCCCGTTGACCCGCCGCCCATAACATGTCGCCGTCCTCGAATTCGGTTTCCTTGCCGTATCCGCGGGCAATGTCGATCTGCTCCTCGGTCAGTTCGGGATCGAGTTCATGCATCCGGCGTTCAACGCCCGCGACCCAGGGTGGAAGATCTTTTTCGCTGTCAGTGCTCGATTGGCTCATGGTGAAATCCCCGTGTTTCAAAAGCAAACTAGGCGGCGCGGGAGGGAATTCTAGCCACCAGCGGGAATGATTCTCCGGTTCTTGTGCGAACCCGGAAAAGTGTCACCACAGCCTAATCCTCCGCGTACTGAAGAATCGCGTCGATCGTGCGCCACGATCGTTCGGCCGCGCTTGCGTTCCCCTCGAGGCTTGCAACCGTGATCAGCGCCTTCCACAGCGCCCAGCCCCTGGCCCGCGCCCAAGTGTTCCCGTCCGCGCCGAGCCGGGCGCGAAACTCAGCACGGCTGTCAGCGTCGAAATACGTCCAGGCAATTGCGTAATCGCAGGCCGGATCGCCGATGGCCATGCATCCGAAATCGATCACGGCCGTCAATTCACCGTCCTGGACAAGAAGATTGTCCGGCGCGATGTCGCCATGCACCCACACCGGCTCTTCCTGCCACCTTGATGCACAGGCCCGGTCCCAGATCCGCCGCGCGTGTTCTGTGTCGAGCCGGCCCTGCAGCGCGGTGAGCGCGCCAAGCGTTTCGTCCTGATAGACGCCAAGATCGCCGCCCCGAAAGAAACTGTGCGTGCCGGCAACCGGCCCGCCCATGGTGGAAATGCCTTGAAGCCCGCTCAGGAATGCGGCCAGCGACTCGGCGAGCCCATGCGGGGCGGTTGCCGCGTCAGGCGGCGCGCCGGCAATCCACCGGCGCACGGACCACGGCCAGGGAAAGTCTTCGTCCGGTTCGCCGAGCATGAGCGACTGCGGAATCTCGACGGAAAGCTGCGGCGCGAGCACCGGCAGCCAGCGATGTTCCTTGCCGGCCTGCGCGGCGTAGCGTTCGGCGCTCGGTAGCCGCACGCACAATGCGTCGCCGAGGCGAAAGGTCCGGTTGTCCCAGCCGCCCGGCAGCACCTGACGGACGGGCAGGCCTGACCATTGCGGCGCCTGCCGGTTCAAGAGCCGCCGGACAAGCGCCGCGTCGACCAGCGGCGCGGCCGCGGACGATTCTGAAGACATCGCCAAACCCAACTCAACATATGCGGCCGAGCCGGCGCGCATCGCCGAAATTGTAACCGACGGCCGTTGCGCGATATAGTGCCCCATAGTCATAACGGACCTTGGGGCGGGCGCCGTGAACAACACGACGAAACGAAAGCTATTCACGGTTATCATCGGAACGGTCAGTTTCGTCCTTGTCGGGGTCGTTGCCGGCATCGCCATCGGCGCGCCGGTCTCCAATGCTGTGGTCCTGACTATCTGGATCGGCCTTGGCGTCAGCCTGTTCGAGGTTCTCTACATCCAGGCGCCGCTCGGCATTGCCTTTCGCAAGCTCAGCCCGCTCAAACATGCCGTGCTCTATGGAGGCCTGATTCTCATCCTCTACAGCACCGGCATCGCCTTCCTGTTGTTGTTTTTCGCCCCGCCCGCCATGGCCGATGCGATCATCGGCCGCGTTCCGATCACGCTGCCGGTGGTGTTCCTGATCGCCGTCACCATCATGCTGATTCTGCGGGTCGTCAGTTTCATCGGCGCCCGCAACCTCCTGCATCTTCTAACCGGCCGCTATCAGCGTCCGATGCACGAAAACCGCGCCTTTCTGTTCATCGACCTGAAGAATTCCACGGCGATCACCGAAGCGCTCGGCGTGGTGCGCGCCCGCGAATTCATCAGCGAATTCATTTTCGACGTGTCGAAGGCGATCACCGACAATCGCGGGGATGTCTACAAATTCATGGGCGACGGCATCGTCGCCGTGTGGCGCAGCGACGATCCGTCGAGCATCGCCGATGCCGTCTCGGCGGTGATGGACGCGCGCAAGGCGCTTGCCGGCCGGGCGCGACATTATCGCGACACCTATGGCTATGAGGCCGAGTTCCGCGCCGGACTGCATGCCGGCGAGGTGATCGCCAGCGAGCAGGGAGACCTCAGGCGTTCCATCGAATTCAACGGCGACCACATCAACATCGCTGCCCGGCTCGAACAGAAGGCCAAGGACCACAACCTGCCGCTGGTGTTTTCCGACGTGGTCGCCGAGGCGCTGTCCGGCACCGGCTTCGAAACGGAGGGCTTCGAGGAGGAGACGGTCAAGGGCTATTCAAAGCCCCTCCGGCTGTTCAGGCTGAAGCAGGCGTGAGATGAACGCTATTGAAGGCGCTTGACGGTCGGGACGGTCCGGAAGGCGGCGCGCGCGGCCTTGACCGGCGGCAGAAGGGCAACCAGGCTATTGATCGCTGCGATGACCCGCCCGGTATCGAAACCTTCGCACAAAATCAGAACTTCCATTCTGGCATCGGCTGATTTGCGGTTGCGCGCGGCTTTGATCGAGGCGATGAGATGGCGTTCACAATCGGTGATCCGCCTGCCGCATTCGGGACAGCGGGGATTGTTGAAGCTGAACATTGTCTTCCGGCTCTCCCGCATGGCCCGAAGCATGTTGACGACGGACAAGCCCACCGCGGGGCCGTCGCGCTCGCCGAAATCCGCGCAACTCAGATCGAAAGCCGTTTCCCAGGCAAGGGTCTGCGGTTTGGTGTATGACACGAGAAAGTACCGCGATATCGTCAGCAGCCTGCATTCGACAATATCGAATCCGGCGTCCTTGAGCAGCAGGTCCTTTCCCGCAGGCGGGTGATCATGTGCAGTCATTGCGATCCAGCCAATTGGCAAACAGGCGCGCAAAAACGCTCACGCAGGTGGAAAAGGGTCCGCAACATATCAATCCTGGATGTGTATGGTGGCTCAGCTCAATAAAACAAGACTTTTGATGTCATGTTTTATAGCATAGTCGCGCTGCTGAGGAATTCAACAAAAATCTACAGGAAACAATAGTTTATAGGAATTCCAGGCTGGAATCCCTATAAACTTGATGATTCACTTCATGTATTCACGGGGTTAGGCAATCACCAAGCCCGAGCCGGCCCGGCCGGCCTCGAGTCATTCGTCGGCCGATGCGGCGTTGAGCAGCCCGTATTGCTGTTCGCCGATCGTGTCGTAAAGGCCGATCTGCGTTTCCAGGAAGTCGATATGGCCTTCCTCGTCGGCCATCAGGTTTTCGAACAACTCCATGGAGACATAGTCACCCTCGTCCTTGCAGATGTCGCGTGCCTCCTTGTAGAGGTCGCGCGCTTCATATTCGGCCTTCAGGTCGGCATCCAGCACTTCGCGGACCGTCTCGCCGATCTTCAGCGGATTGAGGGTCTGCAGGTTCGGGTGGCCTTCCAGGAAGATGATGCGGACGATGAGCTTGTCGGCATGCTGCATCTCCTCGATCGACTCCTCGCGCCACTTGGCGGCCAGCTTGCCGAAACCCCAATCGTCCATCAGGCGATAGTGCAGCCAGAACTGGCTGGATGCGGTCAGTTCATGCTTGAGGGCCTGGTTGAGATAATCGATGACCTTTTTGCTGCCTTGCATGGCATTCTCCGTGACGATGGTGATGTTGCGGAACCCGGGCAGCGGCCATCGGCCGATACCGCCGGCATAATGGAGACAAAGCTAGTTTAAAACCATTCTAAAGTCCAGCGAAGATCGCCACCGGCCAGCGGATTTGTTTAGTTCGCGGCAGGAACGCCGGTTGCCCGGCGTCGGGATGCGTCTGGTCCCTTTCTCCGCTGCCTTCAACCAAGCCGAAGCACTGACCGGCCAACCGATTGTCTCGACCCGCCTCTGGTGCTTCCGACAGGGTTGCCGAGGCTTAAAACGGATGCGCCCCTGCAGGCTGGGCCAGGCGTGAGGTGTTAGGCTGCAATGTGGCTTGGCTGCGCCTGCGCGGGTTGCCGCTGCCACCGTTTTAGGTTTCACTGAACCGCAAAAAGATCGACATATCTTGCAGGATGGCGCTACGAGAGGGCGTTCGGGAGCGGCAATGCATCAACACAAAACATATTCCGGTTTCGCGCCGTTTATGTTCGTCGCGACCATGATCCTGTTGTTCCTGACGGCGCCGGGTGGTGCAACAGCCCTGAAATACGCGACCCCGGAGGAACGTGAGGAAGCGAGCGCGAACGGTCAAAAAATCCTTGCAGCAGTGCTTGGCATTGAACAACAGGACTTCTTCTGGGACCTGCAAGACTGCAAAATGATGGCAAGGTTGGGTGACCGCATGATCTCGATCTCCCTTTACGACATCGATCTCGGGAAATCAGATTTCATCAGCAAGCAAAGATATGTTCTGACCAACACGGACGGCACGCACACCTATTTTGATGTCCCGGAGGAGATTGTCGAGGAAGCGAAGCGGCATGATCTGAACTTGTCCCTGACAATACGGCTTGCGTTCAATTCCCAGTACTGGGCGTGCCCCAACCATGTGAGGGCCGAGCACATAAAGGACATTCAGGAACATCTTTCTCTGCTGGGATATGATTTTGAGAAAATTGACGGCATCGCCGGAAATGAAACCAAAAAGAACGTCGTTCGATTTCAGCAGGATAACGGGTTGATCGAGACCGGCATCATTGGAAAGGACCTCTATGACAGGATCATGAGGACCGATGTCCAGGCAAAATATGGAATTCTGGCTGTCAGTTCGGATGGAACCTACTCCTACTCTTACAACATTAAGGAAAGGGACATGGAGGAACTGTTTTTGGACAAGAGGAAAGAGGAACTTTTGAAGAGATGCGAGTCACGGACACCGTACAAATGCAGGCTCCTCACCGTGACCAACGACGGTTTCAAACCGCAAAAATGGATGTCAGCAGTTTGACGATCAGCATTGCGCCCGAGCGCGTTTATGATCCGAACAAATAGAAGTGTTCATTGCGGTAGTTGTTAAACGCTTTCCCAATCACCGTATCCCGACAAATTCCCCGGTTTCAGTCCTTTCACGAAATCAGCCGCATCGCCTCGGTTTTCAGGGCTTCAAGGCTCGACGCATCAAAGGCGCCGCGCGCGAGCACCCGCAATCCCACCACTAGGGCCAGGAGCGATTTAGCGGCCTCTTCGGGATTGATCGATGCCGGTATCGATCCGGAGTGCTGTCCCCGTTTGATGGTCCGGGCGAAAAACGCTTCGAATTCAGCAAGGGCCGCGGTCACCATTTTCTGAACATGGGAACTGTGGTTCGGCAGTTCCAATGCGGTATTGACCAGCAGGCAGCCCTTTTTCTCCTTGTCGTTTCGGGTTTCCTCGATCAGGCCGTTGAACAAGGTCTCAATCGCCGCGACGGGATCATCCATCTGATCGAGCTGCCTGAGAGTCTCCCTTCGGTTCAAGCGGTCGTAGCGTAGAAATGCGCGGTCGAAGAGCGCCTTCTTGTTGCCGAAGGCATTGTAGAGGCTGCCCTTGTTGATGTTCATTCCTGCGGTGAGATCGGCCATGGACGTCGCCTCATAGCCCTTCTTCCAGAAGACGTTGATCGCTTTATCCGTCGCCTCATCGAGGTCGAAATTCTTTTCCCAAGGCATGCAGAATCTCTGAATTCATCGTTTTTCATAGGAAGTTTATACCGATCGTTCAAAAAAATTGCAACAGAGTATTGACCGATCGGTTTAAACAATTTAATGGGGTTTATACCGATCGGTTTAAACAAGCCCGATCATCACCCAACTCTAAAGGACCAGACTCAATGACTGACTTCAAAACCCACACCGTCGAGACGGCACCGTCGCCGTCAAAACCGTTCCTCGAGGGCGCCAGGAACGCCTACGGTTTCGTGCCGAACCTGCTTGGCACCATGGCCGAAGCCCCGGCGCTGCTCGAGGGCTACATGGCCCTGGCCGGAATTTTCGACAAGACCGATCTCAGCGAAACCGAACGTCAGATTATCCTGATGACGAACAACAGGCTCAATGGCTGTGTCTATTGCATGGCCGCGCACACCACTATTTCGCAAATGGCCAAGGTGCCGGCCGACATCATTGAAGCGCTGCGCGCCGGTACGCCCATCGCGGACCCGAAACTGGAAGCGCTTCGCGTCTTTGCCGGTGTCATCAACGAAACCCGCGGATGGCCTTCCGACAGCCAGGTCGAAGCCTTTCTTGCGGCCGGCTACACGCGCCAAACAGTGCTCGAGGTGATCCTCGGAACCAGCCTAAAGGTCATGTCGAACTATACCAACCACGTTGCCGAAACGCAGGTCGACGACGCTTTCGCGCCGAATGCCTGGGCAGCCGACATGGCGGAAGCGGCCTGAGCCGTGCCAACGGGCTCGCGCTGTCGCGGGCCCGCACAACACAACGAATGTCCTGCCGGTCAGGATCAATCATCGCAACCAGGAGAGATCCAATGTTTATCACCCAAAAATCCATGCTGATCGCCGCATTGCTGTCCGCGGTGGGCCTGTCAACCGCCTCAGGCCAGCAAGCCGATCCCTATGAGGGGTTCAAGGTGCCGCCGCCCGAAATCTCGTCGGCGTTCAACTACGAGCACAAATTCATCGACATCCTCGGGTCCAGAATGGCCTATGTCGATCAGGGGGAGGGCGATCCGATCCTCTTCCTGCACGGCCAGCCGACCTCGTCCTATCTGTGGCGCAACATCATGCCGTTCGTGGAAGGCAAGGGCCGCATCATCGCGCCGGACAATATCGGTTTCGGCAAGTCCGACCAGCCGGAGCTCGACTACACATTCGGTGATCA
Organism: Rhizobiaceae bacterium; assembly: GCA_028279875.1. GTDB lineage: Bacteria > Pseudomonadota > Alphaproteobacteria > Rhizobiales > Rhizobiaceae > Hoeflea_A. The sequence goes on from JANQMU010000001.1 coordinate 51,147, forward strand.
CTACCGATATTTCGAAGCCTTCGTGAAGGCCCTGGACCTGAAGAACATCACGCTTGTCGTTCACGACTGGGGGTCGGGCCTCGGCCTTCACTATGCCGCGCAGAACCCGGAGAACGTCAAGGGCATCGTCACCATGGAGGCGCTGCTGGCGCCGATCCTGCCGGCGAAGGATTTCGCATCCATGCCGGAGGACCTCGGCAACTTCTTCAAGACGGTCCGCGACCCTGAAAACGGACGCAAGATGCTGATTGAGGACAATGCCTGGCTGACCGAAGGCGGCTTCCTGGCGGCTTTCGTCGTTCGTCCACTGAAACCGGAGGCGCTCAGGACCTATCAGGCTCCACATCAAACGGAGACGTCGCGCGTCCAGGTCAATCAGTGGCCGAATGAAATCCCGATCGCCGGCGAGCCGGCGGCTACGGCCAGGATCATCGCCGATTACAACGCGTTTCTGGAAACCACCGATATTCCGTGGCTGTTCCTCTACGCCTCACCGGGTGCGACCTCTCCCGCCGCCGCCGCCGACTATTGGTCGGAGCGCGCCAAGAACATCGAGACGGTCTATATCGGGCGCGGCCTGCACTATGTCCAGGAAGACCAGCCCTACGCCATCGGACGGGCGATCGCCGACTGGTATCGCCGCCTCGAAAGCCGGAACTGATCCGACAAGCCCTTGCCGGTCCCGCCTTGACGGGCGGGACCGCACCTCCCGTTATTTCGAAAGGAAACATCATGCTCCTCGACACGCCCCTGTGTGATTTCGGCTGGAAGGCCCCTGATTTCACACTCAAGGATTCGGATGGACGCCCCTTCACTATGTCCGATCATCTTGGCGACAAGGGCCTCGTGATCGTCTTCATCTGCAACCATTGCCCCTATGTCCAGGCCATCGGAAAACGGCTTGCCAGCGACGCGCAAACACTGATCGACGGGGGAACGAATGTCCTCGCCGTCATGTCGAACGACTATCGCGCCGTGCCGTCGGACGGGGCGGCCTACATGAAGCGCTTTGCCGCGCATTACGGCTTCCCGTTTCCCTATCTGATCGACGAGGATCAGGCGGTTGGCCAAGCCTATCGCGCCGTCTGCACACCCGATTTCTTCGGCTTCAACGGAAATGGCGAACTTCAGTACCGCGGACGCCTTGATGACGCCGGCATGGGCGACCCGTCAAACCGGACCCCTGAACTGCTGAACGCGATGCGTCAGATCGCCCGGACGGGCCGGGGCCCCAGCCATCAGACACCGAGCATAGGCTGCTCGATCAAATGGGCATCGTGAGTGGTAAATCGGTGACGGTTTACTCTATCAGGATCGATCGCGTAATTCGTAAACCGTCACCGAAATTAACATGTAAAGAAATCGCTCTTTTCTTTGCATATTGATCATAACATGTAAAATTTCCGGGCGTTTTTTAGAATGAGCGCTTTGGGGGCAGCCTCCGCGAATTTGGCGTCAAAGAGCGTTGGCAAGGTGAACAGCTTCTCTGCTTCAATGACCCCACACGCACATTCCTCCCCCGTGCCAGCTTTATGACAGCTTCTCACGCTTTCCGGTCGCAACGCACCCGCATGGCCAGGATGCGTCGAACACTTCCGAGAGGCTAATATGCTCAAGACACGAGCAGAAACTAGCAAACCGTCACCGAAATTCCGGCGGTTTCCAGCTTCACCGTCACACCCTCCGGCGCGTTCGGATTGCCCACACCTTCAGGTCGGCCATGACCTTCACGGTCGCCGCGAGGACCAGCGTGCAGAGCACCACCTTCGACACAGTCTCCATTGTCCCCTCGATCAGTACGGCATGGACCACGCTCCCGATGACAGTAACCAATGCGAGGGACGCGTGAATGAAGCGCCACGTTCGCGGTCGCAGGCGCAACCGCCGGCGCAATGCGGCCACAAGCGCCGCCATGAAGACGGCCCACATCGCGATCACGCCCCAGGCTGAGAAGGGGGTCGGCGATCTGAAGAGGAGGGCGTCGACCACATCCGGCGGGCTGGTGATCCAGAGGGCCGCGACGTGGATCAACACCGCGGCAACCAGCGCACCACCGACCCAGCGATGCAGGTGCCGTCCGCGGTAAGCCGACAGGCCCGGCAAATATCCGCCCACCAGCAAAGGCTGAAAGAACATCAGGGCCATGGCGATAACACCTGCCAATCCGGCGGCAATGTAGACGGGATCGCGCCAGGCAAGCAGCGGGCTTGTCGCCGCAGCGGTGATCGGCACGGCAACGGCGGCGGCCAGAGCGGCCCAGATCAGGGCCATGCGGATCCGGCTGGTCCCTTTCGAACCCAACGGGGGTTAAACCTCCCGAAGGACGAAATGCGCCTCCAGGCTGGTGTTTTTAGCGCTCGACATCACAGGACGCAGGAAGACGGTTTCGAAGTCACCGCTGTCATAGGCAAGGTGGCCATGCGGTTGGCCGAAGGCCGGGACGATCTGCGGCATCTCCAGCCGGAACACGCCGTTCGCGTCGGTGAGCGTTGCCCCGTGGCTGTGCGGGTCCCGTTCGTGCCCTTCGGTCGTATGCGCCCAGATCTGGATACGCTGGCCGGCAAGCGGAGCGCCATCGCCCGCGCGGCGTACGGTGCCGGTCATCCAGAAGCCCCCGCCGCCGATCCGATCCACGATCGGCGCACCGGGGCGATAATTGTTGGAACCGCCCCGCATCGAGGGCGTTGGTGCCAGACCTTGCCCACGGGCGGAGGCAAGCAGCCCGGAAACACCGGTCATCACGACGGCGCCGCCGGCGGCAAGGAGGGTTCGGCGCGTAAGCAGGTCAGCAGTCATATGGATTTCTCCTGTCAGACATGGAAATGCGCAGCCTATCGACAGACACTATCGATGCTGAATTATAGCGCGTCTGCGCGCTTGGGAAGGCGCAGCATGCGATAAACCGTGCTCACGGTTTCGTGATGGCAAACCGGTTCGCGTCGAAAACGCGCGGCGGTTCGGCCGTCAGGCTGCTCTGCAGCAAATGTCCGATTTGAACGTGCGCGTTTTTGCTGTGCCTTCGTACCGCTCCAACAATTCCCGCCACATGTCAGCTTCATGACAGCTTTTCGTGGTTTGCTTCCGCAACGCACCCGCATGGCGGGCATGCGTCGAACATCTCTGGGAGGCAAATATGCTCAAGACATTCACCGCGGCGTTCGCCGCTTCGGCGATCATGCTGGCGGCCGGCGCAGGCGCCGCCAGCGCGCAGACCGTCGATGAAATCAAGTTCCTGATCCCCGGCGGCGCCGGCGGCGGATGGGACGGGACCGCGCGCGGCACCGGCGAGGCGCTGACCAAATCCGGCATTGTCGGCTCGGCGTCCTATGAAAACATGTCCGGCGGCGGCGGCGGCAAGGCCATCGCCCATATCATCGAGACCAAGGACCACGACACGCTGATGGTCAATTCGACGCCGATCGTCATCCGCTCGCTGCAGAAGGTCTTTCCGCAATCCTTCCGCGACCTGACGCCGATTGCCGGAACCATCGGCGATTACGGTGCCATGGTCGTCGGCAAGGATTCCGACATCACCGATCTCGCCGGACTGCTGGCCGCCTACAAGGCGGACCCGTCAAGCGTCGCCATCGGCGGCGGCTCGGTCGCCGGCGGGATGGACCATCTGATCGCCGCGCTGGTGATGAAGAATGCCGGCGAGAACCCGACCGAGGTCAAATACATCCCCTACGATGCCGGCGGCAAGGCGATGGCCGGGCTGCTCTCGGGCGAGATCAAGGCGCTGATGACCGGTTTCGGCGAAGCCATCGAACTGGCCCGCCAGGGCGAGGTCAAAGTGCTGTGCGTGACATCCATGGAGCGCCTCGCCGCCGCACTGGACACGCCGACCTGCGACGAGGCCGGCTCCAAGGGCACCAATTTCGTCAACTGGCGCGGCTTCTTCGCAGCGCCCGGTCTGCCGGACGACAAGAAGGCAGCCTTCGTGGCAGCGCTTGAGAAGATGTATGCGACGCCCGAATGGGTGGCCGTGCGCGACCGCAATGGCTGGGTCGAGATCTTCAATCCCGGCGCGGACTTCACTGCCTTCCTGGAGCAGCAGGAAGAGGAAGTCGGCGGCCTGATGAAGGAACTCGGTTTCCTTTAAGCCGGTTGTCATGACAATCTGAAAAACGGGCCGGGCTGTCTTGGACGGCCCTGTCCGCCGACAGAGCAAAGGGCGGGGGACCGCCGCGCGGGGAGGGCGCCATGCTTTTTTCCAAGGACCGCATCGGCGGCGCCTTGCTGCTGATCTTCTGCATCACCTACGGGTTGCTGAGCCAGAACATCACGCTGTTGCCGATCCAGGCCAAGGCGGCGTTCACCGCGCGCACCATGCCAGAAGTGCTGACAGTCCTCGGCATCGGCCTGTCGATGCTGGTGCTGATCTTTCCCGGCGCCCACGAGCGCCCGCAGCTTCGCGGCTTCAACTGGGGCACGGCCGCGCTGTTCCTGATCATCATGTCGGCCTACGGGCTGACCGTGCGGCCGCTCGGTTTCATCCTCTCCACCAGCCTGTTCCTGATCGCCGGCTTCGCGCTGCTCGGCGAGCGCTCGCCGATCCGCCTGTTCCTCGTCGCCGTGCCGCTGGTCGTCGCCTTCTGGGTGCTGATGACCCAGGGGCTGGACGTCTTCATCGAACCGCTGCCCTGGTTCCTGAAAGGCGGTGACTGAGATGCTGGAAGGGATCCTGATCGGGCTGACTACGGCCCTGACGCCGATGAACATTCTGTTCGTGGTGACCGGCTGTCTCGTCGGCACCTTCATCGGCATGCTGCCGGGCCTCGGGCCGATGTCGGCCATCGCGCTGATGATCCCGGTGGCCGCCAGCCTCGAGCCGTCGACCGGCATCATCCTGATGGCCGCCGTCTATTACGGCGCGATTTTCGGCGGATCGACCTCCTCGATCCTGATCAACGCGCCGGGTGTCGCCAGCACCGTCGCCACCTCCTTCGACGGCTATCCCATGGCCAAGCAGGGCAAGGCCGGCAAGGCGCTGGCGGTCGCCGCCTATTCGTCCTTCTCCGGCGGGGTGATCGCCGCCATCTTCCTGCTCGTCGCCGCGCCGTCGCTCGCCGCTGTCTCGCTGTCCTTCCACTCGGCCGACTATTTCGCGCTGATGGTGCTGGGGCTGACGGCCGTTGCCGCCTTCGCCGGCAAGGGTGATGTCCTCAAGGCGCTGCTGATGACGGTGATCGGGCTGATGCTGTCGACGGTCGGCACCGACCAGACGCAGGGCGTTCCGCGCTTCACGCTCGGCCTGATCGACCTGACGGATGGCATATCCTTCCTGCTGCTCGTCATGGCGACCTTCGCCCTGTCGGAAGCGCTGATCGCCATTCTCAGGCCGTCCAGCGACGACAAGCGCGAGGCCGAACGCAAGGCCTCGGCCAATCTCGGCTCGATGGCCGTTTCCAAGGACGAGGTTCGCGAGATGGTGCCGGTGATCGGCCGGTCTTCGGTGCTGGGTTTCATCATCGGCGTGCTGCCGGGGGCCGGTGCGACCATTGCCAGCTTCCTGGCCTATGGCACCGAGCAGCGCCTTGCCGGCGCTGAGAAGGGCAAGCTCTTCGGCAAGGGCTCGATCCGTGGCCTGTCGGCGCCTGAAACCGCCAACAATGCCGCCGCGACCGGCTCCTTCGTGCCGCTGCTGACCCTTGGCATTCCGGGCTCCGGCACCACCGCCATCATGCTCGGCGCGCTGATCGGCTACGGTATCCAGCCCGGCCCGCGGCTTTACATCGACCAGCCCAGCGTCTTCTGGTCGGTCATCGTGTCCATGTGGATCGGCAACATCATCCTTCTGATCCTCAACCTGCCGCTGATCCCCTACATTGCGAGAATCCTGGCGATCCCGGCGCGCTTCCTGCTGCCGCTGATCCTGTTCTTCTCGCTGATCGGCGTCTATTTCGTCAGCTTCAACACCTTCGACATCCAGTTGATGGTGCTGTTCGGCCTGGTCGCCGTCATGCTGCGCTTTCTGGACTTCCCGATGGCGCCGATGATCCTCGGCTTCATTCTCGGCGGCATGATGGAGGAGAACCTGCGCCGGGCGCTGCTGATCAACAATGACAGCTGGTCGTTCCTGTGGGAGCGGCCGCTGACGCTGTTCATCCTGTTGATCGCCGCCGCCTGCCTGTTTGCGCCGATGGCGTGGTCGCGGGTCCAGAAAATGCGAAAAGGGGCAGACGCGGCCGGCGAGGGCGGATAAACAGAACTGGAATTCTCCTTCCGCATGATCCGGCGATGAACTGGAAAACAAACCCCTATGCGACTGCGGCCCTGACCCTTGCCATCGGCCTTGCCGGGGCGGCGCTCGCCTGGCTGCTGCGGTTTCCCGCGCCGGCGCTGACCGGACCGGCGGCGTTCGTCAGCCTCGCGGCCATCGCCGGCCTGCCGCTCTCCGTGCCGCTCCTCCTGCGCCATGCCTGTTTCGTGATCATCGGACTGTCCATGGGAACCGGCGTGACGCCCGAGGTCTATGAGACGGCCGGGCAATGGCCGCTGAGCTTCATTTTCCTGGGCGTCAGCGTTGTTGTGGTCTTCCTGTGCTGCCGGTCGGCGCTGCGCCGCCTGTGGCGGCAGGACAGGACCACCGCCATCCTGTCAGCCGTTCCCGGCCATCTCAGCTACATTCTCGGCCTGTCGACCCAGGCCAGGGGCGATCTGCCGACCATCAGCGTCATCCAGAGCACCCGTGTGCTGTCGCTGGCACTGCTGGTTCCGCTTGCCGTCAGCCTGATGGGCTTCGACACGTCGAAGATGGGCCTGCCGGGAGCGCAGATGACGCTGCTACCGCTTGCCGTCAGCGTCGGGCTTGCCCTGCTGCTGGGGCTGTTTCTCAACCGGCTGCGCGTGCCGGCCGCGCTGCTGCTCGGCGGCATGATCTTTTCTACCATCACCCATCTGAGCGGTCTCGTCATCGGCCATGTGCCCCTCTGGGCATCGATCCCGGCCTTCATCGTGATGGGCAGCCTGATCGGTTCCCGGTTCTCGGGCGTGGCGATGAAGACGCTGCGGCGGGCCTTCGCCGCCGGGCTGGCGGTCACGCTGATCGCCTTCGTGGTGACGGTCGTCTTCGCGCTGCTGCTGGTGCAGTTCGTCGCCCTGCCGCTGCCGCAGGTTCTGGTTGCCTTCGCGCCCGGCGGCGTCGAATCGATGGCGGCGATGGCGGTCATCATGAATCTCGACCCGACCTTCGTCGCCGCCCATCACGTCTGGCGGCTGGTCATCCTGACCTTCCTGGCACCGCTGATCCTCGGTCGTTCGAATGGCTGAAGACACTCACCCGTCAAAGGCCAGCCGGAAGCCGCAATGGCTGGTCGAGGTGTCGGCGGCGCGGCCGATGCGCGCTGCAATGCGGTAGCGCCAGCAATAGCTGCGGTGGCACAGAAACGAGCCACCCTTCATGAGATACTCCTTTTGCTGCCGCGCCTCGCGGTTTCGCGCCTTGCCGGCGCGGCTGACGGAGCGCACGACAAAGCGTTCCGCGCACCATTCCCAGACATTACCGCTCATATTGTGGAGCCCGAATGCGTTCGGCGCGAAACTGTCGACCGGCGCGGTTCCGTAATAGCCGTCCTTCTCGGTATTGCGGATGGGGAAGGTGCCCTGCCAGATATTGCAATAGATGGCCGCGTCGTCGTCGGGCTCCGCGTCGCCCCAGGGATAGCGGGCCTCGTGGCTGCCGCCGCGGGCCGCATGCTCCCACTCCGCTTCGCTCGGCAGCCGTCCGCCGGCCCAATGTGCATAGGCTGCGGCGTCATTGTGCGAAACATGGGTCGCCGGATGGTTCTCCAGGCCGCGCCAGTCCGAGCCGGGGCCGAGCGGGTGATCCCATGTCGCGCCATCGACGCCGCTCCACCAGGGCAGCCCCTCGGGCTGTGGGCCGGACGGTTCGGGCATCAGCCCGCGAAACACGAAGGACCAGCCGATCTCCTCGGCCTCGGTGCGATAGCCGGTCTCGCGCACGAATGCGGCAAATTGCGCATTGGTCACGGCATAGCGGCTGATACCGAACCGTTTCAGCCGTGTGCGGCGGATCGGATATTCACCATCGGCCTTCAACTCCGGCCGGCTGGTTCCCACATGGCTCGCGCCGCCCTCGATCCAGACGATATCGTTCTGTTCCATGCGGGCCTTATAGCAAAGCAAACCGGGATGCGCGCCCGATTTCAGATGCTCCCGTCCCAGTCGTCCGGCGCTTCGGGAAAGAAGTTCATATCGCCCTTGGGATTGACTGGTGGCACCGGCCACTGATGGCCGCGGGTCAGCGACAGTCCGCGATTGGGGCCGGGACGGAAGCTGCGCGCCGGCGTGCCGACCAATGCGCCGTTGTCGATCCATTCCAGATCGGAGCCGTAGAGCTCGGCCAATAATTGCCGTTTCAGCCGGTCGAGGATCGGCGCGCTCGCCGGATCGCCGGCAAGGTTCGTCATTTCATTCGGGTCGTTTTCCAGATCGAAGAGATGGAAGATATTGCCGACCGGATAGTAAATCAGCTTGTGGGTCCGGTCGCGCAGCATGCGCGAGCAATGCCCGGTCTCCCCGAACTCGCCATAGAGCGTCTCGCGCCGCTCGCCCGAGACCATCGAGCGCCCCTCGACGGTGTCGGGAATGTCGATGCCGGCAAGATCGAGCAGGGTCGGCATGACATCCTGCAGCGCCACCAGCCGGTCATCGGTGCGATTGAAGCCGGTGCGGCGGCAGTTCTCGGTGCCGACCAGGATCATCGGAATGCCGGCCGACCATTCATAGAAGGTCTGCTTGGCCCACAGATTGTGATTGCCGAGCATGTCACCGTGGTCGGAGGTGAACAGGATGATCGTATTGTCGAGGATCCCCTCTTCGCGGATAGTGCCGATCAGCGCGCCGATCTGCTGGTCGATATGGGTGCACAGCGCATAGAAGGCGCGCCGCGCGGCGCGCGATTCGCGGTCCGTATAGCCGCCGCGCGCAGCAATCGCCTGCAGGTGGTAGGGCAGCGATGCCGGATCGCGCGCCCAGTCTCCGACAAAGGGTTCGTCCATGTCGATCCCGTCATAGTGGTCGAGGAAGCGCTGCGGCGGCACCAGCGGCGGATGCGGATGGCGGTATCCCAGATACCACAGGGCCGGGCGTTTCGGGTCGCGGCGACGGATATAGCGCGCCAGCGTATCGGTCGCCCAGTTGGTGGCATGCGCCTCCTCGGGCAGGTGCCATGGCGTTGCCTGATAGGCATTGTTGCTCATGCCGTGGCCGAATTGCTTGCCGAGATAGCCCTTGTCGCCCAGGAAAATCTCGTAATCATCGGTAACGCCGTAGAGCGTCCGCCCTTCATCGTCCAACTGCACATCGTCGAAGCCGACCCGGTCGCGCTGCGGATAGGTGTGGGTCTTGCCGACCGCATAGGCCTGGTATCCGGCGTCCCGAAAGGTCTGTGCCAGGGTCGGCAGGTCGGGCATTTCAAGGCGCGGCTGGAATCGGCGATCGCCATGGACCCGTGCCGGCGTGCCGGTCATCAGCGTGCGCCGCGCCGGAATGCAGACGGGATGTTCGGAATAGCAATTGGTGAAGCGCACGCCGTTCCTGCACAGCTGGTTGAGGGTCGGCGTGTGGATGGCGCCATGTCCCGCCGCGCCGAGTAGCCCGGCCGACCAGTGGTCGGTCACGATCATCAGGATATTCGGCTGTTCCATCGGATGACCCTTCCTATGAGGCTTTTGCCCGGCGCTTCGAAATCGCCGGCACGGTGACCACGGCGACGGTAACGGCCAGGATGAACAGCGCGATGGGATCGAAGATGAATTCGACGAAATTGCCCTGGGCGCTGATCATGCCCTGGCGCAGCTTGGCCTCGAAGGTCGTGCCGAGCGCCATGCCGATGACGATCGGCGCGATCGGATAGCCGGCGAACCGCAGGATCAGGCCGGCGATGCCGGCGATCACCGCGACCAGAACGTCGACTGGATTGCCGCGCACCACGAAGGCGCCGACCAGCGAGAAGATCAGGATCATGCCCATCAGGAGCGGTTCGGGTGCCGACAGGATGCGGGCGAAGATGCGGGCGCCCATCATGCCGATGACGAACATGATGAGATTGGCAATCAGGATAATCAGGAACGATCCGGTCAGGAGCTGCGGATTGTTGTTGATCAGGTCGAAACCCGGGACGACACCCTGGATGGTCAGCACGCCGAGCAGCACCACCGTGCCGCCGTCGCCCGGAATGCCGAGCGCCAGTGTCGGGATCAGCGCACCGCCGGTGACCGCATTGTTCGAGGCTTCCGAGGCAACGAGGCCGTCCGGTTCGCCCTTGCCGAAATTTTCTTTGCGAGGGGATGTGCGCCGCAATTGCGAGTAGCTGATGAAGGTCGCGGCGGTGGCGCCGGTGCCCGGCAGGATGCCGATGAACGTGCCGATGACGCTGCTTTGCAGGAATTGCCAAACCCGCGCCCGGACCTCCGTGAACGGCGGCAGCCGGAAGCCGACATTCGTCACGTCGGGCGGTTTGGCGGCGAAGTAATAGGCGGCCCGCTGGAATACCTCCGACAGGGCGAAGAGCCCGATCAGCACCGGGATCAGCGACAGGCCGCCGGCCAGCGCCTCGAGGCCGAAATCGAAGCGCGTATAGCCGGTGAGGTCATCGGGACCGATGGTCGTCAGCCACAGGCCGATCATGCCGCCCATCAGCCCCTTGATAGCGCTGCCCGCCGACACCCAGGCGATACAGGTGAGGGCAAAAAGGATGAGTGCGAAGATCGCTGCCGGTCCGAAGGCGACCGACACCCGGGCCAGCGCCGGCGCGGCGATGATCAGCACGATCAGCGAAAACACGCCGCCGATCAGCGACGACAGGGTCGCCCAGCCGATCGCCAGGTCGGCTTTGCCGGCCTTGGCCATCGGGTAGCCGTCGAGCACCGTGGCGGCCGATTGCGGCGTGCCCGGCGTGTTGATCAGGATGGCGGAAATCGAACCGCCATAGACCGAGGTCACATAGATGCCGAGGAACAGCGCAAGCGAGGCTTCCGTCGACATGCTGAAGGTGAAGGGCAATGCCACGATGAGCGCGGCGACGGTACCCATGCCCGGCAGGGCGCCGGCGAAGGTGCCCCAGACACATCCGACGAGGATGGCCAGCAAAACGTTCATGCTGGCGAATTGGGTGATGGCGGCGACAAGGTTTTCCATGGCGACCTACAGGATGTGGAACCAGGGGGAGCGCGGCAGCAGCAATTCGAAGCCGAAGGTGAACAGCGCCCAGACGGCGAGCGGCCCGGCAATGCTGATCACCGTCAACTGGACGACCTTGCGGTAGCCGAAGGCCCAGCAGAACAGGAAAAAACCCGGGACCATGGCAAAGACAAAACCGATGGTGATCATCGCAAACCCCGTGCCGGCGGCGATCAGCACGACAACGATCAACTGGCCGAGCCGCACCGGCTCGGTCGGTTCCCCCGGCGCCCGGCGCGCCGCCAGGAAGGTCGTAACGGCGGCCAGCCCCATCCAGACCAGCAGGAAGCCGCGCGGCGCGAAGGCCGGACCGACATCGCCGCCAAAGGTCGGCACGTCGAATTGATCGGTAAAGGTCAGGGCGAACAGGGCGATCGCAACGATCAGCAGGAACCCCGAAACGCCGATATCGAGAACACGGTTCATCGCAACACCCTCCCGGTGGCGGAGGGCACGGCCCCCGAGGATCGAGGCCGTGCCGGAAACAGGCAGCCGTTTGGCGCCGTTCCCTATTTCTTGATCAGCCCAGCTTCCTCCAGCAACTGGCCGTTCAGATCGAAGGCCTCGCGGAAGAACGGGCCGAATTCGGTGGTCGGCATATAGCGCACCAGCCGGTTGGCGCCCGCCATATTGTCGGCGAATGTCTTGGTCGCCACCGCCTTGGCGCAGGCATCCGACAATTTTTCGATCACGTCGGCCGGCACGCCCGCCGGCGCGAAGAAGCCGAACCAGACGGACACCTGCGTATCATAGCCGAGTTCCGCCAGGGTCGGCACGTCGGGATGCTGCTCGGAGCGCTGGCTGTCCATGACGGCAAGGGCCCGCCAGCCGAATTTGGTGTTGAAATCCGAGAACCAGGCCGTCGCATCGGCCCGCCCGCCATCGATCTCGGTGGCGATGTCGCCGCCGCCCTTGGTCGGTATATACTGGGTCTTGACGCCCAGCTTGTTGTCCAGCGTCAGTTGCGCCACATGGGCCATGGACCCCGGGCCGGCCCCGGCGAATTTGATCCCGTCGGCCTTGGATTTGGCGATGAAATCATCCACCGATTTGATCGGGCTGTCATCCTTGACCACCAGATAGAACGGCCCCTGGCTGACCATGCAGATCGGCGTCCAGCTGTCGGCATTGTATTTGGTTCGCTTCAGATGTGGCTGGGTCGTCGTCGTGCCGACCGGCATGAAGCCGAGATTGTATCCGTCCGTATCGGCGCGGGAAAGCTGGGTCGCACCAACCGTGCCGCCGGCGCCCTCGACATTGGTGACGATGATGTTCTGGCCGAGGATCTTCTCCATCTCGGCGGCGAAGAACCGCGCCGGCACGTCGGTGCCGCCGCCGGCGCCGAACGGCACCATGACCGAGATCGCACGCTCCGGATACTCGGCCAGGGCTGCGCCGCCCGATAGGCCAAGCGCCAGCGCGGTGAGTATTGCCAGTGAATGTCGCATGTCTTCCTCCCATGATCGCATGACTGCAATCACGCTATCCAAACGTCCCGCGATTTTCTATTGTTAGATTGTCAGACGCTAACTATTAGGTCAGGTATCATGACATATCGCAGGCGGCGGCGCACCCTCAAGGATGTTGCGGAGATTGCCAATGTGTCGGAAATGACAGTTTCGCGCGTCCTGCGCGGAACGGGGGTCGTCGCGGCGGGCACCCGCGCCCATGTGCAGCAGGTCGTCGAACAGCTTGGCTATGTGCAGAACCATCTGGCCGGATCGCTGGCGACGTCGCGCTCCAACCAGGTGGCGGTCATCATCCCGTCGCTGATCAACAATGTGTTCCCGCAGGTCCTGGCCGGCATCACCGGAGAGCTGGAAAAGGCCGGCTACAATGCAGTGATCGGTATTTCCGACTATGATCTGGGCAAGGAGGAAAGCCTGGTCGCCTCGATGATCTCCTGGCGGCCGGCGGGCTTCATCGCCACCAACCTGGTGCATACCAAACGAACTCGCAACATCCTCGCCAATGCCGGCGTTCCGGTGGTCGAGATGATGGACATCTCGGGCGACCCGATCGATATCTGCGTTGGGCTTGATCACCGCAGGGTGGGCCGCGTCCTCGTCGAACATCTCCTGCGCAAAGGCTATCGCCGGTTCGGCTATCTTGGATGGAACAACAATGATTTCGCCGCCGCCACGCGCTATGAATCGATCCGCGACCGGCTTGCCGAGGACGGGCTCGACCTTGTCGCGCCGGACCTCTATGACCAGCCGCCCGACCATCGGGACGGCAAGGAAGGCCTTGCCTATCTGCTGGGACAGCATGGCGATTTGGACGTCGTCGTTTTTTCCAACGACACGGCGGCCTCCGGCGGCATCATCCACTGCCTGGAAAACGACATCGCCATGCCCGGCGGGATCGCCCTTGCTGGTTTCAGCGGCCTGCAACTCGGCCAGATCATGCCGCGCAGGCTGACGACGATGCGCACCAAGCGCTTCGATATCGGCCGGCTCGCAGCCCGCAGCGTGCTGAACCAGCTTGTCGGCCAGGCGGTCGAAAAGAAGGTCGATCTCGGTTTCGAACTGCTGGAGGGCGAAACCGCGTGAGCCCGTCTTGCGCTTTACCACAACTTGATCCATGAGGACCGCGGCAGGAGGGAGACCATGGCCGAACATGTAGCGATCAACCGCGACTATTGGGATGGAATGGCCGAAGACTGGGTGGCGGCCGGAGAGCGGCTATGGGCTTGCACGGTTCCGGAATGGGGAAACTGGGGCGTGCCGGATTCGGAGCTCGGATTGCTGCCGCAGGACATGGCCGGCATGGATACCATCGAGCTCGGATGCGGCACTGGCTATGTGTCGGGCTGGATGGCGCGGCGCGGCGCCCGCGTGACCGGCATCGATGTGTCGTCCCGGCAATTGGCAACGGCCCGGCGCCTCGCCGAACAGCACAGGGCGGACATCGAGTTCATCGAAGGCAATGCGGAAGCAGTGGAAAAACCCGACGGAACCTTCGATTTCGCGATCTCGGAATATGGCGCCGCGATCTGGTGCGACCCGGAAGTCTGGTTGCGGGAAGCCTGGCGGCTCCTGCGGCCCGGTGGGCATTTGGTGTTCCTCGGGAGCCATCCGATGACGATCATCTGCAGCCCGATGAACGGTGCGCCGTGCGATTTCACGCTGCACCGGCCCTATCGCGACATGGACGCGGTGGATTGGACGGCAGTCGAGATCGAACCGGGCGGCATCGAATTCAACCGCAGCTTCGAGGGCTGGCTGCGGCTGTTCGGCGAGATCGGATTTGCGGTCAGAGACTATCGGGAGCTCTACGCGCCCGAGACGGCGTCCGGCATCCGGTTTCCGATTCCCGCCGAATGGGCCAAGCGCTATCCGTGCGAGCAGGTATGGCGGGTCGAAAAAGCGGGCTGAAGCCGGACCGTCGCTGATTCTCGGAAGCACGCGTGAACCGAATCCGCGCATCCTCCCACCTATAGATAGGAAATGGGACAAAGGCAGTTGATGTGACGCGCGGCCTGAAAAGGATTGTCGAGAGCTACCTCGTCGCCAGCGCCAGGCTGGGAAGCCACGCTGCGCAGACGCAACTCGTCGCCCGATATCAGAACAGGTTCCTGCGCCATGCCTACCGGCTGTTGGGCGACACGGAACAGGCGAAAGATGCGGTGCAGGACGGATGGGTCGAAATCGTGCGCGGACTGTCAAAACTCAAGGATGACGCCGCTTTTCCGGCCTGGGCGTTCCGGATTATCACCCGGCGGTGCGGGCGGATTGTCGCCGAACGGCAAAGAACGCGCGACATCGCGGTGCGTGTTGCAGGCGAACCACCCAACCACTGCGATGCAGCGAGGACGATGGAGCTTGCGGCGGATGTCAATCCGTTGCACACGGCGCTGGCGGCGCTCCCGCCCGAACACCGGTCGGCGGTCGCGCTGTTTTACCTGGAAGAGATGAGCGTGGCCGAGGTGGCCGTCGCCCTGGACGTTCCGGTGGGAACCGTCAAGTCACGCCTCCTGAACGCACGCGCCAAACTGCGTAAATCACTCGAAAGGAGACCATGATGGACAGGCTGGACAAAATGATCAGCGAAGCCCTCGACGACGAAGACCGTGAAATCCTCGAAAAAATCGGCTGGGAGCAGAGTTCCCTCGACATGGCGGGTGACTTGTTTCGCGGCAAGATCAGCTTTTTGAACCTGTCGCTGATCTTTGGGCAGATCGTATTTTTTTGCATCGGTCTGTATGCCGCCTGGAGGGCGTATCATGTGACCGAAGTCGTTGATGTGGTTCGCTGGGGTCTGCTGGCAACGTTCTTCATGCTCACTGCGATGATTGCCAAGGTGGGTCTGTTGCCCTCGTTTCAGGCCAATCGCGTGCTTCACGCGATCAAACGCCTGGAACTGCAGATTGCCCTCCTTGCCGCCAAACGATGAAGCCGGGTTGCAGTCCGGCTCATTGGCTTTTTCCGACCTCCTGCAGATAGGACCACACCCGGCTGATCACCACCGAACCTTCGCCGACCGCCGAGGCGACCCGTTTGACGGACCCGGCCCGGACATCGCCGACGGCAAAGACGCCGGGATGGGACGTTCCGTAGAGCGAGGCGGCGCCCACTTCGCGGCCGGTCTTGACGAAGCCCTTGTCGTTAAGTTCGACGCAGCCGGACAGCCAGCCGGTATTGGGTGCCGCGCCGACCATGACGAAGACGGCGGGTGTGTCGAGCCGCCATTCCCGTCCGCGGCGCGCGTCGCGGATCAGCACATGATCCAGATTGTCGCCGCCGCAGCACGCCGCCAGTTGTGACCGGGTATGCAGCGTGATGGCGGGGTCGTTTTCAA
>JANQMU010000003.1 GCA_028279875.1 Rhizobiaceae bacterium
TGAGACATGCAGGTTGGAACCACTCAAGAACCCATTCGGGGCAAAAGTGTTACCTATGTCTCCGGTATAATCTGTAACCTATGTGTCCGGTATGGACCCCTTGCAGAAATGGCGCGCTCGGGAAGATTCGAACTCCCGACCCCTAGATTCGTAGTCTAGTGCTCTATCCAGCTGAGCTACGAGCGCGCGGGCGGATGATGGTTGTCCGCGAGGCGTGTTCCTAATCCTTTCACGGGCGGAATGCAAGCGCCGGCGGCGGAAAAATGGGTATCGGGAAGCGGGCGATTCACCTGCCCGGCTGCTTGAGCGGGATCGGCTGGACGGTGCCGTCCGCCGGCGGGCGTTCGGTCTGCTCGGGCTGGCATGGCAGGGCGATGCGGAAGCGGGTGCCGCTGCCGGGCTTGTCGACCAGTTCGATCGTGCCGCCATGGGCGCGGATCAGTTCGTGGGCAATGGCAAGGCCAAGGCCGGTACCGCCGGCCCGCGCCGCGCCGTGGAAGGCGGTGAAGAGGTTTTCGCGGGCCTTGGGCGGCATGCCGGGGCCGGTGTCGTCGATCTCGATGGTGGCGGTGCCGCCCTCGACCCGGGCAGACACGGTGACCCGCCGGACGATCGCCGGGTCGTCATCGCCCTCGGCACTCAGCGCCTGGATGGCGTTGCGGCACAGATTGTGGATGACGCGGAAAAGCTGCTCGCTGTCGGCTTCCAGTTCCAGCCCGGCGGGCACGTCGATGACGAAATCGACCGGCGCAGGCGTGTCGCTTTCTGCGGCCAGCGGATTGATCTCCGGATCGACGATCAGCATGTCGCGCACATCGGCGACCAGCGCATCGAACTGGACCCGGCGGCGCAGCGGTTCGGCTTCCTGCGCCCTTCCATAGGCGAGGACCTCGCGGGTATAGGCCGCGGCACGGTCCATGGTGCGGATCAGTTTCGGCGCAAAGCGCTTGACCACCGGATCGTCGACCATCGCCAGACGGTCGGACATCAGTTGCGCCGAGGCCAGGATGTTGCGCATGTCGTGGTTGATCTTGGAGACCGCGAGACCGAGATCGGCCAGGTGCTGCTGTTCTTTCAGCGTGTGCTGCAATTCGCGCTGCATGGCCTCCAGATGGCGCTCGGCAATGCCCAGCTCATCGCCATTGTCGCGCGGCTCGATGATGCGCTCGGGGTCGCTCGGCTCTTCGGAAAAGGCCTGCATGCTGGCGGTCATGCGGCGGATCGGGCGGATCATGATCGAATTGATGGCGACGAAGACGAGGCCGGCGGTGATGAAGGAGATCAGCAGCGACAGGAAAAACACGTTGCGGCCATAGACCAGCATCGCATGGTAGAGCGGTTCCTCCTCCATGACGACGTCGATCATCATCTCGTCGCCCTCGACAGGTCCGTAGACCCGGATGACGCGGTCGCCGCCGGCAAATAGCGTCGCGAAGGCGTCGTGGATGGCGAGGAAGGGCGAGACGGAGGTCAGATCATATTGCTGGTCGACCGTGTGCGGCATGTCGGTCGAGGCGATCAGCCGCGACATGCCGTGGGTCTTCAGCGCGATCGACTTGGTGCCCGTCGCCATCAGCGCATCGTTCTGAATCGGCCGGGGGAGTTCCATATCCTCCCAGCCTTCAACGACCAGGCTGGCAGCGGCGGCCGTTCTGAGCCGGTCTTCCAGCCAGCGCATGCGCATATTGGCGACCGAGGGCACGAAGATCAGCACTTCGGCGAGCATGACGAACAGGATGGTCAGCAGCAGCAGCTTGCCGGAGAGGCTCTTTTCCGGTTTTTCGCCGTCGATCATGCGCCGTGCAGCGCGCGTCTTGCCGTTCTGTGCCGAATCCATTGTTTTCGACCCTCTCGGGACTGCCCTTTCCCGCTCACCGCCTCCACGGTCGCGATTCGCAGGCCATGGCAACGGTTCCGCCTGTCAAATAGTGCACCGTGTCGCCACAAGTAAAGTGCGGCGGCCGGATTTGTCCACTTCCGCGGTGCCTTGCAACCTGCGAGCCGGTTCAGCCGAAACGGCGCAGAAAGGCGATCAGGCGGCGGACGAAGGGTTTTCTGGTGACCGGGGCGTAGAAGGTGATGGCGGCGCGCTTGCCGATCTCGCCCATCGTCGGATAGGCCGGCACGAAGCCACGGACATCGGACAGCTTCATCTTGTTGGCGATCGCCAGCGCCCACATATTGATCATCTCGCCGGCGCCGGCGCCGGCGATCGAGACGCCGAGAATACGTCCCTTCCTGTCCGTCACCATCTTGATCAGCCCGTCGGTCTTGCCTTCCGCCTGGGCCCGGTCGTTTTCGACATAGGGCCAGCGCAGGACGTGAATATCACCGGCCCGCTTGCGCGCCGCCTCCTCGTTGAGGCCGATATGGGCGAGTTCCGGATCGGTGAAGGTGGCCCAGGGAATGATATTGCGGTTTTCGCGCGCCGGCAGGCGAAACAGGATCTGCTGGACGACAAGCCCGGCATGGTAGCCGGCCACATGGGTGAATTGCAGCCCGCCGGCGACATCGCCGATGGCATAGACCCGCCGGTTGCTGGTGCGCAGATTGGCACCGACCTTGATGCCGCCGCGATCATAGCGGATGCCGGCCTTGTCCAGTCCCAGCCCCTCGACATTCGCCGCGCGGCCGGTGGCGACCAGAATATCGGTGCCGTCGATCTGCTGTTCCCCGGACGGCGTTTCCACCGTGACACGCACACCCGTCTTGCCGCGCTTTTTCACTGCAGTGACCTTGGCGCCCTCGAGAATCTCGACTCCCTCGGCGCGGATCCGCTGCAGCACGATGGCCGCCAGTTCCGGATCGTCCTTGCCGAGCGCCTTCAAACCCTCGATCACCGTCACTTCGGAGCCGAGGCGGCGATGGGCCTGCGCCATCTCCATGCCGATCGGCCCGCCGCCGACAACGATCATGTGGCGGGATTTGCGGGTCCGGTCGAACAGCGTCTCATTGGTCAGGTAGTCGACCGTGTCGAGCCCCGGAATGGGCGGCACGAAGGGCGAGGATCCGGTGGCGACGACGAAGCGCCGCGCTTTGATCTCGTAGTCACCGGCGACGACCGTATCGCGGTCAGTGAAGGCCGCACTCTCCTGGATGACCCTGACGCCGAGCGCGGTAAAACGCTCAACGGAATCATTGGGCGCGATGGCGCCGATGACCGCATGGATGTGCTGATGGACTTTCTTGTAGTCAATCTTGACTTCGCCGGCCGAGACGCCGAAGGCCGGCGCCTGTTCGATGGCGTGGACGTGTTTGCCGGCGGCAATGATGGCCTTGGAGGGGACGCAGCCATAGTTCAGACAATCGCCGCCCATCTTGCCCTTTTCGATGAGCACCACCTCGACGCCAAAGGACGCCGCGGCCGCGGCCGTTATCAGGCCGCCGGACCCGCCGCCGATCACACATATATCCGGACGAAGCGTTTCGCTCATGGCGATCCCCTTAGGCTGTGGTGAAGCGAATCTCGTGTCCCGAAGAGGGATATCAGACGGAGCGGCCCGCCCTCAACTTCCGAAGGACGATGGGGATTGCGGCGACGACGGCGAGCGCCGCGAAGGCGATGCTGAGTTCGGTGGTGACGAGGTCGGCAAGAGCGACATCGCGGCCGGCCTCGCGGGCCGACAGGATGACGCTGTCGAGGCCCTGGCCGAGATAGGCATAGGCATAGGTGCCCGGCAGAATGCCGATGAAGGTGGCGGCGACATAGATGCGAACGGGCACGTTGAACAGGGCCGGCGCGATGTTCATCGCAAAGAACGGGAAGACCGGCGCCAACCGCAGGACGAGCAGGTAACCGAACGCATTGTCGCGAAACCCGTCGGCCAGCCTGGCGATGCCGGGACCGGCCATCTTCCTGAGGAAATCGCCCATCGCCGTGCGGGCGGCCAGATAGATGATGGTGGCGCCGATGGTCGCGCCGAAGGCGGTCAGGGTGCCACCCAGTAACCAGCCGAACAGGAAGCCGCCGATGATTGTCAGCAGCGAAGCGGCCGGGAAGGAGAATGCCACCGCGGCGACATAGACCACCAGATAGATCAGGCTGGACAGGTAGATATTGTCCATCACGTGCCGCATCAGCGTGTCGCGATGCTCGACAAGCGATTCGAAGGCGAGGAATTCATGCAGGCCGAAGAAATAGCCGGCGGCAAGGCCGGACAGGATCACGACGATCGGCGCGAAGCGTCTTGCCCTGCCGGCGGGCGCTGCGTCCTGCCGCGGCGTATCCTCGCGGTGGCCGTTCTGGTTCATCGGCATATCGACCCCCGCCTCGGCGGTCTTGCTCTCAAAGCCCATCGGTGTGCTCTCCGGTTGGCGATCCGAAATCGGCCGCCCTGCTGGTTCGGTCCCTCGAACCTAGGCACTGCACGGAAGCACCGCCAATGACTTTAACGCCGATTCCTTAAAAGTGTGCGTGATCGGTCCCACAGTGCCGCTCACAGTTGCGTGAGGCATCACGACAGGTCGTTGAGGCTCCAGTCATAGACGAAACGGCCGAGGGCGGCCGCCTCGATCGCCGCTCCGTGATCGGGCGCGGCAAACTGGCCCCAATGGGATTTGAGACGCCGCCTGCCGCCGAAATCGGCGGCATACCAGGAATAGATCTTGGAGGCGACGATCCGGCCCGAGCGGACCGACACGCCGCGCGGATGGTTGACATAGTCGACGGCGCTTTCGGCGAGCAACTGGCGAACATTGTTTCCGGTATAGGCGCGCACGGCCAGGTTGGGGCAGGAATAGGAGGCACAGTTAAGCCCGTAATGGGACATCGGATCGCCAAACAGCGCCCGCACGATGCGGTGTTCGACATCGTCCAGCGACAGGTCGACACCTTCCACGACCATCAGCTTTTTCGACCAGGGACCGGTGCCGAACAGGCCGCCGCCGCCGAGATTGATCCGCTTGATGGATTTCACCGGATAGTGGTCGACCACGACATCGAGGGTCTTGGCGTTGTAGAGATTGATCCAGTAGGCCTGCGCCTCGGCCACCGACATGGATGACGGGCGGGCGCTTTCAAGGGCTGCGATATAAGCCTTCAGGGCGCCCTGGCCGCTGGATTTCAGCCGCCGGTAATCGACCCGGTTGTAGCCCTCGGCATCCGGTCTGACATGGGCCTGCAGCAAGGCGTCGAATTGCGCATGGCCGAAACCATCGCCGCCACGCGGCCGGAACTGCCGCAGCGGTGAGGCGGCCAGAGCCGGGCCGATCGCGGTCATCGCGGCCAGGCCGGTCGCGCCGGACAGCAAATGGCGGCGGGTGAATTGCGGCATAAAGAGCTCCTGACGGGTCGATTGGCGAAAACGGCGTGCCCAGAAAATCGCGCGCAACAGGTCCGGGCACAATGGCTGCCGCCACGATCTCACCGGCATGTGATGCAAGGTGATCCTGTCCCAGGGCGCAATGTCGGGCGCAGATTGACTTGATCGGACCTTTCTGCGTATAAGCCGCGCACGCTCGGATGTGGTCATCCGGCGCATGGTTTTGCGCCGCTGCCACCTGGACGTCCATCGCAACGCAGCTGTTCTACCACAGCCCGAAGAAGGGCCGCACACCGCGGCATTAAAATAAATGACAAAGCGTACCTTTCAACCGTCCAAACTCGTGCGCAAACGCCGCCACGGCTTCCGCGCGCGCCTTGCAACCAAAGGCGGCCGCAGGGTGCTTGCCAACCGCCGCGCCAAGGGTCGCAAGCGCCTGTCGGCCTGAGCCGGCGCCACGCACCGCAACGGATGAGATGAATGGGTCCTGACCCCAGGGTGCCGCACAGGCCGCCGCCAGCAACCGGACGGCTGACAAAGCGCTCCGAGTTTCTCGCCGCCCGCCGTGGCGAAAAGCGGCGCGGGCCCTATTTTCTGCTCGAGGTTCTGGATCGTGGCGCCGCGGATCAGGCACCGCGTATCGGCTTTACCGTCACAAAGCGCCAGGGCAATGCGGTCGAACGCAACAGAATGCGCCGCCGCCTCAAAGAAGCAGTGCGTGTTGCCGCCGGATTTGATATGAAGCCCGGGCATGATTATGTGGTGGTGGCCCGGCGCGACGCGCTGCATGCGCCTTTCGAGGCGCTGGCGCGGGCACTGGCGCAGCGGATCCGCCAGCCGGACCGTGCCCGGCACCGTCGCTAGAATTCACTCTAGCGGGACAACAGGAACACAGAATGCAACAGAACCGCAACTATATCCTGGCCATCGCCCTTTCGGTCCTGGTCCTGGCGGTGTGGCAGTATTTCTTCATTGCTCCGCAAATGGAGCAGATGGACCGCGAACGCGCCGCGCAGGAGGCGGTTCAGGCCGAGCAGGCGGCGCAGCCGCCCGCCGGGTCGTCCACCCCTTCGGCACAGGCTCCGCAGGCGGCACCCGGATCGGGCGACCTGCCGCAGTCGACCACGGCGACCACGGCGACGGCAACGACCGGCCTGCCGGGATCGGGCGCCGCGGCGTCCGGCAATATCAGCCGCGAGGCGGCCCTTGCACAGACCGACCGAATCCTCATCGACACGCCGGCGCTGACCGGATCGATCAATCTCACCGGCGCCCGTTTCGATGATCTCGGGCTGAAGAACTATCGCGAGACCATCAACCCGACGAGCCCGATCATCGAATTGCTGTCACCGGCCGTCATGAAGGACGGCTATTTCGCCGAGTTCGGTTATGCCGGCAACGAATTCAGCGGCACCGTGCCGGGACCGGACACCGTCTGGACGGTCCAGGGAACGCCGACACTGACCCCGGCCAATCCGGTCGTGCTCTCCTGGACCAATGACAAGGACATCGTCTTCCAGCGCACTATCGGTGTCGATGAAAACTACATGTTCGAGATCATCGACGCTGTGACCAACAATTCGACCGCCGCGGTCTCGGTGTCGCCCTATGGCCGCGTGACCCGCCTCTACAGACCCGAGACGACCGGTCTGTTCATTCTGCATGAGGGGCTGCTCGGCGTGATCGGCGACGAAGGCGTCCAGCAAATCGACTATGGCGATGTCGAGGACGACCGCACCATCACCCCGGCCAAGGGCAGCAGGGGCTGGCTGGGAATCACCGACAAATACTGGGCGACGGCTCTGATCCCGTCGCAGGTCCAGCCCTTCCAGGCGCGGTTCTCCTATTTCGACGACAAGCGCCCGCGCTATCAGACGGACTTTCTGAGCGATCCGGTCACCATCCAGCCCGGCCAGTCGCAGACGGTCGAAAAGCATCTCTTCGCCGGCGCCAAGCTGGTGCCGCTCATCGACAGTTACGAAGAGAGCTACAATATCGAAAGCTTCGAGCTGATGATCGACTGGGGATGGTTCTATTTCATCACCAAGCCGATGTTCTATGTGCTCGACTATTTCTTCAAGATGTTCGGCAATTTCGGCATCGCCATCCTGATGACCACGGTGATCCTGAAGCTGTTCTTCTTTCCGCTGGCCAACAAATCCTATGTCTCGATGGCCAATATGAAGAAGGTCCAGCCGAAGATGGAGGAAATCAAGGCGCAATTCGGCGACGACCGCCAGGCCATGCAACAGGAGATGATGAAGCTCTACAAGGAGGAGAAGATCAATCCGATCGCCGGATGCTGGCCGATCCTGCTGCAGATCCCGGTCTTCTTCGCCCTCTACAAGGTTCTCTACATCACCATCGAGATGCGGCACGCGCCGTTCTTCGGATGGATCCAGGACCTTTCGGCGCCCGATCCGACGTCCATTTTCAACCTGTTCGGCCTGATTCCGTTTGATCCGCCGACCTTCCTGATGATCGGCGTGTGGCCGCTGATCATGGGCATCACCATGTTCCTGCAGATGCGCATGAACCCGACGCCGCCCGACCCGACCCAGGCGATGATCTTCAACTGGATGCCGGTTGTCTTCACCTTCATGCTGGCGACATTCCCGGCCGGGCTGGTGATCTACTGGGCCTGGAACAACTTCCTGTCGATCATCCAGCAGGGCGTCATCATGAAGCGCCAGGGGGTCAAGATCGAATTGTGGGGCAATCTCCTCGGCATGCTGAAGAAGAAACCCAAACCGGCGGAATAGCGATCCGCCGGCCCAGCCACCATGACCGACGACAGGACCATCTTCGCCAGGCCCTGGGTGTTCATCCGGGGCGTGCCGGCGATGAAATTCCTGCCGCCGGAAGGGCCGCCGGAAGTGGCGTTTGCCGGCCGCTCCAATGTCGGCAAATCATCGCTGATCAATGCGCTGTTGCGCCAGAAGGGCCTGGCGCGCACCTCCAACACGCCCGGCAGGACCCAGGAACTCAACTATTTCGTGCCGGACGGCCATTCGGGCGAAGCCGGTGACCTGCCGCCCATGGCGCTGGTCGATATGCCGGGCTACGGCTACGCCAAGGCGCCGAAGGCGCAAGTGGATCAGTGGACCCGGCTGGTGTTCGATTATTTGCGCGGCCGCGCGACGCTGAAGCGCGTCTATGTGCTGATCGACGCCCGCCACGGCATCAAGGCCAATGACGAGGACGTCCTGAAACTGCTGGACCAGGCGGCGGTTTCCTATCAGATCGTGCTGACGAAGATCGACAAGATCAAGGCGGCCGGGGTGCCCGGGCTCATTCAGCGTGTCGCGGAGCAGGTCGTGAAACGGCCGGCGGCGTTTCCCGGCATCATCGCGACATCGTCCGAAAAAGCAGCGGGACTTGACGATCTGCGCGCGGCCATCCTTACTGCCATTCGCAGTTAGAGCCCGTTCGGGAATTAACGATTGGTTTGGTTGTGCCTATTTTGTTTAATATCAAGCGATTGATCGAAGGAACGGCTGGTGGCCACTTAACCTGAGCGCCGGACGGGAGGCAGGCGGCGGATGAGCGAACCCGACAAGCATGAACCGCAGCAGGTCGCCATGGCCTGGGCCGTGCATGCCTTTACGGCCTCGGGCATCGTACTCGGATTCCTCGCCTTCGTCGCAATCCTCGACAATGACAAGACGGCGGTGTTCCTGTGGCTCGGCCTGGCGCTCTTTGTCGACGGGATCGACGGGACGCTGGCCCGCAAGGTCCGGGTCAGCGAAGTCACGCCGCAGATGGACGGCACCACGCTCGACAATGTGATCGACTATTTCAACTATGTGGCCGTGCCGGCGATGATGGTCTACTGGTTCGGCTTCGTACCGGAAGGCTTTGCCACCGTGACGGCTGCCACCATCATGGCCGTGTCTTGCTACACCTTTGCCAATACGGGCATGAAGACCTCGGACTATTATTTTTCGGGATTTCCGGCGCTGTGGAATGTGCCGGTGCTGTATTTCCACATCCTGCAGACCGGCCCGTGGACCAATCTCGTCGTTCTGGCCATCTGCTGTATCCTGACCTTCGTGCCGCTGAAATTCGTCCATCCCTTCCGGGTTCTCGACTGGCGCGGCGTCACCATCCCGATGACGGTGCTGTGGGCGGCGACGACATTGCGGCTGGTGCTGATTTCACCCGATACCGAGAACGCCCATGAGGCATCACCGGTGTTCTTCTGGCTGTGGGTGCTGTCGACCGTCTATTTCGCGGCGCTGTCCCTGTGGCGGTCGTTTCGGCCGCAGAAGGCGGAAGACGAGGGCGGGTAGAACATCATTTTCCATTGTCAGGCGGCACGCTCGCGAAAGGTCAGGGCGATGCCATTGATGCAGTGCCGCAGGCCGGTGGGTGGCGGGCCATCATTGAAGACATGGCCGAGATGACCGCCGCAGCGGCGGCAATGGACTTCGGTGCGCGGCACGATGAGTTTGAAATCGCGCCGGGTTCCGACGGCGTTCTCATGCGAATCATAGAAACTCGGCCAGCCGGTACCGCTGTCGAATTTCGTCTCGGACGCATAGAGCGGCAGGTCGCAGCCGGCGCAGTGATAGTCGCCGATGCGTTTTTCGTTCAAAAGCGGGCTGGTATAGGGGTGTTCCGTTGCTTCCTGGCGCAGGACGGCAAACTGGTCGGGCGTCAATATCTCACGCCAGCGCTCCTCGGAATAGGTGATCTCGAATGCACCGGAGCCGGCGACCAAAGGCCCGGGCCGCAGCGTATAAAACGCGCCGAAGGCGGCCAGTCCGACGCCCGATGCCAGGAATGCACGACGATTCATCACGGCAAATCCTTTCCGTTGCTTTTGCCCAATATACAGCCTGTACCGTTGAACTGCCCATGAACTTTTCGCGAGCACGCAGGGTACGGCGCGCATGAAAGGGCAATTGCCCCGCCCAACCAGACCGGCTACAAGGCGTCAAATTTGCGCCCATCCGGGAAATACAGATGTCCGATACCGGTTCCGACACACGCCAGAAGAGCGAGATCCAGGCCAAGCTGCTGTCCGAGGCGCTGCCCTATATGCAGCGCTACGAAAACCGCACTATCGTCGTCAAATATGGCGGCCACGCCATGGGCGATCCGGAGCTCGGCCAGGCTTTCGCCAGGGACATCGCGCTGCTCAAGCAGTCGGGCGTCAACCCGATCGTGGTGCATGGCGGCGGGCCGCAGATCGGGTCCATGCTGACCCAGATCGGCATCGAATCGAAATTCGAGGGCGGTCTCAGGGTGACCGACGAAAAGACCGTCGAAATCGTCGAGATGGTGCTTGCCGGGTCGATCAACAAGGAAATCGTCGCGATGATCAATGCCGAAGGCGAGTGGGCCATCGGCCTGTGCGGCAAGGATGGCAATATGGTATTCGCCGAAAAGGCGAAAAAGACCATCGTCGACCCCGATTCCAACATCGAGCGCATTCTCGATCTCGGCTTTGTCGGCGACATCGTCGAAGTGGACCGGACGCTGATCGACCTTCTCGCCAAATCGGAAATGATCCCGGTCATCGCCCCGGTCGCGCCGGGGCGCGACGGCCATACCTACAACATCAATGCCGACACTTTCGCCGGGGCGATCGCCGGCGCGCTGTCGGCCACGCGGCTGCTGTTCCTGACCGACGTGCCCGGCGTTCTCGACAGGCAGGGCAATCTGATCAAGAAGCTGACGGTGGCCGAGGCACGCGCCCTGATGGCGGACGGAACGATCTCCGGCGGCATGATCCCGAAGGTCGAAACCTGCATCGAGGCGATCGAGGCCGGCGTCGAGGGCGTCGTCATCCTCAACGGCAAGACGGCCCATGCGGTGCTGCTGGAAATCTTCACCCAGCACGGCGCCGGGACTCTGATCGTGCATTAGGCATCTGCTGATTACAGGTCCCGGAAATCGCCTCCCCGGCCCTTGCCGGCGGCGAACCGCGCTGCGCCGGCGACACCCTTCGTCACTTCCGCCTTGCTGTTTCGCCATTCCTGGCGCAAGGCGTCGCGCTCGCTCAGCCCGTGTTGCGACCGGACAGAACGGCGGTCGGCATTCATGCAGCTTTGCGGAAAGCGGGCGATGTCACGGGCCAGCGCCTCGGCCGCCGCACGCGCCTCGCCTTGCGGCACGACATATTCGCACAGGCCGATGCGCAAGGCCTCATCGGCGTTGACCCGCCGCCCGGTCAGGATCAGATCCATCGCCCGGCCCTCACCGACGAGACGCGGCAGGCGCACCGTGCCGCCATCGATCAGCGGAATGCCCCAGCGGCGGCAATAGACACCCATGAAGGCGGTTTCCTCCATCACGCGGATATCGGCCCATAGCGCCAGTTCCATGCCGCCGGCGACGGCCGGCCCGGCGACCGCGGCGATGACGGGTTTCGACAGGTCCAGGCGGCTTGGCCCCATCGGCGCGATGGGCGGTTCGCCGTCATCGGGAAAATCATAGGGATCGAGCGCATCGGCGCCGGAGAGGACCGCCGCATGTTTCAGATCCCATCCGGCGCAAAACGCGCCGCCTTCGCCCCAGAACACCGCAACGGCTGCGCTATCGTCCCGGTCAAAGGCGCGAAAGGCTTCATACAGCGCTGTTGCGCTCTGCGGATCCATCGCGTTGCGCGCCTCGGGGCGTGCATGAATGACGGTCCAGACCGCGCCATCCCTTTCAATCCTGACCACCATGCCAAATTACTCCATCTCCGCTGCAGTAAAACCGGCAGCCACTGTCCGCGGCCTCGCCGATCCCGTCAATGGCAAAGCCTATGCGCGGTTCTTCAGGCAAACAGCACCAGCGCCACGACGCCGGCGACGATCAGGACCGTGCCGATGATCTCGATCCGGTTGACGCTTTCACGGAAGATGAACACGGACGAGACATAGGTGAAGATGATTTCGACCTGCGCCAGGACCTTGACATAGGCGGCCTGCTGCAGGGTCATCGCCATGAACCAGCCGAAGGAGGCGGTGGCACCGGCAAGGCCGACGATCAGCGAGGGTTTCCAGGCCCTGGCGATGCGGCCGATTTCGGCCCGGTCGCGCAGCATCATCCAGACCAGCATGATCGCGGTCTGGAAAACGATGACGAAAGCCAGGGTTACAGCCGCCTGCATCATGAAGTTGGGGCCGCCGAGCGACAGGGACGCGGCGCGATAGGAGACGGCGGAAATCCCGAACGCCGTTCCCGAACCGAGCCCGATCAGCGCCGTTCGGCTGAACACGGAGGTGACCAGCCCGGTCCAGCTCATCGTGCTGCGGGCCACGGAGATCAGCATGACGCCGACAACGGAGATAGCGATGGCAAACAGGCTGCCGGCGGTGACGGTTTCGCCGAGGAAAACCAGGCCGAAAAAGGCGGCCTGCGCCGGCTCGGTGCGCGAATAGGCGGTGCCGACGGTGAAATTGCGGAAGGAAAACAGATAGACCAGCAGCATGGTCGCGGTGATCTGTGCGACGCCGCCGAGGACGGCCCACAGAAAAAACACGCCGTTGAGCGCGGGCAGGCTCATGCCGACAGCCAGATGCAGCACCGCGACGAAAAGCAGGGCGAAAGGAAATCCGAAGCCGAACCGCACAAAGGTGGCGCCGGTCGTGCCCATCACCCCCTTGAGGTGTTTCTGCATGGCGGAACGGATATTCTGCAAAAACGCGGCAGCAAGGGTGATCGGGATCCACAGTTCCATCGCCGCGCCCTATCATGATTCCCTATTGACGCCAATGAAATCGGCGTGCCAATCGCCGGCGTCTGTGGCATAAGAGCCCATGTCCAACCACCTGCCGAACCGAGACGATTTCAGCGCCGTCACCAATTGGGTCTTCGATCTCGACAATACGCTCTACCCGCGCCACACGGACCTGTTCGCACAGATCGACCGGAAGATGACCGCCTATGTGGCGGAGCTCCTGCGCCTGCCGCGCGACGAGGCGCGGCGGGTGCAGAAGGAGTATTATCGCGATCACGGCACGACGCTGAACGGGCTGATCAGGGAACACGGAATCGACGCCAATGATTTCCTGGAGAAGGTCCATGACATCGACTATTCCTGGCTGAAGCCCGATCCGGCCCTGGGCGCGGCCATCCGTGCCCTGCCGGGGCGCAAGTTCATCTTCACCAATGGCGATGTCGGCCACGCGGAACGGACCGCCACGGCGCTCGGCATTCTCGATCATTTCGACGAGATCTTCGATATCCTGGCGGCCGATCTGACACCGAAACCGGCGGCCGAGACCTATGACCGGTTTCTGTCGCTGCACGATATCGAGAGCACCGACGCAGTGATGTTCGAGGACCTGCCGCGCAATCTCGCAGTGCCCAAATCACTCGGCATGCGGACCGTGCTGATCGTGCCGCACAATCTCGACACGCTGCTCGGCGAGGACTGGGAACAGCACGGCGCCGATGGCGACCATATCGATTACGTCACGGACGATCTCGCCGGGTTTCTCGACCACTATCTGGAAAACAGCGAAACCAGATCGCCATAGGCCGGGTCAATTCACCGGCGCGGGTTGCGGGGTCCGCCGGCGGAAGAGCCGGACTACGGCCAGCAGCGCCACCGGAACCATCGTGACGGCCGTCAGCACGGCGATTTCCCTGTGGATCCCGCCAACCGGAACAAAGGCGTCGTTGACCAGGACCATCTCGCCCGATGATGGCATCAGGACCGGGTTGAGCAGATATTCGACGGGAAATGCCAGATACATCAAGGGCGCTGACATCCAGAACAAACGTGTCTCGGTCGCCGGATGCCGCCGTAGCGCCACCGATTCCCCGCGCATGAGGGCATAGGTTGCGAACATCAGCAGGGTGACGATGAACCAGCCGGCGAAATTGAGCAGCGGGATCCCGTAATGGGGACCGCCGTCACGCCAGATCCAGCGGCCTTCAACGGTCGCCCGAAGCGGATCCATCGACAGATCCCACAGCACCATGAGCGCGGTGGCGACCAGCGGGACCGCGAAGCGCAGGACGACGTCAGAGCCGGGTCGCGTGCGGCCAAGAAGCACTCTTGCCGTCACCCAGCTTATATAGCCCATGACGCCATAGGCGGGCATGACCGAAACGGGCACATGACCGAGAAACGGCCCCATGATCTCGGTATAGTGGTAATGGCCGAATGGGAAACCCGTCACAATGCTGATGGTCTCGGCCGTCCAGCCGATCAGAAATATGATGACGACGAATGCAAAGATGGCGCGCCCGCCCTCGGCCCGCGCGCCGTGCAACACGAGAAACGACAGCATCGCGCCAGCAACCAGGGCCGGCGACCAGGTTTTCAGCGGCCCGTTTGCGGCACCGGCGGCGTAAAGCGCATTGCCGAACCAGGCGATGGCGACCAGCACGATGCAGACGACGGCGAGTTGAGGGCGCACGACGACACCCATGCTAGTGCCTCCCCCGTCTTGTCATGATGACCGGAATGCCGTTGTTCGACCGCAGCGTGCCCCGCCATACCGGCTGCGGCGGTTCCGCACTGGCATATCGAAAGTCGAATTCGCGCACCAGACGGGCCAGAACGATGACGCTTTCCAGTTCAGCGAAAGCGCGGCCGATACACATGCGCGGGCCGACACCGAACGGCATATAGCAATCGGCCTTGCCGTCTGCCTCACCACCCGGCAGAAAACGGCCGATCCTGAAGCGGCTTCCCTCATTCCAGTGCCTGTCGGAACGCTGCAGCAGCCAGGTACTGGCGACAAGATAGTCCCCCTTTCTGACCGGATGGGGTCCAAGTCGGTCGCCCTCGAGCGCATGGCGCGCCATGCCCGGTATCGCGGGGTAGAGCCTCAGTGTCTCGCGTATCGTGGCCAGCACATGGGGCAGAACGGACGGCCATTGCTGCGGCGACACATGATCGTGCCTGCCGGCATCGACCTCGTCCCGGACGGCCGACAGCGCATCCGGCGTCATGGCGAGCAAATAAAGCGCCCAGGCAATCACCTTGCCTGTCGTGTCGTAGGACGCTCCAAGCATGGTTCCGATATTGTCGAGCGCCGCCCGACGCCCGTCACCATATCCGGTGTTCGAAATGAAATGGCGGCAGATTCCGGTCAAAAGATCGTCCGGCGCACCCGCACCGGACCGGATGCGTTCCTGACGCTGGCGATAGAGGGTTTCGACAATGGCGCCATGACGGCGCAGGATCCGTCCGACACGCCGTTTCATCAGCCGCGGCAGCTCCGCCGGCGCCTGCAGAATATCCGCCACATCGATCGCCAGAACGTGTTCCAGATAGTTCGAATTGGTTTCGCTCATCGGCTCGAACGACCCGTCGCGGTCCTTCGAAAAGAGGCACCTCATGCCGTTTTCGAGCGCGAGACCGGTCGCCAGAGAGGCAAGGGAGACGGACTGCCGATCCGGTTGGCGCAGGCAGAAACGGTCACAGATCGCGGCGATGTCGACCGCATAGCGGGCAAGCTTCCGGCTGCTGAACTGCACCGCTGACAGCCGGCGGAGTGTGTGCCATTCATCCCCCTCGACGGCTGCCAGGCCACGGCTGAAACTGCGCTTGAGCAGGAGTTTCCGGATCGGATCGATGCCGTATTTGTGGCGATTGGTGATGAAGACCTGCCGGATGTAACCGGGATCGTTCAACGACAGCGCGCGCAGCCCGAACATCCGGTCGATCACCAGATCCTTGGTGTAATGGTCCCGCGTCAGCAATGCGATCGGGTTCTTGTACAGGCTGTAGACAATCGCCGCCGCATTGGGCATTTGGCGGCGGACAGGGGGAAATGCGGGTTCGAAATCCACCGTGTCGACGCAGGAAGCGGAAGGCGTGTCCGCCCCGCCGAAAATCGCCGGCGCTGATCCGTGTCCGACGGTTCCGGACCCACGTTCAAGCTTCAATCCGACCCTCCCGCCTTCAAGACCGGCGCCCTGCAGATCAGCCGCCAGGGGCAGGTCATCGCCATGTGACCAAATCTTGGTGCCGGTCCGCACAGACGGCAATTGTCAATGATGCTGCTTCTGTAAGCACATCTGCTTAGCGTCGCTCGAGAAACAGGCTTATGCTTCTGCCGCGCCGAAAAAGAACGGGGCAGCGATACTGCCAATTCAATGCAAATCGTGACGGTGTCGTCCATCGCAAACAGGGCGGTGGGATCGACGGGTTGCGAGTGCGTTAACCACTGTAATTCAAGGTTTTTTATCTTTGTTGTCCTAAGCTGGTGCGGTCAGAGCATGCAAAAACGCCGGCGCGGCATTAAGGGGACTGCCGCCATACGCGCCGCTCGGACGCAACTGGACGGATCCGAACCATGGCAATCGGATCGTGGGTGGATCATATGGGCTCCAAGCCAAGAAAATGGGCGGCGAAATCAGTGGGCGGAATCTTCGGCTTCCGATCCCTGCTGCTGGCCGCCTTTGCCCTGATCGTCGTCGTCGGGGTCCTGGCCGACCTACAGAACCGCGAGGCAGCCGAGCAGGATCTGCGCATATCGGTGAGCGAACGGATCGGGCTGATGCGGGCGAAGCTCGAAGGCAATATCAATGGCAATGTCCAGCTGGTCCGCGGCCTGATTTCCACCCTGAAGACTGAACCGGATATGTCGCAGGAGCGGTTCGCCGAGCTGTCCAGTCACCTTTTCACCGACAATTCTCAACTGCGCAACATCGCCGGCGCACCCGATCTGGTGATTTCGCTGATGTATCCGATGGCCGGCAACGGGCGGGCCATCGGCCTGGATTTCCGCAAAAACGCCGCTCAAAGGGAAGCGGTGCTGCAGGTCCGGGACGAAGGAAAGATGATCATCGCCGGGCCGGTTGATCTGGTACAGGGCGGACAGGGTGTCATCGGACGCTTTCCGGTCTTCACCGAGGTGGACGGCGAAAGAGCCTTCTGGGGTATTGTCTCGGCCGTCATCGACGCCCAGCGCCTGTTTGAAGACAGCGGCCTGCTGGATCCGGATCTGCCGATCGACATCGCGGTCGTCGGCCGCGACGCCAAGGGCGCATCCGGCGAGCAGTTCTTCGGGCAGGCGCATGTGCTGGCATCCTCGCCGGTGACCGCCGATGTCGTCCTGCCGAACGGCTCATGGCAACTGGCCGCCATCCCGAAGACCGGATGGGAACCGGATTCCTTCGCCATCTGGTGGCGGCGCGCGCTCATCATCGCCGCCGGCTTTCTGGTGCTGCTGCCTATCCTGATTGCCGGGCATTCATCGGAGCAGCGCAAGCGCAGCATGCGCGAATTGCAGATTCGCGAAGAAAGCCTGCAGCGCCTGTCACGGCGTCTGGAACTGGCCCTGGACGCATCGAAAGTGGGCGTCTGGGAGCTCAATCTGGAGACCGATGAACTGGTCTGGGACGACCGCATGCGCGAACTCTATGACGTGCCGGACACCGTCAAGAAGCCGGATGTCGATGTCTGGCGCGGCACGCTTCACCCTGACGACGCGCAGCGCGCGGAGGCTGAATTTGAGGAGGCCCTGCGGTCGCGCGGCCAGTACCGGTCCGATTTCCGGGTGGTGAGCCGCAAGGGCGCCGTTCGTCATATCAGGGCAAAGGCCGCCGTTCATGATGTCGGCAACGCGCCGCGCATCATCGGCCTCAACTGGGATGTCACCGCCGATGTGAAGCTCCAGGACGCGCTCAAACAAGCCAAATCCGAGATGGAGCAGAGGAATGCGGAGCTTGAGGCCACCAAAGCCAAAATCGAACATATGGCCCTGCATGACAGCCTGACCGGACTGCCGAACCGCCGGTTTCTGGACATCGAGCTTTCCGGTTCGGCCACAGGGAGCAAACGGGGCAGATCCGCGCGCGCATTGCTGATCGTCGACCTCGACCGCTTCAAGCAGATCAACGACACATTCGGCCACGCGGCCGGGGACGCGCTGCTGATCCATGTCTCCGAGGCTTTGCGTTCGCTGATCCGGCCGACGGATTTCGTCGCCAGGATCGGCGGAGACGAGTTCGTCATCGTCTGCAGGCAATACACCGACGCGACCTATCTGACCGGGCTGGCGGAGTCGATTGTCGAGCATATGCGCGAACCGATGATCCACAATGGCAATGAATGCCGGTTCGGCGTCAGCATCGGCATATCGACCGCCGAATACGGGATCGACGAGGCCTCGCAACTGCTCGTCAATGCCGACCTGGCCCTTTACCAGGCCAAGAGTACCGGGCGAAACCGTTTCGCCTTCTTCACCGCCGAACTACATGCCGCCACCTTGCGCACGAAAACGCTGGCGGACGAGATGCTGCGCGGCATCGAGGAAGGCGAGTTCGTTCCGTTCTATCAGCCGCAATTCGATGCCAGCGACCACAGCATAACCGGGGTCGAGGCGGTCGCCCGATGGCGGCATCCGGTCCACGGAACGCTGACGCCCGACCGGTTTCTGGACGTGTCGGATGAATTCAACGTCACGGCGGCGATTGACCGGGCGATCCTGGTCCAGACCCTGGAAGACATGAAATCCTGGTCGCAGAACGATCTCGGCATCCCGCGGGCGTCGGTCAATGTCTCGGCGCAGCGGCTTCACGATCCGGAGCTTCACGAGCGGCTGGCTGAACTCAATATCCAGCCCGGGACACTGTCTTTCGAACTGGTCGAATCGATCTTTCTGGACGATTACGACGATGTCGTCCTGCGCAATATCGAGGGCATCAGGGCCATGGGCATCGATATCGAGATCGACGATTTCGGCACCGGGCGAACATCCATCGTCAGCCTGATGAAGCTCAATCCGCGGCGGCTGAAGATCGACCGCCAGCTGATCATTCCGATGACCACGTCACGGGCCTCGCGGCAGCTGGCGAAATCGGTGATCGAAATCGGCAAGGCACTGAATATCGGCGTCGTGGCGGAGGGCGTGGAAACGATGCGCCACGCCCAGTTGCTGAAGCGGCTCGGATGCGACATCCTTCAGGGCTACGCCTTCGCACGGCCGATGCCGGCGGAGGATTTGGTGGCCTATCTGAAAAAACCGGTCGAACTGTCGGCATAGGGCGCTCAGCCCTGGGTCGGCCAGACCCGGTGCTCGTCGTCGATGACGAAGACGTGGCGGTGGCGTTTTCCCGTGGCCGCAAATTCCTTGAGATGCGGATGATCGGCCGGCAAATCGTCATGGTCATGGGCAAGCTCGGCGGTGTCTCCGGTCGGCCACAGCGCCGGCGCCGCTGCGGCCGCCGCGAGCGCCACCACGCCGAGCAGGGCAAGAGCCGGCGGCAGGCCGAAGATTTCGCCCACCCAGCCGGCGACCGGGTAGGTCAGCAGCCAGCAGGCATGGGACAGGGCGAATTGTGCGGTGAAGACAGCGGGTCTGTCTTCGGCATGGGCCGAATGCCGCAACAGGCGGCCGGCGGGCGTCAGGATGGTGGCATAAAGCAGGCCCGCGACGCCCCAGACCACGAGGAAAGCGGCAAAGGGGCCCGGTCCAGCGGCCCATAGAATAGCCGCATAGACAAGGGCCAGCGTCGCCAGCAGGAAGGCGGCGGTGATCATCAGCAGGCGGTCGGTGACGGCGTCCAGCAACCGCGGCAGCGCCAGCGCGGCGAGCATCGAACCGCCGCCGAAGGCTGCCAGCGCATAGGCGACATGGGTCTGCGTCAGGGCATATTCGCCGAGCACGATTACCACCGTGTTGACGATGACGAAGGCCCCGACGGATGCCGCGACAAGGTTGAGCGCCAGCAGGCCGCGCAGGCGGGGCGTTGCCAGATATATGCGGGTGCCGCGGGTCGCACGCTCAAGGAACGGCCGCCCTGCGCCGCTGCCGCCGGGCGGAACGGCCGACAGGGCGATGAGCATGGCCGAGCCGGCAAAGCCGAGGACCGTGCCGCCGAACAGCCAGTGATAGCTCATCAGCGCCAGCAGCAACCCGGCGACCGCGGGACTGATGAGATTTTCCAGATCATAGGCAAGGCGCGACAGGGACAGGGCCTTGGTATAGTCCCTTTCATCGCGCAGCAGATCGGGTATCACCGCCTGAAAGGCCGGTGTGAATGTGGCGGACGCCGCCTGCAACACGAAGATCAACAGATAGATCTGCCACACCGCATCGATGAAGGGCAGGAACAGGGCGACGGCGGCGCGAACGATATCGGCGCCGATCAGCACCGCCTTGCGGGAAAAATGCCCCGCCACCGCGTGGGCCACCGGCGCCAGGCTGACATAGGCGATCATCTTGATGGCGAATGCCGTTCCGAGCACTGCGCCCGCCTGATCGCCGGCCAGATCGAAGGCAAGCAGGCCGAGCGCAACCGTCAGCAGGCCGGTGCCGAGCAGCGCGATGAGTTGCGCCGCGAAAAGCCGTGCAAAGATCCGATGTCTGAGAACGTCGATCATCGCCGCACATTACATCGGGCTTCGGCATCCTGAACAGGACTATCATTGTCCGCAAAGGTCGCCGGAAAGCGGATCACCGGCTCCCGATCACGTGTTACCAGCGCATTGATTCAACAGCCGCACCAGCTTTGCTTCGGGGAGAGCCTCGCCGGCGGGACATTTCACGTGTCGTCCGGATTCGCCGCGGCCCTTCAAAATACCGTCCGGATCATCCAGCCCGGCGCCCTGAACGAAGCCGAGATGCGCATGGTCCTTGCCCCCATAGAGATAGATGATCGCTTCGCCGGCCGGATCATAATAAACCGGCGCGCCCCATTTCATGCCTTCGACCGCCTCCGGCAGTGTCCTGCCCACAAGCTCGCGGAGCGCCGACAAAACAGCGCGTACGGGCGGTTTTCTTGCCGCGACATAAAGCTCCACATCGGGATCGGCCATATCGTCCTCCATCACATTGCCGCAACCCTATGTGTGGAGCTCGTATCCGGTTTTGATCTGTGTCACGGAGCGCCTCAAAACCGCTCCCATCGTGCCTCCGCCATGGCGTAGCGGGCATAGCGGAAATCGCGGATGGCTGCGACGTTGTCGCCGTCGAAGCGCAGCAGCACGAAATAGAGCGGCGGCGCCGACGGGTCGGCACGGTCGAAGGCAAGGATCGCCGGCCGGCCTTCGACGGCACCCGGGGCCATCAGCCAGTCGTCGCTCCTCTGATAATTACGGTAGTAGCCGCCGACACCTTTGCGGCCCTTACGGCGGTCGCGAGCGACCAGTTCGAGCCGAACCTCCTCGGACAGCATGTCGCGCAGCCGGTCGAATTCATGGGCGTTGAAACATTGTGCATAGATTGCCAGCCGCCGCCGCTCCGTTTCCGGCAGCGGCGGCGGATCCTCCAGGTCGCATTCCCGCAGCAGGCGGCGACCGCGATACAGCGCCGACTTGACCGACTGCACCGAGCTTTCGGTCATCTCGGCAACCTCGACAGCCGAGTAGCCGAGCACGTCACGCAGGATACAGGTGCTGCGCTGCTTCGGTGTCAGCGCCAGAAAGGGCCGCAAATTGTCGGCGACGGCGCTGCTGGCGGGCATGGTTTCAAACGGCGGCGCGTCGCGGCCGAGTTCTTCCTTCATGGCCATTTCTTTTTTCCGGGACCGGAACATGGTGACAGCCGTGTTGTGGGCAATGCGAAACAGCCAGGCGCGCAGATCTTCGACCATGGCGCCATCGCGCAGCGCCCGTGTCGCCCTGAACAGGGCCTCCTGCAACACATCCTCGCCATCGACGACGGAGCCGGTCATCCGCGCGCAATAGCGATGCAATTCAGGCCGAAGGGCCGGCAGGGCCGCCTCCAGCCCCGCCTGCCCGCTTGCGGGCCTTTCGCCATTCGCCATATCAGCTCATGATCTCCCTGCCGGACGCAGTAATGCCATAGGTGGCCGAACCGGCATTTTCGGCCAGCAATTCCATCACCTGATCGCCGATGAATTGCGGCGTCAAGGGCTTTTCCCACTGGCTCATGAACTGTTCCGCCGTGATCGACCGGGCAGCGGCATAGGCCGATGAGGCCTGTTCGGCGATACCGGTGCCGGCGATGAGCTGTTTGGGATAGACCGTGGTGAAGGTCAGGCCAAGGCCGCGCCGCTCGGCCTCCCACTGGCCGTAATTGGAGACCAGATGCTGCATGCGCTTGGCCCCGGCATAGCCGCCGGACAGGGGCGAACCGCCGATCGCCGCACCGCTGGCGAAGCTGACGATGGCGCTGCCCTCGGTCATCGGCCCAAGCAGCGCGGCACGGGTGAACTGGAAGGCGATTTTGGTGTCGGTTTCCCAGGCGGCGCTGAAATCGCGCCAACTCATTTCGGCGATCGACTGCATTTTGGGACTGTGCCCGCCGACCAGGAGCAGAAGGTCGGGTGCATGGTCGGTCAGCAGCTTTTCCGCCACGCCCTCGCCTGCGGCGTCAAGCGCGACCGTCTCGATGGCGGGCGTGTCGGCCCTGAGGCTGTCAAGATCCGCCTGTTTGCGGGCGACCGCAACGGTGGCGATGCCCCGCCCGGCCAGTCTGAGCGAAAGATCACGGCCGACCCCGCGGCTGCCGCCGATGACGAGGGCCTTGTTGTATCGAAATGTCATGTGCGAACTTCCTTTTGTAGCGTTGGTCTCCCGTGGAAGACGCTCACGGCAGGCAAAAGGGTTCGCAGGCAGCGTGTTTTAGAGCATCGGCTCCGGCTCCGCGGCGGGCTGCAGCGCCTCAAGCACATATTTGTTGCGGCAGTAGTCCGGTGCATCGGCAGCGCCCGACTCATGCGCAGCCAGCCAGTGTTCGCAGGCTAGAACCTCATGGCACTTGCTGCAGCGATAGACCATATCCTGGAAGGGAAAAGTGTCTAGTTTGTCGGTCAACACCGCCTGCCCCAGATCGACCCCGAGCGTCGCAGCCATTTGTTGAAGGCGTTCGGAGTGAAAGGCAAAGTCCTGTATCTTGGTCATCATACTCTCCATTCGTTATGGCGATTGCATGTGATTTTGACGCGCATAACTGTGAAAGTCTGGCAGAGGCGGCCGGTCGCTCCCATGATCTGGGTCAAACCGTCCGAGACGGGATTTTTTCGAAAATGCCGGTTTTGATTGCGGCGGCGGGGCGGTACAACAAATCAACGCATCGACGGAGGTTTCGCCTGCATGCGCGCCCATTGGATTTGCTTGTTTCTCGTCTTTGCGGCCGGGCCCTTGCAGGCCGCCGACGGGCTTTCTGCCGTCGAACGGATGATTGACGGCTACGTGCTGCCGAATGTCGAACGGTTCGCAGAGACCGCTGACATTCTGACGGCCGACATCGCCACGCTCTGTGAAACCGGGGCGCCGGAGGCGCTGGCCGAGGCGCGTGCCACCTTTCGCAATGCCGTATTGAGCCACGCGCGTATCGATTTCGTGCGTATCGGACCGCTGGAAGCGGCCAATCGGCGCGATGCCCTGCTGTTCTGGCCGGACCGGCGCTCAGTCGGCCTGAAACAGGTGCAGCGGGTGCTTGCCAAGGAGGACGCCGGTGTTCTGGATGCAGCCGCCCTGCGCAAGAAGAGCGTTGCCCTGCAGGGGTTCGGCGCGCTGGAGTTTCTGCTATACGGCACCGGATCCGAGGCGCTGACCGGGACGGCCGGCGGGTTTCGCTGCCTCTATGCGCTCAGCATAGCCAACAATATCGCCGCTCTGGCCGATGCGGTCGCCGATGGCTGGAATGACCCGCAGGGCTTCGTCCGGCAGTGGACCGAACCCGGCCTCGACAACGATCTCTATCGCGACGAGCAGGAATCCGTGGCGGCACTGGTGGGGATGGTCTCCGACGCGCTGGAAATCATCCGCGACCAGCGGCTGAAGCCGATCGCCCCGTTCGGAACGGATATGAAGCCCTATAAACGGGCCCTGTTCTGGCGCAGCGGCCTGACCCGCGACATGCTGGCAGCCTCGCTGGCCGGATTGCGCGATATGATCGAGATTTCGGGCCTGCTGACGGCCCTGCCGCCAGATCGCCACTGGATCGCAGGATCGGTCGCCTTCGAGTTCGACAATGCCCTAGGGGCGCTGCAGCGGCTGGACGGACCTGTGCGCTCGATTGTCGAGGATCCGGAGATATCCTCCAATCTGGCCTATCTGGTGGTGGTGACACGATCGCTGCAGAACCTGATGGGCGAGCAGGTGGCCGAAGCGCTCGCCCTGCCGACCACCTTTTCGCCGCTTGACGGGGACTGACCGTGATTGACCGCCGCAGCTTCGTCAAGGCCGCCGGCGCCGCCTTCGCCGCTTCGCTGACGCCGCGGGCGGGCGAGGCGCTGGAGCGGGCCGATGCGGTGTTCGGCTCGGCCTTCAAGACGAAGGATGGCCAATTCGGCGCAGCGGTGCTGACCGAGACGGGAACGGTCATCACCCGGGTCCGACTGCCGGCGCGCGGCCATGAGGTGGTCTTTTCACCGTCCGGTCATGCGGTGGTCTTCGCAAGGCGGCCGGGCACCTTTGCCATGGCCTTCGCGACGAACGGCATGACCAGGCCGACGGTTTTCTCATCCCCGCCGGACCGGCATTTTTACGGACACGGGACGTTTTCGGCGGACGGCAAGCTGCTCTATGCCACGGAAAACGATTTCGACCATGCCCGCGGCGTGATTGGCATTTACGATGCGACGGACGGGTTTCGCCGCCTCTGCGAGTTTTCGACCCACGGCACCGGGCCGCACGATATCCTGCTGTTCGGTCGGGCGCTGGTGGTTGCCAATGGCGGGCTGGAAACCCATCCCGATTACGGTCGCACGAAACTCAATGTCGCGACCATGCAGCCCTCCCTGGTGTTTATCGACAGTCGAGACGGCACGCTGATGGCGCAGTACACACTTGCCGACGACCTCTCGAAGGTCTCGATCCGGCATATGGGGCAGGACGCGCAGCACGGGCTGTTCATCGCCGGTCAGCACGAGGGCGATCCCGCACGGCTTGTGCCACTGGTCGCGCGCTGGAATGCCGACAGCGGCCTGACGACCATTCCGCTGGCCGCTGACGCGACCGCCCGGCTGAAGGGCTATATCGGATCAATTGCCGTCAACGGCTCGCGGCTGGCCGTCAGTTCACCGATTGGCGGCGTTATGCTGCAGTTTCCGATCGACGATCCCAAACGGGTCAGGATCATCGAATATGAGAAGGTTTGCGGGCTTTCCGCCACGGGGTCCGGCTTTGCCGCGACGTCCATGGCAGGGACGATGCGGCTTCCCCGAAGCGCCGAGCAGGAAACCCTGCTGCGGTGGGACAATCATCTTTCGGCGGTGTCACCGCATTCGAAATCATCGCCCTCCAGCGGGCGGCAGCGTTCCGGCCAGCCGCGTTCGCGCCAGTAATCGACGATGCCCTCCTCCTCCATCAGATATTTGAACTCCCCGGATGTGCCGACCGAATCGATGACCGACCAGGGCACCCGGAAAATGAGCGTCTGCGTTTCAGCCAACTGTACATGATAGCGGAAAGCCTCCAGCACCAGATCCGGACCGCCGATTGTCTGCAGGAACAGGTAACCGAGAGTATTGTCGTCGCGATAGGTCTCGAAAACCGTGTCGGGCGGGTTGAGACGCGCCGCCTCGATGATGGCCAGAACGCGATCGCGAAGCTCCGGGCTGCAGGAGCCGCAATTCGAGATCAGCTGCATCAGCCGCACGACCTGATCGGTGGCGAACATGTAGCCGATGATCGGGCGGATCGTCATCACCTGAAACTCGGGGTATTTTTCGAACAGGGCAATCATCGATTCGACGCTGCCTACGCTTCTTTCGGCAAACCAGCCGATCTGGGCGATGCGGAATAAATAGACCGGGTTGAGGGGATCGAGCTGCAGCGCCCGCTCCGCCATATCAAGGGCCTGGGCATGTCGGCCGAGGATCGCCAGCAGTTCGGAGTAATCCTCCATCACGGCGTGGTTGTCCGGCTCGGCATCGAGCGCCTGGCGATAATTGTCCTCGGCGTTTGTCCAAAGGCCGCTGCGGCGGTTCACATTGCCCAACGCATGCAGCACGATCGGTGCCGTCGGGTTGAGCGCATACGCCTTTTGCGCCGCCTCGTGCGCCAGACGGTAATAGCTGGCCGGCGGGTTGGTGCGTTCGCCGCCGCTGTCGACAAAGGTCGGATAAAGCTCATAGGCCAGCGACAGCGCGGCCCAGGCGGCAGCAAAATTCGGATCGAGTGAGACGCTCTCCACCAGTGCCTCGGTGGCGCGGCCGACCGATGTTCCGCGCTGCTGCAGGAGCGTGATCCCCCGGAGATACAGATCATAGGCCTCGGGGTTGTCCGTGCGGTCGGTTCGCAAGGCGGCCGCATCGATGCCCATCGGCGTTTTCAGCGCCGT
This sequence comes from Rhizobiaceae bacterium, assembly GCA_028279875.1. GTDB lineage: Bacteria > Pseudomonadota > Alphaproteobacteria > Rhizobiales > Rhizobiaceae > Hoeflea_A. The sequence continues at coordinate 26,420 of JANQMU010000003.1, forward strand.
ACCGATGGCGTTGGCAATCTGTTCCTGAACGACGAAGATATCGTGGATTTCATCGGTGAAAACATCGGACCACATGAGAAAACCATCATCGGCCTGCACAAGCTGGGCCTCGACACGTATGTCGTCGCCGAGACGGCGAACGCTGCCTTCGAGAAGATAGTCGACACCAAGGGCCTGGCCGATGGCCCTCAGATCGTCGGGCCTGTCCTTGTAACTGAAGGACGAGCTCTGGCCGGAAATCCTGAACTGGCCGGACCGCGCCAGTGTGCTGATGATCTCAATAGTCAGCCCGTCGCTGAGCCGGTCATCGTCGCCGTTCATGCTCAGATTGCGGAACGGCAGAACGGCCAGCGATGCGCGCTCCGCGGCGCTTTGACTCGCCACCGGTGTCCCGCCGAGGTCGTTTGTGATCTGGCGACCCGCGGTGACTGCCAGAGCGGCCAGCACGCAGGCGGCGATCAGCATTTCCAGCGCGCCCGGCCCGCCACTCGGCCTGCCCGAGGCATCGCGCCCGGTTCGCCAGGCGATGAAACACGCGACAGGAAGGCCGAGCACCAGCGCCAGCGTGACCGAAAGATCGGTCCATGCGGGCAGGGAGAATGCCGTTTCCGCCGCCCCCGCCGCTTCGATCAACAGCCAGGCCACGGCGCCATAGACAATGGTGACCGTGATCACCCGGCGGCGCAGTTGGCTCCACAGCGCATAGCCGAGGGAGGATCGGGCCGCCTCAGGCAGCGGCGTCGTGACGGCATCATCCGGCAGGGTCGGTGCCGCCGGCGGCGTCCCGTTGGAAGACACGGTCTGCGGCTCGGGCTGCAACTCGCCGGATGGAGGGCCGGCGGCTTCCAGCAGGAAGGGCGGACCATGTTTCGGCCACTCGAAGCGATTGAGCTTCAAATAGTCCTTCAACGCGGACGCGGCATAGACAAAGGCCATGCGGCGCTTTTCGACGGACACACGCTTGTGGCTGAAATTGAGCCCGGCGGCGACGCGGGCAAGCAGAATCTGGCTTTCCATGTAGGACAGGCGATCGGCCTGGTGGCGCTCGACCCATTCGGTCAACTCGCCGCGCAATGCGCGGACAATCTCGATCAGACCAAGGTCATCGGCGCGAAGGCCACCCTCTTCGGGATGTTCGAAATGGCTGAGACGCGCCAGGATCGTTTCCCATTCGGAGGCGGTGGCGGTCGTACGCGATGTCAGCAGATAGGCCAGCTCGAAATAGGCATGGTCGAAAAACAGGAACTGCCGGCTTTGATAGTCGGCAAGGTCGATCAGATGATAATTGGGCTCGGACGAGGATGACGGGCTGACAAGCAGGTTGAGGCCGTGCAGGTCGCCGTGGCAATGGCCGGTGACGGCGCGCAATTGCAGCCGTTCGGGGATCTCGCGCGCGCCCATCGCAAAGGCCAGCGGGTTGGGGTACCACTGGCCCTCGAAGGCGATGCTCGGCGTGTCGGTCGCAAGACCGCATTCTTCCTGCAGAAAGCTGTGGATGCGGCCCCGGACCGGATCGAGGCGATAGCCGAGCCAGGCACCCAGGAGCTGCTGCGGCATATGCATGCCGTCGGCCAGGCGGTAGTCCGGGTTCCATGCCTCCAGCAAATCATGTGACAGCAGCCGGACGGCCGGCAATTGCTGCTCGAACGGGCAGGCAGGCCAGGGTTCGGCATATTCCAGCCCGCGCCCGGCAATGGTCGACAGGATGGCGAACTGGTTGCCCTGGTGCAGCGCCTTCAGCAGCCGCGGCAGGTGGCTGGCGGCGAAGTCAGGCGCATCCTCGATCGCCTGGCCGTGCAGATTGGCCTCGTGCGCTTCCTGTTCGGCGGAATCCCCGGCCTGGTCGAGCTTGAGGATGGACTGACCCGTGAAATCGGCGCTCTGAATGTCGGCGGCGTAGACAAGAGCGCCCGACTTGCCGCCACTGAGCTGCCGGCTGAGATAGATCTTGCCCTTGACGCCCCATTGGGCACGGATCGCCGGCAGCAATGCGGAATAGGCCTTGGGCCAGGGCAAACCCCGGCTGGCCGTCTGATCATAATCCTGGCTGGAGTCCATCTGCCCGGGCAGCCCCCAATTTAAAAAGCCGGCGTTTGCTCAAAATAGGCGAGCATATCGCACAGCACAATGCGCAGGCATTGACGGCGACGTTGAAGACCCCCGCCGTTCTATAGCGCGAACCTGATCGGGGCGGCAAATTGTTTTCAACCTGCGGTGAGCGGCGCAACCGCATGCCGTCAGGCGCAACGCTTCACAGACCCTTCGAAGAACGGTAGATGTGTCACATCAAACCGGAGCGGAACAGGACACACCGACATGGCCTTCGAAACCTGGGTGCTTTATCTGCTGGCCTCCGCCGCGCTGTGTTTCACACCGGGGCCGAACACGCTTCTGGCTTTGGCCCATGGCGCGACGCACGGTCTGCAAAGGACCGTTTATACCTGTCTCGGAGGCGCGCTCGGCTTTACGCTGGTGATTGCCGTGTGCATGGCTGGCCTCGGTGCCGTGCTCACCACATCGTCTCTCGCCTTTACCGTGTTGAAATGGATCGGCGCGGCCTACCTGGTCTATCTCGGCATCATCACCTGGCGCGCGCCGCCGCTGACGGTCGCCCTGGCAAAACCGGGCGGCACGGCGCCGCGGCGCCGGCTTCTGGCCCAGGGCTTCATGGCAGCGGCCTCCAACCCCAAGGGCATCGTGTTCTTTGCCGCCTTCCTGCCGCAATTCATCGATCCCGGACGCTCGCAACTCGTGCAATTCGCCATCCTGGCCGCCACCTTCGTCGCCATCGAATTCCTCTATGAGCTCGGTCTTGCCGGTTCCGCAACACGGCTCGCACCATGGCTCGGCCGCAGGGGCATCGGACGCTGGTTCAACCGGGTGACGGGCGTGACCTTTGTGGGGATTGGCGGGCTGTTGGCGGCCGCGAATCGATAGTATTTGCGGCTTCAGCCCGGCTTCGGCGCTACGAAATGGCTTCGCAAACCGATAACATGCTGATTTGGCATGGCATTCGGGTTCAGTCCCAAATCGGTTGGCCTTCCCGCTTTCAGGCTATGCCCTGTTACAAATACGTTATTTGACAGGCTGTAGCCTTACTGGAGTGAAGGGCGTTTAGATTGGTGGCCCATTCGAAAGCTTACCGATATGCCGTCGCAGATTTCACGCTCAACGGGATGAGTCCCGTGACATCGCAAAAGTCAGTGTAGATACCGTGTCCCATTGCGGGTTACCGGCCGCCGAGAAAGTCCACCTTGCCGATCTCCACGCCATTGTGGCGCAGGATGTTGTAGGCGGTGGACATGTGGAAATAGAAATTCGGCGTCGCGAAAATCGACAGATAGTCCGATCCGGTGAAGGTCAATTCACGTGTGCCGGCCTTCATATCTATGGTGCGATCCTCGGCGTCCTCGAAGGCTGCCTCCGGAACACCGGTCATGAAATCGAGGGTCTTTTGGATGCGTGCCTGCAGTTCGGCAAAACTCGTTTCATTGTCCTCATAGCGGGGGATTTGCGTGCCCGACAGGCGGGCCGCCGCCCCCTTGGCGGTGTCACATGCGGCCAGGACATTGCGTGTGGTGTTGAACATGTCGGGGAAAAGCCGTGCCGTCAGAAGCACGGCCGGGTCGATATTGCGGCCGGCGCAGTGGGCCTCAGCCTTCGACAGAATGGCCGACAGCGCTTTCAGGGAATGGGAAAAGGTCGGGATCGGGGATTGCATGACGGAACTCCTGATTTGGCAGACATGTATGCCCTGCGCTGCAGCTCAAGAACAACAGGCTCTTAATCAAGACACGCCTTAAGGTGCCTTGCGAACAGGTTTTGGGTTCCCGTCAGATGGGCCCGGAAATAGGCAAAATCCGGATCGCTTTCCAACTTGATGTCCAACTGCCCGCCTTTCATCATCTTTTCCAGAAGATCGGCATTGATCCAGGTCGACGGCATGGGGCCCCAATAGCCCCAGAAGGCAATTTCAGCGTCGAATGACACCGGCTGCTCGTCATCCACATGGAATCGAATCCCCTGGCTCACATGGAAATTGTCGGGTGCCCGTGAATAGATCACCAGCCGTATCGATTTATCCAACGCATAGCAGGTGATCTTGAGGCGTTTGAGCTCCGCACTTTCCCAGCTTCGCGGATCGTAGCTGTACTCCATCACCCCGCCATGGCTGTTGGACCAGCCGTGCCAGATATCCTCATATGGGGCGGCAGGCCCCGCCGAGCAGCCGAGAAAAAGCATCAAGGCGGTCGTTCCCCAAAGTCGTTTCATCTCCCGCCTCCATCAAAAGCTGTTTCAAAGGCCACCTTACACGCAAAAGTGCTCGCTTTATGTTGCCATTGCAGGCTCCGCGTTCGTCGCATTTTAGGACGGAACGCAGCCCGGCGATGCCGTTTCGGCATTGGACGGTTCGAAATTCGGGTTTTGACTTCACGAGCAGGTCCCATGAGTATGTCTCCGGGGCGTGCGAACCCAGATTCCTTTGACATCATACCCAACCTATCAGGACCGGCGGCATCAAGCCATGCGTCGTGCCAGGGGGCATCCGGCGATGACCGAAAGACCCTGCGAGGCGCAGACCGCCGCTGTTACCGACTACGCGGATCGACACGATGAAAGCAGTACATACCACGACGGGACGCTGGAAATACGGCCTGTTTCTGACCATGACCGCCGCGCTTTTGTGGGGCATCCTGCCAACGGCGCTGAAAATCCTGGTGGACGATATGGATGCGTTCACCATCACCTGGTACCGCCTCATACTGGCCTTCGGTATCCTGTTCGTGCTGCTGGCTGCGCGCAGGAACCTGCCCGACCTCAGGCGGATCGACAGGGGATACGCCGCGCTGCTGATGCTGACCTGCCTTGGATTGTGCGTCAATTACATCACCTATGTGGTGGGCCTGGACATGATCGGCCCGGGCCCGGCGCAGGTTCTGATCCAGTTCAACGCTTTTTTCGTTATTTTGGGCGGGATCTTCATCTTCCGGGAACGGTTCGTGCGCGAGCAGGCTATCGGGCTGATGGCCATTGTCATCGGGCTCGCCCTGTTCTTTCACAACCGGCTGTCGGAGCTGTTCACGTCCCTGTCGCAATACTCGATCGGGGTGTTCATCACACTGCTGTCGGCGGCGGCACTCGCCAGCTATGCTCTTGCCCAAAAGCAGTTGCTGATCCGATTCAATTCCCTGCAGATCTCAATGTGCGTCTTCGGCGCCGGCGCGCTCGTGCTGCTGCCGATCACCGCCGGCAGCATCGGGCAGATCGCAACGCTGGAGTGGCCGGGCATCGCGCTGCTGCTGTTTTGCGTGGTCACCACGCTTCTGGCCTTCGGGAGCTATGCCGAAGCGCTGGAGCACTGGGAAACGACGAAAATCAGCGCCGTCCTGTCGACAGTCCCGCTGATCGCGCTGGCCTTCGCCGAACTGACGGTGTTCTTTCGACCCGATCTTTTTTCAACCGATCCGGTGTCCGTCATCAGCATTGCCGGCGCCCTTATCCTGGTGGTCGGCTCCTTCCTGGTTGCCCGGAAAAACAATTAGGCGATATCGAAGAAGCTCTTTCCAACCCGCCGGCCACGCGGCCGACCTGCCGGCCTTTTGAGGCGCCCGGGTGGACGGGCAAGGATAAGGCGGAGCGGTGGCGCTTAAACGCATGGTGATGGAAGCCGGTGAGAGCCGACATCGCCGCGAGGCTCCGCAGCCATAGCCGTGAATCGTGAGCAATTGCCACGTTGAACATGCCGCTATCCGATCCTTTCGGCAGCGGCTAAAAATTTTTCCTTTAAATTCAATTGTTTATTTTGATTCTTAGCACAACGCCGCCATTCGGAAAACCGAGTAGCGGACCAGAAAACCCGGTCCCATCTAGGGAGCACTAGAGCGAGTTGTTGTTAGCTTGGTTCATTTGATGGCGGAAAATCGGTTCACTCGGCAAGGCGCGTCGCGCAGCGCGATGTGGTGCATCGGGCAAGCGGCG
>JANQMU010000004.1 GCA_028279875.1 Rhizobiaceae bacterium
ATATTCGACGACGAGTGGGCCGATCATGGGCAAATCCGGTCAAATCCCTTCGGGACGAGGCACACTTCGCCCCTGGACATTGTTGCGAAATGCTTGAAGTGGAAGGCACTACGGCGCATTTCGCGCCTTGCCAGGAACGAAGTGTGCCACGCCGGCGCATAAGTTAACCGGCGCATAAGTTAAAGGGTCACCACAGCCTGATATGACAGCGATAAGCTCCCGAACACTCGCACCGGTTCTGCTGGCCGGCAGCGCCGTCATTCTGGTCAGCTTTGCGATCAGGGCCTCATTTGGTGTTTTCCAGATACCGGTCGCCAACGAGTTTGGCTGGCCGCGGTCGGAATTTTCCTTCGCCATCGCCATCCAGAATCTCTTCTGGGGCATCGGGACGCCGGTATTCGGAGCGATCGCCGACAAATTCGGAGACAGAAAGGCTGTTGTCGCAGGCGCCATCTGTTATGCGGCGGGGCTGATCCTGTCGGCCTCTGCGACAACGCCGGAGCAGCATCAGATCCTCGAAATGCTGGTTGGCTTCGGCATTGCCGGCACCGGGTTCGGCGTTATCCTGTCGGTGATCGGACGCGCCGCGAGCGATGAAAACCGGTCCATTGCGCTCGGCATCGGCACGGCGGCCGGCTCCGCAGGCCAGGTGGTCGGGCCGATGGCCGCCGAGTTGCTGATGCGGTACATGCCGTGGCAATCGGTCTTCATCGTCTTTGCCGCCGCGATCCTTGCGGTCCTCTTTGTCCTTCCCTTGCTCCGCAGCCCCGCGACGCCGGCTTTGTCGGCATCGGAGCCGATGGGGGCTGCGTTGAAAAAAGCCTTCGCCGATCCATCCTACACCTTGATTTTCCTCGGCTTCTTTTCGTGCGGATACCAGCTGGCCTTCATTACAGCGCACTTCCCGGCCTTCATCACCGAGCTGTGCAGCGCGATCGCGCCGGGCGGAATGCTCTCGTCCGTGGGCATTGAGACGACCTCCGCCCTGGGTGCGCTGGCGATCGCCCTGATCGGCCTCGCCAACATTGCCGGGACCTTTACCGCCGGGTGGCTGGGTCAGACCTATTCGCGAAAATATCTGCTGGCCGGGCTATACAGCGCGCGCACGATTGTGGCGGCCATCTTCATCCTGATGCCGATCACCCCGCCGTCAGTTCTGGTGTTCTCGGTCGTGATGGGCGCGCTGTGGCTGGCGACGGTTCCCTTGACCTCCGGCCTTGTCGCCCGGATCTACGGCCTGAAATATATGGGAACACTGTACGGCCTCGTTTTCTTCTCCCATCAGCTCGGCGGCTTCCTCGGTGTCTGGCTGGGCGGGCGCATGTATGACGCCTTCGGCGACTACACCATGGTCTGGTGGATCGGTGTCCTGGTCGGCGCTTTCTCCGCACTCGTTCACCTGCCGATCAACGAAACGCCGCTGAGCGAACGAAAGACAATCGCCCCTGCCGCCGCAACGCAACCCATCGGGTCGCCATGACGCGAGCTAGCCGGTCCAGGCAATGAAGCGACAAACGGAGCATGTCAGGTCCGATGCGCTCCAAGCAACAGCAACAACTGCACCATCGCAGCAACGGCAATCACCAGGGCAACAGTCTGCCAGCCGGAGGATGAGACGACCCAGCCGACAAGCGGAGGGCCTGCGAGCGCTCCGATACCGCCGAGCTGTGTGAGGACCCCGTTTGCAACGCCGATTCGGCTGTGGGTGACCGCGAATTTCGGCACGGACGCAAAGGCCTGGGCAAAGAGAACGCCCGTGAGAAACAGGGCAAGGGCGCAGCACGACATCGACAACAGAAGTCTTTGCGGGCCGAGGGCATAGGCGGGATAGGCCAGCACGATCAACAGGGCGTTTGTCAGGACCACGAAGGACCGTTCGCGCATCCAACGCGAAAGCAGGCCGTAACACACATTCCCCGCCAGGCTCGCCAGGGCGATGATACCGGTCAGCAGTCCAGCCCTTGCCTGCGAAAACCCGTATGTGTCGGCCAGGAAGGATGGCAGCGTGCTCAGAACGGAAACGGACAGCAGGGTGATGCTGAGGAACGCCCCCGCCAGCAGCCAGAATGGTGCCGGCAAACCCCGTGCTACCGATATGACTTTGACCGGGCCCCGGTCCGCGGCCGCCTCAGCCGGGAGGCGCGATTGCGCTGCAAGGGCGGCCAGCGCTGCGCTCGCACCGCACAGGCCAAACCATCCCCTCCAGCCGACAAGCTCGGTCAGCCACCCGCCGAGAACGGAGGCGAGGCTGATACCGACGATAAAGAACGTTCCCCAGAGCGCCAGCAGGGTCGAGCGTTCCTTCGGCTCCGAGACCGCCGCGATGGCCGTCGGCGCGGCGACCACGACGGCCAGATAGGCGAACCCCTCCAGGGCCCGAAACACCAGCAACAGGACGAGGCCGGGTGCCGCGGCGGCGGCAAAGACCGCAAGCGCCAGGGCAAGGGAGCCATGGACCAGTGAACGCTTCAGTCCATAGGAGACCACAAACAAGCCCGCAAACGCCCCGAACAGCGCCGATGCCAGCGTGATGACCGACACGACCCAGCCGAGGGTTTCCAGGTCGATGGACAAATCACCGATGAGTGTCCCGGCGGCCGGCGCGACGCGCCCGACCTGAACCGCCGCAAGCACGCTCAGCAGATAGACGAAAAACACCGCCCATCGGCATGCGCCCGAGCCGGACGCGGCGTCACGCATGCGAGACACCCATCGAGCTGAGCGAGCCGCCAAAGGTCGAGATTGTCTGGAATGCCACTATGCGCGAACCCTGTTTCTTGCAGCACGCTAGACAATCTCAACTCTTTCGAATATCTAATACTATAGATACTCCAGTTTTGAAAAAGCGAAGAAATGATCCGGAATTTCGACATCGGGGCCTTGCGGACGATGGTCGTGGGCGTGGAACTCGGCAGTTTCACCCGCGCCGCATCGGAACTGGGCCGTTCCCAATCGGCCATCAGCATGCATATCCGGAAGCTGGAAGAACGCGCCGGCAAGCCCCTGTTCACGCGCGAGGGCCGGGGGCTGAAACCGACGGAGGCCGGCGAGCAATTGCTGTCCTTCGCCCGCAAGATCATTGCGCTCAACGATGAAGCGGCGATTGCCCTGGGCATCAGCGAAGTGGAAAGCAGCGTGAAACTGGGGCTGCCCCAGGATTTTTTCGACGTCGTTCTTCCCGAAACGATCGGCGAATTCTCGTCGGAACACGACAATGTGCATGTGAACGTGCGGGCCGGGCGCAATTTTGCCCTTGAAGAAGAAGTCCATGCGGGACGGCTGGATGTCGCCATCGCTTTTTTCCCGGAAGGATCGAAGGGGCATGGCGAGCTCATCGCCCAAATGCCGACATTCTGGTTCGCCGGTGATCGCGACGACGGCCGGATGATCGCCTCCGCAAAACTCCCGCTGGTGCTCTACAACCATCCCTGCCTGTTCCGCACGAACACTTTGAAGGCGCTGGAGCGGAGCCGTCGCCTGTGGCGCGTGGCTCTGACGACGCCCAGCCTGGCCGGCGTCTGGGCAGGGGTACGGGCCCTTCAGGGCGTGACTTCACGAACGCTCTATCGCGTCCCCGACGGGATCGCGCGCCTGTCCGGGCAGGCCGATCTTCCGCCGACCGATCCCATCGAGGTGCGGCTGCTGGTTTCCGACAGCGCCTCGCCGGCCGCGCTCGCCCTGTGCGATGTGCTTCGGACAGTCGCCTCGCGGGAACTCTCGCCATTTGTCTCGGGCGCCAGGGCCGCGTGATAGGCCGCCCCGAAAATCCTGCCGGACCCGTCGCCGCCTGCCTGTCCGTCGTGATCCGGGACCGGACGGTGCTTCTGGTGCGGCGCAGGAACCCGCCCGATGCGGGCAAATGGGGATATCCCGGTGGAAAGGTGGAGCCGGGCGAAAAGCTGGCGGACGCCGCAATCCGGGAACTGCGTGAGGAAACAAGTGTGATCGCCGCCGCCGGTGAGGTCATTACGGCGCTGGATGCATTTGAAAAAACCGGCAGCGGCGCGATCCTCCATCATTTCCTGCTGGTGGCGGTCCGCTGCACCTGGCAGGAGGGAGAGCCGAGGGCCGGAGACGACGCGCTGGAAGCACGATGGGTGCCGATTGAGGACGTCCTGAACGAAACCCTGACGGCCAGCGAGAATGTCTCGACGGTCCTGCGACTGGCCCTCGCAAGGCGGTAGACAGGCGGTTGACCGGTCGGCGCCCCCGGTGATTTCTATGGGTGACGGCGCACCGCCAGGAGACCGCCGCCGGCGATGAACGCGATCCCGGCGAGCGCGACGATATCCGGGAATTCGGAAAAAAACAGCACGCCCCACAAGACGCTGAACACAAGGTAGCTGTAGTCGAACGAGGCGACCGTCACCGGATGACCCTTCTGGTAGGCGATGGCGGCGCCGACGCTTCCGACAGCAATGGCGAGGGCCAGCACGGCAACCGTCGTCAGAAGCCGCAGGTCGATCGCCTGCCAGGGCCCGAACAGAAACGACCCGTCGCGACCGGCGAAAAGCCCCAGCACCGCTCCGACCAGCAGAAAGGCGACATTGAGGGCGAAAGCCAGGGAAAACGGATCATCGTTGCTGCATTTTTTTGATGTGAGAACCATCGCGCAGGCGTAGAGCAGCGCCGCCAGCAGCGGCAGGACGGTCACGAACCGGAAATCCGACGGGTCGGGCCGCATCACCAGCAGCACGCCGGCAAAGCCGAGCGCGACTGCCGAAAGGTCCGGAAGCCCCGGACGCCGTCGCTCGACGGCCGCCGCGATCAAGGTGATGAGGATCGGCGAGGTGTAATACGCCGCAGCCGCGTTGGCGAGCGGCATATGCGGCAGTGCGAGATAGTAGCAGATCCACATCGCGGCCAGCAGGGCGCTTCGAACCACGACCCATGTCAGCGAACGAAAGGCCAGGCCGCCCCTTCGCGCCACGAGGATATAAAGGACCGGCAGCACCAGCACCGAACGCAGGACATAGATTTGCCACAGCGGCAGTTTCAGTCCGGCTGCCTTGATGACCGCGTCGCCGAATGAGAGGAACAGGACCGCGACGAGGATGGCGCCGATCGCCAGGCCGGTCCTGTACTGAATAAAGCGCATCGAATCTCCGCCGCGTCGGACAGCGCACCTGCCGCGGTGGCCGTCATTGCACCGATATCGCAGTCGGACAGTTCCGTCACGGGCGCAATCGCGCTTTCAACATGGCCGTTCGGGATTTGAAAAACGGACACCGGTCCCAGGACGATGCGGGATCAGGCCGCAAAGCTGGGTCTGGCCCGCATGGCGCCGGCCCATCGGTTGACGAATTTGCACCCGTCCGGAACCGGTATCTTGAGTCCGTCGGCAATCATCAGGACGGTCATGCCGTGGATATCGGCCATGGTGAAACTATCGCCGGCGATAAAGCGCCGGTCGTCCGACATTTCGCCGTCGAGCCACGCCCAGCGGCCCGGAATGGCCCGGCGCTCAGCCTCGGCAAAGGCGGGAACCTGCTCCATCACCGCACTGAAAAGCGCCATGGAGTGACGGACGACATGGCCATAGGTCAGGAACAGCTGCGTGTGGATGCGCTGGCTCCACATTTCGATGTGGCCCTGCTCGAAGGCGTTTGTCCCCATCAACGGACGATCCGGATAGAGCGCTTCGAGATACCGGCAGATGGCAACGCTTTCGGTGATGACGCGGCCGTCATCGAGCTGCAGCACCGGCAACTCGCCAAGGGAATTCAACCGGCGGAACGCCGGCGTGCGGGTGTCGGTGCCGAGCTGCAATTCGACGCGCGGTACATCGATGCCCTTTTCGGCCAGGAAGATTCGCACCCGCTTGGTGTTCCCGGAATTGGCATTGTAGAGCTTCATTCCGGCAGCCCTTCGGCCAGATAGCCGGCAAGCGCGTCGAGACTGCCGCCCCAGCCGCCGGTCAACGCGTCGCGCGCTGCTTCCGCCTGCAGCCGCTCATGGGTGATGCGCACCTCGGTCCCGCCGTCATGCGACACGAAATCGATGGTGACCCAGGTCGGATCGCCATGTTCGTCGCGCCAGCCGGCCACCTGTTCTTCCGATGCCCAGGTGAAGACAAGCCGGTTCGGCGGATCGATTTCGACAAATGTCCCGAAATGATGAAACCCCTCACCTTTGGAGTCGACCATCAGAAAACGCCACGCGCCGCCCGGGCGCAGATCATGGCTGAGGACCCTCGCCCGATAGCCCGGCGGACCGAACCATGTTTCCAGCGATGCCGGAGTGGTCCAGGCATCGAAGGCAGCCTTTCGGGAAGTCTTATAGAAACGACTGACCGATACCACGGGGGTCGTAGCTGACCTCATGTCTCATCCTCCAGAAACGCACCCAGCGCATCGAGCTTGTGCTCCCACAGCCGCGTGTAATGGGCCAGCCAGCCAAAGGCCTCGTCCAGCGGCGTACCGTTGAACCGGCAGACGATGTTCCTGCCCTGTTTTGTCCGCTCCATCAGTCCGGCACTCTCCAGCACCCGCACATGCCGGGAAATCGCCGCCAACGACATGTTGTGCGGTTCGGCCAGTTCGCCGACACAGGCCTCGCCCTCCACCAGCTGCGCCAGAATCGCCCGTCGCGTGGGATCCGCCAGCGCCGTGAAGACCTCGTCCAGGCCGGTTCGTGATTGCCGCGCCACCGTCGTGTCTCCTTCCGGTTGATATTCAACAAATATGTTAAATATCAAATCTTCAGCAATCATTCAACAAATATGTTAAATATTATGTCCGCTCCTCCGCGCGGCACCTGCGGGGCAGGACTTAGGGAAATCGCTTCAGGTTGCAGAGGCTTCATGGCCATGTGTTTGACGACAGCGATGTTTTCAGGCCGGTTTCCGGATCTCAGACGTGCAAGGTCGTCATGGAAGACGACGTCAAGAACCCAGTCGAGACGGTTTTCGATGCCCCAGTGGTCGCGCACGGCGCGGGCGAAAGATGGTTCCGTATGATCGGAAGGTGCTCTAATTTTACCGGAAGAGCGAGACGACCAGCGACTGTTCACGCTCTATCGGGCGATCTTCGCCGGCGAGACAGCGTCCGCAACCGCCAGCCCACCCTGCGGCTGTTTTTGCCCTCACTGCGCAGGGCACGAAAGGTCGATAGTTGCGTCCTGTTTTTTCGTGGCGGACCAGTTCGTACAGGTGCAGCTCCAATAAGGATGCTCTTTGTCAAGATGTATCCAGAACGGTACCGTGCAGGTCATGCCCTCGACGGGATGACACTTCATGCTCGAATTCTTGTTGGTCACGTTGTTTGTGCCGTCACAATAGCCTTGAAAAGACGTGGTCCCGTCCTTGTTTAGCTGTTCGGTATAGGCGCACTTCGTGGTACTGCAGTGCAGTTGTTTCGTCGCCTCGGCAAATGCCTCTCCGGCCAAGAAGGGCAGAGCGCAACCCAGGACTAAAGCACTCATCAGACCTTTCATGGCTACCTCCTGTTTTCTACCACTGCCTTTTGCAGAACTCATAAAGAGGATCTCGGTTCCGGCGCGATCGCATAGTCTGTTCTGCCGCTATTCCCCCTACTGGCTGGGAGCAGGGCACGAAAGATCGATGGTTGCGTCCTGTTTCTTCGTTGCGGACCAGTTCGTGCAGGTGCAGCTCCAATAAGGATGATTCTCGTCAAGATCCACGAAGTCATATCCCGCGCAGGTCATGCCCTTGACCGGATGACACTTCATGCTCGAATTGTCCTTGGTCATTTTGTTTGTGCCGTCACAATAGCCCTGAAAAGACGTGGTTCCATCCTTGTTCAGCTGTTCGGTATAGGCGCACTTCGTGGTACTGCAGTGCAGTTGTTTCGTTGCCTTGGCAAAGGCCGTGCCGGCCAAGAGGGGCAGAGCGCAACCCAGGGCTAAAGCACTCATCAGACCTTTCATGGCTACCTCCTGTTTTCTACCACTGCCTTTTGCAGAACTCATCATACCTAAGTAGCATATGGCAGTCTTAATACTACCAGAAAGAGAAGCTCGGTTCCGGCGCGATCGCATAGTCTGTTCTGCCGCTATTCCCCCTACTGGCTGGGGGCAGGGCACAAAAGATCGATGGTTGCGTTCAGTTTCTTCGTTGCGGACCAGTTCGTGCAGGTGCAGCTCCAATAAGGATGATTCGCGTCAATATTCACGAAGTAATTCCCCATGCAGGTCATGCCCTTGACGGGATGACAATCCATTTCGGAGTTCTCTTCGGTCACGTAGCTTGTGCCGTCACAATAGCCTTGAAAAGACGTGGTTCCGTCCTTGTTCAGCTGTTCGGTGTAGGTGCACTTCGTGGTACTGCAGTGCAGTTGTTTCGTTGCCTTGGCAAAGGCCGTGCCGGCCAATACCGACAGGACGCCGGCAAGTATCAAAGCTCCAACCAGATCTTTCATGGCCACCTCCTGTTTCCTGTCATTGGTCCCGGCAGAATGTGTGACGCGCAAGTCGCGCATCACCGCCTTCAACCACCGGAACGCGCATCCGGCTCCGGCTCGGCGGACGGCCCCGAACGTAACGCCACGGTTCCGCAGCGGACCACCACAGACTGCGTTGTCTTGAGCAAAGCGACATGGAGCCCAGCCTCTGGGCGACGAACCGCTCAGCCATTGATTGTATATCTTAACCAAAGCTTGCATTTAAACCAAGCCAATTCGCACCGCGTGTCGATGGCAACAGGCTAATTGACGACCGTGAGCGCCGTGGTAGGATGAGTACATGAGCGTAAAGACAAACACAGCTAAATCCGCTGATGCACGGTCGCTTGACGAACGGTATTATGACGCACGAACCCTGCAGGGACTGGCGGAAGCGGAGCGTGGCGAAGGCTACACCGAAGAAGAGTTCCGCGAGCGCTTCATGAAGCGCATGAAGGAAACGAAACCCTCGCATACCTGATATGCGTCGCAAGCTTGTGACGCCAACCGGCTACGACGACTTTGACCGCATCTATACCTACATCCGTGCGCGAAATCCCCAAGCGGCCGAAAGCTACTATCATTAGGCTGTGGTGACCCTTTAACCTATGCGCCGGCGTGGCACACTTCGTTCCTGGCAAGGCACGAAATGCGCCGTAGTGCCCTCCACTTCAAGCATTTCGCAACGATGTCCAGGGGCGAAGTGTGCCTCGTCCCGAAGG
>JANQMU010000020.1 GCA_028279875.1 Rhizobiaceae bacterium
GCGCGCCTGCAGACTGATCGACGCCGGAACAGAAGTCGGCGCCCAACGCCGGGACCGGAAAGGAAATCGCGGCCAGTCCGGCGAATGGAAAGCGCTTCATCGTGCCCTCCACCGGCAACACCGCTTGCCCCCGCGGCTGTCCCTGCAATCAGTTCTAGGTGGGGCACAAAACATCGATGGTCGCGGTTTGCTTCTTTGTCGCAGACCAATTCGTGCAAGCGCAGGTATAAGCTTCATGATCAGGGTCAAATTTCCCTTTCGTGCATGTCATGTTCTTCACGGGATGACAAACCAAGGACATTCCGGTGACGGTACCGCCGTTACACTGTGCGATGAACCCATCGGTTTGCGACTTCCCCATTTCTTCGTAGTGGACACATTTCGCACTGTTCTGGCAGTTTATACGTACGTCCTTCGCGGTGGCCGTGCCGGACAACAGGCACAAGGCGCTGGCGAGTGCCAGAGTTTTGGTCAAGCCGTTCATGACAGTCTCCACTTCCTTCTTTGTCCGGGCGACAATCGCCACTGGTCACGACAATCGTCAATCCTGGATAGCGTGTCAAAATCGACATCCACCCGACGGATGGCCTCGTTGACGTAACGCTATCCGCCCCTGCAGCTCCTGGCAAGGTATGAGCGACGGGCTGGCAGCGACGGATGCCGATCACAGCAAGTGGCGGCGCATGGCTCGCTTCAATGGCGATGTCCAGCTTATCGGGACGTACCTCTCCTTTCGTTCGCGATAGGCCAACAGTCCGGCGTCAGACGTGGCCCGGCAACTGTGGAACGCAAGCTTGAACCGGCGGTCGAAATTGAGCCTGCGAGGGCCATCATTTGATTCACCAGCTGGGATCACCATGATGGTCTCACGCAATTCAGATCAAGATGTTGATTATGATATCTGAATCGCGGCCAACCCGCAGAAATCTTGCAGCTTCATCCGGAGAATGCGGGCTTGGATAATCCAATCCAAACGCCCTTCGCTCTAACTCGCGTCGCGCAGTTCCTCTGCGGTTTCCAGGTCGACCGACACCAGTTGCGAAACGCCGCGCTCGGCCATTGTCACCCCGAACAGGCGGTTCATGCGGGCCATGGTGATCGGATTGTGGGTGATCAGGATGAACCGGGTCTCGGTGGAGGCCGCCATCTCGTCCATCAGATTGCAGAACCGCTCGACATTGTGGTCGTCCAGCGGTGCATCGACCTCGTCGAGCACGCATATGGGCGCCGGATTGGTCAGGAAGACGGCAAAAATCAGAGCGAGGGCGGTCAGCGCCTGTTCGCCGCCCGACAGAAGCGTCATGGTCTGCGGCTTCTTGCCGGGCGGGCGGGCAAGAATCTCCAGTCCGGCATTCAGCGGGTCATCCGACTCGATCAATTGCAGTTCGGCCGTACCGCCGCCAAACAGATGCGTAAAGAGCCGTTGAAACTGCTCATTGACCACTTCGAAGGCCTTGAGAAGACGTTCGCGGCCTTCGCGGTTGAGGTTCTGGATCGCCAGGCGCAGCTTGCCGATGGCTTCGATGACGTCCTCGCGTTCGACCAGAATGGTCTCAAGCCGCTCGGACAGTTCGGTCTGCTCTTCCTCGGCCCTCAGATTGACGGCGCCCAACCGCTCACGTTCGATCTTCAGGCGCTCCAGCCGGCGGTCGGTCTGCTCGGGATCGGGTAAGGATTGCTGCGGCTCAAGGCCGGTGTGCTGCATCGCTTCATGCGGCGCGCAATTGAGCGCTTCGCGGATCCGCGCCTCTGCCGCGGCGCGCCGTTCTTTGGCGGCATTCAGTCGCTCCTCGGCGCGGCCCCGCTGCTCGCGGCTCTGGGACAGGGCCTCGGCCGCCGCGCTGGCCGACCGGTCCATCTCGCGCTGCTTTTCTTCCGCCGCAACCAGGATATCCGCCGCTTCCTTGCGCTGCGCCTCGCACTGCGTCAGCTCGTTCATCAGTTTGCGGCGGCGTTCGTCGATGTCATCGGGCGCATCGGCCAGTTTCGCCGCCTCTTCGCCCGCCTCCCTTTGCCTGTCCTGCAGGGTCGCGATATGCGTCTCGGCGCTCGTCGCCCGTTGCGTCCAGCTCTGGCGCTCCCGGGCAATCGCCTCGAGCCGTCCTTGCCGCGCTTCGTTTTCGCGCTGCAGACCCTCATGCCTGGCACGGGCTTCGGCCAGCAGGCCGCGATCGGTCGCAACCTCTGCCATCGACCGTTCAAGCCGCTGATCGAGTTCGGCCAGTTCCGGCGCGGCCAGCAGCGCGATTTCGGCTTCGCGCGCCCGGCCCCCGGCCTCTTCAAGCTGCGCCCGCAACTGGCTGAGCGATTCGGTCAGAACGGCGCGGCGGCTGGCAAATTGTCCGGCCGCCCTTTCCGCCGCGCTGTGCGCTTCGCGGGCATCTGAAAGGCCGCGCTGCGCATCGCGCATCAGATCCCTGGCTTCGCGGTGCTGCTCCGTCAGACGCTTCAGCAGATCCTCATTCTCCTTGAGCGACAGCTCGGCAGCACGCAGTTGTTTGGTCGCCTCGACGGCTTCGGCATCGAGTTCGGCCAGCCGGTTCTTCTGCGCCAGACGCTGGGCCGCAGCCGTCGGCGCGTCGGCACCGGCGGTGAAGCCGTCCCACCGCCACAGGGCGCCCTCGCGGCTGACCAGCCTTTGCCCCGGCATCAGTTCGGTGCGGCGAGCCGTGCCCTCTTCGGCCGACGCGACCACGCCGATCTGCGCCAGTCTTCGGGCCAGCGCCCGCGGCGCCTCGACATGATCGGCGAGCGTGTCCAGCCCGTCCGGCAATTGCGGGTCGGTTCCGGCGGCTTCAACCGTCGTCCAGTGGGCTGGCGAGGCCGGATCGTCAGGCTGGTCAAGATCATCGCCCAGCGCCGCACCGAGGGCGGCCTCGTAACCGCGCTCGACCTTGATCTGCTCGACGACCGCCGGGAACAGATCGCCCTTCGACCCGGCATTGAGAATATTGGAAATCGTTCTCGCCTCGGTTTCGATCCGGTTCAGATTTGAGCGGGCATCCTGAACCGGTTGACGAAGCGCGACTTCGTTGCGCCGTTCGGTCTCGATCTTTTCCTCGGTCTCCGTCAGCGCGGCCTCGAGCCGGGCGACCGCATCCTGGGCGACGTCCATTGCCGCCTTCTTTTCAATCGGATCCGGCAGTCCGGCGATTTTTTCGGCAATTTGCGACAATTCGCTTTCGGCTTCACCGATCTGATCGTCAAGGCGGGCCTTGCGATCTTGAAAATCGCGGATCGTGCGTTCAAGCTGGCTTCGGGCAGCGGTTGCTTCGGCGCGTTCCGCCGTCACCTTGCCAAGGGCCGTCTCGCTGTCTGCGAGCTTCGCCTGCGCCTGCGTGAATTCCGTCTGTGTGTGGGCCGCGCCCTCATCGCTTGCGGCCTGGGCGGCCTGAAGTTCCGTTTCCTCCTGCGTCAACCGCTCCAATATGCCCGCATTGTCGGCGATCATCTGCTGTTCGCGGTTGATATCCTCGTTCAGTTGAAGCAGCCGGCGCTCAAGTTCGGATTTGCGGCCGGCAATGCGCTCGGCTTCCTCCTCGATCTGCGCCCGGGCGATCTGCAAACGCTGCAGAGCGGCGGCCGCCTTGGCTTCGGTTTCGCGCAGCTCCGGCAGTTTGTGCGCCGAGACCGCCTGCTCCTTGGCCGCTTCCATCTGGGTCTGCGCCCGTTCGGCGACCTCGCTGGTGGCCTGGGACAGCGCCGACTCCGCCTCCCCTTCGGCAGTCTTGGCCTCCGTCCAGCGAATATGCAGCAATGTCGCCTCGGCCTGCCGGATTTCGGCCGAAATCTTCTTGAAGCGCTTGGCCTGGCGCGCTTGCCGGCGCAGATTGTCGATCTGGCCTTCCAGTTCGGCGATAACGTCGTCCAGGCGTTCCAGATTGGTCTCGGCCGCCCGCAGACGCAATTCGGCCTCGTGGCGCCGCGAATGCAGGCCCGAGATGCCGGCGGCCTCCTCCAGGAGCTGGCGGCGCGCCTGCGGCTTGGCCTGGATCAGCTCGCCGATACGCCCCTGGCCGACCATCGATGGCGACCGGGCCCCTGTCGAGGCGTCGGCGAACAGGAGTTGCACGTCCTTGGCGCGCGCTTCCTTGCCATTGATTCGGTAAACGGAGCCGGATTCGCGCTCGATTCGGCGCGATATCTGGACTTCGTCGTGATCATTGAAGGCGGCTGGAGCGCTGCGGTCGCTGTTGTCCAGAAACAGACCGACCTCGGCAGTATTGCGCGCCGGGCGATTTCCCGAGCCGGAAAATATCACGTCATCCATGCCGGATGCGCGCATGTTCTTGTAGGAATTCTCGCCCATCACCCAGCGCATGGCTTCCACCAGGTTGGACTTGCCGCAGCCATTCGGGCCGACGATTCCCGTCAGCCCCGTTTCTATATGAAATTCAGTGGGTTCGACAAAGGACTTGAAGCCCAGGACGCGCAGTTTCGTGAATTTCATGGGCGGCGCCCCAATACGGTGCCGCAACGCATTGGAGGCGTCAATCCGCGACCGGACACATTATCGCGCCCGGCCACTTCGGTAGAGCCGATGTCAAAGGAAGCTATCGATAAGCGCCGACATCCGTTCAACAGACATGTTCCCCGAATACCGCTTTCCGTTAATCAGAAAAGTCGGCGTGGAATTCACCCCGAATTCCTCCGCAGCCTTCTTTCTGACTGCATTCACATCGTCCACAAGCTTCTGGTTCGTCAAGCAGGCTTCAAAGGACTCCTGTGTAAAACCCGCAAGTTTCGAAATGTCCAGCAGGGCCTGGCGGGCGTCCTGCGCGCGGGCCCAAACGCTCTGCTGTTGGAGAAACACGTCGACCATCGGAAAAAACTTGTCCTCAGGCGCACAGCGGGCCAGCATGATGGCGGCCGTTGCGCGCGGGTCGAACGGGAATTCGCGCAGGATGAACTGCACCTTGCCGGTGTCGACATAATCCGTGACGATCTGCTTGAGGGTGTCGTTGTGGAAGGCGGCGCAGTGCGGACAGGTCATGGACATATATTCCACGATCTTCACCGGAGCATCCGCATCGCCAATGCTCATTTCCTTCAGCGGACCGGGTTCCAGAACCTCATCCATGTCCACATTGCCATCGGGACTGGGAAGATCGACGGCGGCCGTGGTGACCGGGTCGATCTGAACTTCGCCTGCCGCGCCGTTTTCGGCATCCGACAGTCTGGTCGCGTCGCCACCGCTGTCGCTGCAGGCCGCCAGAAGGACGGCAAGCGCCACGCCGGCGGCCAGTTTGGGGACGGCGCGGAATACGGAATTGGAGGTCATTGGCATACGGCAACCCTTTCTTGGCGGTGTGCGTTCTGCTGTCATCTAGAAAATCATGTGTTACAGCCACAAATGTGACGGAACAACCATTTTGCGCCGCGGATTTTCACAACCGCGTTATCAGCCATCCTTTCCCTGTCCCAATACTCCCTTTCCGAGGCGCAGCAGGGCCTTGCGCAGTTTCGGGTCCTCAATGCCCGATATCATGTCCTCAAGCCGCCGGCTGTCGGTCTCTGAGAGATCGCTGATGACTTTGGGGCGGCGCGTTGCGTCGGAAACCGGCTTTTGAACGATCTTGACCCGGTCGACGGCAGGAAAACCGAACACGCTGTTCAGCCGCTCGATCAACTGATCCTGGGAATGGGCAAGGAACAATGCGCGCGCGCCCTCACAGGCGATCGTCAATGTACCCGGCATGAAGCTTTCATCCTCGCTCGCCCGGCGCGGCCACTTGATCCGTTCAGGGCGGGTGCAGCCGGCGAAATCCGGGCCGACAATATCGTCCCACATGCCAAGCAGCGTCGTGTTGATGCCGGCCCGCCGCGCGAGAACCGGGTCGAGGACCGAATTGGCGATCTCGCTGATCTGTGCAACGCCCTTGCGGTCAGCCATGCGGCTTCCACCCTTTTCGATCGCCGTTGTGAGTTGCCACGGCGCGATGACAGTTTACAAGGGGTCATCGACACCCGCAATCGTCAGGACCCAGATGGCCGATTCGGCGACCATTGCCCTTCTCGACTGGTATGACCGGCATCACCGCGACCTGCCCTGGCGCGTCACACCGGCAGACCGTGCGGCCGGCCGGCGGGCCGACCCCTATCATGTCTGGCTGTCGGAGATCATGCTGCAGCAGACCACGGTACGGGCCGTCAAACCCTATTTCCGGTCGTTCTTGCAGCAATGGCCTGATATCACAGCCCTTGCCGCCGTGCCCGTGGACGATGTGATGAAGGCCTGGGCCGGCCTCGGCTATTATTCCCGCGCCCGCAACCTGAAGAAATGCGCCGACATCGTCGCCAACGAGCACAAGGGCCGGTTTCCCAACACGGAAAATGCGCTGAAAGCGCTGCCGGGCATCGGTGACTACACGGCCGCGGCGATCGCGGCCATCGCCTTCGACCGGCACGCGGCGGTGGTCGACGGCAATGTCGAGCGGGTGCTGTCGCGACTCCATTGTCTCGACGCGCCGGTTTCGACCATCAAGCCGCGCCTGCGCGATCTGATGGCGGAACTGACGCCCGGCAATCGTCCGGGCGATTTCGCCCAGGCGATGATGGATCTCGGCGCCACGATCTGCACATCGAAACGTCCGGCCTGCAGCCTGTGCCCGATCAATGCGGACTGCCGGGCCTTTCGCTCCGCCGATCCCGAGCGCTATCCGGTCAAGCCGGCGAAAAAGCCGAAGCCGGTACGCCGCGGCGCCGCCTATGTGGCAGTCGCGCCTGACGGCGCGATATTGCTGCGGCGGCGGCAGGAAAAGGGCCTGCTGGCGGGCATGAGCGAGGTGCCGACGACCGGCTGGACGGCCCGCCAGGATGGCGCGAGCGGCCCGGACGCAGCACCGTTCCGGGCCAACTGGACCGATAGCGGTTCCATTGTTCATGTGTTCACCCATTTCGAACTTCGCCTTGACGTCTATCGGGCGGATGTTGCATCACGCCGGCCGATGGACGGTGGATGGTGGACGCTGGAGCGGGACCTGTCCAGCGAGGCACTGCCGACCGTCATGAAAAAGGCAATCTCGGCGGCCGTTGCCACCGCCTTCAAAAGGCCATCGTCAAGCGGGGACAAGCCAAACTGATGCCAGCGACCATCGCGCATATCGTTTTCGACATCGGCAGCGTTCTGCTCCACTATGAGCCGGAAATCCCCTATCGCCGGATCCTGCCGGATGAGACCGAACGCCGCTGGTTTTTCGACAATGTGTGTACCCATGAATGGAACATCGAGCAGGATCGCGGCCGCGACTGGCGGGAAGCCGAGGACCTGTTGATCACGGATTTCCCCGATCACGAACATCTGATCCGCGCCTTCAGGACCCACTGGCACGAAATGGTGCCCCACGCCTATGACGGTACGGTCGACATCATGCGGCGGCTGATCGAACAGGGCCGCGATGTCACGATGCTCACAAACTTCGCGGCCGACACGCTGCGCGAGGCGGGCGAGCGCTTCTCGTTCCTCTCCGAACCGCGCGGCGTGACCGTGTCGGCCGATGTCGGCCTGCTGAAGCCGGAGCGGGAAATCTATGACACCCATGCGCGCGATTTCGGCCTGACTCCCGCGGCAACGCTGTTCATCGACGATACCGCCGCCAATGTCGAAGGCGCGCGCGCCGCCGGCTGGAACGCGGTGCAGTTCACCGATGCCGATACGCTGCGCGCTGATCTGGATGCGTTCAGGATCTCGGTGTAGCGCAAGCCCATCTATGGCCGGTGACAGCCGAAAGGCGGTTTGCGCAGTCGATACGTTTTATGAATTGGAAGATGGTATTGCGTTTGGCACCGGCCTCGACAATGCCAACGCAGCTGTGGGCGACACTTCAAAGGTCTCCGTCGCTTCTGGACATATGCCTGCTAACCCTCGTCTATGAAGTCTTCATCGTCCTGCACATCGTCAGCGGGTATCTCATCGACGGGAAGGTCATTTTCGTCGAGCTCCAATTGCTCGTCGTCATCCTCTTGAAACGGCAGCCCATCTGCATCCAGAGCCTGCCCTTGTTGCTCGTCAGATTCCGGTTCCGGGTCTTCCGCCACATCCGGTGAACACTGCTTCAGCATTTCGGTCCGGACTTCGATTTCGCCGTTGACGGTGTTTGTGTCAGCGGCTTTGCAGAACACAAAATGACCGAGTTTGTTGTCATGCCAGCGCAGCCCGGAAAACCCGCATCCAAGCTTCAGGTTTTCGGCATGCTGCCGGACCGTTGTTTCCGCATACTGCGCGCATTCGACATCCGAAGCAGCGTTGGCCGGCATCAACCCGCTCGCCAAAAGGACAGACAGCACCGGGAACGCGCTTCCGTTTTTGATCATATGTCTTCTTCTCCGGAACCCGTCCTTCTTGCTATCGCAATCGAAAATCCCGGTCATGACGCAGATGCGCTATGCCGGTTTTGATGGGTCCGACGGGGCACCGTCGCGGCGCGAATTGGTCAGGACCGAATTCTGCCATCACCGGTGTGCTGTCATGACGAAGCGATCGCCGGTGCGGTAAGAGCCCGTTCGGGAATTAATGGTCCGGTTCGATCTTTGTAGCGCAAATGCGTCATGCGCCCACGATCCTCATTTCATACCATGCCTCGTCGTGCGGCACGCTCTATGAGCGCATTTGAATTGGGAACGAACCATGATGATGAAACGGTTTTTGGGTCTAGGTGTAATCGTCGGCACAGCGGCGCAATTGCTGACTGCGGGAACGATATGGGCCGCGGATATTCACGATCCGGACACCGTGGGATGGGCGTTCCGTTATGGCCTAACGGACAAGGCCTATGCCGGCGCGTGGAAAACATACAAAAAACGCGGTTACATGCCGATTGATATCGACACATTCCAGGGCAGTGGTCCGCGTTATTCGGGCGTCTGGCAAAGGAATGTCGATGGTCGCAAATGGATCAGCTTTCGGAACCTGACCAGCAAGAAATTCGGTGAGCACTGGAAGACATACCGGGCGAAAGGATACCGGTTGATCGATCAGGATATGGATATTGTCGGCGGCAAGCTGCGCTATTCATTGGTCATGGTGGAAAACAAGGAGGGCCTGAAATGGAGTTCCAATCGCAATATGTCGGGCGCCAAATTTACCAAAATCTTCAATGAAAAGAAGAAAACCCACAAGCCGATCGATATCGACGCCGTGGAAGTCAGCGGCAAGCTGCTCTATTCCGTCATCTGGGTTGAAAACAAGCCACGCCAGGACTGGGCGCAGCTGCGCGATATGACGCCGGAGGTCTATGGCGAGAAGTTCAAGGCATTTCGCAAACGGGGATATCGGGTGGCCGACCTCGATTGCTACACCCGCAAGGGCAAGCTGACCTACGCTGCGATCTGGGAGAAGAACACGCCGGGCCGCGGATGGAGCGCATCGCGCGGCATGTCCGCCACTGACCTTCGCAACAAATGGCGCAGGCTGAGCGATCGGGGCATGCGTGTTATCGACATCGAACAATGCCGCGCGCCCAATGGTAAGGGGACACGCTATGCTGCGGTCTGGCGGGAAAATGGTGATCGCCTTGACTGGCCGGGGCGCAAGGATGCTGAAAAGCAGTTGGTGGACTTCGTTGACAACAATCCCGCGGCACCCGGTGTCGCCGCGGCCATTGTTTCGCGCGGCAAAATAGTCTTTCGCGGCGGTCGCGGATTTGCTGACGCGGAAAAGAAGATCCAAGCCCATGGCGGCTCGATCTATCGCGCCGCATCCCTGGCCAAGTCGGTCACCGGAGCGCTTGGTTTTGCCATGCAGAACGCAAATGCAATCAATTTGGACGATCGGACGGATTCGATTATGGATCGACCGGAATCGAATGTCGAAGGTCTGGGCAGCAATCACCGGCATACGGTGCTGGATCTGCTTCAAAACGTTGGCTGCATCGGCAACTATCGGGACGTCCCCGGCGACGAGGACCGCGATCAGACACAATATTCATCCGCGCAATCGGCGCTGACCGATAAGCTGGACGGCGTGCTGGCCTCCAACGATGCCATCTACAGTCCGTGCTCACCCGGCAACAACGAAAGATACAGCACGCATGGATATACTATCGCAGCGGCCGCGCTCGAGATCGAAGGTGAAGAAGACTTCCCGACGCTCTTGCGCAAATACATCACCGGGGTCAAAGGCACGACCCTTCCCACATTGCGGGCCGAGACGCGCAACGGGCCCGGTTCCGATGGTGAACTGGTCAAACTCTACGAAAAGAACGGTAGTGCAGGTTATCGTCCGGTGACCGACACGGAATTCCAAAACAACAGTTGGAAATGGGCCGGCGGTGGCCTTGAAGCTTCGCCTGTGGACTATGCGCGGTTCGGCGATGCTTTGTTGCGCAATCGGTATTTTCCGAGATCCGTTCTCATGCAGATGTGGTCCGGCTCTTCGGCCAATGGCGCTTATGGCGCGGGTTGGAACCTGACTTTTGCAGCAGACAAAACACTGATTGCTGCGTCGAAGCGGGGCCGCCAGCAGGCCGCGCTTGCACATGTTCGCATCGACCCGGTCAATGATATCGTGGTCGTGGCGATGACCAACGGCACTTTCACGGGCGAGGAAGGCTCTATCATCACGCAGCTGACCCGCGATCTGATGTCACTGGCCAGCGCCAATCCATAGATCCGTTCAGGACCTGATTGAAAGATATTTGAGCGATATCAATGGTTGTTGCGGTTTCTTCGGCTTGCATGATTCGAAGAGGAAACCGATGCCCTGGGATAAGAGTGGCCAAAGGCGCTCGCCCCCCAAAAAAAACCACCAGGCCTGAAGGGAGGCGGCGAATCGACTCAGCGGATGCAAGGCATCAGTGATCTCTAATGCACGGGCCAGTTGAACGGCGATGCGAGGCTATGCAGCTTTTGCACCAGCTGCATCTGGGATGACGTGCCGGTTTTGGCAAACAAAGCCCGGATTTGATTGCGCACCGTGTGCCGGCTGAGGTTGTTGGCATCTGCAAACTGATAAAGGGTCAGTCCGCGCATGAGGCCAGCTGCAAGGCGCGCTTCGGCCCGGCTGGCACCAAGCGCCTCGGCGATCTCCGTAAAATCCTGGCCGCCGTTCAAGCCGAATGAGCCGGTTATGACCAATGCGCCTGCGACAGGATCGCTCCAGACAGCCCCAGGAAAATCATGCGTCGCTGCTGAGGGGAAAATATGCGTATGCACAAGGCAACTGCCAAATCGATTGCTCCTGAACTGCCTTGGACCGGGCAAAGCCTCAAAATTCTGGGTGTGACTCGCCGAAGCACATTTTTTCAGATGTGCGTTCATGGCTTCGTCTCTTGAGGTCAGGCGGCCATTCGCGCCGATCTTCAGCATTTGGTCATGCTGCAATAGTGTCTGCGCTCCGGCATTTTGATATGCGACCCTGCCGCTCCGATTGATCAGGAAAATCGCGTGCGGGCTGGATTCCAGATGGCCAATGGAAACGCCATTTCCATTGGCCAGCGTGGAGGAAATCGAAATCGCGTGTGTGATGTGTGGCGCCAGCGCCTGCAGCAGGTCGACCATTTGCGGCAAAGTGCTGTCGACACCGCTCCGGCGGCACGCCGCAACCATAGCGACGAACTTCTCCGGTGACCGATAACAGATCATCGCGGGACCCGCGATGATGTCTTCCTGGTGTCTGAGCCAGTCATTGTAGAACTCGGTCTTGACCAGCTCGTCCCGGCGAAGCGCCAAGTCGGATGTGCCGACCGCGCCCACCGGCAGAGCCAGGTCCATATGCATCCACGGATTCAGTGCGGCGTAGTACTGATGGTATTGATCCAGACCTTGAGGGTCCCAACCGGCGCCGATCAGACCGAGGCTCTCGTAGCTTTTTGTACTGTGTCCGAACATTTTGACGGGTGATCCACTGGCCCGGTTCAGCGCCTCGCAAAAATCTGGCCACTTGTTGTTATCGGTGGCAGCTTCATAGACAAGCGACAGCGCATCGGAGGGAATATTGAATTGCACTTCGGTATTTCCCCGCTGGATCAGAATGCTCCAATGAAAACCTAGCGCCGTGGATGGATTCAGACAATGAGTCGAACCGTCCCAACAAATTCGAACTCTCGTTTCCAGCCTCTCCGGAAAGCTGAACCGTCCGACCTAAAACCGGAGATTTCATCGACTGAGAATTCTCTAATCTTGGAGGCTGTCGCTGGCAGACCGAGTCGAAACACAATGGTCCTGTGACCTTTCAACTCAGTAAGACTGCGAGCCCGTTCAGGCTCCGGCCCGGGCCATCTCCTGTCGAACAATCTTGCGCAGTTCGTCAATAGGCTGGAGTACGCTGTCACGTTCGAAGTGCCAGAATGTCCAACCATTGCAGGCATCCAGCCCCTGGACAAGTGCGCCAACGCGATGGATTGATCCGCTGTGTTCGTTGTTTGCCAGGGTGCCGTCGGCGCGCACAACCGCGCTGTGGCGCCGCTTGACCGAATGAAGGATTGTGCCGGGCGTCAACAGTCCGGAGTCGATCAACACGTTGAACGCCACACGCGGCTCCGCCTTCTTGCCGGTGAGCACGGTCAACTCGGCCTTGCCGAGCGGGGTGACGGCGTCGATCCGCTTCGTCGCCGCATCGATGTAGTCCTGTTCGCGCTCGATGCCGACAAAATCGCGGCCCAATCGCTTTGCGACGGCGCCGGTCGTGCCCGATCCGAAAAACGGATCGAGAACCACGTCTCCCGGCTTGGAAGACGACATCAGCACGCGTGCCAGCAGTGCCTCGGGTTTTTGCGTCGGGTGGGCCTTCTTGCCGTCCTTGCCCTTCAGCCGCTCGCCGCCGCTGCAGATCGGGAACAGCCAGTCGGAGCGCATCTGCACATCCTCATTGGCCGCCTTCATGGCCTCGTAATTGAATGTGTAGCCCTTGGCGCCCTGCCCCTGGCTCGCCCAGATCATGGTCTCGTGGGCGTTCTGGAAGCGGCGGCCGCGGAAATTGGGCATCGGGTTGGTCTTGCGCCAGACAATGTCGTTGAGGATCCAGAAATTCAGGTCCTGCAGCACAGTGCCGACCCGGAAGATGTTGTGGTAAGAGCCGATGACCCAGATTGTCCCGTTGGGTTTGAGCACCCTTCGACAGGCCAGCAGCCAGGCGCGGGTGAACGCATCATAGGCGCGGAAGGAGTCGAACTGATCCCAGGCATTGTCCACCGCATCGACCTTGGAATGATCGGGCCGGTGCAGGTCTCCGGCGAGTTGCAGGTTGTAAGGTGGATCGGCGAAAATCACGTCGACGGAATTCTCCGGCAGCGCCTCCAGCGCCGCGACGCAATCGCCCTTGATGATGGTATTGAGGAAAGTCGGCGCATGCGTGGATGCATGCTTCAGATCGGCCAGTGGAAGGACAGACATGGGATACCCGCAAACGCTTACTCAACGATACTGGCGCCATGGTTGCCCAATATGGTTATCAATTCGATAAGCGTTGCGATTTTGATCGGCGGATCGGCCGGGGTCCGTTGTCACTATGGCCGCAGTGGTGTATCTGCCGCGTGACAATCACTCCCGGAAAAATTCAGGAACGGTTCATGACGGGCTTCGACCTCATCATCTTCGACTGCGACGGCGTGCTCGTCGATTCCGAAATCATTGCCGCCCAGGTGGAATCGAAGCTGCTGACCGATGCCGGATATCCGATCGATGCGGCGGTCCTTGCCGAGCGCTTTGCCGGCATGAGCTGGAAGGACATCCTGCTGACGGTCGAGAAGGAAACGGATGTACCGCTGCAGGCAAACCTGCTCGGCAGTGCCGAAAAGCTGCTCGATGAAAAGCTCGCGCGCAGCGTCAAGGGGATCGCCGGTGTCGGCCATGCGGTTGCCCGGATCGATCAGCCGCGATGCATCTGCTCGAATTCATCATCCCGGCGGCTGAAGGCGATGCTGACGCGGGCCGGCACCCATGACCTCTTCGCGCCGCATATCTTTTCGGCAAAGGACACGGCGGACATGCGCACGAAACCGGCGCCGGACATCTTCCATCACGCAGCAAAGGTGATGAAGGCGGACCCAGCCAAGACGATCGTCATCGAGGATTCGGTTCACGGCGTCGAAGGCGCGATGGCGGCCGGCATGCGTGTCGTCGGCTTCACCGGCGCCTCGCACAGCTATCCCTCGCATGCCGACCGGCTGACGGAAGCCGGCGCCGAGACCGTGATCAACCGGCTGGTCGACCTGCCGCCGGTTGTCGAGGCGCTGGCGAGTTGGAGCATGCGGGATTTCGGGTGATCATGCGGCGGTGCGGGCGGCAACCAGCGACTGCCTCCGCCGGTTTCGGAAAATGATTCAACATCCGCCTGTAAATGGCGGGAAACAATCATTGTTCCGGCACATCAGCTGCTCTTCGGCGGCCCCTCATCGAAACCGACAAAGACTTTCACCGAACGGGAATCGACGATCGGTATATTGACGTCCGGCTTGTTGAACAGGAACTGCGTTGTCGGATTGCCCTGCGGCAACGCCGTCTCGAACTGGGTCAGTTCGGAATACACAACCCGGTTGGTGCCGTTTTCGACCACGGCCACGCGGATCGGCATGGTGATCGATCCGGATTTGCCTGCCGGCCCCGCTGCCGCACGGCCGGCGACGACGACATTGATGGTCATCTGATCGCCAGTGATCGAGCACTGGCGGGTGGTGTCGGCGATCGCCGCCTGGAACAGGATCTTCTCCGGATCGTCCTCGCCGCCGCGGGCATATTTGCGCAGATAGGCAGTTCCTTCCCGCAATTGCACCCGCGGGCACCTGCCCTGGACGATCTTCGCTCCGAGCTTCGCATCGACGCCCTTTTCGGCCTGGCTCTGCCCGCCGCCCAGATTGAGCGCACCAAGGCCTCCGGCTGTGTTGCACCCTGCGACCAGCGCAGCCATTGAAATTGCGCATACGACACGAACTGCTTTTACCGACACGATATCCCGTCCCCGAACCTTTGACTGCGGCTCGCCATAAACACCAAGCTGGACCATTTTGTGGTAACCGAATTTCGGGTCTTTCACGAGTCTTTTCAATGTTCTATACCAGCGCGGTCTTTTCGCTCAACTCATTTGCCGCAATTCAAACAGGATATGACCGTGCATTACATCTCGACGCGGGGTGACGCGCCTTCCCTCGGCTTCAGTGATGCACTGCTGACCGGACTGGCCCATGATGGCGGTCTGTATCTCCCGGCCGAATGGCCGCAATTTTCCAGAAAGGACATCCGCGCGCTGCGGGGGAGCAGCTACCAGGATATTGCATTCCGCGTGCTGCTGCCCTTTGTCGAAGACGATATTCCGTCGGACGATTTCCGGTCGATGATCGACGAGGCCTATGCGAGCTTTCGTCATCCGGCCATCGTGCCGCTCGTTCAGTCCGGCGCCAACAGTTTCATCATGGAGCTGTTCCACGGCCCGACCCTGGCGTTCAAGGATGTGGCTATGCAATTGCTGGCGCGGCTGATGGATTATGCGCTGGAGCGCCGGAACCAGCGGGCAACCATTGTCGGAGCAACCTCCGGCGATACCGGCGGCGCGGCCATCGAGGCCTTCGCCGGACGCCGAAACAGCGATCTGTTCATCCTCTTTCCCCATAACCGCGTTTCGCCGGTCCAGCAGCGCCAGATGACGACGTCCGGCGCTGCGAATGTCAGGGCCATGGCCATCGAAGGCAATTTCGACGATTGCCAGAACCTGGTAAAAGCCATGTTCAACCACAAGGCCTTTCGAGACCAGGCGAAACTGTCGGGCGTCAATTCCATCAACTGGGCGCGCATCATGGCCCAGATTGTCTATTACTTCACCACCGCGGTTTCGCTCGGTGCGCCGGAGCGCAAGGTGTCCTTCACCGTTCCAACCGGCAATTTCGGAGATATCTTCGCCGGCCATTGCGCGCGCAAGATGGGGCTGCCGATCGCCAAGCTGGTGATTGCCACCAATGACAACGATATTCTGGCGCGCGCCCTGCGCACCGGGCGCTATGAGACGCGTGACGTCGTCGCGACGAGTTCGCCATCAATGGATATCCAGATATCGTCCAATTTCGAGCGGCTTCTTTTCGAAGCGAGCGGTCGCGATGCCGGGTTCGTCCGGGACGCCATGTCCGGCCTTGCGCAGTCCGGCAGTTTCACCATCGAGGCGGAGACGCTGAAAGCGATCAAGCGCCATTTTTCGGCCGCCCGGACCACCGGCAAACAGGTGGCAGCCACGATCCGCGAAACCCTGGCGGAAAGCGGCTATCTTCTCGATCCGCATACGGCGACAGCCGTCCACACGGCCCGACGGTTCGAAAAGCCCCGTTCACCAATGATTACGCTGGCCACGGCACACCCGGCAAAATTTCCGGCGGCCGTTAATTCGGCTTGTGGTATTGACCCAGCCCTTCCATCATGGCTCTCTGATCTGATGCATCGGGAGGAGACATATGATGTATTGCAGCCGGATCTCGAAATCGTCGAGAGCTACATTGCCCGAAATGCGCGCGCCGCACAGTAGCAATCGGACAGTATCATGACAGTTGAGTGTACCCGCCTGGACAGCGGGTTGACCGTGGTCACCGAATCCATGGCCCATCTGGAGAGCGTGGCGCTGGGCGTCTGGATCAGGTCCGGCTCCCGCGACGAAAGACCCGGGGAACACGGCATCGCCCACCTCCTGGAGCACATGGCCTTCAAGGGCACACACAGGCGCACCGCCCGGCAGATCGCCGAGGAGATCGAGAATGTCGGCGGTGAAGTCAACGCCGCAACCTCGGTTGAGACGACCTCCTATTATGCCCGGATCCTGCGGGACAATGTGCCGCTGGCGGTCGACATGCTGGCCGATATCCTGACCAATTCCGTGCTCGACGAAACGGAACTGGAGCGCGAGAAGCACGTCATCCTGCAGGAAATCGGGGCGGCGATGGATACGCCGGATGATGTCGTTTTCGACAAGTTCTCGGCAACCGCCTTTCGCGACCAGACGATCGGCCGTCCGATTCTCGGAACACCCGATACGGTTCAGTCATTCACGCCGGACCAGATCAGGCAGTATCTGCAACGCAACTACACCGCCGACAAGATGATCATCGTGGCAGCCGGTGCGATCGAGCACGATGCCCTGGTTCATCTTGTCGAAGCGCGTTTCAGCGAGGTTCCCGCCTCCCATCAGGACAATGTCACGCCGGCGGCGGCCAAATACACCGGCGGCGACTATCGCGAAAAACGCGACCTGATGGACGTCCAGTTGCTCATCGGCTTTGAAGGGCGCCCTTATCACGCCCGGGACTTCTACGCCTCGCAGATTCTGGCCAATGTCCTGGGCGGCGGCATGTCATCACGGCTGTTTCAGGAGGTCCGCGAGCATCGCGGATTGTGTTATTCGGTCTACGCCCTCCATTGGGGGTTCTCGGACACCGGCATATTCGGCGTTCATGCCGCGACCGGGCAGGACGATATCCCCGAACTGATCCCCGTCATTCTCGAGGAACTGCGCAAGGTCGCCGACTATGTCGACCCCCGCGAGATCGAGCGCGCCCGGGCGCAATTCAGGGCGGGCCTTCTGATGGCCCATGAAAGCCCCGCCGCGCGGGCCAGCCAGATCGCCCGTCAGATGCTGCTCTACGGGCGGCCGATCCCCAATGAGGAACTGATGGATCGACTGGCCAATATCACGCCGCAGCGTTTGACGGATCTGTCGGGCCGGTTGTTCTTCGACACGCCCGTGACCCTGTCGGCGGTCGGACCGCTCGACAAATTGCTGCCGATCACCGATATCGCAGCCGGCCTTACCGGAAATCGCGTTCGCCAGGCTGCCGCGGGATAGACAATGCCCGCCCTTCGGCTTCTTTCGCGGCGGCGCGGCACACCCTTTCTTCGCGGGAACAACATCTATCTGCGCTTTCCCAAGCGAAGCGATTACCGGAAATGGTCCCACGTGCGCGAAGCCAGCCGGCGCTTTCTCGAACCGTGGGAGCCGACCTGGCCGCCGGACGATTTGACTCGCCGGTCCTTCCACCGGCGGGTCGGACGCTACGAGCGGGACTATGCGCGAGGCACGACGGTTCCGCTCTTCCTGTTTACCGCCGGGGACGATCAACTGATCGGCGGCCTCAATATCAGCAATATCCGGCGGGCGGCATCGAGCAGTTGCATGATCGGCTACTGGATGGCCGAACAGGCGGCGGGCAAGGGTTTGATGCTGCAGGGCCTCCAGGCGGCGATACCCTATATCTTCGGAACCTTGAGGTTGCACAGAATTGAAGCTGCCTGTATTCCGGAAAACAAACGATCCCTCCGGCTCCTTGAAAAGGCCAATTTTCGGTATGAAGGCTATCTGAGAGGCTATTTGAAAATCAATGGCGAATGGCGGGACCACCACCTTTATGCATTGCTTGAGGACGACGGCCCGGCCAACACCGATCCGGTCGGGAGCGGGTCCTTACCATGTCCATGATCGAACGCGTATGAAGAGTTTGTCCGTGCGTCCCGCCGTCCTCTGCATTTTGACGATGCTGGTGCTGCTGGCAGCAGCCGTGCCCGGTTTTTCGGCCGAACCGGTCAAGATATCGCGGGACGATACCGCGCTCGACCTCACCGCGACCACGGAAGTCAACCAGCAGCGCGGCACCGCCTTCCAGACGTCGACCGCGCCCGACGCCGACGGCATCGTGCGCCGGATCGAGGTGCGCGCCACGTCGCCCAGTCACACGGGCGACTGGGCCGTCTTCGCGCTCGCCAATGTCTCGGATGAGCAATTGGACCGCCTGATCGTCGCACCGCATTTCCGGCTGGTGAGTTCCGGGCTCCTGTGGCCGGATCTTGGATCGGAGCGCATCGTATCGATCACGCCGAGCGAGGGCTTTGCACTGGATCGGGTGCCGAGCGACGAAGCCGATGTGTTTTTGATAACCCTGAACCCGGGCGCCATCGTCACCTTCGTGGCGGAACTGTCTTCACCGGACCTGCCGCAGATCTATCTGTGGGAGCCTGAGGCCTACAAGGACACGATCAACTCGTTCACGCTCTACAAGGGCATTGTCCTTGGCATTTCGGGCCTGCTCGCGGTCTTCCTGACCATCCTGTTCGTCGTCAAGGGCACGTCAGTTCTGCCGGCAACGGCGGCACTCGCCTGGGCGGTTCTTGCCTATATCTGTGTGGATTTCGGCTTCCTGTCGAAGCTGGTCGCCACCACGCCGACCGATGAACGCATCTGGCGCGCCGGCACGGAGATAACGCTCGCAGCGGGCCTGGTGATCTTTCTCTTCACCTATCTGAACCTCAACCGCTGGCATGCCAATTTGAGCTTCGCGACATTGGCCTGGATCGTCGGGCTTGCCATCCTGTCGGGCGTCGCCATCTACGATCCGGCGATCGCCACCGGCATCGCCCGCTTCTCCTTTGCGGCAACCGTCATCGCCGGGACCGGCCTGATCGCCTATCTCGGCCTCAACCGTTTCGACCGGGCGATCATGCTGATCCCGACATGGGTGCTGATCATCTGCTGGCTGTTCGGCGCCTGGCTGACGGTCACCGGGCAACTGGCCAATGATATCGTCCAGCCGGCGCTTGGCGGCGGCCTGGTGCTGATCGTGCTGCTGATCGGATTCACCGTCATGCAGCACGCCTTTGCCGGCGGCGCGCACCACAATGGCCTGTTCAGCGATCTTGAACGCCAGTCGCTTGCGCTGACCGGGTCGGGCGATATCGTTTGGGACTGGGACGTGCCGCGGGACCGTATCGTCACCATGCCCGATGTCTCCCGCCAGCTCGGCATGTCGCCGGGGAGCCTGTTCGGACCGGCGCGCAACTGGGTTCCCCGCATCCATCCCGACGACCGGGACCGGTTTCGCACCACCTTGGATGTCGTGCTGGAGCATCGCCGCGGCCGCATCAATCACCAGTTTCGCATCCGCGCCGAGGACGGCCACTATCATTGGCTGACCCTGCGGGCCCGTCCGGTGGTTGGCTCGGACGGCGAGGTTATTCGCTGTGTCGGAACATTGATCGACGTCACGGAACAGAAGAGTTCGGAGGAACGTCTGCTGCACGACGCCGTGCATGACAATCTGACGGGCCTGCCGAACCGCGAGCTCTTCGTCGACCGGCTTGACGCGATCATCGCCCTCGCCAGCGCCGAGGAAAACGTTCGGCCGACAATATTCGCCATCGATATCGACCGCTTCAAGCAGGTCAATGACGAGCTCGGAATCTCCGCCGGCGACACCATCTTGCTGACGATCGCCCGACGCCTCAAGCGGCTGCTCAAACCGCAGGACACGCTGGCGCGCATCAGCGGCGACCAGTTCGGGCTGATCCTCTTGTCCGAACAGGAACCGGCGAAGGTCGCCGCATTTGCCGAGGGGATTTCCCGGGCCATCATGGTGCCGATCAATTTCGGCCAGCAGGAGATTATTCTCACCGCCTCTGTCGGGCTGGTGACCTGGGTCGACGAGATGGCCTCGCCGCTCGAACTCATCAAGGATGCCGAACTGGCGATGTATCAGGCCAAGCGGGTCGGCGGCAACAGGATCGAACCGTTCCGGCCGGCGTTCCGGTCGGCCGGCGCCGACAGGCTGCAAATCGAATCCGATTTGCGCCGCGCCCTGGAGCGCAACGAGATTGCCATGGTCTACCAGCCGATCGTCGACATCGAGACGGCGGAAATCGCCGGTTTCGAGGCGCTGATGCGCTGGGAACATCCGCGCAAGGGCAACATCTCACCATCGGAATTCATCCCGATCGCCGAAACATCCGACCTGATCAATCAGCTCGGCATGCATGCGCTGGAACAATCCTGCGAGGACATCGCCTCATGGTACCGGACCCTCGGCCAGATTCCGATTTTCATGTCGGTCAATCTGTCGAGCGCCCAGCTCCTGCGAAACGACCTCTACAATGACATACGGGCGGTGCTGACCAAGACCGGCTTCAGGGAGCAGAATCTGAAGCTGGAGCTGACCGAATCGGTGGTCATGCACAATCCCGAACAGGCCGCCCGGGTGCTGGCGCGGCTGAAGGATATCGGCATCCAACTGGCGCTCGACGACTTTGGCACCGGGCACTCCTCCCTCTCCTATCTGACCCGGTTCCCGTTCGACACGATCAAGATCGACCAGTCGCTGATTCGTGACACGAGCGAAAAACAGACGGTGCTGCTGCGGTCGATCATCGCCATGGCGCGGGATCTTGGAATGACCATTGTCGCCGAAGGCATCGAAACCGAGGAGGATGCCGAGGAACTGGCCGATCTCGGCTGCGATTACGCGCAGAGCTTCCTGTTCGGCCCGCCAATGAGTTCAGCCGCCGTTCTCAAGCTCCTGCGCGAGCATTTTCCGCTGATGTGACGCTGTTTTCCGACGTGGTCAGGCCTGACCGCACTCGCTGGACAGCATGGCCGGATCGATCCCCATGGAGGCGAAGGCGCGGTTGTATTTCGCGTCGTGATCGTCATCAAAGATGATGTCGTCAATCGATGGGCAGGTCAGCCAGCCATTGGCGCTGACCTCGTTTTCCAACTGCCCGGCTTCCCAGCCCGAATAGCCGAGCATCATAATGGCCTTTGACGGTCCCTTGCCCTCGGTGATTGCCCGCAGGATGTCAACGGTCGCGGTCAGACACAGATCGTCGGAGATGGGCAGCGTCGAATCGCTCTGATAGTCATCGGAGTGAAGAACGAAACCCCTGCCGGCATCGACGGGCCCGCCGCATTGCACGCTCATATCCTTCGCCGTTTCGGGCAGGCTGCCGAGTTCATCGGCGGTGATCAGTTCGAGCTGCACCATCAACTCACCGAAAGAGAGCGACTTGGAACGGTTGAGAATGAAACCGATCGCACCGTCGCTGGTGTGTGCGCAGACATAGATGACCGTGCGCGAGAAATTGCTGTCGTCCAGCCCCGGCATGGCAAGCAGGAACTGGCCGTCGAGGCAGCCCCGTTCGCCGTCACCCAGAAGGCTTTCGCGTAAAACGTCCATGCGGGCACTGTAGAACAAGACGCACGCCGATGGAACCGCCCGATCACCATGGGCACGCCAACGCCCCGCTGCGCGCCTGCCCAGGTGTTCACCGTAATATGATGATTTCCCGGCCGGACGTGACTGGAAGCGTATCGAACGTCAGGCTAATTAGACGGCATGAAACAGTTCATCATACCGATTCTGCGCCGCCACGGTTCCGCGGCGATCCGCTTTGTCCTGGCAAACATTGCAGGACTGGCCCTGGCCGGCGGCATTGCCCACGCCGCTTCCACCGAATGGGTCGAAACCGAAGGCGGGCGCATTCGCATCACTGCGCTGCCTCCCTCATCCGAGGGCATCATTCGCGCCATTCTGGATGTCGACCTCCTTCCGGGCTGGAAGACCTATTGGCGCGATCCCGGCGACGCCGGCGTTCCGCCCTCCGTCCGGTCGGAGGGGAGCACGAATATCGCAGATTTGCGGCTGGATTTTCCGGCTCCCGAGCGGATCGACGATGGATATTCCGTGTGGGCCGGATACAATTACCCCGTTGTGTTCCCCCTGACGATCACACAGGAACGAGCCGGGACGCAGAGCGTGCTCGAGGCGCAGGTTTTTCTGGGCCTTTGCGAGACCATCTGCATCCCGCTGCAAAGCGAGTTCTCGCTGACGATCGACCCTGAACACGAGGCCAACAGCTTCGAGAAACGACTTGTCGAAAAGGCCTTTTCGAGGATTCCGGAGCCGGCGGGCAATGGGTTCGGCGTTGCGGATATGGCCGTCGCCGAACAGGACAACACACTGTCGGTGTCGGTCGTTCACCCGGAAACCGCAACC
Source organism: Rhizobiaceae bacterium (assembly GCA_028279875.1). Taxonomy (GTDB): domain Bacteria; phylum Pseudomonadota; class Alphaproteobacteria; order Rhizobiales; family Rhizobiaceae; genus Hoeflea_A. Next base: position 22,722 of record JANQMU010000020.1, read on the forward strand.
GGGCTCGACCTGTTCCTGACCGGTCCCGCCGGCTGGTATTTCGACATCCCCGTGCGCACCGGCGGTGATGGCGGCATGTCGGTCTTTCGCGTGCCGATCCTCGATGCGCCGGCCGGAAAATCGCTGTCCGGCAAGCCGCTGCAGGTCTTGGTGAAAACAGCCTCCCGCAGCATGGAAACCACCTTCGACGTTCCCTGAGAGCCCGTTTTTGCACGTCCGCCGCTCGACAGCGCCATGATATGATCTATGTTTGATATCGACTGTGCGTTGAAAACCGGCGGTGTCGTCCGCCGACGAATTGAGAGGATCAGACATTGACGATTTCCGTTGGGGACAAGCTGCCAGAGTTGACGCTGAAGGAATGCAATTCCGAGGGCATGAACGAGGTGACCACCTCGGATGTATTTGCCGGCAAGAAGGTTGTGCTGTTTGCCGTTCCGGGGGCCTTCACCGGGACCTGCCACTTCACCCACGTTCCCGGATATCTGGAACACAGGGACGCCATTCTCGCCAAGGGCGTCGACGACATCGCGGTTCTCGGCGTCAATGACGGGTTCGTCATGAGCGCCTGGGTCAAGGCCACTGGCGGCGAGGGAAAGCTCCGCTATCTTGCAGACTGGGACGCCGCCTTCACCAAAACGATCGGCATGGACATCGACCTGTCGGCCGGGACGCTGGGCATCCGTTCCAAGCGCTATGCCATGATCGTCGAAGACGGTGTGGTCAAGGCGATCAATGTCGAGGAGTCTCCCGGCGAGGTGACGGTTTCGGGCGCTGCCGCCATCCTTGAGCAGCTTTAAGCCGCCTATGAATTAGAGCCGGTAACCTGCTTGTGCGGCTCCATCGCGAGGCGGGCGAGTTCGTCCGCCCTTTCGTTCTCCGGGTGGCCGGCATGGCCCTTGACCCAGTGCCATGTGACGTCGTGGCGACCACGGGCGCGTTCGAGTTCCTGCCATAGCTCGGCGTTTTTGACGGGTTTTCGCGACGCGGTCTTCCAGCCGTTGCGTTTCCAGCCCTCGATCCAGCTCTCGATGCCGTCCTTGACGTAGGAAGAATCCGTATAGAGATCGACCGAGCAAGGCTCTTTGAGGGCATCGAGCGCCTGGATGGCGGCCATCAGTTCCATCCGGTTGTTGGTCGTGTGCGCCTCTCCGCCCGAGAGTTCCTTTTCGATCTTGCCATAGCGCAGAATCGCACCCCATCCGCCGGGCCCCGGATTGCCGGAGCAGGCGCCGTCGGTGAAAATGTCGACATGCTTCATTGCGCCCGCTCCGAAAGATCATACCCGTAGGCGCCGACGGTCCGTATCGTCCGGTGGAACCGGCTGTGGCGCAGGAACTCCATCGGGTCCTTCTTGACCACCATCGCGCCGTCCGGCACCGTCAGCCAGTCATAGAGCCGCGTCAGGAAGAAGCGCAGGGACGCCCCGCGGGCCAGCAGCGGCAGCGCGTCGATCTCCTCCTGTTCAAGCGGCCGGATGGTCTCATACCCCGCAAGCAGTGCCACGGCCTTGGTCCCGTTGAAGGCGCCGTCCTTTTCGAAACACCAGGCGTTGAGGCAGACCGCAATGTCGTAGGCAAACAGGTCGTTGCAGGCGAAATAAAAGTCGATCAGGCCGGAAAGGCGCTCGCCGAGGAAAAAGACATTGTCGGGAAAGAGATCGGCATGGATAACGCCCTCCGGAAGACCGGAAGGCCAGCGCTGTTCCAGTTCGCTCAGTTCGGCTTCGACCTCAAGCGCCAGCCCCTTCTGGACGCTGTCGGCACGCGGCGCGCAAAGGTCCCACAGCGGACGCCAGGCCGCAACGGACAGAGCATTGTCGCGTCGCAACTCGAAATCGCGACCGGCCAGATGGAACCGCGCCATGGCCTTGCCCAGTTCCCGGCAATGGCCGGCCATGGGGCGGCGCGGCCACATGCCCTCCAGAAAGGAAATGACCGCTGCCGGCCGGCCGGCCAACTCACCGAGAACGGCCCCGTCGCCGGTGTGGATCGGAATCGGACAGGTCAGGCCCTTTTGGGCCAGATGCTCCATCAGACCCAGAAAGAACGGCAGATCCTTGCGCTCGACACGTTTTTCGTAGAGCGTCAGGATGAAGGATCCCTGGCTGGTGTGGACCAGGAAATTGGAATTTTCCACGCCTTCGGCGATTCCCTTGTAGGACAGCAATTCGCCTATGTCGTAGGGGGCGAGGAAATCCCGCAATTCGGCCTCGGAGATATCGGTATAGACCGCCAAACTTCGTCCCTTCGTCCGCCTCAGCCGGCCCGCGATGCGGCCGGTTCGCCGTTCACGAACGCCATATCCGACCTGGTCAGTTCGACGTCCCGCAAATCACGCATCACCAGGAAATTCTCGTCTTCGACAACCGTCTCGGCCAGTTCCACCGACACGTCGAACCGGCCGGCAAAGGCTTCGATTATCTCATCGACGATGATTTCCGGCGCCGAGGCCCCGGCCGACAAACCCAATGTGCGGGTTGTCTGCGAATCGATATCGTCCCAGTCAATCTCGAAGACGCCCTGGACAAGCTGCGACTTGACGGCCCCGGCCCGTTTCGCGACTTCAACCAGCCGCTTCGAATTGGACGAATTGGGGGCGCCGACCACCAGGAACAGATCACAACCGGGTGCTGCGGCTTTCACCGCATCCTGGCGATTGGTGGTGGCGTAGCAGATGGATTCGGCCGCCGGGGCCTCGAGATTGGGAAAACGGCTTCGCAGGACATCGATCACCTCTGCCGTGTCTTCGACGGAGAGTGTCGTCTGGGTCACGAAGCCGAGCTTGTCGGGATCGTCCGGCTGGTAGTTCGCCGCGTCTTCCGCGGTCTCGACAAGGCTGATCGCGCCTTCGGGCAATTGCCCCATCGTGCCGATGACTTCAGGGTGACCGGCATGGCCGACCAGAATGACGTGACGGCCACGCCGCTGGTGCCGCATGGCCTGTTTGTGCACTTTCGATACCAGCGGACAGGTGGCATCAAGGAAGAATAGGTTGCGTTCCCGAGCGTCCTGCGGAACCGATTGCGGCACGCCATGGGCGGAAAAAACGACCGGCTGATCATAGTGTTCGGCCGGAATCTCGTGCAATTCCTTGATGAAAATCGCGCCCTTTTTCTTCAATCCGTCGACCACGTAGCGATTGTGCACGATCTCGTGGCGCACATAGACGGGCGCGCCGTATTTCTTGAGGGCCAGAACGACGATCTGTATGGCGCGGTCGACGCCGGCGCAAAATCCGCGCGGACCGCACAGACGAATTGTCAAAGGTGGCCGCTCCGCCATATCAGTCGCTTTCGTTCCGCCACTTCAACATGTCATCGACCTTGTAATGGGAACCGTGCCCAAAGGAAACACGAGGCATCCCCTTTTCAGGAATTCGATCGTTGCCTCCCGCGCCACAGGACCATTGCGGCCGTCACGACCAGGGCGGCCGCAAGACCGAACCAGGTGACGGCATATTCAAGATGGCGATTGGGCAGTGAAATTCTGGTGACGCCAGGCACCGGTCCGGCGCCGGCCTGACGATCGGTTGTCGAGATATCGACAAAGAACGGCATAAGGCCATCGCCATCCAGGCCCATTGCGCCGGCCATGGCATCAAAGTCTTTCCAGTACCAGATGCGGTCGGCGGGTGCGTTGTCCGGAAGCAGCAAGCCGGGTTTTTCGGAAAGCGGATTGCGCGCCAGGCCGGTCACCGTCACCGTTCCCTCGACCGGCGTCCACGGCCTGGCCGACGCGTCCTTCAGATCGTAGGGAACAAATCCGCGATTGACGATGGCCAACCGCCCATCGGCCAGTTGCAGCGGCGTATAGACATACCAGCCGGACTGCCCGTTGTGGGTCGCCAGGAAATGCTGCTCGTCATCGTGGCGAAACATGCCGCTCAGCTGCAACGGGTAGTATTCGACGTCGCCGGCATCGCGCCAGCGCTCCAGCACCGCGTCCAGACCGACCGGCGCCTGGCTGACCCGCCTCTCAATCGTCTGAATGAGATCCTGCTTCCACTGAAGACGGCGCACCTGCCAGTTTCCGAGCGAAATCAGAATGGCGAAGGCCGCCAGCGAGATGACGAGAAGCCACAGATTGCGGCGGCCGCGCAGGCCTGAAACCACCCCGGAATTCGCTGTTTCAGCCACGGTCGATCTCGCCCTCATGGGCGCTGTTTGCATACTGCATATTGATCAACACGCCCTTGAGGGCGCGCAGCAAAGCCAGACAGAGCACGACGGCGAGCGGAATCCAGATCACCATATGCAACCATATGGGCGGGCCGAAGCTGGTTTCCACCCACAGGGCGAGGCCCACCACCAGGAAGCCGACGAGCATGATGACGAATACCGCCGGGCCATCGCCGGAATCGGCAAATCCGTAGTCGAGGCCGCAAACGGTGCACGATGGCGGCAGGGAGAGATAACCGTTGAAAAGCCTGCCTTGGCCGCAACGCGGGCAGCGCCCCCTCAAGCCGCTTGAAATCGCGTTGACGGGCGGAAATTGCTCTGAATCCCTGTCACCCATGAAAACGGCTCCCGACACGTGGGGCGCCGGCAGCCGGCACGATCAGTGGGCGGCGATGGTTGCTCCCCAGGACGCCCAGATATAGATGCTGAAGAAAAGGAATAGCCAGACAACGTCGACGAAGTGCCAGTACCAGGCGGCCGCCTCCAGCCCGAAATGCTGTTTTGGCGTAAAGTCGCCGGCCGCCGCACGAAGCAGGCAGACGATCAAGAAGACCGTCCCGACAAACACGTGAAAGCCGTGGAACCCGGTCGCCATGAAGAATGTGGCGCCGTAGATCGATTCCTTGAAGGCAAAGGGCGCGTGAAGATATTCGTAGACCTGAACGAAGGAGAACAGCACACCCAGCGCCACCGTGATCGCCAGGCCATAGACCAGCCCCTGACGGTCATTATGCAGAAGGGCGTGGTGCGCCCAGGTGACCGCCGTTCCCGACAGCAACAGGATGATGGTGTTGTAGAGCGGCAGATGCATCGGGTCCAGCACCTCGATGCCCACCGGCGGCCAGGTGCCGCCCGTATGTTCGACGCGGGCCACCTGCGCCGCTTCGCCGGCAAAGATGGCGGCGTCGAAAAACGCCCAGAACCAGGCAACGAAGAACATCACCTCCGAGGCGATGAACATGATCATTCCGTAACGCAGATGCAGCGACACGACCGGCGTATGGAACCCCTCATGGGCTTCCTTGATGCAGTCGGACCACCAGCCGAACATCGTGTAGAGGACGATCACCAGGCCGATGAAAAACAGCCAGGGATTGGCCAGTTCCAGGCCGAACATCTCAAAGGAATCGCCGGCCGAATAACGCATGAACGCAATGCCGCCAATGGCCATGATCAGCGCGCCGACCGAGCCGATGAAGGGCCATGGGCTCGGATCGATGATGTGATAGTCATGGTTTTTTTGATGCGCGTCAGCCATTTCGAAATCCCAGAATTGCCTCGTTCACAGCGCCGCGACGGGTGCGGCGAAATCCTTCAGAGCTTGTCCGCCGCCTTCTGTTCACCGGTGACGGGCCCTGCCATCGATGTTTCGGTCTCATGCGGAAAAAACGTATAGGACAGGGTTATCGTGTTGATGTTCATCGTTTCGGGCGCGTCGACGATGGCCGGGTCGACAAAGAAGACCACTGGCATGTCCATGCCCTCACCCGGTTTCAGTTCCGTTTCGGTAAAACAGAAGCATTCGACCTTGTTGAAATAAGCGCCCGCAGCCTGCGGCGTGACGTTGAAGGTCGCCTGACCGCTGCTTGCCCTTCTTCCGGGATTGTCGGCCCGATAGGCGATTTGCATGGTTTCGCCGATGCGCAGTTCCACCATCCGCTGGGCCGGTTCGAATTGCCAGTTCAGTCCGCTTGACGTGTTGGCGTCGAAGCGCACGCGAATGGTGCGGTCGAGAATCTGGTCCGAATATTGCTCCACCCGCTGCGTCGTGCCGCCATAGCCGGTGACCTGGCAGAACAGTTCATAGAGCGGCACGGCGGCATAGGACATGCCGACCATGCCGGCGACGCCGGCCAGGCACAGCGCGGCGATGCGGCCATTGCCCGGTTTCTCGACCTTCGTTGCATCCCTCGCGGTCATCGCTAGAACGCCCGATCAAAAATGGCCGGACCGAATTTGACGATCGTCGCAACGTAAAAGACCACGACCAGAGCCGCTAGCATCAGGGCCAGCGCGATCGACCGGCGACGGCGCGTCTTCTTCTGCAACTCGGTCAATTCAACGAAGTCGACCATCGCGCTCATACTCCGAACCTTGCAAATATGCCGTCCGTGAGCAGCGCCGCGAACAGAACGGCGAGATAGAACAGCGAAAACCTGAACATGGATTTTGCCGCTCCCATCGCCGGATCGTCATCCGTCATCCGAAGAACCTGAACCGCATGCCAGATGAAGCCGAGACCCAGCCCCGTTGCCAGAATGCCGTAAGCCAGGCTGGCAAAGCCCACCACAGAGGGCAGGACACCGACAATCGCCGTTGCCACCGTGTAGCCGAGCATCTGGCGTTTGGTCGATTTCATGCCGGCGACATTGGGCATCATCGGAATGCCGGCGACCCGGTAATCATTGAGCTTGAACAGGGCCAGGGCCCAGAAATGTGCCGGTGTCCAGAGAAAAATGATCAGGAACAGAACCACGCTTTCAAACGACAGCATGCCGGTCACGCTGGACCAGCCGATCATTGGCGGGAACGCGCCGGCCGCGCCACCGATCACGATGTTCTGCGGTGTCGAGCGTTTCAGCCACATGGTGTAAACCACCGTATAGAAGAATATCGTGAAGGCGAGCAGTCCCGCCGAAAGCCAGTTCACCAGAATGCCGAGCGTCAGCACGGCAAAGACCGCCAGAACCAGACCGAATGTCAGGGCTTCCTCGCGGCTGACCCGGCCGGCCGGAATCGGCCGTTTTGCTGTGCGCGACATGACGGCATCGATATCGGCGTCATACCACATATTCAGTGCACCCGAGGCGCCGGCGCCGATCGCAATACACAGGATCGATACGGCTCCCAGAAACGGATGTACCGTGCCGGGCGCCATCATCATGCCGACAAAGGCGGTGAACACGACGAGAGACATGACCCGCGGTTTCAGCAACGCGAAGAAATCGGCCGGGTCGGCCACGGACGGCCGGATCTCGGCTCCGCTGATCGCTTCATGTTTGCCGGTTATCGCCATTCTATCCCGTCTGACCGTTTCAATCCGTAAATCCACGCCAAACCGCCACCGGGCGGTTTTGCATCATTCCACGCTATTTGATGCGAGGCAATTGTTCCCACTGGTGGAACGGCGGCGGCGAACTCAATTGCCACTCCAGGGTCGTTGCGCCCTCTCCCCAGGGATTGTCGCCGGCGACCCGCTTCCTGGAGAAGGCTTCCCAGACGCCATAAAGGAAAATCAGGACACCGATCGCCGAAATATAGGAGCCGTAGCTGGAGACCGCATTCCAGCCCGTATAGGCGTCCGGATAGTCGATAAAGCGCCGCGGCATGCCGGCCAGGCCGAGGAAATGCTGCGGAAAGAACACCAAATTGACGCCGATAAACATCACCCAGAAATGGGTCTTGGCCAACAGGGAATTGTACATATAGCCGGTTATTTTCGGGAACCAGTAATACCAGCCGGCAAAGATCGCAAAAACCGCGCCCAGCGACAGGACGTAGTGGAAATGGGCCACAACATAATAGGTGTCGTGCATGGCCCGGTCGAGGCCCGCATTGGCCAGTTGCACCCCGGTGACGCCGCCGACCGTGAAGAGGAAGATGAAGCCCAGCGCCCACATCATCGGGGTCCGGAAGGTCAGTGAACCGCCCCACATCGTTGCGATCCAAGAAAAGATCTTCACACCGGTAGGCACCGCGATAACCATCGTGGCGAACACGAAATAGCGTTGCGCATCCAGCGACAGGCCGACCGTATACATGTGGTGAGCCCAGACGATGAAGCCGACCGCGCCGATGGCAACCATCGCATAGGCCATGCCCAGATAGCCGAAAACCGGCTTGCGCGAGAAGGTCGAGACGATGTGACTGATGATGCCGAAGGCCGGCAGGATCAGGATATAGACTTCCGGGTGACCGAAGAACCAGAAGAGGTGCTGGAACAGGATCGGGTCACCGCCGCCTTCGGGCGTGAAGAACGAGGTGTCGAAGTTACGATCCGTCAACAGCATGGTGATGCCGCCGGCCAGGACCGGCAGCGACAACAGCAGCAGAAAAGCGGTCACCAGCACCGACCAGGCGAAAAGCGGCATTTTGTGCAGCGTCATGCCCGGTGCCCGCATGTTGAAGATCGTCGTGATGAAATTGATCGCACCGAGAATCGAGGACGCGCCGGCAATGTGTAGCGACAGGATCGCAAAATCCATCGCCGGGCCGGGCTGTCCAGTTGTCGACAGCGGCGGATAGATGGTCCAGCCACCGCCAACGCCGTATAATCCGGTCGGTCCTTCCACGAACATCGACAGTACCAGGAGGATGAAGGCGGGCGGCAACAGCCAGAAGGAGATGTTGTTCATCCGCGGAAAAGCCATGTCGGGCGCGCCGATCATGATCGGCACCATCCAGTTGGCGAAACCGCCGATCAGGGCCGGCATGACCATGAAGAAGATCATGATAAGGCCGTGCGCGGTGGTGAACACATTGTACATGTGCTTGCCGCCGTCGACCGCCGCATCGCCATCCATGCCATAGACCATGGAGGCAAGCCCGTGGAATATCTGAATGCCGGGCTCGGCCAGTTCCCAGCGCATGAAGATGGACATCGCGCCGCCGATGATCCCGGCGACAATCGCGAAGATCAGATAGAGCGTTCCGATATCCTTGTGGTTGGTGGAATAGAGCCAACGGGTCCAGCTGTAGGGCTTGTGGTCGTGTGCATCATGCGCCGCGGAAGATCCGGCCATGTTCTTACTCCTCGATCTTCTGGGCGTTGGCGGCCACGTCGACCGGCGCGTCGGCGGCGATCGATGCCATCAACTGGGCATTTGCGGCTTCGACATCGTCGGCCGCCGCCGCCAGCCAGGTACCATATTGCTCCGCCGACACAACCCGAATGGCGATCGGCATATAGGCGTGGTCCTTGCCGCACAGTTCCGAGCACTGCCCGTAATACAGCCCTTCCCTCTCTGCCTTGAACCAGGTTTCGTTGAGGCGCCCCGGCACGGCATCCATCTTGACCCCGAAGGAGGGCATCGCAAATGAGTGAATGACATCCGCCGCGGTGACCAGCAGCCGCACCGTCATGTCCACGGGAACGACCATCTCGTTGTCGACGGCCAGCAATCTTGGATATTCGGCGCGATTTTCCTTGCCGTAGGCCGCGCGGTCTGCATCACTCAAGATGATCGAGTCGAAGGAAACCTCCTGTTCGACCTGATATTCATAGCCCCAGTACCACTGGTAGCCGACCGCCTTGACCGTCAATTGCGGTTCGTCCGGCGGCGTGTATTGCGCCGTCAGAAGCTGAAAGGAGGGAACGGCCAGAAACAGCAGGACGACGACCGGACCCAGGGTCCACAGGACTTCGATCGTGGTGTTGTGGCTGGTCTTCGAGGGATTGGGATTTGCCCGGGCGCGAAACCGCAGCATGACCAGCACCAGCAGCACCAGGACCAGAAGGGTAATCGGTGTGATGAACCAGAGTGTATAATTGTTGAACCAGATGACCTCGCGCATGATTTCCGTGGCGGCGGGCTGAAGACCGATCTGCCAGTCAACCGGCTGCGCGGCCTGGGTCTTGGATGCCAAAAGCAGCGTGCAGGCAAAGGCCCAGACTGCATAAAGCGGATTTCTCACTACAATTCTCCCTGGAGCGCCCGGTATAGCTTTCGCGGCGGCGCGTCGTCCCTCACGTGACAGCGCTTAAAACCATAGTTTAGAGCCAATCGCAACTGGACGACAGGAGAATAACTGCGACATTTGGCGCACATCCGGAAACGTGGCCGCAATGACGGATGGGATCGATGGTGCCGGGCGGGGCTGCGGCCGCCGAGGCGTCGACAACATCCCCGGCTCCGCACCGATCCGCATCGTCGGCTTGATTGTCGCCTCATTTCGATCTTTAAGTGCGCACGGACCGGATCGGGCGGACGGGAGTTGCAGGCGAACCCTTCAAATTCCCGTCCGTTCCGACACAATAGCGCAACTGATTCGCATCGCCCTGGAGCTCCCATGCCGCAGCTGACCACCCTCAAACCGACCCTTCTGTCCATGGCCGTTGTCATAGCCGGATTTGTGGCGCCGTCCTTTGCTCAGCAACCCGGCAAGATCCGTTCCAATCATGGTGCGTGGTCGATTGTCTGCGATCAGCCGGCCGGTGCGTCGAGCGAGCAATGCGCCCTGATGCAGAATGTCGTCGATGATGCCCGACCCGAAGTCGGCCTGTCCGTGGTGGTTCTGAAGACCGCGGACAAACAAGCAAGGGTCCTGCGGGTACTGGCGCCGCTCGGGGTGCTGTTGCCCAACGGGCTTGGCCTGAATGTCGATGGCAAGGATATCGGACGGGCCTATTTCGTCCGCTGTTTCGCCGATGGCTGCTACGCGGAAGTCATTTTGGAGGAAACCCTGCTGAAAACGCTTCAAAACGGCGCCACCGCGACGTTCATCGTGTTTCAGACGCCGGAAGAAGGCATTGGTATTCCCGTCGATCTCACCGGCTTCACCGACGGGTTTTCCGCGCTGCCTTAACGGGCGTTTCAGCCTTTTCGGCATCCGGGTAGTTCTCCCGGATATAGCGGTATGAGCGGGCGATCAGTTCCTCCAGGACCGCCAGATCGACATCGGACAGCCGCTTGATATAGAGGCAGGACCGGCCTGTCTTGTAGCGTCCGAGCCGTTTCATCAGGTCTTCATGCGGCGAGAATCCCTGCATGATGTATATGGTCAGCGCCGCTTTCCTGGGCGAAAATCCGGTCGCCATCCAGTCACCCGAGCGCCCGCTCTCATAATGGTAGCGATAGCTGCCGAATCCGACAATCGACCCACCCCACATGGCGGCCGTCTCGCCCGTTACCCTTTCCATGATCGCCATCAGCGCCTCAGCATCAGCGCGTTTTTGCGCATCCGGCACGGCCGCCAGAAATCGCGATACATCCGCATCGTTGCGTTGTGTCTTGAGCTCGGCCACGAGATCTCCCTTCGCCAATTCGTTTGCCCGAAGGCCCGCCTCATTGGATTATCGAAACGCAATCTTATATGAGTTCGCAACGGTATGAAAAACGGACATGCGCCACAGCCCGCTGCGGGCCTGAAATGGAAGCAACAATGGACAAGGACCTGCTGACCGGCTTCGATTGCGACGAGGCCCGCCTCAACAGCATCGTTTCGGATGCACTGCACGACTCCGACGACGGCGAGTTGTTTGTCGAACACGCGCAGCTGGAATCACTCGTCTTCGATGATGGCCGCCTGAAGGCCGGAAATTTCTCCAGCGATCAAGGGTTCGGGCTGCGCGCCGTCGCCGGCGAGGCAATCGGTTATGCCCATGCGGGCGATCTGTCGGCGGCGGCGCTGCAGCGCGCCAGCGATGCCGTCGGTGCGGTGACACGCGGTTATTCGGGACAATATGCGGCCGCGCCGGCCCGCACAAACCGGCACCTTTACGGCGACAAGAACCCGATCGACGCTCCGGGTTTCGAGGAAAAGGTACGTCTGCTGCAGACCATGGATTCCTACCTGCGCGAGAAGGACCCCAAGGTGCGCCAGGTGACAGCCTCGCTGGCCGCCGGCTGGCAGATCATCAATATTCTGCGGGCCGACGGCGAACGGCTGCAGGATGTCCGCCCCCTCACCCGCCTGAATATCAGCGTCGTCGTCGGAGAAGGCGATCGGCAGGAGAGCGGCTCCTATGGAATCGGCGGCCGGCGCGGTTTCGGCGAATTCCTTGCCGAAGACACTTGGAAGGCCGGCGCCGACGAGGCGCTTCGCCAGGCGCTCGTCAATCTGCAGGCGATCCCGGCGCCGGCGGGAACATTCGATGTGGTGCTGGGCTCCGGCTGGCCGGGCGTGATGCTTCACGAGGCGGTCGGTCATGGCCTGGAAGGCGATTTCAATCGTAAGAAAACGTCGGCTTTCGCAGGTCTGCTCGGTGAACAGGTGGCCGCGAAGGGCGTGACGGTGGTCGATGACGGCACCATCGAGGGCCGGCGCGGATCGCTGACCATCGACGATGAGGGCACACCTTCCGGTTACAATGTCCTGATCGAGGACGGCAAGCTGGTCGGCTATATGCAGGATCGCCAGAATGCCCGCCTGATGGGCATGAAGCCCACCGGCAACGGGCGACGGCAATCGCATGAGCACCAGCCGATGCCGCGGATGACGAATACCTATATGCTGAGCGGCGACAGAACGCCGGAGGAGATCATCGCCTCCGTCGCCAACGGCATCTATGCGGTCTCTTTCGGCGGCGGCCAGGTGGACATCACCTCGGGAAAATTCGTGTTCGGCTGTACGGAAGCCTATCTGATCGAGAACGGCAAGGTCGGCGCGCCGATCAAGGGCGCCATGCTGATCGGCAACGGGCCGGATGCCATGCACCGCGTCTCCATGATTGGCAACGATTCCGAACTCGATAACGGCATCGGCGTCTGCGGCAAGGGTGGCCAAAGCGTGCCCGTGGGTGTCGGACAACCGCATCTGCGCATGGATCAGATGACCATCGGCGGGACACAGGCCTAAAACAGAGCACGTTCCGCCCAATGCGCCGGGTGTCGATTCAACTTCGGTTAATCAGCTCGCTCTATAAGGGTATTCCAGTTCATTCGCGCTTCGGCATTCCATCCGGGGCGCCAGTGGATCATGGCAGGTGACCGATACCGATGCGATCGAAATACACACATTTTGGCCTGAGGGCGCGCCGCGCGGCGAAATGGCTTGCCATTCGTGGAGGACTGGAGGCCATCGCGCTGGCAACCACCTCACGCCTCGTCAAGTCTCGCAGCAGCAGGGGCGTGATCTTCACAATGCATCACGTCCGTCCGGAACGGGCCGGATCGTTCTCGCCCAATGCCCATTTGTCGATCACGCCGGATTTTCTGGAACAGACCATCGAAATGCTGCTGGAGCGCGGCTGGATACCGGTCAGCCTTGCCGACATGCCGCGCCGCCTCGAGGACCCCGAGGACAATGGCCGCTACATGGCGTTTACACTGGACGATGGCTACCGGGACAACCGGGACCACGCTTATCCGGTGTTCAGAAAATACGGCATTCCGTTCACGATGTTCGTGACGGCTGGTTTTATCAAGCGGACGCGGTCGATCTGGTGGGAGACGCTGGAGAGCATGCTTGCGAAGGCGCGGCAGATCAGCATCGATCTTGACGGCGTGGAGCATCGGTTTGACACCGTATCGAAACGCGAAAAATACACCGCCTTCGATTATATCACCGACCGCTTTCCCGGGAACGATGAGGACCGTTTTGTCGCGGCGATCGACGCTGCAGCCCGCCGGGCCGGCATCGATCCGCTGGCCATCGTGGAAAGCGAGGTGTTCAGTGAAGCCGAATTGCGGGAGTTCAGCCGTGAAGGGCTGCTCAGCCTGGGTGCCCATACGGTGACGCATGTCAGCCTGGCGCACGCGCCGCTCGACCGGGTGGTCGACGAGGTCCGCCAATCCGCGGAATTCGTCTCCAGGGTTTCAGGGACACGGCCAGAGAGTTTTGCCTTTCCCTATGGCGACAGCAGCGCTGCCTGCAGCCGCGAATTCGACCAGATCGCGGATTTGGGATTTTCCGTCGCCGTGACGACCCGGCCTGGCCTGCTGCAACCGGCCAACCGGCTGACGCCGACCGCGATGCCGCGTGTCTCCCTCAACGGCTATCATCAAAACACCCGCTATGTCCGCGCGCTGCTGTCCGGCCTGCCATTCGTCTTCGCGCCGGGCGCGCCGGCCAAGCCCAGCCCTTCTCACGGATAAAGCCGCGTCTTCAGCCATCCGTCGCCCGCGGCCTGGCGGGTAAAGAGGATCCGGTCATGCAGCCGGAATTTGCGGTCGTGCCAGAATTCGATCGAATGGGGCAAAACGCGGAAGCCTGACCAGTAGAGCGGCCTCGGGATGGCGCCGACGGCATATCTGGCGGTGTATTCGGCAACTGCCTTTTCCAGTGCAAACCGGCTTTCCAGGGGGCGCGATTGCTGCGAGGCCCAGGCACCGATGCGGCTGCCGCGCGGGCGCTGGGCATAATAGGCGTCGGCTTCCTCGTCGCTGACAATCTCGACATGGCCGCGAACCCTCACCTGGCGGCGCAGGGATTTCCAGTGAAAACACATGGCCGCCTTGGCGGTCGTCCGCAACTCCTCGCCTTTCTGGCTTTCGAAATTCGTGTAGAAAACAAAGCCGCGCTCGTCGAGCCCCTTGAGGAGAACCATTCTGACATTCGGCATGCCGTCGCCATCGACGGTTGCAAGCGACAGGGCGGTCGGATCGTTCGGCTCGCTCTCACCGGCCTCCTCGAGCCACGCCCTGAACAGATCGAAAGGCTCGTCGGAAAGGGTGAAGTCACCCTTCGTTAACTCTGTGTCGGTTACCATGGATGATCACCTGGATGGAAACTGCGGGCTTAGGCATTGGCGCCGGTTCATTTTGACGTAGCAAAGAACGCCTCCCGGGGTAAGCGGTTTTTTCGGCGCGGCCTCATGCTGTTCGTGCTTTGCGCAGCCACCGGGCCGCTCGCCGGATGCATGACCAACGGGATCGGGTTCAGCACATTCGCACAGCCGGATCGCGACGTCATCACCGGCTCTATCGGGGATTATCCGGCACTGCAATCCGACGACGATATCATCAAGACGACCGTCGCGGAGGCGAACGTCAAGCAAGGCTCGCTGCAGAACATTCCCTGGTCGAATATCGCGACGGGAAATGGCGGCATTGTGAGCTATGTCGGAGAACGTCGGTCGGTCACCGAGATTTGCCGGGAGTTCCTCGCATCGAAACACAGCTATGACGGCATCTCGCAATATCACGGCAAGATCTGCCGTACCCGCATGGGAAAAAGCTGGACCCTCCAATCCATCGAGAAGCAGGGGTGATCCCGACGTCACATGTCGATGACCGGCGCGCAAATCTGACGATCGCGCCGGTGCCATAACCTCTGGTTAGCAACTTGACGCTAGAGTTCAAAGGTCGGCGACGAAGGTGCGCTAGCCCTGGGCGGATCGTCGGCGGACCGTATTCTATCGGCCACCACCATGACGGCGGCGGCATCAGTGTATCGAGTGATTGATCATCATGCGCAATCCCTATTCCGTATTAGGCGTTTCCAGGACGGCCACCGGCAAGGACATCAAATCGGCCTATCGACGGCATGCAAAGGCCTATCATCCGGACCGCAACCGGCACGATCCGGAGGCTGCGGTTCTGTTCGGCGAGATCAGTGCCGCCTATGCGATTCTGGGCGATGAGGAAAAGCGCCAGATGTTCGATGGTGGCCTGATCGATGCCGACGGTCGGAAGCGAAGCAGACGATCCGTCTTTCGCGGATTTGCCTCCAGCGTATCGGGCTTCGGCTTCAACCGCCGAAGCGCGGACAAAACCGAACCTCCCCCTGAGCCCGAAACAACCGCAAAACAGGGCGGCGCTTTCGCAAACGGATCACATGACGAAATCATGGAGCGCATATTCGGCCAGTCCTTCGTCCGCGGCGGCGGCGGTGACGAAGCCCCTGGTATCGACGACATTCCCGGCGCCGAGGACAGTCAGGAGGCGGACTGCCCTGAGCGCGACATCTTAGTTGACCTGGCGGTACCGCTGGAAGCCGCGCTGCGCGAGGCACCTCTCGACGTGACACTGCCGGATGGCCGGACCGTCGCCGTCACCCTGCCGACCGGGATAGAAAACGGTCGCGTCGTGCGCCTCGCCGGCGAAGGGCATAAGGATGAAGACGGCGAGGCCGGCGACGCCGTCATCTCGATCCGCTTCCAAAAGCACAGCACGCTGAGGATCGACGGCATCCACCTTGTCTGTGACCTGCCTGTTCAACTGAGCGACGGCATCGCTGGCGCAAAACTGCCGGTGCAAACGCTGGACGGGAAAATCCTGGTGGCGGTGCCGCCCTGGTCCGGTTCCGACCGTGTGTTGCGCATCGCCGGAAAGGGTCTGCCGGACCATGCGGGCAAGCGGGGCGACCTGCTGGTGAATATCCGGCTGCTCCTGCCGGACGATCCGGTTGAGGAACTGCTGTCCTTCGCGAGATCCAATCTGTGAGCGAAGACCGGCACGATTGACGTGACGTGCCGGCAACAATCATCACAAACACCGGTGGGCCGGACGTCTTTGCGCCAGTCTCTGCCCCCGTGGCCCCGGCCGGACCCGTTTTAGAGCGAAGGGCGTCTTGAACCGGTTTGACGGCTGTGTCATAGCCAAGGATGGTACGAGCAAGGAGCGGAAAATGGTTCAGGCAGCAGGTCTGATGAAGGGCAAGCGGGGCGTTATTCTCGGTGTGGCCAACAATCGGTCAATCGCCTGGGGGATCGCCAAGGCATGCGCCGATGCCGGAGCTGAACTGGCCATGACCTATCAGGGCGAAGCGCTGAAGAAACGCGTCGAACCCCTTGCCTCGGAACTGGGGGCTCATGTCGCCGGCCATTGCGATGTGACCGACCCGGACAGCATGGACGCCCTCTTTGCCTCTCTGAAGGACAAGTGGGGGCAGATCGACTTTCTCGTTCACGCGATCGCCTTTTCCGACAAGGACGAGCTGACCGGCCGCTTCGTCGACACGACGCGCGAGAATTTTACCAGGACCATGGAAATCTCCGTCTATTCGCTGGCGGCGCTGGCGCGACGGGCGGAGGCGATCATGGTCGATGGCGGCTCGATTCTGACGCTGACCTATTACGGGGCCGAAAAGGTGATGCCGCATTATAACGTGATGGGCGTCGCCAAGGCCGCGCTGGAAGCCAGCGTCCGCTATCTGGCCGTCGATTTCGGCAATCGCGGCATTCGCGTCAATGCCATCTCCGCCGGCCCGATCAAGACGCTCGCCGCGTCGGGGATCGGCGATTTCCGGTACATTCTGAAATGGAACGAATACAACGCTCCGCTAAAACGCACCGTCACCACTGATGAAGTCGGCGCGTCGGCGCTCTATATGCTTTCTGATCTGTCTCGCGCGGTGACCGGCGAGGTGCATCACGTCGACTCCGGCTACCATACGGTGGGCATGAAGGCGGTCGATGCCCCCGATATTTCGGTCGTCAAGGACTAGGCTGTGGCCGCGAATGCGGCAAGGACCAATTTACGATGATTTCTGCGCCGCTGATCTATGTCATCCGGCATGGGCAAACGGACTGGAATGTCGAAGGCCGCTTCCAGGGCAGTCGCGACATTCCGATCAATGCGACCGGGCGTCGCCAGGCTGACGAGAACGGGCTGGCGCTCATGGAAATCCTGGGCGACGAGGCGTCCGCCTTCGACTACGTCGCCAGCCCGCTTGGACGAGCGCGCGAGACGATGGAACGAATCCGGGCGGTAATGGCGCTGCCGGCGGATGTCTACCGGACAGATGAGCGGCTGATCGAAGTCTCTTATGGCGATTGGGAAGGCTACACGCTGCCGGAATTGCAGGCGCATGAAGACGCGGCTGAAATGCGGGCTTCGGAGCGTGCAGACAGCAAATGGGATTTTCAGCCCCCCGGGGACAGCGCGGAGAGCTATGAAATCCTGACCTGGCGTGTTGCCGCATGGCTTGAATCGGTCAAGCAGCCGACGGTATGTGTCAGCCATGGCGGCGTTGTCCGCGCACTGTTTCACCTCATCGCCGATATCGGGGGCGCCGAAGCGGCCGAGCTGGAGACGCCGCAGGACCGCATCCTGAAAATCGAGGGCGGGACCATCGACTGGATGCCCGGTATCCGCGCGGATGCGTAGGCGTCGCTGCCCGGCCCCGCGCGCCGTGTTTGCGGCCAGCCCTCAAATGGTCTAGAGACGAAATCTGTGTAAGGCGCGGCCTTCCGTACCGTTATGGGCGGCGGCGCAGGGCAAACGCAGAATCACGGGCAGCCTCATGTCGCACAATACTTTCGGTCATCTGTTCCGGGTTACCACCTGGGGCGAAAGCCACGGCCCGGCGCTGGGCTGTGTGGTCGACGGCTGCCCGCCCGGCATCGCCTTCAGCGAAGCCGAACTGCAGACCTGGCTCGACAAGAGAAAGCCCGGCCAATCGCGATTTGTCACGCAGAGACGGGAGGCCGACCTTGTCAGGGTATTGTCCGGCGCAATGCCGCAGGAGGACGGTACAACCCTTGTGACAACCGGAACCCCCATATCGATGATGATCGAAAACACCGATCAAAGATCGAAAGACTATTCGGAGATCGCCCGGCGCTACCGGCCCGGCCACGCGGATTTCACCTATGACGCCAAATACGGCATTCGCGACTATCGCGGCGGCGGGCGCTCCTCGGCGCGCGAAACAGCCGCCCGGGTCGCGGCGGGCGGCCTGGCGCGCAAGATCATGGCCGATGTCAAAATCCGCGGTGCGCTGGTGCAGATCGGCACACTGGCCGTCAATCGGGATAACTGGGATTGGGACAGCGTCGATGACAATCCGTTCTTCTGTCCGGACCCCGAATGCGTGCCGCGCTGGGAGGCGCATCTGGACGCTGTCCGCAAGGCCGGGTCTTCTGTTGGTGCTGTTGTCGAGGTCACCGCCGACGGCGTTCCGGCTGGCCTCGGGGCGCCGGTTTACGGGAAACTCGATCAGGATATCGCATCCAATCTGATGTCGATCAATGCGGTCAAAGGCGTCGAGATCGGCAACGGATTTCACGCCGCGACGATCAGCGGCGAGGACAATGCAGACGAAATGCGGATCGGTGCGGATGGCGAGCCGGTCTTCCTGTCCAACAATGCCGGCGGGGTGCTGGGTGGTATTTCGACCGGCCAGCCGATAGTCGCACGTTTCGCGGTCAAACCGACCTCCTCAATCTTGACGGAGCGCCGGAGTATCGACGCCGACGGCAACGAGGTCGACATCCGCACCAAGGGCCGGCACGATCCCTGCGTCGGCATTCGCGCCGTGCCGATCGGCGAAGCCATGCTTGCATGTACGCTGGCCGACCACTATCTGCGCCACCGGGGACAGACCGGCCGCGTTTGACGTGGCTGCAAACGTGGATTGTACGATGTCCTATGACCAGACCCGGGTTGTTGAAGCGATACGCGCCTTCGAGGCCGGCGAGATCGTAGTGGTGACCGATGACGGTGGTCGCGAAAACGAGGGCGATCTGATCGTCGCCGCCGTCCATTGCACACCCGAGAACATGGCCTTCATTGTTCGCCATACATCCGGCATCGTCTGTGCCCCGATGCCGCGCTCGGAGGCCAAAAGACTCAATCTAACGGCCATGGTGGCGGAAAACGACGCGCCCCACGCGACCGCATTCACGGTATCGGTCGATTACCGGCATGGCACGACGACCGGCATTTCGGCAGACGACCGCACCCTGACGGTCCGCAATCTTGCCAATCCAAATTCCGGCGCGGCCGATTTCGTCAGGCCGGGCCACATCTTTCCGCTGGTCGCCCGCGAAGGCGGCGTGCTGATGCGGTCGGGCCACACAGAGGCCGCCGTCGACCTGTGCCGGCTGGCCGGTCTGCCGCCCTTCGGCGTGATCTGCGAGCTGGTCAATGATGACGGATCGGTTACCCGCGGCCCGCAGGTGGACGCATTCGCGCGAAAACACGGCCTCAAGCAGGTTTCGGTGGCCGATCTCATCGCCTACCGGCAGCGCCAGGAAACGCTGATCGAAAAGGGCGATGTCTTCGCCGTCGAAACTTCGCAGGGTGAAGCGGTCGTTCATACCTACGCCCTGCCCTGGGACCCGATGCAGCACATCGCCGTCGTCTTCGGCGACATCCGCGACGGGGTCGACATCCCGGTCCGCCTGCATCCTGAATCGGTGGTCGACGATGTTTTCGGCAAGACACCGCCGCTTGCCGACCATATGCGGCGCATCGCGGAGCGCGGCCGCGGCGTCATCGTCTATCTGCGCGAAGGATCGGTGGGAGTCGGCAATTTCGGCAGCGGCCGGTCGGCCGCGACGGACCAGCGCGAATCCCATGACGAAGCGAAAATCCGGGACAATGAATGGCTGGAAATCGGCCTTGGCGCTCAGATTCTGAAGGATCTCGGCATATCCTCCATTGAGCTTTTCACGTCTCAAAAACGCCACTATGTCGGGCTTGAGGGCTTCGGGATCGCGATCACGAAAACCACGCTCGTCGACGGATAGGAATCGCCTTCAACAGGCCTTGCCCGGCAGCCCGCTTCTCACGGTTGCGGGGTCAGAAAACACAGTTTAGGTTTGATCATGACCACCCGGCTTTATACCCATCCGATCCATCTGGAACATCTGACACCGCCGGGGCATCCGGAGCGGCCGGAGCGTCTGCGCGCGCTCGAGAAGGCCTTCGGCGACGAGGCATTCGCCGACCTCGAGCGGGTCGAGTCGCCGACCGCGGATGAGGATAAAATCCTGCTTGTCCATCCCGAAGCGTTTGTCGAACGCATCCGCGCGGTCATACCGGAAGACGGGATCGTCCATATCGATGCCGATACCAGCGCCAGTCCGAAGAGCTACGAGGCGGCATTGACGGCCATCGGCGGCGCCGTCGATGCCGTCGACGCGGTTTTCGCCGAAGCCGCCGACAATGCGTTCGTGGCCGCACGGCCGCCGGGTCACCATGCCGAAACGGATACGGCGATGGGGTTCTGCCTGTTCAATCAGATCGCGATTGCCGCGCGCCACGCGCAGCGCGCCCATGGCGCCGAGCGCATCGCCATCATCGACTGGGATGTGCATCACGGCAACGGAACACAGGATATCTTCTGGCAGGATCCGACGGTTCATTATCTGTCGATCCATCAGATGCCGCTGTTTCCCGGAACCGGTTCCCTGAACGAGACCGGGGCCGGAAATATCGTCAACGCACCGCTTTCAGCGAATATGGGCAGTGATCAATTCCGCGAGGCTTTCAGAACCCGCATTCTGCCGGTGCTGGAGGACCTGAACCCGGATCTCATCCTCATTTCCGCCGGTTTCGACGCGCATCACCGTGATCCGCTGGCGCAAATCAACCTGACCGCGGATGATTTCGACTGGGCGACGGGCAAGCTAATGGACATCGCCACGCACTGTTGCAACAATCGCCTCGTCAGCGTGCTGGAGGGAGGATATGATCTGGTCGGATTGGCCGAATCGGCCGGTGCGCATGTCCGGCGGCTGATGAGAGGATAGACCATGAGCGACAAACCCGCGAAAAACGATGATCTTGCGGCGATGAGCTTTGAACAGGCGCTTGAGCAACTGGAGAAGATCGTGGCCAGCCTCGAGACCGGCGATGTGCCGCTCGACAAATCGATCGAGATCTATGAGCGCGGCGAAGCCCTCAAGGGGCATTGCGAAAAGCTGCTGAAGGCGGCCGAGGACCGTATCGAGAAAATACGGCTGGACCGCAACGGTGCGGCGCAGGGAACAGATCCGCTGGATGCTGGACAGTGAGATTTGGCGCCCGTAGTGGACAATGCGTGTGTTCAATATGTCACCTGGGCGCGCGGATGCTGCCAACCGGTCATTGCGCGGACTTGCATTACCTCCCCGCAGCAATAGTTATGATAAGCGGCGTTCAAACGCCGCAGCAACAAAGGCACCCGCATCGTGACTGACAGGCCCGAGACCCCCCTCCTTGACCGCGTTCAATTTCCCGCGGATCTGAAGGAAATCGATGATCGGGACATGCGGCAGATCGCCGCGGAGCTGCGCGCTGAAATGGTCGATGCGGTCTCTATCACCGGCGGGCACCTGGGCGCCGGCCTGGGGGTCGTCGAACTTACGCTGGCGATCCACAAGGTCTTCGATACACCGCACGACCGGCTGATTTTCGACGTCGGGCACCAGTGTTATCCGCACAAGATCCTGACCGGCCGGCGCGACCAGATCCGCACACTGCGGCAGGAGGACGGGCTGTCCGGCTTCACCAAACGCGCCGAGAGCGAATATGATCCCTTCGGCGCGGCGCACTCGTCTACATCGATATCGGCCGGCCTCGGCATGGCGGTCGCCGGCGAGATGACCGACACACCACGTAACGTCGTCGCTGTCATCGGCGACGGCGCCATGTCGGCCGGCATGGCCTATGAGGCGCTCAACAATGCCGGCGCCCTCGACGCTCGGCTGATCGTCATCCTGAACGACAACGACATGTCGATCGCACCGCCGACCGGGGCCATGAGCGCCTATCTCGCCCGGCTGGCCTCCGGCAGGACCTATATGGGGATGCGTGAATTCGGCAAGAAACTGACGGCTTATCTCGGAAAGACCGTCGACCGGGCCATCACACGCGCCGTAGAACACGCCCGGGGCTATGTCACCGGCGGCACCCTTTTCGAGGAACTGGGCTTTTATCATATCGGTCCGATCGACGGGCACAGTTTCGATCATCTGCTGCCGGTGCTGCGCAATGTCCGGGACAATTCGCAGGGGCCGGTCCTCATCCATGTGGTGACCCAGAAGGGCAAGGGCTATCCGCCGGCCGAAGCAGCGGCTGACAAATATCACGGCGTCTCGAAATTCGACGTGATCACCGGCACCCAGGCCAAGGCAACGCCCAACGCGCCGAGCTATACGCGTGTTTTCGCCGAGTCGCTGGTTCAGGAGGCCGGCCATGACGACAAGATCGTCGCCGTGACCGCCGCCATGCCGGATGGCACTGGTCTCAACCTGTTCAACGAAGCCTATCCCGAGCGCTGTTTCGATGTCGGCATTGCCGAACAGCACGCCGTCACTTTTGCCGCCGGGATGGCATCGGAGGGTCTGAAACCGTTCGCGGCGATCTATTCGACTTTTCTGCAGCGGGCCTATGACCAGGTGGTGCATGACGTCGCCATCCAGGGACTGCCCGTCCGGTTCCCGATCGACCGCGCAGGCTTTGTCGGCGCCGACGGTCCGACCCATGCCGGATCGTTCGACACCACCTATCTTGCGACGCTGCCGGGATTTACAGTGATGGCGGCGGCCGACGAGGCAGAACTCAAACACATGGTCAGGACGGCGGCAGCCTATGATGAGGGGCCCATCTCCTTTCGCTATCCGCGCGGCGAAGGCGCCGGGGTCGACCTGCCGGAACGCGGTGCGATCCTGGAGATCGGCAAGGGAAGGATCGTCAAGGAGGGCAGCAAGATCGCCCTGCTCTCCTTTGGAAACCGGCTTGCCGACTGCCAGTTCGCGGCCGAGGATCTGGATGCGGCCGGCCTGTCGACGACGGTGGCCGATGCGCGGTTCGCCAAACCGCTGGATACCGAACTGATCCGCCAGCTTGCACGGCACCATGAAGTCCTGGTCACCGTCGAGGAAGGCGCCATCGGCGGCTTCGGATCGCATGTCATCCAATATCTTTCGTATCAGGGTCTGCTGGATAGTGGCCTTCGGGTCCGGTCGCTTTTCATGCCGGATATCTTCATGGACCAGGCCAAGCCGGACGCCATGGTCGCCCGGGCGGGCCTTGACCGGAAGGGCATTGTCGACGCGGTTTTCCGCGCGCTCGGCGCCTCCGACATCCTGTCGAGCACCCAAGCCTGATCCTTACAAATCAACACCTTATGCGGTTGCGTTAAGGTTAACAAAACCTTTCACGCCCGCAGTCCCGCCAGTTTGGTATCCTTGGCACCGATTGATGCGGGGATCAAAAACTGATGCGGAAATGTGTAACGGGTGCCGCAGCACTGGCGGTTATTGTGATTGCCGGTCTGACCGAAGAGGCCGCGGCCGGCAAGAAATACGACAAAACGATCGAGCAGGCGGCCATCGCCATCGTTTCAACAAAGCTGGGCGACTTGCGCGGGACGCATAGGATCGATGAGCCGCATGCGCTCTATCCGCCGATTGAAGCGCGTAGCGCGGCGCAGGGAACTCTTGAACCGACGCCCAATTGGCGCCCTGCCCCCCGGCCAAACGGCTTCAAAGCTATCCTGACGGCGTTCGAGTAGCAGAAATACCTTGCCCGCAAACGCGGCACGGGCCAAGACGGAGCATGATCTCTCGACAACCGCCCGCCGCGGAACGAACCCGCCTCGATATCCTGCTGACGGCCAGGGGCGCGTTCGATACACGCGCGAAGGCGCGCGATGCGATCGCCCGCGGCAGCGTTCGGGTCAACGGTCGTGTTGTCACCAAACCCGGCGCGCGAATCGGTGGCAACGACACGATCGACATTGCCGACACAGCGCGCGGCTATGTCTCCCGCGCCGCCCTGAAGCTGAAGGCCGGGCTGGACCATTTCGGCTTCGATCCTGCGGGATGCGAAGCTCTGGATATCGGCGCATCGACCGGTGGCTTCACGCAGGTGCTGCTGGAGCGCGGTGCAAGCCATGTCACAGCGGTCGATGTCGGGCACGGACAGTTGTACGCCTCGCTTGCGTCCGACGACCGTGTCGACAATCATGAAGGCGTCAACGCGCGGGCCCTGCCCGCCGATCTGACCCGCGGCCGGACCATCCGGGCGCTGGTCAGCGATGTCAGCTTCATTTCCCTGAAAACAGCACTTCCGCCGGCGCTGTCGCTGGCGGCGCCGGGCTGCTTCTGCATTCTGCTTGTCAAACCGCAATTCGAGGCCGGCCGCGCCGCTCTCGGCAAGGGCGGAATCATCCGAGATCCAGCTATTGCCGACGGGGTTGCCGACGACCTTGCCCGTTGGCTTGGCGAACAGCCGGGCTGGACCTGCCTCGGATACTGCCCTTCGCCGATCATGGGTGGCGACGGCAACCGCGAATTCCTGCTTGGCGGCATCAAGGCATCATGAGCACGCAGACGGTCCAAATCACCCGCCTTGGGGCACAGGGCGACGGCATCGCGGAGACCGGGGCTGGTCCGCTCTATGTGCCCTTTGTCCTGCCGGGCGAAACGGTGACGGTCGAAGTCCGGAAGAACCGCGGCCGGCTGATTGCCGTCGATCAGCCATCAGCAGTGCGGGTTGACCCGCCCTGCCCCTATTTCGGGCCGGGCGGATCCGACTGTGGCGGATGCGCATTACAACACATGCAACATGCGGAGTATGAGGCCTGGAAGCGGCAGTTGGTTGTTGACGCCTTCGCTGCGCGCGGCATCGAGGCCGATATCGGCGCACTGGTTCAGTGCCGTTCCGACGCGCGGCGACGCGCCGTTTTTACAGCACGCAAGACGCAACACGAGTTGGTGTTCGGGTATCATCGGGCCGCAACCCACCGGATTGTGTCCGTCGATCACTGCATGATCCTCAGCCCCGCGATCGAGAAGCGGCTGCCGGTGTTGCGATCTTTGGCCGAGCATCTGGCGACGGATACCAAACCGTTCCAGATCAGTGTTCTCGACACCGTGTCCGGACTGGACGTCACCATCCGACAAAACCGCCTGCCGGACAGGCTGCGACAGTCGGCGATCGGGCTAGCCATGGAGATCGGCCTTGCCCGGCTGTCGCTGAATGATGAAATCCTGATCGAGACGCAAAAACCCTGCCTGGATTTTTCCGGCGTCCTGGTTTTCCCGCCGCCGGACACCTTCGTCCAGGCCAGCCAGGACGCCCAAGAGGCCATGACCGAACTGGTGGCTCAGCATCTTGGCGGGCTCCGCAAGACAATGGACCTGTTTTCAGGCTGCGGCCCCTTCGCGCTGCAGCTTGCCAGCGACAGCGCGGTCCATGCCGTGGAAAGCGACGGTGCGGCGCTGTCGGCGCTCGATCACGCGGCACGGCACCACCCAGGTCTGCGGCCGGTTTCGGTCGAACGCCGCGATCTCTTCCGACGGCCCGTCCGCGCCGAAGAGTTCACGGGTTTCGACGGCGCCGTGTTCGATCCGCCGCGTGCCGGCGCACAGGCCCAGGCAACGGAGCTCGCCCGCGCGTCGATCAAGAAGATCGCGGCGGTTTCCTGCAATCCGGCGACCCTGGCGCGCGATTTGCGCATCCTGATCGACGGCGGGTTCCAGCTCACATCCGTTACGCCCATCGACCAGTTCTTGTGGACCGCGCATGTCGAAGCGGTGGCGTTGCTGGAGCGATGAAACCTATGACTTGCGCGCCTCGAAGGAGATACTTCGAACCGAGTGATAGAAATTCTCCAAGACTGGGATGAGTACCTAAGAGCCGCAGGCATTGATATCCCGGAGCCGTCGCTATGACGTCGGCTTCCCCAAATTTACAGAGAATACCAGGTGGCACGTGCTTTGCCGAAGCGCTTGATACGCCCGCTTTCCACAAGTTCGCGCAATCGCACCTTAAGTGTGTTCTTGTTGGCCCCGGTCGCTTCGGCAAGTTGTGCTGCAGTTCTCCGGCCTTCGGCGCGCAAAAGATTTACAACCTCCAGCGAAAGTTCGGACAACTTGGAATCGTCAGCACTTTCAGTGCGCTCTTTTTCGATGCGCGCCGCGAGAGTGTCTTTCTGTTTCTTCAGAGAACGCAGGAAGAAGCCGATCCAAGGCAACCAGTCGGGCGCATCGGATTTCAAAGTCGATTGTGTTCGGCGCAATGCCTTGTAATAGAAGTCTTTGTTGGCCTCGACAACGCTTTCCAGGGACGCAAACGGCACATAGGCATAGGTGGACCTGAGAAGAAGGAGCGTCGTCAGCACCCGAGACAGTCTCCCGTTGCCATCCTGAAATGGATGAATGGCGAGGAACACAACAACGAAAATCGCAATGACCAGCAGGGGGTGATGAGCTTCCTCGGCAAGAGCTTTGCGTGTCCATGCCACGAGGTCCTCCATCTCGCGCGGCGTATCGAAGGGAGAGGTCGTTTCAAAGATGACTCCAATCTCATTTCCATCAGCATCGAAGGCGACCACGTTGTTGGACAGCGTCTTGTAAAAGCCGCGATGACGCTCGTCCTTGGACGAATGGCGCAGTAACGTCTGGTGCAACTGGCGGATATGGTTTTCGGTGATGGCGAGATCGGAATAGGCTTCGAAGACGAGGTCCATGGCTTCGGCATAGCCTGCCACCTCCTGCTCGTCGCGCGTCAGGAAGGACGTTCGTTCAAGATTGGAAAGCAGAGTCTCGACCTGCGCGTCGGTCAGCTTTGCACCTTCTATGCGTGTCGACGAACCGATGCTTTCGATGGCAGCCACTTTGCGAAGCGCATCAAGGCGTTCGGGCGAAAGCGCTTTGAGCGCTTGCCAGCGTCCCTTGAACTCGTCGATCTCAGCGATGAGCTTCACAAGGCCCGGTGTGAGCGTGAGTATGGGCTCCTTCATGCGGGTATATCCGATTCCATACCCAATTATACCCGACTATGCCCAATAATTACCAACAAAACAGGTCGCTCAGGCTCAAGGGTCCGGCACCCGAGCGAGTTCGAACCCAATAAATCAAGACATTTCAGGCGGTTAGCTGAAAGCGGGTGCGCTTCAATCGAAGCACAAGTAAAAAATCTATAGAAATCAATAGATTAGGAGTGGCGCGCCATGAAGGCTTCGAACGCGGACCGCGCCTCCGGCGATGTCAGCCGATCGGAGAACAGGGCCGTTTCCTCCTCGATGCGCTGCAGCACTGCGTCGCGCTGACCTCCGCGCAGCAGATTCCGGGCGATCTGCATCGCCTGCGGCGGCTTGGACGCAATGTCGGCAGCGGCGGCCAGTGTCTGGCTCTCAATGGCCTCGACCGGCACCACCTTGTGGATCAATCCGGCATCGGCGGCCTCCTGCGCTGAAAATCCGGCGCCGGCGGCCAACAGGGCAAAAGCACGCTGATGGCCCATGGTGGCTGGGCCGAGCAGGCTGGAACCGGCTTCGGGAACCAGTCCGAGATCGACGAAGGGCGCACGGAACTGCGACCGCGGCGTGGCGAATGTCATGTCGCAGTGAAAATGCATCGTCGTCCCGATGCCGATAGCAAGGCCGTCGACGCCGGCAAGCATCGGCTTTTTCGTCATCGCCAGCTGTTTGAGGAATTGCCCGACATGGCCTTCCGACATGCGGCCGTTTATGGCGTAACTCAGAAAATCCTGCAGGTCATTGCCGGCGGTAAAACATTCGGCCGTTCCCAAAAACACGTGGACGCGGACCCCGTCATCGGCATCACCGGATCGAAGCGCCTCGACCATCGCCGCATACATATCCTGGGTGATGGCGTTTTTCTTCTCCGGACGATTAAAGCGGATCACCTGCACTCTACCGTCATGATCCGACGGCCTGTCGACAAGGATATGTTCGCTCACGGCTTTCTCCCAAATGGACTCTGTGGATTCGGCTTAACCGGCCAGCGCCTTGCGCGCGCCGAGCAGGCTGGCAGCCCCTTGCGTGACGGCGTCGCGCAACACCGATGTCTCGCCGAGCAGGTTTTCGGCGCAGAAACGACACAGGGCAATGCGCCCTTCATCCATATCGTCACCGGTTTCCGCCAGGGCGCCCTTGGCGAGATAGACGGCGCCCGCCGTCAGTCCGAACAGGCGCTGATAGGGTGTCGCACCGGCTAGCGCCTGGTCGATATCGCCATTCGCCAATGCCTGCAATTGCCAGTCGGTGGCCTCCTGGAGATCGGCCAGGGCGGCTTCCAGCCGCTCCGCCGTCGTCCCGAAATCCGGCGCATTGCGTTCTGCGACCCGGGCGGCGATCTCCTTGAGTTCGCGAAGATAGCCGGCGACATGTTCACCGCCCGATTGCGGCAGTTTGCGAGTCACCAGATCGATCGCCTGGATACCGTTCGTCCCCTCGTAGATCGGTGCGATGCGCGCGTCGCGCAGGAGGCTGGCGGCGCCGGTTTCCTCGATAAAGCCCATGCCACCGTGAACCTGAACGCCGATCGATGCCATGTCGACACCGATATCGGTCGAAAACGCCTTGGCGATCGGTGTCAGCAGATTGGCGCGTTCGCGCCAGTGGCGGGCGGCCTCCGCATCGCCATCGGCTTCGGCGCGGTCTGTCATGTCGATGGCGTGGGCGCAGCAATAGGCAATCGACCGGCAGGCCTGGGCCATGGCCTTCATGGTCAAGAGGTTGCGCTGAATGTCCGGGTGTTCGATGATCGGGCTCATCCCTTCGCCGGTCCATCCGGGCGCCCTGCCTTGAGTCCGCTCATTGGCATAGGCCAGCGCCTTCTGATAGGCGGCATCGGTTGTGGCGACACCCTGAATGCCGACGATGAGGCGGGCATTGTTCATCATGGTGAACATGCAGGCCAGGCCGCGGTTTTCGTCGCCGATGAGCCAGCCGACGGCACCCGGCGTCTCGCCGAACTTGCCGTCGCCGTAGATCATGGTGCAGGTCGGCGAGCCGTGGATACCAAGCTTGTGCTCGACGCCGTTGCAGAACACATCGTTGCGCCGGCCAAGGCTGCCGTCCTCATTGACCAGGAATTTCGGCACCAGAAACAGCGATATGCCGCGCGTGCCGGCCGGGGCATCGGGCAGCCGCGCCAGAACCAGGTGTAGAATATTGTCGGCGAAATCGTGCTCGCCATAGGTGATGAAGATCTTCTGCCCGAAGATCCGGTAGGAGCCGTCGCCCCGGGGTTCGGCGCGTGTTTTGAGGGCATTGAGGTCTGACCCGGCCTGCGGCTCGGTCAGGTTCATCGTTCCGGTCCATTCGCCCGAAATCATCTTGGCGAGATACCGCGCCTTCAACGCATCGGACCCGTGTTTCTCGACGGCCTCGACGGCGCCCATCGTCAGGAGCGAGCACAGGCTGAAGGCCATCGAGCTGGCATTCCACATCTCGTTGACGGCCGCCGACAGCATCACGGGCAGCCCCTGCCCGCCAAAGTCCGGCGTGCCCGTCAGACCGTTCCAGCCACCGTCGATCCAGCTCTTGTAGAGGTCGCGCCAGCCATCGGGGGTCGTCACCTGGCCATCCTCCAGCGGCGTGCCGCTTTCGCCATTGGCGGCCAGCGGCGCGATTTCCTCCGAAGCAAAGCGTCCGGCCTCGGTGACGATGGCATCGACGAGGTCTTCCGTCAGATCGCCGAATGTACCGGCCTCAAGCGCCTCCCGAAGCCCGGCGACATGTTTGAGCGTAAAGGCAATGTCCTCGACCGGGGCGCGATACATGGTTCCGTCTCTCCCAAACCGTTTTTTCGGCGCAGATGCGAGGCATGGCGGCACCCTGCGACCACCACGGGCCTATGTTATTTTTACGTAAACGTCAAACAGATTTGCATCTGCATGGCAGTGCGCCGGCGCGGCCCGTTGTCGACAGATTGAGCGATCGGCAGAAGCCTGCTATCAGCTTGGAAAACCCGGTCCCGACAATGACGATCCTGCCCATCACAACAGACACGGAAGCCGCTCTGGAAAGGGCGTGCGAAGTCCTCGCCGCCGGCGGTCTCGTGGCGCTGCCGACCGAAACCGTGTACGGGCTGGCTGCCGATGCGACGATGGGCGATGCGGTGGCGCGGATATTCGAGGTGAAGGGCCGGCCGGCCTTCAATCCCCTGATATGTCACGTCAGTAGCCTCGCCATGGCCAGGCGCCATGCGGTCTTCGACGCCACGGCAATGCGCCTGGCGGAGAACTTCTGGCCGGGACCGCTGACCCTGGTCCTGCCCTTCCGACCGGATTGCGGCATTCATGGCCTGACCGTTGCCGGACTGGATACCGTGGCCCTTCGCATGCCGGGCGGCTTTGCGTGTGATCTGATTGCGCGCTACGGACGGCCGCTCGCCGCGCCAAGCGCCAATCTTTCGGGCCGCATCAGCGCCACCCGTGCCGAGCATGTCGAAGCCGATCTCGGCGAGCGTGTCGACCTCATCCTGGACGGCGGGCCGGCGGCCATCGGACTGGAATCGACCATTGTCAAAACGCATGGCGGTGCCGTTGAATTGCTGCGGCCCGGCGGGCTCGCGGTGGAAGATATCGAAAGGGTCACCGGGTCACCGGTCACACGGCGGGAAAGCGGCGCTGCGGCGATTGAGGCGCCGGGTATGCTGCGATCCCATTATGCGCCGCGGACGCCGCTGCACGCCAATGCGACCACGGCCAGCGCAAATGATGTGGTCATCACATTCGCCGGCCGGAGGATCAGTGGAGATGAACATGCCCTCATGGTGCTGGACCTCAGCAAATCCGGCGATTTGCGGGAAGCAGCGGCCAATCTGTTCAGCTACATGAAACGCGCCGATGCCTGCGGCGCAGGCGCCATAAGTGTCGTACCGATCCCCGCGACCGGGCTCGGCGAGGCAATCAACGACCGGCTGGCGCGCGCCGCGGCGGCACCATTGGAAACCGAGGCTGCCGCACATGACGACTGACACCTCCCTTCTCGACCGCTTTGCCGCCATCGTTGGCGACAAGCATGCGTTGCGCAGCCCGGCGGACATCGACCCCTATCTTCACGAACCGCGCGGCCTGTTTTTCGATGCATCGCCGATGGTGCTACTGCCAGCCAATACCGAGGAGGTGTCTCAAATCCTGGCGCTGGCGACGGAGACCGGCACGGCAATTGTACCGCAGGCGGGAAATACCGGTCATGTGGGCGGTCAGGTGCCGCTCGAGGGACAGAGCCAGATCATCGTTTCGGTGTCACGGCTCAACCGGATCAGAAATGTCGATCTGACGGGGAATTCCATGACGGTCGAAGCCGGCTGCATTCTGGCCAAGGTCCATGAGGAGGCGAAGAAGGCGGATCGCATGTTCCCGCTGTCTCTCGGTTCGGAGGGAAGCTGCGAGATCGGCGGCAACCTGTCGACCAACGCCGGCGGAACGGCCGTGCTGGCCTATGGCAATATGCGGCATCTGTGCCTGGGGCTGGAAGTGGTCCTACCGGGCGGCGATATCTGGAACGGGCTGCGCAGCCTCAAGAAGGACAATACGGGCTATGATCTGCGTGATCTCTTTATCGGCGCCGAAGGAACGCTCGGGATCATCACCGCAGCGGTTCTCAAACTGTTCCCGATCCCGGCCGGCAAGCAGGTGGCGGTCGCCGGACTGCAATCACCCGATCAGGCGCTCAAGGTCTTCGGCCTCGCAACGGCGCTGTGCGGTCCGTCGCTGACCGGCTTCGAACTGATGCCGCGCATCGCCATGCAATTCACCGTCGCTCATGTTCCGGACAACCGCGATCCGCTGGACGGGCCGCACCCCTGGTATGTGCTGATCGACATTTCCTCCGGGCAATCGGAGGACGCGGCACGCGATCTGATGGAAGGCCTCCTGGAACAGGCTCTCACCTCAGGCCTCATCGACGACGCCGTGATTGCGCAATCCGAACAGCAGGCGAACGCCTTCTGGAACCTGCGTGAGTCGATGTCGTTTGCCCAAAAGCCGGAAGGGACATCCATCTCGCACGACGTGTCGGTCCCGGTCTCGTCCGTGCCGACCTTCTTGCAGCAGGCCGACAGGGCCGTGCTGGGGGCCATGCCGGACGCACGGATCGTCGCGTTCGGCCATATGGGCGACGGCAATATCCACTACAATATCTCACAGCCCAAAGGTGGCGACGGCAAGGCCCATCTGGCCAGGCGCCGCGAGATCAACGCACTCGTCTATGACATCGTGCTGGCGCATGGCGGCTCGATCTCGGCCGAACACGGAATCGGCCAGTTGAAGCGCGATCTGCTGGCCGAGATCCGCCAGCCAATCGAGATCGACCTGATGCGGCGGATCAAGTCGGCGTTCGACCCGGCGGGCATCATGAATCCGGGCAAGATTATCGGCCCACCGACGCAATAGCGTTGCATTCCCCTTAAACTTGAAAACGCCCGGTTGGCATTTGCTAACCATTCCCCAAGACAGCACTTTCTTAACCGTAGATATTAAACCCGGCGGAAGCGATTTGCCTTAGTATCCCGGCTGCAAGAGGACACAAGTCCCGCACCGAAAAGAGATTTCGGCTCTCAGGAGAGACAGAGGCAAAAAATGACGAACACGTTGCGCAAACCCGCTTGGGCAGGTGACGAATTGCGACTGGACCCGGGGCGTTTTCCCCAGCAGGTCTCCTATGCATCCCGCCAAGATCTGGATAGCGTCACATTCACACTCGACAGGCGCGGCGCCGTGCTGCGCAAGATCCTTCCGCAAAGCGGGCTGCCGCTTTCCATCGCGCTGCCGGCCCGCGCCTTCAAGGGCATCGCCGCGCGTGCCATGGATCACGGCGACGGCACCGTGACCGTCACGCTGGAACTGCATCACGAAGACAGCGATCTTTGCGTGCCGCTGCTGGTGGCGCACGACCTGGCCGACATTGCGGCCGACTGGAACGCCTGGTCGGAGATCTATCAACTGCCGATGCTGATGATTGAAGCCGATGGCGAGGCGCGGCCCCTCGACGACCAGTTGGGTGCCATCAAGACCCGCGAGACCAAGCCGCGCCGCCGCCATTCATTCTTCGCCGACCGGCGACCGCGCTTCCTCGTGCGCCGCAGCACCGGTTCGCTCGGTGTCCGCATGATCGTGGAAGGCCAGGAAATCATCGCCCGGCGCTGATTGCCGGCGAGGATCACGACGTTCACGCCATGCTGACGAGCAAGCCGAGGAGCAGGCTCGCGAACACCACCCAGCCGACCCGGTTGTTCGATTGGAACAGGGCAAGGCACTGGTCGGGATCGTCGATATCGAGCACCGCGATCTGGCGGCCCAGCATGACCGCCGCGACGCCAAGGCCGGCAAAGACCGGCCACGGGCTGCCGGCCAGTCCGGCGGCCAGAACGGTGCATATCGCGGCCAGCGCGTAGATTCCCGACAACCAGATTTTCGTCCTGTCGCCAAAGAGGCGGGCGGTGGACCGCACGCCGATCAGCGCATCGTCTTCCTTGTCCTGATGCGCGTAGAGCGTGTCATAGCCAATGGTCCACAGGACCGACCCGACATAGAGGAGGAGCGGTGCGGTCGCCAGACTGCCGAAGGCTGCGGCCCAGCCCATCAGCGCGCCCCAGGAAAAGGCAAGGCCAAGAAAGAATTGCGGCCAGTCGGTGAAGCGTTTGGCGAAGGGATAGATCGCAACGACCGCCAGCGAGGCGATACCCAGGACGATGGAAAACCGGTTGAACTGCAGCAGCACAGCCAGACCGATGAGCGCCTGCACCACCATGAAGGCCCGGGCCTGCATCGGGCCCACCCGGCCCGAAGGCAAGGGCCGCGAGCGGGTCCTCGCGACTTTCATGTCGATGTCGTAATCAACCAGATCGTTATAGGTGCAACCGGCACCGCGCATCACGATCGCGCCGATCGTAAAGAGCGCCAGATGATAGACGATCATCAAACCGTCGACGGTGTTTGGCGATGCATTGGCGGCCAGCAAGACCGACCACCAGCACGGCCACAGGAGCAATTGCCAGCCGATTGGCCGGTCCCAGCGCGCCAGTTGGGCATAGGGCCACAGCCAAGGCGGCAGCAGCCGGTAGACCCAATTGCCGGACGGGGCGTCGGCGACACGACCGGATTGTGTGTCGGGCGTCTGCATGCCGCTTTGGTGACAGTTCCGACGGCCTTGCGTCAAGTCGTTTTGATGGCCGTGGGCGGATTTGCCGCTGGACGCTTGACCAGCCGCGCGAGCATGTTAGACGAAGCCGTCATCTGGGAGAATTGCGGCGATGAATGTGCTTCTGATCGGGTCCGGCGGACGGGAACATTCCCTGGCCTGGAAAATCGCTGCCTCGCCGCTGCTGGAGACTTTTTTTTGCGTGCCCGGCAATCCCGGCATAGCGCAGCACGCAACCTGCATCGACATGGATGTCGATGACCATGACGCAATCGTTTCGCTCTGCCGCGAAAAGGGAATCACGCTGGTTGTCGTCGGGCCGGAAGCGCCGCTGGTGGCCGGTTTGTCGGACCGGCTGGAACAGGCCGGCTTTCCGGTGTTCGGCCCCAGCGCCGCGGCGGCGCAACTCGAAGGGTCGAAGGGCTTCACCAAGGATCTGTGCGACCGGTTCGGCATCCCGACCGGTGCCTATATGCGTCTTGACAATGCGTCGAAGGCGAAAGCCTATGCCCGCCAGATGGGCGCACCAATCGTCATCAAGGCGGACGGGCTTGCCGCCGGCAAGGGTGTGACGGTCGCGCAAACGCTCGAAGAGGCCTTTTCGGCCATTGACGAGTGTTTCGAAGGCGCTTTTGGCGTCGCCGG
Source organism: Rhizobiaceae bacterium (assembly GCA_028279875.1). Taxonomy (GTDB): domain Bacteria; phylum Pseudomonadota; class Alphaproteobacteria; order Rhizobiales; family Rhizobiaceae; genus Hoeflea_A. The sequence goes on from JANQMU010000020.1 coordinate 57,763, forward strand.
CGCGGAGGTGGTGGTCGAAGAATTCCTTACCGGTGAGGAGGCCAGTTTCTTTTGTATCTGCGACGGAACACAGGTTTTGCCGTTCGGCACGGCGCAGGACCACAAGGCCGTCGGCGATGGCGATACCGGCCCCAATACGGGCGGCATGGGCGCCTACTCGCCCGCTCCGGTGATGACCGATGAGCTTGTCCAACGCACCATGGATGAGATCATCAAGCCAACCCTCGCCGGCATGGAAGAAATGGGGCTCCCCTTCCGGGGCGTGCTCTATGCCGGTCTGATGATCACTGAAAGCGGGCCGCAGCTCATTGAATACAATGTCCGCTTCGGCGACCCCGAGTGCCAGCCGCTGATGATGCGGTTGAAGGACGATGTCCTGATGCTGATGAAGGCGGCCGTCGACGGTCAGTTGTGGACGATGAGCACGCGGTGGAAGGACGAGACGGCTTTGTGCATCGTCATGGCGGCCAGGGGATATCCCGGCACCTATCAAAAGGGAACGCCGATCGGCAATCTGGATGAGGCGTCGGCCGATGACGGCGTTGAGATCTTCCATGCGGGCACCGCCCTTGCCGATGGCCGGCTGGTGGCCAATGGCGGCCGCGTTCTCGGCGTGACGGCCCTCGGCGCATCCGCGCGGGAGGCCCAGCAGAAGGCCTATCGGGCCGTCGACTTGATCGACTGGGATGACGGCTTCTGCCGATGGGATATCGGATGGCGTGCCATCGCCCGGGAATCCTGAAAAACAAGCGCATTGCGGGGGTTTTGTTTACGGGCGATTAACCACGCATGAACACCGGATGAAAACCCTTCTTCGCTATGCTCCGGGCACAATCCGGGAGAGCGAAATGAAACGCCGTATCCTTCTGATATCAGTCTTGATCCTTTCAGCCGGGCCGGCTCTTGCCGACGATTCCGTCATCACCATCGGATCAGCAAGCACCGGTGCAGACAGCATCATCACGATTGACTGCTCGTCCTGTCCACCGCTGAAGGTCAAGGAGAAGGGTCCGCAAGTCCATGGCGTCGAGGTCATAGAGACCGAAATCGGCGGCGAGAAGAAGATCGTCCAGACCGATAATCTGATGGGCGGCAGCCCGGTCCGCTATGTCAAGACATCCACCACAGGCCCGCAATCGGCCGGCGAGGTCATCGCCCACACCAATGGCGGCACCAGCGTCACGGTCGGCCATGAGGGGACTATTCATGTGCGCCCGGGTAACGAGCCGGTCACCGTCAGTGCCGGAGACCAGACCACCTATAGCGGCGGCGGCGAGTTCCATGTCGAAGAAGTCACACCCAGGCACAATGGACAAGACGGAGTCGACGGCGGTTCGCAGACCTCGTCGGTCAACATGAATGATGCCGAGAACGATGTGGTGGGCGGCGAAGTCGTCAATGGCAGCGAGATCGAAAACGGTACCCGGATCATCGAGTTGCGCCCGACCCATTAGGCCCGGTTCGTCTATTTTACCTGTTCAAGAGTTGAGTATTCAGCCGGCCACGGCTCCCGCCAGGCATCGAGACGTTCCATCCGGTCGCGCCACCGGCCGATTTCGGGAAAATCATCAAGCGGCAGCCGGGCCTCTTTCCATCGCGGCATAAAGGTCGCCACGCCGAAATCGGCGACGGTCAGCCGATTGCAGGCGACATGATCCCTGGTTTTGAGATGGTCGTTGAGGACCCCGGCGAATTGCCGGAAAAAGCCCATCGCGTCATCGATCTCGGCCTGGTCCGGTTCGCCGGCACCAAACAGGCCCTTGAGGAAATACTCGAACCACAACCGACCGGCGTGACGGGAAAAATGCGCCGTATCCCAGTTCAGCCATTTCATGACCTCGACCTGGTCAACCGGATCGTCCGGCCATAAATCGGATCCGGCCTTGTGCGCCAGGTAGACCATGATCGCATGGGCCTCCCACAATCGAACATCGCCGTCCTCAAAGGCCGGCGTCTTGCCGTTGGGATTGACCGCCAGATAGGCGGACTGCTTGTGTTCGCCCCGGGCGAGATCGATGCGGACATATTCCACGGGCAGGTTCAGATATTTTGCCACGGCGCAGGGTTTGTGGGGATTGGGCGTTTCCGAATAGTAAAGCCTCATGATCATCTCCTGACAGGACGGTTGCAATGACAGAATGTGTCGCAATCACATTGCTTTCAAGGCCATGGAGGAATCGTGCCGATCCCGCCCTATCCGCTGATGCGAGAGAAATCGGCGACGGTTTGCGTTGCGGCGCGGATCCGGCGCAGCAATGCCAGGCGGTTGCCGCGCAGCGCGGAGTCATCGACATTGACGAGAACCGTGTCAAAAAACGCGTCGACCGGCCCGCGCAGATGGCCGAGCGCCCGCATGGCGGCCGCAAAATCCTCGCGCCGGACCGCCGCGGCGGCTTCACCTTCGGCCATCTCGATGGCACCGAACAGGTCCCTTTCGGCCTGTTCGCGCAGCAGGACGGGATCGACCGTCGCGGCAATCGATGTCTGTTTCTTCTCCTCGGCGGCAACGATATTGGCCGCCCTTTTGGCGCCGGCCAGGAGGTTCCGTCCATCCTCCGTGTCGAGCAATGCGCCCAGCGCCTCGACCCGCCTGACCGCCATCAGGAGATCGTCGGTGTCGGGCGAAATCACGGCATCGATCAAATCATGGCGAGCACCCCTGTCGCGCAGGTGGACCTTCAGGCGATCGTGGAAGAAAGATAAAAGGTCCGGCGAAACATCGACCTTGGCGAGCGGCAGACGAATCTCGTTTTCCAGCAGCAGCCGGATGACACCGAGGGCAGCGCGGCGCAATGAGTACGGGTCTTTAGAGCCGGTCGGCTTTTCATCGATCGACCAGAATCCGGTCAGCGTATCGAGCTTGTCGGCCAGCGCGACCACGATCGACACCAAGTCGTCCGGCACGGTGTCGGCCGGGCCCTGCGGCTTGTAGTGCTGTTCGATGGCGGCC
>JANQMU010000042.1 GCA_028279875.1 Rhizobiaceae bacterium
CGAATGTCCGAATGTGACGACCGGCGTTCCTGGATAGAGTGCGGCGGCATGATCGTGAACGGCCAGCGTGTCGGCCATGACGGATTGCCACCCGGCGCCCGCCCTTGCCCTGGCGAAGATGCCGGTTGGTGCATCCGAGGCACGGGTGGCGCCATGACCGCGGTGATCATGGGCCAGGACGGCGAAACCGTGGCCTGAGAGATGTTGCGCAAAACGTGCATAGCGACCGGCATGTTCGGCAAGGCCGTGATTGATCTGGATAACGGCCCGCGGCTCGCCGCCCGGCGACAGATGGTAGAGGTTGAGGGCAGCCCCGGTTGGGCTGTCGAGAACGGTGGGATCGGCGAATGTGGTCATGCCACCAGAATGCCCGCGGCGGGTTGCCGGAGCAACAGGACACCGATCGCTCAGTCGGACAGGGCGGCCTCGATGGCTTCGATCTGCGTTCCCAGGTCGAACGGGAAGGATGACAGCACCTCGACGGCTTCGTCCTCCGAAAAGCCTTCGGGATCCTTTTCCCGCATTTTTTCAATGACCTTGTCGCGTTCGCGAAGGCTCCACTCGATCTGCGGGCGGAACAGTTTCAGCGCCGCCATCAGCCAGCGGCTGGTCAAGGCAAATTCTTCGTTTTCGATTTCGAAACAGTCAAGCAGGCGGATGACTTCCTCCGCCGGATATTGCCATTCCATGGCGACCCATCGATTGGTGGTGAAGACGCGCATCGGCGTGCCGGCCTGATCGAAGGAAATGGCGACCAGATGGCAAAGCCCGCCATTTTCCATGTCGGGCTCCGGCGGCAGGGCGATCGGCTCGATACCGTCCATGACGTGTTCGCTATAGACGAAAAGATGGAAATGCCCGTGCTCGCTCCAGGGTCTTGCCGCTTGGTCCTCCGAATGGGCGTGGTAGAACCACAGTGCCCCCTTGTCCCGGTCGTGAATATCGCCCGGGGGATAATGCTGCCACTGGGTAAAGGCCTCCGGAGCCGTGGCGTTCAGAACATCGATCAGAATGTGTTTTTGCTGCTCCGATGCTTCCTGGAGCACGGCAATCATGTCGTCCGCCGCTGCCTGCATCATTAGCAGCTTTTCCCGCGGTATCGCTGAAAAATCGATTTCGGGATTGTCGCGGACGGTAATGTTCATGGTTCCAACGATCGGGGCGGGCATTTGCCATAGGTTACACGAGCGGTGCGCCCGGCGCCAGAATGCAGCCCGTGCGACCGGACCGCCGGGGCATGTCGGCCCCGGCAGTCCAAGGCAGATTAATTGGTTTTCGCTGCGCCGCAGGCACCGCAGGCTCCGCAGGCGCCGCAGACTTTCTTCTTTTTGACACCGCAGGCGCCGCACGCACCGCATGCGCTGACGGTGGCGCCGCAGGCACCACAGGCGCCACAGGAGGCGACGGCCGGCGTCGATGCGACCGCCGCGGCCAGGCCGCCGCTGACGACCATCATCGCAAGCGCTTTTTTCGATTTGCTGTTCATGAAGTTCTCCTCTGGAATGTGGCCGAAGCCGTTTGAGACCCGCGCAACCTAGACGATCGATCCGCAAAGTGGGGTCACGAAGGCTTTGAAAAACATCACGCTTTGGAGAGGCATCCGTGATGTCACATTTGGTTTCCATCCATGCGGCGGCGTGATCTCCGCGCGGCCGGTTGACTTGCCTGGAGACCGGTAAGCCGCGGAGAGCCAAAAGAGCATTGCCCTTGTCGGGCAGTTTGCCTAAAAGCGGGCATTCGGATTTACCCCTTTGTTCAAGAGGAAGTTTGCACGCCATGGCGCGCCAGTTCATTTATCATATGGCCGGGCTGAACAAGGCCTACGGTTCCAAGAAGGTTCTTGAGAACATCCATCTGTCATTCTATCCCGATGCCAAGATCGGCATTCTGGGGCCGAACGGCGCCGGCAAATCCACCGTGCTGCGGATCATGGCCGGCCTCGACAAGGAATATACCGGCGAAGCCTGGCTCGCCGAGGGGGCGACGCTCGGTTATCTGCCGCAGGAGCCGCAGCTCGACGAAAGCAAGACGGTGGCCGAAAACGTCATGGAAGGCGTTGCCGACAAGAAGGCCATCGTCGACCGCTATAACGAACTGATGATGAATTATTCCGACGAGACGGCCGAGGAGGGCGCGGCGCTCCAGGATGTCATCGACGCGCAGAATCTGTGGGACCTCGACAGCCAGGTGGAGATGGCGATGGATGCGCTGCGCTGCCCGCCGGGCGACAGCGCAGTCGGCCCGCTCTCCGGCGGTGAAAAGCGTCGCGTGGCGCTGTGCCGCCTGCTGCTGTCGCAGCCCGACTTGCTGCTGCTCGACGAGCCGACCAACCATTTGGACGCCGAGACCATCGCCTGGCTGGAAAAACATCTGCGCGAATATCCCGGCGCCGTGCTGATGATCACCCACGACCGATATTTCCTTGACAATGTCACCGGCTGGATTCTCGAGCTCGACCGCGGCCGCGGCATTCCCTATGAGGGCAATTACACGGCCTATCTGGACGCCAAGGCCAAGCGCATGGCGCAGGAGGGGCGCGAAGAGGCGAACCGCCAGAAAGCGATGGCCCGCGAACAGTCCTGGATCGCCTCAAGCCCGAAGGCCCGCCAGGCCAAGTCCAAGGCCCGGATCAAGGCCTATGACGAGCTGGTGCGCGCCGCCGCCGACAGGCGCCCGGGCGACGCGCAGATCGTCATTCCGGTCGGCGAGCGGCTCGGCCAGGTGGTGATCGAAGCCGATCATCTGTCGAAGGGCTATGGCGAAAAACTGCTGATCGACGATCTGAGCTTCCGGCTGCCGCCGGGCGGCATTGTCGGTGTGATCGGCGCCAACGGCGCCGGCAAGACGACACTGTTCCGGATGATCACCAAGCAGGAGGAGCCCGATGGGGGCGGCATTACCATCGGCGAGACGGTTGATCTCGGCTATGTCGACCAGAGCCGCGATGCGCTGGCGGGCGACAAGACGGTCTGGGAGGAGATCTCAGGCGGCAACGATATCATCAAGCTCGGCAAGCACGAGATCAATTCGCGCGCTTATTGTTCCAATTTCAATTTCAAGGGCGGCGACCAGCAGCAGAAGGTCGGCACGCTCTCGGGCGGACAGCGCAACCGGGTCCATCTCGCCAAGATGCTGAAATCCGGCGGCAATGTCATCCTGCTCGACGAACCGACCAACGATCTCGACACCGAGACTCTGGCGGCGCTGGAAGATGCGCTGGAGAATTTCGCCGGCTGTGCGGTGATCATCAGCCACGACCGGATGTTCCTGGACCGGCTGGCGACCCATATTCTGGCCTTCGAAGGCGACAGCCATGTCGAATGGTTCGAGGGCAATTTCGAGGATTACGAGCAGGACAAGATCCGCCGGCTCGGTCCTGACAGCGTCAATCCGAAACGGGTGACCTATAAGCGGCTGACGCGCTGAGGCGGTTTCCGTACCGGGGCGGCTGACCCCACAGAATCGACGCCTGTGCCGCCAATGACAGACATCCGCCGGGCCAGTTGTCGCAAATCGACGCAATGGCTCTGATGCGACATTTTCCTTTTTGGTTGCGGCGCGACGCAAAATCATATAAAGATATGCTTATGTGATTTTCTCCGTATGCTGCGGAGGACGATCGGTTGGTTCGAGGCGTCGATGCTGGATACGCGAAAACTGGGTCTGGAAAAGGCGGTCGATGTCCTCAAGGCGGCCGGTGAGCCGACGCGGATGCGGCTTCTCGCCCTGCTGTTCGAGGGCGACCTGACCGTCACCGACATGACCGACATATTGGGCCAGTCCCAGCCGCGCATTTCGCGCCATCTGAAGCTGCTGACGGAGGCCGGGCTGATCGAACGTTTCCAGGAAGGCGCCTGGGCCTATTTCCGCCTCAAGGGAGATGGCCGGCCGCACGAACTGGCGCGGCAGGTTATCGGCGCCGTATCTCCTGCGGACCCGCTTTTGGCACGCGATCATGAGCGGCTTCTTGCCGTCAAGAAGGCGCGGGCGGAAAGGGCGCAGGCCTATTTCAGCCGCAATGCGGCAGGCTGGGACGAGTTGCGCAAGCTGCATATCTCGGACGAGCAGGTCGAGGCCGCGCTGCTCGAACTGGTCGGCAATACGCCGTTTGACTCCATGCTGGATCTGGGCACCGGCACCGGACGCATGCTGCAATTGTTCTCGCATCTTTACCGGCGTGGGATCGGCGTCGATGCCAGCCGCGACATGCTGGCCGTTGCCCGCTCGAATCTGGAGCGCGCCGATGTCGCCCATGCGTCGGTGCGCCATGCGGACATTCTCAATTTGCCGCTCGAACGCGGCACATTCGATCTCGTCACGGTTCACCAGGTACTGCATTTCCTGCAGAACCCGGAGGATGCCATCGCCGAGGCCGCCAGGATGCTCAGTCCCGGAGGGCGGATCGTGGTCGTCGACTTCGCGCCGCACGACCTGGAATATCTGCATGATGAGCATGCCCATCTCAGGCTGGGCTTCAAGGCCGATATTCTGGGCGGCTGGCTGGCCGATGCCGGGCTCAATGTCGAAAAGACGGTCGATCTTCAGCCGGAGAGCAATCGCGGCAAGAACCTGACCGTGACGATCTGGCTGGCGCGTGATCCGCGGGTGCGCGTTGCCGATACCGATCAATCAAATCCATCCACAGTGGGAATAAGCTGACCATGTCTGTGCTCCGTCGTTCCGGTCCCGCCCTTCTGGGCAATGCCATGAATGTTTCCTTCGAGTTCTTCCCGCCCCGAAGCGGCGACATGGAGAGCCAGTTGTGGGAAAGCATGATGCGGCTCGCCCCGTTCTCGCCCGATTTCGTCTCGGTGACCTATGGCGCCGGTGGCAGCACCCGCAAACCGACACTGGCGACGATCAAGCGGATTCTGAGCGAAACGGATCTGACCCCGGCGGCGCATCTGACCTGCGTCAATGCCAGCCGCGAGGAGGTTGACGCGGTGGCCCGCGAGTTCTGGCAGGCGGGCGTCCGGCACTTCATCGCGCTGCGCGGCGATTCGCCGAAGGGCGTCGGCTCGCCATACCGGCCGCATGCCGACGGCTATGTCAACGCCTCGGAGCTTGTCGCCGGCCTCAAGGCCTTTGCGGATTTCGAGATTTCGGTCGCCGCCTATCCGGAAAAACATCCGGAGAGCCCGGACTTCATGACCGATATCGACATGCTCAAGCGCAAGGTCGACAATGGCGCGACCCGGGCGATCACCCAGTTCTTCTTCGACAATGACAGCTATGAGCGTTATGTCGAACGGGTTCGCCGTGCCGGCATCTATGTTCCCGTCGTGCCGGGCATCCTGCCGGTGCACAATTTTGCGCAGGTGGCGAAATTTGCCGGGCTTTGTGGCGCCTCGATCCCGGATTGGCTGGCGACACGCTTCGAGGGCCTTGAAAAGGATCCGCAGACCCGATCACTCGTTGCCGCGGCGGTCGCCGCGGACCAGGTGATGGATCTTGTCGAGCGTGGCGTTCAGGACTTCCATTTCTATACGATGAACCGGGCGCATCTGGTCTATGCGATCTGCCATCTGCTCGGCCTGCGCGCACCTGCCGGCAATGGCGCGGTGACCAGCATCGCCGCTGCTTAGGGGCGGACCGCAGACAGCAACTTACTCTCCAATCGTTCCGGTCAATGAAAAACGGGGATGGATTTTCCATCCCCGTTTCTTCGAATTCCGTCGCGGCTGAATATTGCCGCTGTCCTGTGATCATGGTTAGAGGAAAAGCATGAGCACGATGAATAAAAACGCTGCACCGATCACCAGGACATTGAGCGAACGCACGAGTCCCATAGCTGACCTCCCTGCGGTTAACGGTCGAATGCTATGCCGTAGGCGCGGCGGTTGGAAAGAAAAATAGTTGTTGCGCTGCGAAAGGGCGGGGAAAATTCTACTCTCATCCACATCTTAACCACATGAATTCTATCAATTTCTGGTGGTGCCAAAAAAATCCGCGTTTTGTGTCAGATTCCGCCGGTTTTTGCGCCGCACGGCGTCCGTTCGTGACCGATTTGTGGCAAGATTGTGTAATCCGGGACCTGAAACTGACGCAATTCAGGCCCGAAACTGGTTAATCAATTTTCCAATAACCCATTAAAATTAATTGATTTTCCGAATCAGTGCGGCGAGGCGGCCGTCAATCGTGACGAGTCCGGATGCAATCAGCAGCAGGCCGAGCATGGCCTCCAGGCTGAGCCGCTCGCCAAGGAACAATACACCGAGCAAGATGGCGCTTGGCGGCACCAGCAGCGTGACGATCGAGGCGTTTGTTGCGCCTGCGTCCCGGATGATGCGGAAGTACAGAATATAGGCGAGCGAGGTGGATACGACCGCCAGCATGATGATGGCAAGAACCACGCCGGCCGGCGGCAGGGGCAGGTTCCACGGCTGATCGATGATCAGGACCAGGGGCAACATCACCATGGACGCTGCGGTGAGCTGTCCGGTGGCGGTGACCACCGGCGGCAGATCGCCGAACCGCCTGCCGAGAATGGCCGCGAAGCCGTAGGATATCGACGCGCCGACAATCGCCAGTTGCGCCCATACCGGGGCGCCGAGGCCGGTGAGGGCGGCCGGCCCGATCAGCACGCCGGTGCCGACCAGGCCCAGCAGGCAGCCGGCGATCTTCGGAACCGTCATCTTTTCATCATTTGTCAGCCGGTTGGCGATGATGACCGTCCAAAGCGGTGTGGTCGCGTTGATCGTAGCCGCCAGACCGGCACCGATTTGCGTCTGGCCCAGGAAGATCAGCGTGAACGGAATTACGTTGTTCAACACGCCGAGCGCAATGAATGAACGCCAGCGTTGCCAGAGCAGGACGTAAAGACCATTGCGCGCATGGAGATAAAGATGCAGCGCCGCGGCCGCCAGCAGCACCCGCAAGAGCACCAATGTCAGCGGTGGCACATATTCCACGGCAATCCGGGCAAAGAAAAAGGAGCCGCCCCAAATGAGGCCGAGCAGAATCAGCATGGCCCAGGTCAGCGGTGCGATGGGCTGTCCGGCGTTGTTCACGTGATGGTCTCCCTATGTCGTGGTGAACCAGACACCGGATGTTTTCCGGGCGCTATCCGTATCTTGCTTTGATTCTGCTGCATAAACCTGCGGCACCGCCTTGTCGCCCCTTGGGAGCCGTGCCAGACTCAATTGGCGCGACAGATCCCGGTCCGATTGGAGAACGCCACTGGAAAACAGCCTTCAATCCGCCGTCACGGATGCCGCCGCCCATGGCGGCGAGCTGAGCGGTATCGCTTTTGTCGCCGCTGTCGCCGTGTTGCTGGGGTTGGGCCTCATCCGCCTGAAGCAACCTCCGCTGGTGGGATTCATTCTGGCGGGCATCGCGCTCGGCCCGACCGGGTTCGGTGTGATCGCCAGCTCCGAAAATGTCAACCTGCTGGCCGAGATGGGCGTGCTGATCCTTCTGTTCTTCATCGGCATGGAACTGTCCCTGAGGGCGTTCATCCTGACCCTGCGTCAGGCGGTCCTGGTGGCCGGCGGCCAGATTCTCGTCGCCCTTGCGGTGGCCATCCTGATTGGCCTGGGGCTTGGCATCGGCATCGCGGAATCGATCATCCTCGGCTTCATCATCGCGCTCTCCAGCACGGTGGTGGCAATGAAGATGCTGGACGATATGGGCGTCTTGCGCGGTGCCGAGGGACGCATCGCGGTCGGCGTTCTGATCGCGCAGGACCTGGCGGTGGTGCCGATGCTCATTGTCGTCACGAGTTTCGGCGGCGGTGAGCTCGATGTCGCGGCGACGACACTGCGCGTGACGATCGCCGTCCTCATTCTCGCCGGGCTGTTGTGGTGGCTCGGAAAACGAGGAAAGCTGCGGGTGCCGTTCGCCGAGCAGATCGAGAACAATGTTGAAATCCTGGCGCTCGGATCGCTGGCCGTCTGTTTTTCGGCCGCTGCCCTTTCCGGCATTGCCGGCCTGTCGCCGGTCTATGGCGCTTTCGTTGCCGGCATCCTGATCGGCAATTCGACGCTGCGTAGCCGTATCATACCGGTGATCGAACCGATCCAGAGCGTTCTGCTCGTCGTCTTTTTCCTGTCCATCGGGCTGCTGATCGACCTGCAGTTCATATGGGCCAATCTGTGGCTTGTCATTGCCGCCTGTATCGTCGTCATCGCCGCCAAGTCCGCGCTCAATATCGCGCTGCTGCGCCTGACGGGATCGGACCAGCAAACCGCGCTGATCGCGGGCCTGTCGATGGCGCAGATCGGTGAGTTTTCCTTCGTTCTGGCGGCGGCCGGCCTGAGCGCGGCCGCTCTGAGCGGCGACGCCTACCGCCTGGCGATTGCCGTGACGGCTATTTCCCTCTTGGTGTCGCCCGTGTGGACCAATCTGATGCGCCGGGTCGAGAGGGTGGCGTCCGAGGGGCTGACAACCTATCGCGCTGCCCTTCTGGAGGCCTATGCGGTCGAGATCGAGGAGGTGCAGCGCGGACGCCAGGCGGTTGACCGGGCGATTTTCCACGGCCGGGTCCGCTACCGCGCGGCCCGGCTTGCGATGTATCACCGGCGGGTCGTAAAAAATGCGCAGGTCCAGGCCGGCGAGGCGGCCGAGGGGGAAAAACCGGCCGGCGATACACCGGAGGTGCTGCCGGCTGAAGAAGGGCCCAAAAAAGGCCCGTAACACCCGGCAGAGGCGCTTTACTGCAGCAGGGAAAGCAGCTTGGGTGTCGGCCAGGAATCGGCCGGCAGGCCGAGGCGAAGCTGTTCCTGCCGGACCGCGCCGCGGGTGCCGGCGCCGAGGATGCCGTCAATCTTTCCGACGTCGTAGCCCTTGGCGTCGAGGATCCGCTGCAGCGTTTTCATCTGCGCGTCGTTGAGACCGGGATCGGGATTGCCGGCCTTGTAGCGTGGCGCGCCGGCGAGACGGGTGGCGAAATAGGCGGCCGTCGTGGTGTAGATGAAGGATTTGTTCCATTCCAGATAGATCGAGAAATTGGGGTAGGCGAGGAAGGCCGGTCCCTTGCGACCCTGCGGCAGCAGCAGCGCCGCCGACAGCGTGCCGGCCGGCAGGCTGCCGCTCCGCGGCGCAACACCCATGGCCTGCCACTCGGCGACCGGCAGCGTTCTGCCGAGCCCCGCCTTCTCCCAGGCCATGTCGGCGGGCACGGTGACCTCCTGCAGCCATGGCTGATCGGCTTGCCAGCCGAGATGGCGGACGAAATTGGCGGCAGTCAGGATCGCATCCGGCGCGCTCTTCTTCAGCCGGACGCGGCCATCGCCATCGGCGTCGACGCCGAAGCGGATGATGTCGACGGGCAGCAACTGGACCTGTCCGATCTCACCGGCCCAGGCGCCGGTGGTTCGGGCCGGGTCGATATCGCCCGTGCCCACAAGCTCGATTGCGGCGAGCAGTTCCGGGGTGAACAGTTCCGGGCGGCGGCAGTCGTGGGACAGGGTCGCCAGGGCGTTGATGGTGTTGAAGTCACCCTGGACGGCGCCGTAATCGGTCTCCAGCCCCCAGAAGGCGGCGATGACCGGGGCGGGGACGCCATATTCGCGTTCTGCCCGCTCGAATACAGCAGCATATTGCTTGAGTTTGTTCTGGCCGTGCTGGAACCGGCTGCCGCTGATCACCCGTTGGGAAAAATCCAGAAAGGTCCGTTTGAAAACGCCCTGCGCCCTGTCGCGGCTCAGAACCTTCCGGTCGATCCGCGCATTGGCGAGTGCCCTGTCGACGACCCTCGCCGGTGTGCCGGCAGCGATGGCCTGCTGCTTGATGGCTTTGAGGAACTGGCCGAAATCGCCGCCGCATTGCGCCGCATGGCCGGTTGTCGTGGTCGCAAGAAAGATGCCGCCGGCGATCAGCATCGCGGCGGGCAGACAGGATCGATTCATGGATTTCCCTCTTGGGTCTGTTGGGTTTCAGTTCCGCCGGGTGGCGTGGGCCAGCCACTCTTTCCATTGCTGCGCATTGCCGGCAAAGACATTGATATCCGCATCGCCTGTTATGCCCGGGACCCGGCCGGTGCCGGTATATTGCCAGAAATGCCAGTCGCGCTGCCGGTAGACATTGTCCGGATGATCGGCGACGGACCGCACCCAGAACTGGTAATTGGCGAAATGGCCCTCAAGGTTCTGTTCATGGAAATCGACCGTGGTGTAGATCAGCGGCTTCTTGCCGTAATGCGCCTGGACGATGTCCAGGAACACCGCCATTTCCTTGCGGACCGTGGCCGGTTTCGGCCGTTTCTTGCAGGTCTTGGAGTGGTGATTCCATTCAATGTCGAGAACAGGCGGAAGCGCCGAGCGGTCATTGGGGGTATTGCGGATGAACCAGGCGGCCTGTTCCCGTGCCGGACGGCAGAAATAGAAGAAGTGATAGGCGCCGCGCGGGATGCCCGCGCGCTTGGCCTCACGCCAGTATTCGGCAAAGCGTTCGTCCCGGTGGTCGCCACCCTCAGTCGATTTGATAAAGGCGAACGCGATATCGGCCTGGCGCAGCTTGTCCCATTCGATGTCGCCCTGCCACTTGGAAACGTCGACTCCGTGGACGGGATGTTTTGCCGGGTGTCGGTGGCCGAAATATTGCGGATCGGCATCGCCATATCTTGACGGTGACACTTTGGATTCAACCCCCAGATCGGCTGTCGTGCAGGACGCCAGAACCATGATGAGCGGCACAAGCGCCAAGATCACAGGATGCATGCGGGGCCGGTCCAAATCAGATGACATCGATGGCTTCCAAATCTAGAGCGTTTCAGGATCAAATGGAACCGCTGACCGTATTGGTCGCCGTTCCTGTGAATATGTCGCCGCGCGGCTGTGGCAAAACCGGCACAGCACTAGGCTGTGGTGACCATTTAACCTGTGCGCCGGCGTGGCACACTTCGTTCCTGGCAAGGCGCGAAAGGCGCCGTAGTGCCCTCCACTTCAAGCCTTTCGCAACGATGACCAGGGGCGAAGTGTGCCTCGTCCCGAAGGGATTTGACCGGATTTGCCCATGATCGGCTCACTCGTCGTCGAATATGCAACAGCATGTCCTTCCTCCTCGTAAACCGATCCTGAACAAATCCGGACAAACCGGCACACAGGTTAAATGGTCACCACAGCCTAGGATATTAGACGCCTCTTAAGATTTTCCGAAGCCGCCAGCCGTAGGTGTCGTCAAGATCACGGCCTCGCCCGCCTCGAGGATGGTCTGGTCGGAGCCTTTCAATCTTTCGATGGTTCCATCCAGACGGCGGACTTCCGTCTTGCCGGCAACGCCATTGCCGCCCCCTTCAATGCCTTCCGGCGGGCGGTTGCGATGGGATGAAAGAATGGCGCATTCCATTCTTTCGAGGAACCGGATTGTCCGCTCGGTTCCGTCGCCGGCGCTGAATTTGCCGCGGCCGCCGGAGTTCGGACGGATGTGAAAGTCCTCCAGCAGGACCGGAAAGCGCATTTCCAGTATCTCCGGATCCGTCAGCCGCGAATTGGTCATGTGGACATGGACGCCTGACGTTCCGTCAAAACCCGTGCCGTCATTCATATGTCCGGCCGGCGAACCGGAGCAGATGGTTTCGTAATACTGATATCGATCATCGCCGAATGTCAGATTGTTCATCGTCCCCTGGCTGTTGGCCATCGCGCCGAGCGCCCCGAATATGGCGTTGGTGACGTGCTGCGACGTCTCGACATTGCCGGCCACCACGGCGGCCGGATAGGAGGGGCTGAGCAGACAATTGTCCGGCAGGACGATCCGGATCGGGCGCAGACAGCCGGCGTTCATCGGAATCGCTCCCTCGACCATGACACGAAAGCAGTAAAGGACCGCCGCCCGGGTGACCGGTTCGGGAGCGTTGAAATTGTTCTCCATCACCGCGGATGTCCCGGTGAAGTCCACCGTTGCTGTTCGCGCCTTCCGATCGACGGTGATCTTGACGCGGATCACCTGACCGCTGTCGGTTTCATAGTCATAGGCGCAGTCGGAGAGCGCGTCGATGACCTGGCGCACGCTCTCGGCGGCATTGTCCTGGACATGACCCATATAGGCCTCCACCACGTCGAGGCCGAAATCTGCGACCATCTTGCGCAGATCGGCGATGCCCTTTTCATTGGCGGCGATCTGCGCTTTGAGATCAGCGATATTCTGATGGACGTTGCGGACGGGGTAGGGGTGATCGGTCAGCAGTTCGATGAGTTCGGCTTCGCGGAAGCGGCCTTGTTCGACCATCAGGAAATTGTCGATCAGCACGCCTTCCTCGTCGACTGTCGTCGCCAGCGGCGTCATCGAACCGGGCGCCGTGCCACCGACATCGGCGTGATGGCCGCGCGAGGCGACATAAAACAGGATTTCGCTTTCTTCGGTGTCGAATACCGGGGTGACGACGGTGATGTCCGGCAGGTGGGTGCCGCCATTATAGGGCGCGTTGAGCGCATAGACGTCGCCGGGACGGATCCGGCCTTTATTGAGCGCGATGACGGTCTCGACCGAACGATCCATGGATCCCAGATGAACCGGCATATGCGGGGCGTTGGCGACAAGAGCCCCGTGGCGGTCGAAGACGGCGCAGGAAAAGTCGAGCCGCTCCTTGATGTTGACCGAATAGGCGGTGTTCTGCAGCGTGATGCCCATCTGTTCGGCAATCGACATGAACAGGTTGTTGAACACTTCGAGCATGATGGGATCGGCGTCGCGGGTGCCGATGGCTTTCTGCCGGGCCTTTTTCTCGAAGCGCCGCATGACGACATGGTTCTTGCCGTTGATCTCTGCCCGCCAGCCCGGCTCGATGACGATCGTCTGGTTTGCTTCGATGATCAATGACGGTCCGTCGATCTGCTGACCCGCTTTCAGGGCGTCGCGCCGGTAGACAGGCGCTTCATGCCACCGGCCGCCGGAATAGAACCGCCGTGTCGTGTCCGCCTCCGCCGGTTCGCCGGTGCTCTCATGGTCGGGTTCGCCGCCGCCTTTGTTGCGCGTGTCGCCGGCTTCGACGCCGACGGCCTCGACGACGACCGGCTTGTTTTCGTAGACAAAGCCGAATTGCGCCTGATGCGCTGCTTCAAAAGCCGTTCTGGCGCGTTCGATGGACCGGTCGCTGAAATCGACCGGTATCGTCGTATCGGTCCCGTCGTAGCGCAGATGCAGGATCGGGCGCCAGGAGACGGCATCGTGCGGCACCTGCTGTTCGGCGAGCTCCTCCAGGGCGTCCCGTGCCATCCGGTCTATCAGGCGGGTGACGGGCTCCGATGCATCGGCGTCCAGTTCCCGGACAAGCGCCTGCTGGCGTGTGGCGAAGAGATTGGCAAGGCCGATGCCATAGGCCGACAGCAGACCGGAGAAGGGATGGATGAGAATGGCCTCCATGCCCAGCGCGTCGGCGACCAGGCAGGCATGCTGGCCGCCGGCGCCGCCGAAACAGTTCAGCAGGTAGCGGGTGACGTCATACCCGCGCTGGACGGAGATTTTCTTGATGGCATTGGCCATGTTCTCGACGGCAACGGTGATGAAACCTTCGGCGACCTCTTCGGCCGATTTCCCGTCCTCCATGACCGCGGCAAGCCGGCGAAATTCGCGCTCCACAATGCCTGCATCCAGCGGTTCATTATTGCCCGGTCCGAACAGGGCCGGGAAATAGTCGGGCTGCAGCTTGCCGAGCATGACATTGGCATCGGTGACCGCCAGCGGGCCGCCGCGGCGGTAGCAGGCGGGCCCCGGATCGGCGCCGGCCGAATCGGGACCGACCCGAAAGCGGCCGGCATCGAAGTGGAGGATGGACCCGCCGCCGGCGGCGACCGTATGGATCCGCATCATCGGCGCCCGGATACGGACCCCGGCGACCTCGGTGTCGAAGGCGCGTTCATAGTCGCCGTCATAATGGGCGACATCGGTGGACGTGCCGCCCATGTCGAAACCGATGACCTTCTCAAATCCGGCGAGGCGGGCTGTTTCGACCATGCCGACCACGCCGCCCGCGGGACCCGACAGGATCGCATCCTTTCCCTGAAACAGATGCGCCGCCGTCAGGCCGCCCGATGACATCATGAATTTGAGGGACGGCGCGTCATCGTCCTGCTGTCCCGCAGAGGCGCCCAGTTCGCCGGCGACGTCATCGACATAACGGCGCAGGATTGGCGACAGATAGGCATCGACAACCGTCGTGTCGCCGCGGCCGACCAGCTTGGCCAGCGGCGAGACCCGGTGGCTTACCGATATCTGCGCGAAGCCGGCTTCTTTTGCCAGGTCGGCCACCGTTCGTTCGTGTTCGGGATAGTTCCAGGAATGCATGAAGACGATGGCGACCGCATCGATCCCGGCCGATTTCGCCGCGGCCAGCGCGGCGCGCACCCGATCCGGATCGGGGCTGGCCTCGACCGTCCCGTCGGCGCGGACCCGCTCATCGATTTCGACTACCTTTTCATAGAGTTGTTCGGGCAATATGATCTGTTTGGCGAAGATATGCGGTCGCGCCTGGTAGGCAATTCGCAGGGCGTCGCGAAACCCCTTGGTGATGACCAGCAGGGTGCGGTCGCCCTTTCGCTCAAGCAGCGCATTGGTCGCAACCGTCGTGCCCATCTTGACGTCATTGATGCGGGCGCCGGGAACCGGATCATGGCGATCGACGCCGAGCAGGGCGCGAATGCCCTCCAGCGCGGCATCCCGATAGGCTTCCGGATTGTCGGAAAGCAGTTTCCTCTGCAGCAGCCGGCCATCCGGGGAACGGCCGATGACATCGGTGAAGGTTCCGCCGCGATCGATCCAGAAGTCCCATTTGTCCGGCATGCCAATTGTCCGATGTTGGTTGGTGATTGTGTGTGAACAGATGCACCGGGATCGGCATCGTGTCCAGTGGATTTGATCTTCAGGAGATGCGCGCCTTGCTGCCGAGCCAGACGACGAGACCGACGGCAACGGCAAAAAGCAGCGTCGTTGCCGAGATGCGTTCGCTCAGCATGAGCGCAGAGAGCGCCAGTGTGACAAAGGTCTGCAGCAGTTGAATCTGAGAGACGCGCGCGATACCGCCCATGACAAGGCCGGCGTTCCAGAACAGAAAGCCGCCGAACATGGAGAAATATCCGAGATAGGCCAGCGACCACAGCGCCGCGGCCGACGGGCCGGTCATGCCGGCCTGCCAGGTCCAGGCGACGCCGGCAAGTGTGAGGGGCAGCGTCAGCAGCAGCGCCCAGGAAATGGTTGCACCCGGGCCCATGCGCCGCGACAGGCGGGCCATGAGCACATAGCCGAAGGATGCAGAAAGGCCCGCCGCAAGCAGCCAGAAATCACCCATCGACGGCTTCAGATCGGATCGCAGAAGCGAGAATGCCACAACCAGTCCGGCACCCAGGATGCTGAGGCCCCAAAAAGCCGGGCCCGGCCGCTCCCCGCCGATCAGGGCGGCGAAGAATGCGGTCATCAATGGCAGCAGTCCGAGGATCACGCCGCCATGGCTGGCCGGCACGGTCTGCATCGCGAGCGCCGCAAATCCGGGAAATCCGATGACCAGCAGCAGCCCGGCTGCAAAGACCTCCGCACTGTCGCCGGCGCCGATCCGGTGGCGGCCGAAGAGGATAAAGGGGATGGCCGCCGTGGTGGCGATCACCGCGCGGGCAAAGGTGATGAACCACGGCGACATGCCGGTCAGCGCGACATGGGTCATCGGCAGCGTCGCACCGAAGATCACGACGCCGGTAAAGCCGAGCAACATGCCGAGGGCCTGGCGATCTGGAGCGGAATGGGTTTGCAATGGCGATCCTCTTGATAGGCTTGGGGGGAACCCCAGTAGTGGACATGTGCGCCAGCGTCCAATGAATAGCGTTGATGGTTCCGTTTGCGGCGGTTGACCGTTGGTGAAAATGACGCTTGATGGGTGCTCCAACGGATCATCTCGGGAAAGTGCGGTGAAGCAAGCTGAAACCCCGCTGACGGGCGGCAATGTCAATACCGGTGTGGTGCGGGTGGGCGACACGGTACGGCGTGCACTGACCGCCGCCAGCCCGGCCATTCACCGGCTCCTGCGGCATCTCGAAGCGAGCGGGTTTACAGCCTGTCCCAGATTTCTCGGGATCGACGACAAGAGCCGGGAAATCCTGAGCTATATCGACGGCGAAACCGGTGTCGAACCATCGCTTTGGGAAACGGAGGAAGCGCTGGTCGCCACGGCGCTGATGCTGCGGGCACTGCATGACGCCACCGCGACTTACCGGTCCGATGGATCGGAAGACTGGGCCTTCAGCCATCGCGATCCCGCGCGCCACGAGGTCATCTGCCATAATGATTTCGCGCCCTACAATTTCGTGTTTGCCGGCGGTGTTCCGATCGCGGTGTTCGATTTCGACCTGGCTGGGCCCGGGCCACGGCTGTGGGATGTCGCCTATGCGGCGTTCTGGATGGTGCCTCTGGCTTTTCATGCGCCTGATATGAAACCTTTTGCAGAAGCTGACCTTGCTACGGGCGGCAGGCGGCTGAAGACGTTCTGCGACGCGTATCGTGTGCCGGACGGCGGCGCTGTGCTGGATATGGTCTCGGAAGTTCTGGACCATATGGCGGATGCGCGGGCGGTCGCGGCGGTGATCGGCGAGGCCGGCGCCGGGCGGCTGGAGCGCGAGGGGCATTTCGCACACTGGCAGGCTGAGAAGGACGCCTTTGAGCGTCACAAAAGCGCCCTATTGCAGGCAAACGATGCCACCGAAGCCTAGACCGGTCGGGATTGGCGGTCAGGACCCGTTCCCTTAATCCACCGTGTCGTTTGGGGAGCCGTTTGCCGGTCGGGCCAGCCTTTTCGCGCGTTTTTGACCACTCGCCTTGATGGCGCAAATCACGTAGAGACACACAATGTCGATCTTTGCCAGATTCGGAGAATTTGTCGGCGCGGCCACCTCGGGAGCGATTTCCGGGGTGATCGAGGCTGTGCGCACCGTGTTCGCCGGCGATCCGGAGACCCGGCGGCGGGTCGCCTTCTCGGTTGCGATGATCGCGCTTTCGGCCAAGATGGCGAAGGCCGACGGGATCGTCACGCCCGACGAGGTGGTGGCGTTTCAGGATATCTTCGAAATCCCGCACAAGGAGGGGCGCAATGTCTCGCGCCTCTACAATCTCGCCAAACAGGATGTCGCCGGATATGAATCCTATGCGGCGAAGATGGCGGAGCTGTGCGGGTCCGGCAAGGCCAATTGCCTGATTCTCGAGGATATTCTGGACGGTCTTTTCCACATCGCCAAGGCGGACGGCGTGCTGCATGAAAAGGAGCAGGCGTTTCTGGCGCGGGTCGCCGAGATCTTCCTGGTCGACGACTCCCATTTCGAACAGATCCTGGCGCGCCACACCTATCGCGCGGCACGTGACCCCTATGCGGTCCTCGGGATTGCCAAGGATGCGCCGCTGGACGAGATCAAGAGCCGCTACCGGCATCTTGTTTCCGAGAGCCATCCGGACCGGCTGATGGCGCGGGGGGTTCCGGAGGAATTCCTGGCGATTGCCAATGACAGGATGGCTGCGCTCAACGAAGCCTATGCGGCGATTGAGAAAGACCGCAAGGCGGCATGAGCCGCATGGCGGTGGATTTCCCGGGCGCCGATCCGTTCCCGTCGCCGAATTTCGGCGAACGGGCGGGCGGCCGGGTGCCCGACATGCTGGTTCTGCACTATACGGGGATGGCAACGGCCGACGGCGCGCTGAACTGGCTGTGCACGGAAGAATCGCAGGTTTCGGCCCATTATCTGGTGCATGAGGATGGCCGGGTCGTGCAGATGGTTCCCGAGCGCATGCGGGCCTGGCATGCCGGCAAAAGCATCTGGAAAGGCGAAACGGACATCAACTCGCTGTCCGTCGGCATTGAAATCGTCAATCCCGGCCATGGAGCGGGGTATCCGGATTTCCCCGCCGCGCAGATCGCCGCCGTTTCGGATTTGTGTCAAAATTGCGCCGAGAGGTGGGCAATCGCGCCGCAAAGAGTGGTCGCCCATAGCGATATTGCACCGCAACGAAAGGCTGATCCGGGGGAGAAATTTCCCTGGCGATCACTTTTTGAAAACGGGGTCGGGCATTTCGTCGAACCGGCGCCGGCCGGCGGCGGCCGCTTCTTTCAGCGCGGCGATGCGGGGCAACCGGTCGAAGCGCTGCAGGCAATGTTGTCCCTTTATGGTTATGGTATTGAAATCAATGGGATATATGATGAATTGACGACGGCAGTCGTCACCGCATTCCAGCGTCATTTTCGACCGTCAAGGGTCGACGGCATTGCCGATGCCTCGACCATCAAGACCTTGCACCAACTGCTTTCGGCGCTTCCGGAATCCCCGTCAAAACGGTGAATATTGCGTTGCACAAACCGGTTTCTTACGGGGTGTAACGCAACGTGACCGTGTTGCCACCATTCGTTGAATTTCATCCCTAGAAATGGCTCCGCATTGAATAAGCGGCGAGCAAGCCGCGGAGTATGACCGCCGTCGAACAGGTGTCGACGGCGTTTCGTTTGGAGTTATGGAATGAACAGATTTGCGACCCTGTTTTGCGCGGCGGCCTGTGCCGGCATGGTGTCATTTGGAAGCGCGTTGGCGGACACCTCTGCTGAAGGAGAAAAGAAGGGAATCGATTTCGCGGCCATCGCGGCCTCGATATTCAACCCGCCGGAACGCTCGGCCGAGGCGAAGCAGGACTCGAAATACACCCGCCTGATCAACCGCTACGCCAGAAAACATGGTGTTCCGTCCAAACTGGCGCATGCCATTGTCCGGGTGGAGAGCAATTACAATCCCAAGGCGCGCGGGCAGGCCGGTGAAGTCGGGCTGATGCAGATCAAACTGGGAACCGCCCGGATGATGGGATATCGGGGGTCGCGCAAGGACCTCTATGATCCGGAAACCAATATCAAATACGGCATGAAATATCTCGCCGGCGCCCACAAGCTGGCCGGCGGCGACACCTGCGGCACGGTCCTGCGCTACAATGCCGGACATGGCGCCAAGCGGATGAATCCGATTTCGTCGCGCTACTGCAAAAAGGTGCGCAAGATCATCGGCTGACCTTATCTCCCGCGCACGGCTGGCGGCGGCAATAACGGATTTTCTGGCAATTGCCGCCGGCCTCGGTTATCAGACATCTGCCAGCCGGCCGGGCAGCCGCGCCCTGCAATGTCGAAAGACAGCGGGGTGAGGAAAGTCCGGGCTCCACGGAAACGCGGTGCCGGATAACATCCGGCGGGGGAAACCCCAGGGAAAGTGCCACAGAAAGCAGACCGCCCCGCCTGCCTTCTTCTGCTGCCATTGCGGGAGAGGAAGGCCGGCGGGGTAAGGGTGAAAGGGTGGGGTAAGAGCCCACCGCATTGCTGGCAACAGCAATGGCACGGTAAACCCCACCGGGAGCAAGACCGAATAGGGGTGACGCGGGGCGCAGGCCCCGGCCTGTTTCCGGGTTTGTCACCCGGGTAGGTTGCTCGAGACCGGGCGCAAGTCCGGTCCCAGAGGAATGGCTGCCACGCCCGCCGCTGCGGCGGCCGGGCCATACAGAACCCGGCTTACAGGCCGGCTGGCTTTTCAATCCGCGAATATATGCACCCGGTGTCCCGTATCCGGCTCACAGTCCTTTGTTAACCCCTTGTTAACCATAAAGAGGCTTCAATGGGGCCGGTTAAGGCATGTCTGGCGGCCTTATCCCATTGACGCCCAAATTCTCCCATGATATCCCAAATCAGTGGTTTGCGGGGTGTTCAGGTGCATCCCGAAGCAGGTGGCGCGCCGCGTGTTTCGACGCGGTAACCATCGGCACGCTTACGGTCGGTAGTCTCCGGAGGCAGCATGTTATGGTCCTCAGACCTGGAAACGGCGGTTTTGCGTAGTGAACCGGTTCCTGTCGAATGCGACGAACAAGATCGATGCGAAGGGAAGGGTGTCGGTGCCCGCCCCGTTCCGCACCGTGCTGACGCGGCTCGACATTCAGGACCTCTACGCCATCCAGGATTTCCTGTATCCGGCCATTACGATCGGCGGCCCGGACCTGCTCGACCGCTACGAAAAGACCGTTGCCGAGGCCGATCCCTTCTCACCGGATGCCAACGAGATGTCACTGCTGATCCACGGCGGCGGCGTGTTCATGAAGCTGGACGGCGAGGGGCGGCTGATGGTCACCGATTTTGTCAGGACCTACACCGGAATCTCCGACCATGTGACCTTCGTCGGACGCTCCGATCATTTTCAGCTTTGGGACCCCGCCCGATACGAGGAAAAGCGGCGGGAGGCCCTCAGCAGGCGCTTGGCGGGTGGACATGCCGGCGCTGGCCAAGGAGAGACGGGATGACGGCGGACTCTGGCGCTGCGTCAAGCGGCGCCGGTGGCGGACCAGTCCGCCACATCCCGGTTCTTCTTGCAGAGGTTCTCGAGCGGCTGCAGCCCGACAAAGGCCAGATCATCCTTGACGGCACGTTCGGCGCCGGCGGGTACAGTGCCGCGGTGCTGGCGGCCGGCGCGGACGTGATTGCGCTCGATCGCGATCCGACGGCGGTCGCCGCCGGACAGCCGCTGGTGCAGGCCCATCGCGGGCATTTGCGGCTGATCCAGGCACGCTTCGGCGACCTGGCGGACCATGCGCCGCAATCCGGCCTTGACGGTGTCATGCTGGATATCGGCGTCTCCTCCATGCAGGTCGACGAGGCGGCGCGTGGGTTTTCGTTTCAAAAAGACGGCCCGCTGGACATGCGCATGTCCGGATCGGGCCCCACCGCCGCCGACGTCGTCAACACGCTGAAAGTGGCGGACCTGACGCGGATCTTCGGGATTCTGGGTGAGGAGAAGAAGGCGGGCCGTATTGCCCAGGCGATCGGCAAACGCCGACAGTCGGAACCGTTTGCCACGACGCGGGACCTCGCCGGTCTCGTCGAATCGGTCAATCCGCGGCGCATGCGCGACAAGATCCATCCGGCGACCCGCGTCTTTCAGGCCCTGCGCATTTTCGTCAACGAGGAACTGGACGAACTGATCCGCGGCCTGTTCGCCGCCGAACGGGCCCTGAAGCCCGGGGGCCGGCTGGTGGTCGTCAGCTTTCATTCCCTGGAGGACCGGATCGTCAAGCGCTTCTTCCGGTCGCGTTTCGGACGCGACGGCGAAACATCGCGCCATCTGCCGGCGGCCGGGCGCGATCCGGCCTCGTTCGAGCCAATCGGCCGGGCGATGGTGACCGCCGGCGATGACGAAGCCCGCCGGAATCCGCGCGCGCGGTCAGCCAAGCTGCGCTGTGGGCGCCGCACAGCGGCAGCAGCGATGACTGCCGATGCCTCCATTTTCGGGCTGCCGCATTTGCCGGCCATCGCCGGTTCGGGGGGCTGAAGGTCATGCTCAAAACGGTCGATCTTGTGATCATTGGGCTGATGGCGGCGGCCGCGGTCATGACGTTCCACATCAAATACCAGGCGGATGAGCAACTGGCCGAGGTGCGGCGCCTCGAAGCGCAAATCCAGCTTGAAGAGGATACGATCGATCTTCTCAATGCCGACTGGAGCCTGCTGGTGCAGCCCGGGCGGCTGCAGGATCTCGTCGAACGGCACAGCGAAGAGCTTGGTCTTCAGACCACCGAGACCCACCAGATGATCCAGCCGCAGGAGCTGCCGGCCCTGGTGATCGATCTGCCGGAGGCCGATCGCGAAAGAATGGCCGAGACGCTCGATGAGGAGACGCTGACCGGATCGGTGGAGCCGTAATGGTTTCGGCATGGCGAAAGGCGGTTGCCCGGCGACGGCGCAACGTTTCGTCCGGCGCGGAACCGCCGGACGGGCCCATCCGCATCGAGGGGACCCGCAAATCATCGGGCAATCAGACACGCAACCGGATAACGCTGGTGATGATCGGCGCCTGCCTGGTCTATGCGGTCATCGCCGGCCGCCTTGTCCAATACGGTTTCCGCGACCTGACCACCGCCGCCAGTATCGCCCGGGACAATACCCTGCTGGCCTCGAGGCCGGATCTGCTCGACCGCCACGGCAAGGTTCTGGCAACCGACATCCGCACCGTGTCGCTCTATGCCAGCCCGCACAAGATCACCGATCCCGATGAAGTCGTCGAGCAACTGGCGACGGTCCTGCCGGAGCTCGATGTGCGCGCGGTTTACCGGAAACTGACATCGAAATCCTATTTCCAGTGGCTGCGGCGCCAGCTCACGCCGAAGCAGCAGAGCGACATTCTGGCACTCGGCCTGCCCGGCGTCGGCTTCCGGCCCGAAAAACGGCGTTTTTATCCGGGCGGTCCGACCGCGTCGCATATTGTCGGCCATGTCAATATCGACAATCGCGGCATTGCCGGCATGGAGAAATATGTCGACGGGCAGGGCCTTGCCGATCTCGCGGCTGCCGGCATGACCATCGAAAGGCAGCTCGAACCGATCCGGCTTTCGCTTGATCTGCGGGTTCAGCATATCGTGCGCGACGAACTGGCGGCGGCCATGCAGCGCTACAAGGCGATCGCTGCCGGCGCGGTGGTTCTCAATGCCAAGACCGGCGAAGTGCTGGCGATGTCGTCGCTGCCGGACTACGATCCCAACATGCCTGCCCAGGCGCTGGAAAAGGACCGGATGAACCGGATGTCGGCGGGCACCTACGAGATGGGATCGACCTTCAAATCCTTCACCACGGCGATGGCCCTGGATTCAGGTCTCGTTTCGCTCACCGACACGTTCGATGCGACGCGCCCGATCCGCATCGCCGGCCACACGATCCGCGATTTTCACGGCAAGCACCGGGTGTTGAGCGTGCCCGAGATCTTCATCTATTCGTCCAATATCGGCACGGCGAAGATGGCGGATGTCGTCGGCATCGAAGGGCAGCGGGAGTTCATGACCCGGATCGGGCTGCTGACCCGCATGCCGACCGAACTGCCGGAAGTCAAACGCCCGACCCAGCCGAAAGTCTGGAGGAAGATCCATTCGATCACGATCTCGTTCGGGCACGGCGTTGCCACCACGCCGCTGCAAACGGCGGTTGCCGCGGCGGCGATGCTCAATGGCGGCCGGCTGATGCCGCCGACATTCCTGCCGCGCACGCTTGACGAGGCTCTGGCGGTTTCGACCCAAGTGATCAAGCCGGAGACCAGCGCGACGATGCGTGAGCTGATGCGCATGAATGTGGAAAAAGGCTCCGGCCGCAGGGCCGAGGTCGAGGGGTTCAGGATCGGCGGCAAGACCGGCACGGCCGAGAAGGTCGTGGACGGGCGCTACTCATCCAGCGTTCGGTTCAACGCCTTCCTGTCGGCCTTTCCGATCGAGGATCCCGACTACGTCGTCCTGGTGGTGATCGATGAACCGAAACCGGCAGAAGGGCAGCATTCGGCGACAGCCGGCCTCAACGCCGCCCCGACGGTTCAGGCGATCATTCGCCGATCGGCCGCGCTTCTTGGTGTGCGGCCTGCCTTCGGCGGGGATGATGACGCCTTGCTCGTGTCATATTGAGTCTGACATAAGCGCGTAGAGTATTGTCTTCGAGACGGCCGGGATCGGACTGAAACCGCGTCGATTCCGAATTCGACAGACCGCAGAGGGACAGAAAAACGACGCAATGAAACTGAACGACCTTGCAGGAGAATTTACCGCGATCCCACCGGAATATGCCGATCTTGAAATCCACGGCATCACCGCCGACAGCCGTGATGTCCAGCCGGGATTTGCCTTCGCCGCGCTGCCCGGCCAGACCCGTGACGGCGCGGATTTCATCGATGACGCCAGGACGCGTGGCGCGTCGGCGATTTTTGCGCAGGCCGGGCGCGAGATCGCCGATCCGGGCGTACCGCTCATTGCGGTGGAGGACCCGCGAATCCTCCTTGCCAAGGCAGCAGCCCGTTTCTTCGACGCACAGCCCGAAACCATGGTGGCGGTCACCGGAACGGCGGGAAAGACGTCCGTCGCCTCGTTTACGCGCCAGATCTGGCAGCGCGCGGGCCTGGCGGCGGCGATGATCGGCACCACCGGGGTCGTCTCGCCGCAGCGCACTGAATATGCGCAGCTGACGACACCCGACCCGGTTCATCTGCATCGTCTGCTCGGAGAGTTGGTGGATGAGGGCGTGACCCATGCCGCGATGGAGGCATCGAGCCATGGCCTCGATCAGCGCCGGCTGGACGGCGTGCGCCTGCGCGCCGCAGCGTTCACCAATCTGGGACGCGACCATCTGGATTATCACCCTTCGGTGGACGCCTATTTCGAGGCCAAGATGCGGCTCTTCAAGGCGCTGCTGCCGACCGGTGCGCCGGCCGTCATCTTTGCCGACGACGAGTGGTCGGACCGGGCGCTGGACGTGGCGCGCGACGCCGGTCACACGGTTTTGAGCGTCGGCCGGAACGGCTCGTTCCTGACACTCAAGCGGGTCGAGCACCAGCGCCATCAGCAGGTTGCCGAAATCCATCACGAGGGCGCGATCTATCAGGTGACCATTCCGCTGGCCGGGGATTTCCAGCTTTCGAATGCGCTGGTCGCCGCCGCGCTGGCGATCGTCACCGGCGTTCCGGCCGGCGAGGCGATCGCGGCGTTGGAACACCTGAAGGGCGCACCGGGCCGGCTGGAACTGGTCGGCACCACCGACAGGGGCGTGCCGGCCTATGTGGACTATGCCCACAAGCCCGACGCGCTGGAACAGGTCCTGCGCTCCGTGCGGCCCTTCACCACGGGGCGGATCGTGCTGGTGTTCGGATGCGGCGGAGACCGCGACCGCGGCAAGCGACCGATGATGGGCGAGATCGCATCGCGGCTGGCCGATGTGGTGATCGTGACGGACGACAATCCGCGCAGTGAGGATCCGGCGGCAATCCGCGGCGAGATCCTTGCGGCAACGTCCGACGCCGTCGAAATCGGCGACCGCGGCCGGGCCATCGCGGAAGCCGTGTCGCAACTTGAGCAGGGCGATACGCTGATCGTCGCCGGCAAGGGCCATGAACAGGGCCAGACTGTGGGCGATACGGTTCTGCACTTCTCCGACCACGAGGCGGTTCGGGAGGCGATCGCGGCGCTTGCCGACCGGCAATGGCTGTGGGATATCGCTGACCTTGTGGACGCGATGCGCGGCCGGCCCGTGGGCGAGATGCCCGATGGGGTTGACGGGATTTCCATAGACAGCCGGACGGCCAATGCCGGCGATGCGTTTTTCGCCATCAAGGGCGATCGTTTCGACGGACATGATTTTGCCAGCGCGGCGCTCGCCAATGGCGCGTCGCTGCTGGTGGTCTCGGAAGCCAAGCTGCCGGCGCTCGGGCGCCTGCATGCGCCGATGATCGTCGTCGATGACGTGCTTGCGGCCCTTGGACGCCTCGGCGTGGCAGCGCGGGCACGCAGCAAGGCGCGGATCATTGCCGTGACCGGCTCGGTCGGCAAGACGACCAGCAAGGAAATGCTGCGGCATGCGCTCTCAGTGCAGGGCAGCGTGCATGCGTCGGTGGCATCGTTCAACAACCATTGGGGCGTGCCGCTGACGCTCGCCAGAATGCCCCCCGACACCCGGTTCGGCGTCTTCGAGATCGGCATGAACCATGCCGGGGAAATCCGGCCGCTCGTTAAAATGGTGCAGCCGCATGTGGCGGTGATCACGGCGATCGCCGCGGCCCATCTCGGCCATTTCAAGGGGATCGGCGAAATCGCCGCGGCGAAGGCCGAGATTTTCGAGGGGGTCGAGAGCGGCGGTTATGCCCTGCTGAACCGCGACAGCCAGAAGTTTTCGCAGCTCAAGAAGATCGCGGGCCAATGCGGCATTGCCCATATTCATGCCTTCGGGGAAAACAAGCAGGCCGATATCAGGCTGCTGGCGTATGAGCCGACTGCTACCGGCTCGAATGTCCGTGCCGATATCGCCGGCGACGAAATCGAGATGACAGTTGGCCTGCCGGGACGGCACATTGTGCAGAATGCGCTGGCGGTGATGGGCGCCGCCAAATTCGCCGGCGCCGATCTGCAGCGCGCGGCCGCGGCGCTTGCCGATCTGCCGGCGACGCGGGGACGGGGCACCCGCCATCGGCTGAAGGTGGCGCCGGGGCAGATCACCGTGATCGACGAAAGCTACAATGCCAATCCGGCTTCCATGCGCGCGGCGATCGAATTGCTGCGCGACACGCCGGTGGCCGATGGCGGCCGCCGTATCGCCGTGCTGGGCGACATGCTGGAACTTGGCCGCTTTTCGGCGGGGATGCACAAGGACCTTGCCGGGCCGCTGACGGATGCCGGGATCGACCTGGTGCTGCTTGCCGGACCGGAAATCAAGGTACTCGACGACACGCTGGCCGAGACGCCGGTGCACCAATATTGCGCTGATGTGGACACGCTGCAGCCGCTGTTGCTTGAAAGCGTCAGGGCAGGCGACGTGGTGATGATCAAATCATCCAACAGTCTCGGCTTTTCCAGACTGGTATCTGCATTGCTTGACAAGTATCCGCCCGTGTCGGAGAGCGGGGCGGAAGAATGATCGTATCAATGATCGTATTCGGGGGAACTCGCTGAATGCTCATCTGGCTCGTCGAATTTGCCGATCAATTCCAGATCTTCAACCTGTTCAGGTACATAACGTTTCGCACGGGCGCGGCTACCGTGACATCGGCAATGATCGTCTTCTTGTTCGGCCCGCGAATCATCGCATCGCTCAGCAGCCGCCAGGGACGCGGCCAGCCGATCCGGGCCGACGGGCCGCAAACCCACTTCAAGAAGGCGGGAACTCCGACCATGGGCGGGCTGATGATGCTCAGCGCGATCGTCGTCAGCGCGCTTTTGTGGGCAGATCTGTCCAACAGTTTCGTGGTGGTGACATTGCTCGTCACACTCGCCTTCGGCGTGATCGGGTTCTATGACGATTATCTCAAGGTTACCCAGCAGTCACATCGCGGTGTGTCGGGAAAGCTGCGGCTGCTGGGAGAATTCCTGATTGCCGGACTGGCGGTGTACTTCATCATGCAGGCCTCGATCGCCGCCTCGGGCACCGGCGAAACGCGTTTCGGCACATCGTTGGCCTTTCCGTTCTTCAAGGACCTCGTCGTCAATCTCGGATGGTTCTACATCATCTTCGGCGCCTTCGTGGTCGTCGGCGCCGGCAATGCCGTCAACCTGACCGACGGTCTCGACGGGCTGGCGATCGTCCCGGTGATGATTGCGGCGGCATCATTCGGGGTCATTGCCTATCTGGCAGGCAATGCCGTCTTCGCCAATTACCTGCAGATCAATTTCGTGCCGGGCACGGGGGAACTTTCGGTGGTGCTGGGCGCGGTGATCGGCGCCGGGCTGGGATTCCTGTGGTTCAACG
Source organism: Rhizobiaceae bacterium (assembly GCA_028279875.1). Taxonomy (GTDB): domain Bacteria; phylum Pseudomonadota; class Alphaproteobacteria; order Rhizobiales; family Rhizobiaceae; genus Hoeflea_A. Next base: position 27,182 of record JANQMU010000042.1, read on the forward strand.
CCCCGCCTGCGGCGATTTTCATGGGCGATACCGGCTCGCTGGCGCTTGGCGGCCTGATTGGCACCGTGGCGGTGTCCACCAAGCACGAGATCGTTATGATCATTATCGGCGGCCTGTTCGTTATGGAGGCCCTGTCAGTGATCATCCAGGTGGCATCCTTCAAACTGACCGGCAAACGCATCTTCCTGATGGCGCCGATCCACCATCATTTCGAGCGGCTCGGCTGGACGGAAAGCCAGATCGTCATTCGCTTCTGGATCATCTCGGTGGGCTTGGCGATGCTTGGCCTGGCAACGTTGAAGCTGCGGTGATCCGATGATTGCGGCGACGGCATTCGCGGGCAGGAAACTGGCACTGTTCGGGCTGGGCGGCTCCGGCATCGCCACGGCCCATGCGCTGCTGGCCGGCGGCGCCGAGCCGGTAGCCTGGGACGACAATCGCGACCGGGTCTTCGAGGCACAGGCGGCCGGCATCCCGGTTGCCGACCTGCGGACTATCGACTGGGGCGACATGGCGGCGCTGGTGCTGGCACCGGGCGTGCCGCTGACCCATCCGAGGCCGCACTGGACGGTCGACCTGGCGCGGGCCGGCGGCGTCGAAATTATCGGCGATGTGGAACTGTTCGTGCGGCAAAGGCGGATTGATGCGCCGGACTGCCCATTCATCGCCATCACCGGCACCAACGGCAAGTCGACCACCACCGCGCTGATCGCCCATATCCTCGAAGAGGCCGGACGCGACACGCAGCTCGGCGGCAATATCGGCACCGCCGTGATGACTCTGGAGCCGCCGAAGGCCGGCCGGTTTTTCGTGGTCGAATGCTCATCCTACCAGATCGACCTGGCGCCTTCGATCAACCCGTCCGCCGGCATTCTGCTCAATCTGAGCCCCGATCATCTCGACCGGCACGGCACCATGCAGCACTATGCGGATGTCAAGGAACGGCTGGTCGCCGGCAGCGATGTCGCCATCGTCGGCACCGATGACCAATGGTGCACGCTGATCGCCGACCGGCTGGAGCGGGCCGGGACCAGGGTCGTTCGCATTTCGAAACGCAATGTGCTTGCCGACGGCTATTACGCACAAGGTCCACAGATCTTCGCGGCGGCCGGTGGAACGAGCCAGCCGGTGGCCGATCTCGGCACTATCGCGACATTGCGCGGTGCGCACAACGCGCAGAACGCTGCCGCGGCCATCGCCGCCTGCCTGGCGGTCGGGCTGAACGAGAATGAAATCACCGCCGGCCTTGCCAGCTTTGCCGGCCTGCAACACCGCATGCAGCCGGTGGCGCGGCGGGGCCGGGTGCTGTTCGTCAATGATTCCAAGGCGACCAATGCCGATGCGGCGGGGCCGGCACTGTCGAGTTTCGACAGGATCTACTGGATCGCCGGCGGGCTCGCCAAGGAGGGCGGCCTGCATTCGCTTTCCGGGTGGTTCGAGCATATCGCCAAGGCCTATCTGATCGGCGAGGCCGCGCCGGCCTTTGCCGCAACGCTCGGCGACACGGTGCGCTACGAGATCACCGGAACACTGGACCGCGCCGTCAGCCATGCCGCCGATGACGCGGCGAAGGACGATCACGGCGAGCCGGTCGTGCTGCTGTCGCCGGCCTGTGCCAGTTTCGATCAGTACAAGAATTTTGAAGTGCGCGGAAACGCATTCGTTGCGCAGGTTGCGGCCCTGCCGGACGTGACGATGCTGGTGGATCATCAGGAGGCCTGACCATGGTAAGCAGAGCGGAACGCGGCCCGGTTGCCGACTGGTTCTGGACGATCGACCGGACGCTCCTGGCGATCTTTATCGTGTTGTTCGGACTGGGCTTCATGCTCTCCTTTGCCGCGAGCCCGGGAGTCGCCGAGCGCCTGGACCTCGACAATTTCCACTTCGTCAAGCGCCATGCGCTGTTCCTGCTTCCGGCGGTGGGGCTGATGATCGGCCTTTCCTTCCTGTCGCCGCGCCAGGTGCGGCGCGGCGCGCTGCTGTTGCTGGCGCTGTCGATCGCGCTGATGGTTTTCACACAATTCTATGGCTTCGAGGCCAAGGGTTCGCGGCGCTGGTTTTCGGTCATGGGATTTTCCATGCAACCATCCGAGTTCCTCAAACCCGGCTTCATTGTCATCTGCGCGTGGCTGTTTTCAGAACATTCGCGCCAGCCCGATATTCCAGGCAATCTTTTCGCCATCATCCTTTACGGCATCATCATCGCGCTGCTGGCGGCGCAACCGGATTTCGGCCAGACAATTTTGGTGACCATTGCCTGGGGAACGCTGTTTTTCATGGCCGGCATGCCCTGGTTCTGGATCATCCTGCTGGCCGGGCTGGCCGTCGGCATGTTCGTGGCCGCCTATTTCGTCTTTCCGCATGTCGCCGGGCGCATCGACCGCTTCTGGACGGGCGAGGGCGACACCCATCAGGTGGACACCGCCCGCGAGGCGATCGTGCGCGGCGACTGGCTGGGCCAGGGGCCGGGCGAGGGGACGATCAAGCGGATCCTGCCCGACAGCCACACCGACTTCATCTTTTCGGTGGCCGGGGAGGAGTTCGGCATTCTCTTCTGCCTGCTGTTGGTGATGATTTTCGCCTTTGTGGTGCTGCGCGGACTGCGCCATGCCAATCGCGAGGGCGATGAATTCACGCGGCTCGCCATTGCCGGGCTGACCCTCCTGTTCGGGCTGCAGTCGATGATCCATATCGGCGTCAATGTGGAACTGCTGCCGGCCAAGGGCATGACCCTGCCGCTGATTTCCTATGGCGGATCATCGATGCTGGCGATTGCGATCACCGCTGGCTTCCTGCTGGCGCTGACGCGCCGCAATCCGGAAAAGCGGGCGACTGGAAGGATGAAGACCTATCCGGGATTGCCGACCGCCCCGGAACAGGTGTGACGTGAGCAAGCTGGTCCTGCTTTCGGCCGGCGGCACGGGCGGGCATCTGTTCCCGGCGGAGGCCCTCGCCCATGAGCTGCGCCATCGCGGATACCGGGTGCATCTGGTGACCGACAGACGGGCGCAGCGGTTTTCGGCGCATTTTCCGGCCGACGATATCCATGTGGTTCCGTCCGCCACGATCACCTCGAAAAACCCGATCGCGCTTGCCCGCACCGGGATCGCGCTGTTCCGCGGATTGCGCGAATCCGGCCGGTTGATGGCGCGGCTGCGGCCCGCCATCGTCGTGGGATTTGGCGGGTACCCGACCCTGCCGCCGCTGATGGCGGCAACGCGTGCGGGCATCCCGGCAATGATCCAGGAGCAGAACGCGGTGATGGGGCGGGCCAACCGCTTTCTGGCGGGCCGGGTCGATGTTATCGCCGGCGGCTTCCTGGCGCCGGGAACCGGCGTTCACGGCGACAAGATCGTGACCACAGGCAATCCGGTGCGGCCCGATGTGCTGGAGGCGGCGGCGACACCCTATGCGCCGCCGGCGGCCGATGAGCCCTTTCATCTCCTGGTTTTCGGCGGCAGTCAGGGCGCCCGGTTCTTTTCCGAAATTCTGCCGAAGGCCGTCGATCTTCTGCCGGAGAGCCTGCGCGCGCGGCTGCGGATCACCCAGCAGGCGCGGCCCGAAGATGAAGATGCGGTGAAGACCCATTATCGGGAGAGCGGAATCGAGGCGGAGATCGCTCCGTTCTTCGACGGGATGGCGAAGCGCATGGCGCAGGCGCATCTGGTGATCAGCCGGTCGGGTGCATCGACCGTGTCGGAATTGTCGGTGATCGGACGTCCGGCGATCCTCGTGCCGTTTCCCCATGCGCTCGACCATGACCAGGCCGCCAATGCCGCGGCGCTTTCCGAAAAGGGTGGCGCGCGTGTTATACGGCAGTCGGAAATGACGGCCGAGGCCCTGGCGTCGCAACTGAGCGACCTGTCGGGCCAGCCGGAGCAATTGGCGGCGATGGCCCGGCAGGCCCGGGAGACCGGCCGCCCCGACGCCGCGCGCCTGCTCGCCGATCTGGTCGAGGAGTTGGCAGGCGGCGGATCGCCATCGAAGGAACGGGAAGCGCAACAATGAAGATGCCGCAGAACATCGGCCTGGTGCATTTTGTCGGGATCGGCGGTATCGGCATGAGCGGCATTGCCGAGATGCTGCACAATCTCGGCCACCGCGTCCAGGGATCCGACATTTCCGACAATGCCAATGTGCAGCGGCTGCGCGCCAAGGACATTCCGGTCCTGATCGGCCACAGGGGCGACAATCTCGGCGAAGCCGAAGTGGTCGTCGTCTCGACCGCCATTCGCCATGACAATCCGGAACTGCTGGCCGCCCGGGAGCGTAACATCCCGATCGTGCGCCGCGCCGAAATGCTGGCCGAACTGATGCGGTTCCGCAATTCCGTGGCGATCGGCGGGACCCATGGCAAGACCACCACCACCTCGATGGTGGCAACGCTCCTCGATGCCGGCGGGCTGGATCCGACTGTTATCAATGGCGGGATCATCAACGCCTATGGCACCAATGCGCGCATGGGCGAGGGCGAGTGGATCGTGGTTGAGGCCGATGAATCGGACGGCTCCTTCCTGAAACTGCCGGCCGACGTTGCCGTCGTCACCAATATCGATCCGGAGCATCTGGATTTCTACGAGACCTTCGACAATGTCCGCGATGCCTTCGCGCAGTTCGTCGAGAACGTTCCCTTTTACGGGTTCGGCGTGATGTGCCTCGACCATCCAGAGGTGCAGTCGCTGGTCAGCCGGATCGATGACCGGCGGGTCGTGACCTATGGCGAGAATCCGCAGGCCGATGTGCGCTATTCCAACCACCGCATGGATGGGGCGACATCGGTGTTCGATATCAGCATCCGCCGGCGAAAGACCGGAGACATGATCGAGATCGCCGATCTGCGCCTGCCGATGCCCGGCCGCCACAACGTCGCCAATGCCACCGCGGCGATTGCGGTCGCCCATGAACTCGGCCTCGGACCGGACGCGATTTCCCGGGGCCTTGCGGCCTTCGGCGGCGTGAAGCGGCGCTTTACCCATGTGGGCTCCTGGCGCGGGGTCGATATCTTCGACGATTACGCCCACCATCCGGTCGAGATAAAGGCGGTGCTTACCGCCGCGCGCGATGCCTGCCCGGGGCGGGTGATTGCCATCTCGCAACCGCATCGCTATACGCGCCTTCACAGCCTGTTCGACGATTTCGCGGCCTGTTTCAACGAGGCCGACCTGGTTGCGATTGCCCCCGTCTTCGCCGCCGGCGAAGACCCGATCGACGGGGTGACGTCCGAAGAACTGGTGCGGCGCATGAAGGCGGCCGGGCACCGCGACGCGCGGGTGCTGGACGGTCCCGATGATCTGGCGCCGCTGGTTCTTTCGGAAGCGAAGGACGGTGACTTCGTGATCTGCATGGGCGCGGGCAGCATTACCGGCGGGGCGGCGGTGCTGCCGGACAATCTGAGATCACTCGACACGGAGGGGTCATGAGCGCGGCGGACGGAAAGGCCCTGCTGAACGAGTTGTCGACGGTCTTTGACGGCGTACGCGGCCGCGTGACGGCGGATGCGCCGCTGGACGGTGTCACCTGGTTTCGGGTCGGCGGACCGGCACAGATCCTGTTTCAGCCGGCCGACAGCGATGACCTTGCGGCGGTGTTGCGGTTACTGCCGCCGGAGGTCCCGGTCCTGGCGATGGGCATCGGCTCGAACCTGCTCATTCGCGACGGCGGCGTGCCGGGGCTGGTGGTGCGGCTCTCGGCCAAGGGCTTCGGACAGTGCGAGCCGATATCCGAAATCCGCATCGAAGCGGGCGCGGCCTGTCCCGACAAGCGGCTGGCGGCGGCAGCCCATCAGGCAGGCATCGGCGGGTTTCATTTCTATCACGGCATTCCCGGGGCCGTCGGCGGCGCACTGCGTATGAATGCCGGCGCCAACGGCACCGAGACATGCGAACGGGTCGTCGAGGTCCATGCGCTCGACCGCCAGGGCAATCGGCAGGTGCTCACCAATGCGCAGATGGGATATTCCTACCGGCACGCCAACGCGCCGGACGATCTGATCTTCACCCATGCGATCTTTGAGGGGTATCGCGAAGGCCAGGATGTCATTCGCCGCGAGATGGAAGCGGTTCAGCTGCACCGCGAATCGGTGCAGCCCATCCGCGAGAAAACCGGCGGTTCGACCTTCAAGAACCCGCCCGGAACATCGGCCTGGAAGGAAATCGATGCCGCCGGATGCCGCGGCATGATGGTCGGCGGCGCCCAGATGTCGCCGATGCACTGCAATTTCATGATCAATACCGGGCCGGCGACGGCCTATGATCTGGAACTGCTGGGCGAAACCGTACGCGCCCGGGTGCTGGAACATTCCGGCATCCGGCTCGAATGGGAAATCAAACGGCTCGGCCGGTTTCGCGACGGGCAACTGGTGCAGGAATTCCTCGGCCGTTTATTGTAGCCGTCTCAGGTCATCACTCGGCAACGGAAAATAAAGCCTGACGGGATAGAATTCTTGCCATTGCCATCGGACCGGTGGAAAATGATGAGGATGTTTCGACAGGTTCTGTCCGTTGCCGTGCTTGCGACCGCGGTCTCGGTTGCCTGCACCTTCCTGCTGATGCGGCTGTTCTTTCCGGGCGGTCAGGGAATGGCGCTGGCGCTGGCGATCGCGACCATTGTCCCGGTGGCGGTGTCCGTTCCCACGACGTCGTATCTTTACCGGCAGCGCGAAAAGATCAATCGGCTGCATCGCGATCTTCAGGCCGCCCATGAGGAACTCAAGGGCCTGCACGAGAAGGCGGAGCATCGGGCCTCCATCGATCAGATGACGGGTTTGCTCAACCGCGAGAGTTTCCTGACCAAAACGAAATTCCGGCGCCGCAAGGCCGATGCGGGATTCCTGCTGATGATCGATGTCGACCATTTCAAGCAGATCAACGACACGCACGGGCACCAGGCCGGAGACAAGGCCCTGCTGCTGATCGTGTCGGTGCTGAGCAAACATATCCGGCGCAGCGACATTCTCGGCCGGCTGGGCGGCGAGGAATTCGCGCTGTTTCTGGCGGATCTTGAGCCGGAAAGGGCCTGGGAGATGGCCGAGGATATCCGGCGCGGCGTCGAGGCGATCGTTTTTCGACCTCGGGCGGGAGTCGCTCATCCGCTGACGGTCAGCATCGGCATCGCGCCGGCACCACCGCGCGAGCGGATGTATGCGATCATGAATCACGCCGACGATTCGCTCTATGCGGCCAAGCGCTCGGGCCGCAACCGGGTCGCCTTTCGGCCCCGGCCAGATGGCGATGACGCTGAGACCGTGAATCAAGGCGGGCTCGCAAGGGTTTCATAAAACAGGGAAATTGGCGATGGGGTTTTGTCAGAACACTTGAGAGCAAGGCTGACGGCCTGGAAAGGAAATGCAGCAATGCGTGCTGTCTTTTGCGTGATATTGGCTTTCGCCGCCGGTTGCCAGGCAAGCCTGCCCTTCGATCGGATGGATGCTGCGCAACAGGCAGCGCTGATCGAGAAATATCGCGGCGAATGCACGGCATTCGGGTTCAAGAAGGGCACCAACGCCTTTGCCAATTGCGTTCAGACAGCGGTTATCGAGCGGGACCGCGCCCTCAATCTGCGGCGTGCGGCGATGACCGCGACGATGCGGCCATGTGGGCCCGGCACGGGATTTTACGGTGGATGCCTTTGAGGAGACGCATTGCATTCACGGAATGTTGATGGAAGAATCCGGCGTATTGTGCACGCAGACCGATTCGAAGGGGGAACCCCAATGGAAATCAATGTCGTGACCATACAGCCGCTGATCGCCCTGATTGCCGGCATTCTGATCCTGATTGTTCCGCGCCTGCTGAATTATGTCGTGGCGTTCTATCTCATCCTGTTCGGCGTTCTCGGCCTCTGGCCAAACCTGTTCGCCGGCGGCGGCTAAAACCAGCCGTCACCTGACCGCAATGTCCGGTTGGCCCGCCCGCCGGTTGGGGGTCGGCGGCGGAGTGGTGCGCCTTGACTCGCGCCAAAGTTGACCAGACACTGATGGCCTCGGACGCGGGACGGATTGGGGCCAAGCATGAAGGGCCGGGTCAGAAAGGCCGGCAATGCGCGTGGGCGGCTGATATCGGCCACAGCCAGAAACCGCAAAGGATACTACTTGTCCGTCTGGCGGCGATGGCTGACCGGCCGAGCCGGCCGGGTCTTGGCGGCGCTGGTGGTGGCCGCCGCCGCGGCCTGGGGTCTCGGCCGGGACATGCCGTTATTCATGGCGCTGCCGCGCAATCCGATTGCGATCGATTTTGTCGATGCGCATTTTCGGCATGAGAGGCGCGCGATCTCCTCTTCCGACAACCGGCTGCGGGATGTGTCGACATTCATCTTGATCATTGACGTTCGCAACGACACCAATCATCAAATCACCGCCCAATCGGCCGACTTCTATGACAAATCCGGATATTTTCTCTTCAGCTGCGCCATCGCCGGCAAGGAGCCGGTGATTGCACAAAGGTCGGCCGCCAAACAGCGATGCGTGGCGCATGGCGGATTGGCGCAGGCCAAGGTCGAAGCCCTGCTGAAACGGATTTGTGAAATCGACCTCAACGTTGCCGGGGATCCGACGGGCAGAAAGCAGCATCCGGTGCCCTGGCCGAGGGCGCAGGCGTGCCATGGGAGTGCATTGTGACCGGATCGGATCATTGGACAGTGCACAATAGTCAGTTCAGGGTACTGCGCCAGAATAGCTTCCGCTTTACGCCTGTTGTGGGCAAAGGGATGGAAGGATCAACATCCCGTTGCCCGACAGCCAAAATCACGTGAATTCGCCACGCTACTCCAGCCCGGCGCCAGCCCGATGGTTCACAATTCATGTCAAAATGGTTGCAGTCGCTGCAACTCTCTGATTCTACTGGTCTTAGTGTCTCCGTATTTTGATTCGTTACTGGTCCTGCAGGGGCGTTGCGGGACACGCGCCTTCAAGGCAGCGGTCAGAGACGGAAGGGTGAAGATGGGAAAGAAACAGCATGTTGCGGTGCTGATGGGCGGGCTGTCGTCGGAACGGCCGGTCAGCCTGTCTTCGGGCGAGGCGTGCGCGGCGGCGCTTGAAGGCGAGGGTTACCGGGTGACCCGCGTCGATGTCGGACGTGACATTGCCGCGGTCCTGGCGGATCTGAAGCCGGATGTCGCCTTCAACGCGCTGCACGGGCCGCTCGGCGAAGACGGCGCCATTCAGGGCATTCTGGAATATCTGAGCATTCCCTATACCCACTCGGGCGTGACCGCCTCGGCGCTTGCCATGGACAAGCAATATGCCAAGACGATCGCCGCCGCCGCCGGCATCCCGGTGGCCGAGGAACTGGTCGTCATCCGCCACGAGATCGTGGCCGAGCATCCGATGGAGCCGCCCTATGTGGTCAAGCCGGTGACCGAGGGCTCGAGTTTCGGCGTCATCATCGTCATGGAAGACCAGTCCCATCCGCCGCAGATCCTCGGTTCGCATGAGTGGCCCTACAGCGACCGGGTGATGGTCGAGCGCTTCATTCACGGCCGTGAACTGACCTGCGCCGTCATGGGCGACGAGGTCCTCGGGGTGACGGAAATCATCCCCGTGGGTTCGGCATTCTACGATTATGAATCAAAATATATTAAAGGTGGCTCAAAACACGAATTCCCGGCGAAAATTTTACCAAATATTTACCAAAAAGTTCAGAAACTGTCGCTCAAGGCGCATCAAGCTCTCGGGTGTCGCGGCGTAAGCCGTTCCGATTTTCGTTATGACGACCGTTTTTCCGATGACGGCGAGGTCGTCTGGCTGGAAATCAATACGCAGCCGGGCATGACACCCACATCCCTGGTGCCCGAACTCGCGCAGCTTGCCGGCTATGATTTCGGCGCGCTGATGACCTGGATGGTGGAGGACGCGTCTTGCATGCGTTGAAAAACAAGTGGCTTGGCAATCGGTTCGGTGCTGGCGATCGCCCATTGGGTGATCCGGCGGATCCGGGCGTGGTGCTGCCGCGTGTTTTGCGCCGTCCGACACGGTTCATGACGGCGCTGGTCGAGGGGCGGATCGTCATCCCGCGCCACACGGGTGCGGCGGCGGCGCTGGCGCTGTTTGCCGCGACGGGTCTCTATGGCGTTTTCGTCGGTGGACATTTCAGGGCGCTGATGGAGGTGACGACCGCATCGGTCGGCTTTGCCGTCGAACGGGTCGATGTGGCCGGCAATCTGGAAACGTCGCCGATCGACATCGTCCAGCAACTCGGCCTCGATGGCGGCACCTCGGTGATCACCATGGATGTCGACGTCGCCAGGACGGCGATCCGGTCACTTCCCTGGGTCGCCGATGCGCAGGTCCGCAAAATCTATCCGGACGTCATCAATGTCAAACTGTCGGAGCGGCGCGCCTTCGCGATCTGGCAACATGGCCGCGAATTGTCGCTGATCGACCGGGACGGCGGTGTGATTGCGCCCTTTGACGACGGCAAATTCGCGGCGCTGCCGCTGTTTGTCGGCCTGGGCGCGGACACCCATGCCGCAGAATTCGGCAGGTTGCTCGAGGGCTGGCCGGACCTGAAAGAGCGCGTCAGGGCCAGCATCCGCGTCGCCGACCGCCGCTGGGACATTCGTCTCGACAATGGCGTCACCGTCAACCTGCCGGAAAAGAATGCCGGCGCAGCGCTTGCAAAATTACAGAAAATCCAATCGGAACAGGCCCTTCTGGAACGCGATATCGAAACGGTCGATCTGCGCCTTGACGACCGTATCACCGTGGGGCTGACCGAACGGGCGGCGCTGCGCCGCGCCGACGCCATCGAAGAACGGGCCCGCATGCTCAAGAAGCGGGGACGCAGTTCATGAGCGTGTTTCGCCCGGCATCGTTCACCGTACCGCATATGCGGGGACTCCCCGCCAAACGGTCGAGTGTCGTGACGGTTCTCGATATCGGCTCCACCAAGGTGGTCTGCCTGATCGGCCGGCTGGTGCCGCGGGAGGAAAGCCGCCTGCTGCCCGGACGCACCCATGATGTCGAGATCATCGGTGTCGGCCATCACAAGTCGCGCGGCATCAAGGCCGGCGTCATCGCCGATCTCGATGCGGTGGAAAGTTCGGTGCGCCTGGCGGTGCACACGGCCGAAAAACGCGCCGGCGTGACTGTCGAATCGCTGATCGTCAACGTCTCGGCGGGCCGGCTGCAGAGCGAAACCTACTCCGCGGCCATTGATCTCGGCGGCCATGAGGTCGAACGATCGGACCTGAAAAAGGTGCTGGCATCGGCAGCCGGCCAGATCAATGCCTCCGATCGCGCCATCCTGCATTCGCTGCCGATCGGCTTCAGCCTCGACGGCGAACGCGCCGTCCGCGATCCGCTGGGCATGTATGGGCACCATCTGGGGGTTGGCATGCATGTCGTGACGGCCGAACAGGCGCCGATGCGCAATCTTGAACTGTGCGTCAACCGGGCGCATCTGACCGTCGAAGCGATGGTGGCTACCCCCTATGCGAGCGGGCTGTCGGCGCTGGTGGACGATGAGGCCGAGATCGGCTGCGCCTGTATCGACATGGGTGGCGGCACCACGACGATTTCCGTCTTCACCGAGGGCCGGATGGTCCATGCCGACGCCATCGCGCTTGGCGGACATCACGTCACGATGGATCTGGCACGCGGCCTGTCGACCCGGCTGGAAGATGCCGAACGGCTGAAGGTGGTGCACGGCTCGGCCCTGCCGATGACCGGCGATGACAGCGACACCGTTTCGGTGCCGCCGATCGGCGACACAGAAAACGACCTGCCGGTGCAGATGCCCAAGACCCTGCTGTCGCGCATCGTGCGGGCCCGCGTGGAAGAAACGCTGGAAATGATTCGCGACCGCATTCAGCGCTCCGGTTTCGCGCCGGTGGTCGGCCGTCGGATCGTGCTGACGGGCGGCGCCAGCCAATTGACCGGGATTTCCGATGCAGCGCGCCGGATCCTGGCCCGCAATGTGCGGATCGGACGGCCGCTGGGCGTGGCCGGACTGCCGGCGGCGGCCAAGGGCCCGGCTTTTTCCACCGCGATCGGCCTGATGATCTATCCGCAGATCGCCTCGCTGGAGAGCCGCGGCGCGGAGCGGGCCGGGCGATATCGAATGGCCGTGACCGGCGGGCGCTTCGCGCGCGTCGGACAATGGCTGAAAGAGAGTTTTTGAGATTTGAAATTGGCCGGTGTGGCGTTGCGGCCGAGTGTTGAAAAGGGAACGAGGTGCCATGACTATCAATCTGCAGAAGCCGGACATTACCGAGCTTAAGCCGCGCATTACCGTCTTCGGTGTGGGCGGCGGCGGCGGCAACGCCGTCAACAATATGATCAATGCTGGGCTGCAGGGGGTCGACTTCGTGGTCGCCAACACCGATGCGCAAGCCCTGACCATGACCAAGGCCGACCGGGTCATCCAGATGGGTGTCGCGGTGACCGAGGGGCTGGGCGCCGGATCGCAGCCGGAGGTCGGCTGTGCCGCGGCGCGCGAGTGCATTGACGAGATCAACGACCATCTGAACGGCACGCATATGTGTTTCGTGACGGCCGGCATGGGCGGCGGAACCGGAACCGGCGCGGCGCCTGTCGTCGCACAGGCGGCACGCGATCTCGGAATCCTGACCGTCGGTGTTGTCACCAAGCCGTTCCATTTCGAGGGCCAGCGCAGAATGCGGCTTGCCGATGAGGGGATTCTGGAACTGCAGAACTGCGTCGATACGCTGATCGTCATTCCCAACCAGAACCTGTTCCGGATCGCCAATGACAAGACGACCTTCGCCGACGCCTTCGGTATGGCCGACCAGGTGCTCTATTCGGGTGTCGCCTGCATCACCGACCTGATGGTCAAGGAAGGCCTGATCAATCTCGACTTCGCCGATGTGCGTTCGGTGATGCGCGAGATGGGCCGGGCGATGATGGGCACCGGTGAGGGCGCCGGCGACGGACGCGCCATGGCGGCGGCCGAGGCGGCGATCTCCAATCCGCTGCTCGACGAGACCTCGATGCGTGGCGCCGAGGGCCTGCTGATTTCCATCACCGGCGGCCGCGACATGACCCTGTTCGAGGTGGACGAGGCGGCGACTCGCATCCGCGAGGAAGTCGATACGGACGCCAACATCATCCTGGGTGCGACCTTCGATGAGGATCTGGAGGGTCTGATCCGCGTCTCTGTCGTGGCAACGGGCATCGATCGCGACAATCAGGATCTTGCCGGCGACAGCGCTCAGCCGGCTGCGCGGCCGGTGACTCGCGCGGCGCTGGCGGCGGCCGCCGCACCTGATCCCGTGGAGAACACCATCAAGCTTGCCGAAGCCGAACTGGAACAGGAACTGACGATCGCAACGCAGGCGGCACCGGCCGAAACGGCACCGGCTGCCGAGGAGTTCCGGCCGCAGAGTCGTCTCTTCGCGCAGCCCGAGCCGCCAAAGGTGCCGTTGCAGAGCCGCGCCAACCCGCAACCCGCTGCCGAATCACCTCAGCCGGCGACTCAGCAGCCCGCCGCGCCACAATCCGCCGCACCGCAGCCGCAGGTCGCACAGCAGCCCGCCGCTCCCGCGCAGACGGCACCCCAGCCGGCGGCGCCTGCACCGGCAGCAACGCAACCGGCTGCGCCACAGCCGCGGGCGGCACAGGCCAGTGCACCCAAAATGCCGCGGATCGAAGACTTTCCGCCCGTTGTCCAGGCTGAAGCCGAGCAGCGTCACAGATCCGCCGATCCCGGCGGCGTCGATGAGCGTGGTCCGATGGGATTGCTGAAGCGCATTTCCAGCAGTCTCGGCCGGCGCGAGGATGAGGACGGAACGGAGCTGCCCAGCAAGCCGGCACCGGCGCGCCGGCAATTGTCGGCCGAAGCCAGTCTCTATGCGCCGAAGCAGGGCAATCTGGACAATCAGGGCCGCGCCCAGCCGGCACCGGCGCAGAGTAGCGAAGACGAGCAGCTCGAAATTCCTGCATTCCTGCGCCGTCAGGCCATGTAGAGGGGGTTTCCGGACGTCTTGCCGCACAGCCGAATATCGGGCCGATTCCTGCTGAATCGGCCCGGTTTTTCCGGTGCGTGATTTCAGGCCCGTTGCATTAACCGGCCGTTAACAATCGTTACAATCGATAAGCCTTTGAAAATGAAAGATTAATCAATCGTAACATTCCGTAAAAAACCGTGATTTGGTTTGTTATTCCGAGCCACGTATCCTCCGTGAGTGGGGATTTGGTCGGGACAAAAGGCTATCCGAAATTGTTGAAATTGTACGTGATTTTACAGTCGCGCCCAATTGTGTCGAAATTTCGGTCGGCCTGGACTAAAGGTATCAGGCTTGATTGATGAGTATTGATTATCTGGGCTATCAGACGACAATTTTGAACGAAGCGACGCTTTCAGGGGTGGGCGTCCATAGCGGATCGAAAGTGTCGATTACATTCTCTCCAGCGGATGCCGATTCGGGGATTATCTTTCGCAGACACATGGAAAACGGCGATACGCACAGCATTCGTGCTGTGGCCTCGCAGGTCTCGGCCACCGATCTTTGTACGGTGCTGGGCGATGCCAAGGGCGCCAGTGTCGCGACCGTCGAGCATCTGATGGCGGCGTTCTATGCGCTGGAAATCGACAATGTCGTGGTCGATATCGACGGGTCGGAAGTTCCGATCATGGATGGCAGTTCGATCGTTTTCATCGAGGCGCTCGATCGCGCCGGGGTCGATATCCTCAGTTCCAAGCGGCGCTATCTGCGCGTGGTCAAGCCGGTGCGCATCGAAGCGGGCGGATCCTGGGCGGAGTTCGTTCCCTATGAGGGAACGCGGTTTGAAATCGACATCGATTTCGACTGCAAGCTGATCGGCCGCCAGTCCTGGAAGGGCGACATCACGCCCGATACGTTCCGCAGCGAGCTGGCGCGGGCGCGCACCTTCGGCTTCATGCGCGATGTGGAATTCCTCTGGGCGTCCGGCCACGCCCTTGGCTCGTCGCTGGAAAACTCGGTGGTGATCAGCGACGACGATTCGGTCATCAATATCGAAGGGTTGCGGTTCGAAAACGAGTTCGTTCGCCACAAGACGCTCGACGCGGTCGGCGATCTTGCCCTGGCGGGCGCCAAATTCATCGGATGCTACCGGTCCTATCGTGGCGGTCACAAGCTCAATTCGCTCGCCCTCAAGGCCCTTCTGGCCGATGCCAGCGCCTATGAGGTGGTGGAAACGTCGCAGCCGCGCGAAACCACACGCGGCGGAGAGCTCGTCGCCGTCAGCGGGCCGATGTTCGCACCCTGGATGTAATCCTTTTTTTGCCGCCCGGGATCGGTCCTGTCGCGGCCAAGGCCTGTGGTCATTTGCGGCGCTGACCTCTGTCCATCGTCTTTTCCACTATTCATCGGCGACCCGATTTTCGTTGCCTGACAGGATGTTGCTGCCATAAAAATGTACGAAAGGCGGCCCATGACGTTGCGGTAAACGGGCATATGGGGCTATGACAGCCGGAGAGAGATGGGGATTTGCTGGCGTGAGTTTGTTGTTTTTGCAGGCCGAATCCGGTGTGACGGTTGACAGTCGGGGTGAATGCCAGAATGCATAGTCGTGGATCAATGCCGTCGGGACTGCGCATATTGCTGATTGCGATCGGCCTTGCCGGCGCGACGGCGCTCGGCGGTTGCCGGAGCGACGCCGATATCGACATCACGGCGCTCGACATCGAGACCGATCCGGCCGATCAGCTCTACAATGAGGCGCTGGCCAATATGAAGGCCGGCAAGCTGCGGGAGGCGAACCGCAAGCTCGAAGCCATCGACAAACAGCATCCCTATTCGGAATATGCGCGCCGCGCAATGGTGCTCAACGCCTTCGTGACCTATCGCATGGGGCGCTATTCGGAATCGATCAACTCCTCGCAGCGCTATATCAGCCTCTATCCCAATTCCGAGGACACGGCCTATGCCTATTACCTGATCGGGCTGGCCAATTACCGGCAGATCCCCAAGGTGACCCGCGATCAGCGCGTCACCCGGCGGGCCATCGCAGCCTTCAACGAGGTCATCCAGCGCTATCCTGATTCGGAATATGTCGCCGATTCGGAAGAAAAGCTGCGCTTCGCGCGCGATCAGCTCGCCGGCAAGGAAATGCAGATCGGACGTTACTATCAGGAGCGCAAGGAATATGCGGCCGCGGTCAATCGCTTTCGTTCGGTCGTGGAGACCTATCCCAACACCAGGCAGGTGGAGGAGGCCCTGGCACGGCTTGTCGAGGTCTATTACGCTATGGGGCTGACAAGCGATGCTCAGGCCGCAGCGGCGGTTCTCGGGCACAATTACCCCGACAGCCAATGGTATGCCGATTCCTACAAGCTTCTGGCCTCGCAGGGCCTCGAGCCGCGTGAAAACCGGGGCTCCTGGATCACCCGGGCCGGGGCGCGGCTACTCGGCGTCAACAATCAGAGCTGATTGCCGCGCGTTGAAAACCGCCCGTAACGTCGCGGTATTCGACCCACCGTGAAATTGACTGAATAAGTCCGGCGACGTGTGTTTGCGCTTTGGCGTTGTCGCCTCTTGCGTTATTTTCGGGCCTGCGCTGCTCCGGTCTGGATTGCACCGGGGCAAATCCTTGGGCTTGGTACGAGAAGCGAATGCTCACACATTTGTCGATCCGCGATATCGTTCTGATCGATCGGCTGGATCTGGCGTTCGAAAGCGGATTGTCCGTATTGACCGGGGAAACGGGGGCCGGCAAGTCCATTCTGCTCGACAGCCTGTCGCTGGCGCTGGGCGCACGCGGTGACGGGACCCTGGTGCGCCAGGGCAGCGAGCGCGGCCAGGTGACCGCCGTCTTCGATGTGCCGGGAGAGCACCCGGCACGGCACCTCATTCGCGACAACGGGCTCGATGAAGACGGCGATCTGATCCTGCGCCGAACCCAGAATGCCGATGGCCGCACCCGGGTGTTCATCAACGACCAGCCGGCCAGTGTTTCGCTGATGCGCGAGGTCGGCCATCTGCTGGTGGAAATCCACGGCCAGCACGATGACCGGGCGCTGGTGGAGCCGGACGCGCACCGGCTGCTGCTCGATGCATTCGGCGGCCTGGAAGACTCGGCACAGGAAGTGTCGGACCGTTACCAGGCCTGGCGGCGGGCCGAACGGGCGGCACGCGAGCACCGGGAAAAGGTCGAGGAAGCGGCCCGCGAAGCGGATTATCTTCGCGCCTCGGTCGATGAGCTGGAACGGCTCGGCCCGGTGGACGGCGAGGAGGAGGATCTGGCCGGCCGCCGGGCGGCGATGATGAAGGCGGAGAAGATCGCCGCCGATATCAACGAGGCGCAGGACATTCTTTCCGGCCAGGCCTCGCCCGTGCCGCTTCTTGGGTCCCTGCTGCGCAAGCTGGAGCGCAAATCGGCCGAAGCGCCGGAATTGCTCGATGGGGTGATCGCCGCAATGGACGGTGCGATCAATCACCTTGCCGAGGCGCAGTCGGCCATCGAGGCGGCGATCGCCGCGGCTGAATTCGACCCGCAGGAACTGGAAGACTGCGAGGAGCGGCTGTTTGCCCTGCGGGCGGCCTCACGGAAATATGCCGTGCCGGTTTTCGAACTGCCGGCGCTGGCCGCACGCATGGTTGCGGCGCTCGGCGATCTCGATGCCGGAGAGGAGCGGCTGGCGGTGCTCGACGCCGAGGTGGACCGGGCGCTGATGCTCTACAGGGAGGCTGCGGCGCTGCTGTCGGAACGCCGGCATGCCGCAGCCGAGGCGCTGTCGGAGGCGGTCATGACGGAGTTGCCGGCACTGAAACTGGATCGCGCGCGGTTCACGGTCGAGATGACCAGTGACGCCGAGCAGGTCGGCCCGGACGGGTTCGACCGCGTGGCGTTCCATGTGCAGACCAATCCGGGCACCCGCGCCGGGCCCATCCTCAAGGTCGCCTCGGGCGGCGAACTCTCCCGGTTCCTGCTGGCGCTGAAGGTTGCCCTGGCGGATCGTGGCTCGGCGCCGACACTGGTGTTCGACGAGATCGATACCGGCGTCGGCGGTGCGGTGGCTGATGCCATCGGCCAGCGCCTGAAACGCCTGTCGGACACGGTCCAGGTGCTGTCGGTCACCCATGCGCCGCAGGTGGCGGCCCGTGCATCGACCCATCTTCTGATCGCCAAGGGCGCCAAGGCCAAGGAGTCGCTGACGACGCGGGTGCGGACCATGGACGATGAGTCGCGGCAGGAGGAGATCGCCCGCATGCTTGCCGGCGCAACGATAACAGATGAAGCCCGCGCGGCGGCCGGTCGGCTGCTGTCGGAAGATGTCTGAGTCCCGGGGTAATCAACGATGTCCTTGACAACCATTGCCGTCGAGCAACTGACCGAGCAGCAGGCGGCGGAAGAACTGGCGCGGCTGGCGGCGGAGATTGCCGAACACAACCGTCTTTACCATACGGAAGATCGGCCGGTGATCTCCGATGCCGATTATGATGCGCTGAAACAGCGCAACCTGGCGATCGAAGAACGGTTTCCGGAGCTCAAACGGCCCGATTCGCCGACAGACCAGGTCGGCGGCGCGGTGTTGGAGAAGTTCGAGAAGGTCAGCCACAGCGTGGCGATGCTGTCGCTGGACAATGCGTTCTCCGAGGAGGATGTGCGCGATTTTGCCGACCGTGTGAGGCGGTTCCTGAAGCTCGACGCCGACGCGCCATTGGCCATGACGGCCGAGCCGAAGATCGACGGGCTGTCGCTGTCGCTGCGCTATGAACGCGGCCAGCTGGTAACGGCGGCGACCCGCGGCGACGGTTCGGTCGGTGAGGATGTGACGGCCAATGCCCGCACCATCCGGGATATTCCGCAAAGCCTGAAGGGCAGCGCGCCTGATGTGATAGAAGTGCGCGGCGAGGTCTATCTGACCAAGGCGGATTTCGCCGTGCTGAATGAGCGGCAGGCGGCGGAGGGCAAGCAGACCTATGTCAATCCGCGCAACACGGCGGCCGGGTCGCTGCGGCAACTCGATACGTCGATCACCGCCAGCCGGCCGCTGAAATTCTTCGCCTATGCATGGGGCGAATGCAGCGCGCTGCCGGCCGCCACCCAGATGGGTGTCGTCGAATGTTTCGCGGCATGGGGATTCAAGGTCAATCCGCTGATGCAGCGGTTCGAGACGGTGGACGGGCTGCTGGAGCAATACCGGCTGATCGAATCGGAGCGCGCCGGTCTTGCCTATGATATCGACGGCGTCGTCTACAAGGTGGACGATCTGGTGCTGCAGGCGCGGCTTGGCTTCATCTCGCGCAGCCCGCGCTGGGCCGTCGCGCATAAATTTCCCGCCGAGACGGCGACGACGGTGCTGGAGGAGATTGAGATCCAGGTAGGGCGGACCGGTGCGCTCAGTCCGGTTGCGCGGCTCGAGCCGGTGACGGTCGGCGGGGTGGTGGTGTCCAACGCTACATTGCACAATGAGGATTACATTGCCGGGATCGGCAGCGATGGCCAGCCGATCCGTGAGGGCCGGGACCTGCGGGTCGGCGATACGGTGACGATCTACCGGGCCGGCGACGTCATTCCCAAGGTGATGGATGTCGATTTGTCCAAGCGGCCGGCGGACTCCGTGCCCTATGTGTTTCCGGAAACCTGCCCGGCCTGTGGCAGCCCCGCGACCCGCGAGGTCAACGAAAAGACGGGCCGGGCCGATTCGGTGCGGCGCTGCACCGGCGGGCTGATCTGCCCGGCCCAGGCGGTCGAGAAGCTGAAACACTTCGTGTCGCGTAATGCCTTTGACATTGACGGGTTCGGCGCCAAGCAGGCCGAAGCCTTCTACCATGCGGACCTGATCAAAAACCCGGTGGACATCTTCACCCTTGCGGCGCGGGACGAGGCGTCGGAACTGACCAAGCTGAAAAACCGGGAGGGCTGGGGCGAGCAGAGCGCTGCCAATCTGTTCGAGGCCATCGAGGCGCGCCGCGCGGTCGACCTGCACCGGTTCATTTTCGCGCTCGGCATCCGCCATGTCGGCGAGGGCAACGCCAAGATTCTTGCCCGGACCTACCGGTCGGCGGCTTCCTTCATTGCGGCGATGAAAGAGGCGCAGGATCCGGAGGGCGAAGCCTGGAGCGATCTCGTCAACATTGACGGCATCGGCCCGACGGTGGCCCATGCGCTGGTGGAGTTCTTCGGCGAGCCCCACAATGCGGCGATTGTCGACGAATTGCTGACCCATGTGCATCCGACCGATGCCGAGCCGGTTGCCAGTGACTCGGTCTTTGCCGGTAAGACCATCGTTTTCACCGGGTCGCTGGAGCGCATGTCCCGCGACGAGGCCAAGGCGATGGCCGAACGCCTCGGCGCCAAGACCGCCGGCTCCGTCTCCAGGAAGACCGACCTGGTGGTTGCCGGGCCGGGGGCGGGATCGAAACGCAAAAAGGCCGCCGAACTCGAGATCGAGATCATTGATGAGGACGAATGGTTTGCACGACTGGGACAATGATCAATATTTTTGACCGCTCCATAAGCGGGATTCGCGTGACAGGTCAACATTGCTGACCTAAATTGCGCTCTTTGCCGCCATGACCGTCCATCCGACTTCGGAGTTTGCTCCATGCCGATGATCAGTGCCGACTTCCGCCAGGGCATGCGCGATTCCGTGCCGGTGCTGATCGGTGTCGCGCCGTTCGGGCTGCTGTTCGGTGCGCTGGCGGTTGAAAACGGCCTGGATATCGTCGAGGCGACCTTGATGAGCGCGCTGATCTTCGGCGGCGCCAGCCAGATGGTCGGGATCGATCTGTTCGGGACGCGCATTGCGCCCTGGATGATCGTCTTGTCGATTTTCGCCGTCAATTTCAGGCATGTCCTGTACTCGGCCTCGCTGGGGCCGAAGCTGGTCCGCTACAGCGGATTGCAAAAGGCGGTCGCGTTTTTCTTTCTGACCGATGTCCATTATTCAGCGGCGGAGCGGCGCCACGAACTGGGCCTCCCGTTCCGTTTCGGCTGGTATATGGGCCTGACCATTCCGCTCTACGTCATCTGGATCGTGGAGACGGCCATCGGCGGGCTTTTCGGACGACTGATCACCAACCCGCAATCCTTTGGCATCGACATGCTTCTGCCGGTCTATTTCCTGGGCATCGTGGTGGGGTTCCGACGACGGCGAAACTGGCTTCCGGTGGTCATTGCCAGCGGCCTGGCTTCGCTGTTTGCCTATGTCACCATCGGGTCGCCCTGGCATGTCAGCATCGGCGCCGTCGCCGGCGTGTCGTTCGCTGCGCTGATCGCCGGGGATCAACCGGTTGTCGAACCCGAGGTCAATGAAGCGGAAGAGATCACCTGATGGAATTGCTTTTCAACATTCCAAATATCTACTGGGTCATCGTGGCGGGCGCAGCAGCCACCTATGCGACGCGCTTCGGCGGATATCTGGTCGTCTCGCGTTTCGAGAACATTCCGCCGCGCATCAATGCGGCGCTGGACGCCGTACCCGCGGCCGTCCTGACGACACTTGTCGCCCCGGCTCTGGTGTCGCTCGGCTGGGCCGAGGCTGCAACGCTCTGTGTCGCCGGCCTTGTGGCGCTGCGCTACAGCCTGTCCGTCACACTCGTCGCCGGCGGGGCGGCGATCATCCTGTTGCGGGCTCTGGGAGGTTAGAGCGTCGAGTTGAAATAGGAGTCTGCAGCGACTTCTTGTGCCCTCAAACTCCGCTTGCGGTTTTCCAATACCAGTACGCCTGACTGACCCAACACTATAGGTGTCGCCAACCGCAGCCCGCTTCCAGCCATTCCGGGACGTTGAGCAAGGAAGCGGGTGATCACAGAACGCTCCAGCCAGACTGTATTCCAGATGTGTGTTCGAGACGGAAGCCGTGAGCATGGGGTGGCGACCTTACGAACTCCGGTGATTTGCTGGTAGTGCGTGATTTTTTCTACAACCCTTGCGCTACACATAGCAGTCTTTTGAAGTTACTCTTCAAACACTGAGTTTATGAAGAGAGGGGTTGCTGCAGAAATACAATCAGAAAATAGACTATTCACGAATGAATCACGATGGATGTGGCTTTAGTCTGCTACATGACAAAACACGGGAGATATATTCATGGTGAGCGTTGCTGGAAGTCACGGTGGGGGATTAGCCGGAAGCCATGGCGGAGGATTGGCTGGAAGCCATGGCGGAGGATTGGCTGGAAGCCATGGTGGGGGATTGGCTGGAAGCCACGGCGGCGGTCTTGCTGGCAGCCACGGAGGCCAACATGCCGGAAGTCCGGGTTCGGCTCTGTTATCACATGCGTTGGCAGTTACTCACGACGCGACGACAGGCTATTGGCGGCCAGACCCGGCAAATATTGAAGATCCACCCGTGCCAAGTCACCTCAACAGCCTGGAATATCTTTCTCCGGCACGCCGCGGCCAGATTCTCCTTGGGGGGCTCATGGGTCGCTTTCGCGTCAAACCAAGCAGATATAATCGTGATGGCCTCGCCCGCAAAGCGTCAGTTAGGCTTGATGGGAGGAAGATCGGCGCCGTTGAAGCACCCGCTTTAACAACCCTCAAAACGCAGCTTGCCTGGGTCCGCAATTATGCAGACCTCCGTGACGATCGGATTGCGGAAATCACCATCCAGACCGGGGATGTGCTGTCGTTTTTCGGGGCGGTTTCCTTGCTCAACCTATCTCGCAGGCAAAAGACCCTTGAGCTGCTTTCAATCGTACAATCGCTCGCGGTTTATCTTGAAATGCAGGTGAAACACCATTGCTGGTCACCCAGACCCATAGACTTTGCCGAACAGGTACAGCCTGTAATCCAAACTCCAGATCATTCAACTTTTCCATCCGGTCACGCTGTCGAAGCGCATGCCATCGCAACTGTGCTGCATCGGTTGAAAACCGGGCAATCCGCGAAGAACGGTGCATCACACTCATCACGTCGCCGACCGGCGATGGTGTTCCGGACTGCTCATCGAATTGCGGTCAACCGAACGATTGCGGGCGTGCATTTTCCGGTCGATTCCGCAGCAGGAGCTCTTCTTGGGTGCATGATTGGAGAGGCTGTTCACAGCATTGCCGTCGGTGCGCGGCTCTATAAAGCCAGTTACGGGCCGGGATCCAAGGTGTTGCCCGATGAAGACGACTTCGTGTCACACTGGCTGGCTGACGCACTTCCGGAAAGGCCGAGGGGTCGAAATGTACCGTATAGATTTCATTTGTTCAGCCAGTTCTGGAGCGCAGCCCAGAGTGAGTGGCGGACCGGAGACAACCCATGACCGGTCAATGGAGTAAATGGAAAAAATTTGAAGGTGCCTTTCCCTATGTCGATTGGTGGGGAAAGCTGGGGCGTGCGTTCGTGAATGATTCAGAAGAAAGCCTCGATCCCGAAGAGCTTGGCAACCAGATTGCACGGTCCTTTCTGGTGCCGGAACAGAGCCCGCTGGCCAAAGGATGCAAATCAAGCAAACACTGTCGCTACGACACGTTTGTTCCGATCCCGAACTTCGCCAAGAATGGCGGATTCAAGGATCATATTGAAACTGGCGCGGGTTGGCTGCCGGATCCAGATTTGCTGCCTGAAATTGCCGACGACACCGTCATCGTCGGGGTCATTGATACCGGTATACCCCTTGGCCACAATCGTTTTCGCCTGGCAGATGGATCGTCGCGGATATTAGCGGCCTGGCAAATGCTTGCGCCGTGGTCAGGACCAGATGGGCTGGAACAGGAATATCTTCCTTTCGGCCGTGAGTTTTATCAATGCGGTCTTGATGTTCTGCTTCGACGCCATAGTGGCGGAAACCTCCGCGGTTGGCTTGACGAAAACAGCTTCAATACGGCAACAGGCGTAGTCAACATGAAACACATGCTGGGCCATCGCGAGGCAGCCGGGCGTTATTCCCACGGTGCGCATGTTCTTGACGCAGCGGCGGGTGTAGATCCGTTTGATCCTGGCGAGGATGTCGATTTCCTCGAGCGTGTGAAGATCATTGCGGTGAACATCCCAAGCAGCACGACCTTTGGCGCATCGGGTACGTTTCTCGATCAGTTCATGATCTACGCCATTCAACGCATTTCAGACCTGGCGGATGCAATCTGGCAAAAGAACCATCCAGATGCTGTAGCTGGCGATCGACGCGGATATCCTGTTGTCATGAACGTGTCATTTGGAAAACAGGCTGGTTCGAAAACGACCGTCGACAAATTCCCGGCAACCCTCCGCAACTTCAAGGATGGTCGGGAGCATGCGGAAAGGGATAGGCTGGAGCCTGTCTATTTTGTCATGCCGGCCGGCAATGACAATCTGGATCGCTGCAATGCCTATTTGGAGCCGAAAGGCCGGTCGACGATGACTTTGGATTGGCGCATTCTTCCGGATGACCGGTCGTCCAACTACGTGGAAATCTGGACCCGGGAGAATTTTGCCGGGTCAAACCCGCTCGAGATTGCTGTCATTCCCCCGGGCGGTGATGAAGTCAATTTTCCTCCCAGCCGCGGCAAAGACGGACATGTCCGGATTTTAAAGGACGGAAGTGCCGGAATATATCTCCAATCGATGGAAGATCCCAGCGTCGCCGACTTCAAAAAGTTCCGTTATGTGGTCTGCATCGCACCAACAGTGCAATCCGAAAGCGACAATGCATTGGCGCGGGCCGGCGTCTGGAAAATAGTCGTTCGAAACAGACTGCGCAGCCAGGTCCAGTGCGTGGTCTCAGTTCAGACGGATCAGAAGATTCTGCCAGGCGGCGGCATTAACCTCAGGTCCTATTTTGACGACGAGGGGTATCGGAAGTACACGGATGAGGGCCGTCTCGTGGAAAGCTACAGCTATCCGGATAGTCGGGCGACCAATATGGATGTACAGGCAAACACACCGGTACGTCGGCATGGCACCATGAATTCATCAGCGGCTCACGAATATGTCGCGCGGGTCGGAGGGTATCGGGCATCGGACGGAAAGCCCGCATCCTATTCTTCTACGGGGCGGGGACCTGTGCGCGAAGACAGAAGGGATGATGGAACGAATCTTGGTTCCTCCAAGGCAGGTGGGCGGGCACTGGCGCCAACAGCAAGCTTGCCGACCGATGATGGACCGGCCCATTTCGGAATACTGTCTGCAGGTGCGGCGAACGGTTCGGTAATTGCGATGCAGGGGACCAGTTTTGCTTCTTCGCAGGCAACGCGCCTCGTTGTGAAATCGGTTCTCAAAGATCCGGATTCCGGACTGACGGAAAATCAGCGGCTTTTCTTTGCCGCTAAAGCTTCGGAAGCAGAGGACAAGAAAAGGCGCAGGGTTCGTACGCCGCCCTACCATGCAGGCAAATATCAAAATGAGCTTATTGAGGTGCTTGGCGGTGGTCGAATTCCAAGTCCGCTTAAACCCAGGGTGAACCGCACTGGTTGTTAATCATGTCCTGCAGTTCATGCGGGGACCGTTGAACACGTCAGCCGGGATATTCAATGTTCCACATCCGGCAGTCGTTCCAACCCCAGAGACCGGATGACGCTGGCAGGATAGGCGGGATCATCGCGAATCCTGGACATGGAAAAATCCGGCTCCAGGCGGCGTAGTTTTGTCAATGTGTCAAACGCCCCCTCGCGGTCTCCATTGTGCAGTTGCAGGGCGTATAAATGGCGCAGCGGCGGACGAGAGTTCGGTGCAAGAATGGCGGCACGTTTGGCAGCGTTGATGGCCTCGGCGAACCTCCCGACGCTCATGGCTGCAAGGCAATATCTCAGGTTTGAAAATGGTTGCAGGGAGGTGTTTTGAAGCTGCGTTTTGGCACGTCTGGCGGACAGAAATGCCTCTTTGGCCCGGCCGCGTCGCAATTCGAGTGCCCCTAGACTCGCGTGGGCGTAGCCGGTGCCGGCATCCATTTCCAATGCGATTTTCGCATAGGACAAAGCGGTCTGAGCATCTTCAAACACCAGATCATGTACATCGGCAAGGAACGCCATGACGATCGCGCTTTCAGCGCCTGAGGATAATGCCTCGCTCGATAAGAATTTGGCCTCCTCTTTGGTTTCTTCAATCTCGGACCCTGTCTGTTCTACCGCGAGGTAAGCTTTTGCCAGAGCTCTCAGAGCCGGCCGGGATGCATGCGGATCGATCTCATGGGCATGCGCCAACAATTTGTCCGCTTGTCTGACGAGCGCCGCGTCGAAACTGAAAACTTTCTGCAGCGCTTCAGCGGCCATGGCGTTGGCAATTGCAGCCTCCCCGGCCAAGTCAGTGCAAGCTGCAACCGCCTCGGTTGCCTCCAGTGCCAGCGAAGCCCCGGCATCTATGGCGGCCAGTTCATCGGCAGCGTCAAAGGAGAGTCTTCGCGACCAGAAAAACCGTCCGGATGGCTCGTGGGTCAAGCGAGCGAGGACCATCATTTTGTCGTCGTTTTCGGTAACGTAGATGACGCACCGAGTTCCCGGCGCGACAACAGAGCATACCGGCCGTCCGTAATGTTCCAAAACGCTTATGCGTGCATGACCAACGGCGGTGCGGCTCAACTGCGCCTTGATAGACTCGGCAACGAAAGCTTCTAGCCCTTCTGTAGAGGAAACAGATTCAGCCCATAAAATCGGGGGCATATTCTCAACTGTATCGTCCGCGGCCGCGTTGGCATTGGTTTCAAGAATTTGACGCGAGACTGAAGTGGATTGCGGCGAGGCAGCGCTTTCAAACTGACCGCTCTTTATCTTGGAGATAAGTGCCTGGGTTGCCTCGTCGGGCTCCATGTCGTGTTCTTCGTCCAACAGGTCCCACAGCAGTTTGTATTGACTTAAAGCTGCAGCGATGTTGCCAACAGAGGCGTAATGAGAGATGAGCTGGCGGTGAGCAAGTTCATGGGCAGGGTCCACGTGAAGTAACGCTTCCGCGGTTTCTTTGACTTTACTGGTCGGGGCGGTCGCAAGTCGGCGTCCCAGCTCTTCGATGATCCTGTTATGCCAATTGACGCGCACGCCCTGCAGCCACGTGGTGAAGGACTGGTCCAGCGATTCGAACCCATAAAGCATATCTTTTGGATCGCCTCTGGCTTCAGCCAAAGGAACTGGAAGGTCGCCTGCTTCGAGCTGGGACATCATGTCGAAGAGATCAACGTCGATGCGGTCTGCTTGCAATAGAACATCTCTGCGATCGGTCTGAAAACCTTCAAATCCGATGTCGCGGAACATGGCGCGCAACTGTTTCAGCGTCTGCCTCAGCGAAGCACGTGCACGTTCTTCATCTCTTTCACTCCAGAGCAGCCCGGCGAGACGTTCCCGACTTTCGAATTTGCTGCGAGTTAGAACCAGATATGAAATCAAGGCACACGCCTTCTGGTTGACAAGGTGAACCTTGTTTCCTTCGGAGTCCTGCAGGTTGAATCCGCCAAGAA
Organism: Rhizobiaceae bacterium; assembly: GCA_028279875.1. Lineage (GTDB taxonomy): Bacteria > Pseudomonadota > Alphaproteobacteria > Rhizobiales > Rhizobiaceae > Hoeflea_A. The sequence continues at coordinate 54,420 of JANQMU010000042.1, forward strand.
CAGAGAGGCGTATTCTTGGTTCTGTGAAATTCCCCTCGACTGAATTTGGCATTGTTCACCCCGACCAATCCCGAAGCCGAGACTGTCACCCCAAACTAACTTCGTCGTTCATTATGGACATGTTTTTGCGCTGTTATCAATTTTGTACGGTATCGCCAATACGTATCTAGGTTGAGATTGATACACTCGATTCCGCCTCAAGATGAGAAATGCGGCAATTGATCACCATTCATTCGAGCGTTCGATCAAAACGCTGCATGTGCTTCCATCCCATTAAAATCATCCCTCCGACAAGGCCAGTAAAGCACAGCACTCGGATGGTGGCAGAACAATGCAAGTCGGCGCAAATTATGACGGTACTGCAGCAGGTTGAGGAGCTTTTCGGATAGAGCTTTGTCCCGATGAATGCGCTCTACAGGCTTGTCCTTGCCGATCCGGCCTTTTTCGGCGAAGCCGGTGTCGCCATAGATTGAGGAGCACACAAACCGAATGACGCAAACCGGAAATCGTTGCTGTGGATGACGTTTGAGGAGTTGATGGCGATCCGGAAACGGAAAAGACGATTCCCGTGAAAGCTGCGTATGTAAGCTTTTAAGCGGTACTTGCCAGTTCGCGAGCGTAGTGTATCCACGCTATTGTCGCCGGGGTGCTGGCACGCTGCTCCTTCTTCAACACTGATCACGCTGGGAGCGTCCGGAATTCGATTGTGAGGACAATCAGGAACTGAGTCGGTGCCAGTGATGCTCTATTTTCGTGACCGAATCGTGTGCGTCTTGGGAAGACGGAAGTTGCTCAGTGTTCAATTCCAGGTTTTGGGGCAAACCGCTGAACGACGTGGTCCCACCTCGATCAATGTCCGCTCTTTTTTCCGCGATGGTTAAATCAGCTTCTGGAACGGCCCATAAGAGCCAGCGAAATACCGTTCGGTGCCGCGGAATTTCAGCCAAGTCCAAGTACCTTGTTTGCTTGGCCGGTTTCACGTCCACAGCACCGATGTCCGGTTTGCGGCCTTTGTCCGATTGCTATGATGCTGGCCAGCGATATCCAAGCAGGCGGCTATCTGAATATGATGAGTAATTGACGGCGTTTTTCTGATTTCCGCCGAGCACCAGGATATGATTGCCCTGAAGGCTATCGAAAAAGCCCACATGGCCTGTCCAGGAATGGGGCGGTCTTGAGAAAATGACGATGCACCCCTTTCTGGGATGCGAGATCTTTTCACCCCACTGCAGCCAGGATCGGGCGGCGGCACTGTCGGTGCCCTGCCTGCCGGATTTTTCGATGCACCAGTTGACAAAAGATGAACACCAAGGCGTCTCATCATCGGTCGCTTTCAAGGACGTTGAGTCGTGGTACTCGATGATTTTCGGGTTGTGCTCAGAGCCTGCTATTTCGGTTTCGCCCAACTCATTCTGGGCGATCGAAAACCAGGGGCAATCACCGGCCGCGCCATTCCCAGGTGCATCAAGGGTCCCGTTTGACCCGTTTTGCGAAGGAATGTTTATTGACTGTCCAACATGAATAATGTCGGGGTCGCTGATATGCGGGTTGATTGCCAGCAAGGCATTCAGTGACGTCCCAAATCTGGTGGAAATCCCGTGCATCGTATCGCCGGATCTGACTACGTAAATCTGAGGCATGATTGTCTCCCTGTTTCGATCGGTTCGAATGGTTTGAGAACGTGGCTAGTTCGATATCGCCCTGGTCGTTCCAAGCGTCTGGCTTGTGCGGATAAATTTGTTTGCCAAACCCTCGAAGGCATCGACCCCTGCATATCCGGCAACCATCAAAGCAATGAGTGTCGCCTTGTCGACGAGTTCTTTATTTTCCGGGTTGGCGGGTGTGCCATTTGGCGTTTGGGCACCTGCCACGGAGAGCGTGCCGCTTTCGTCTGTAAGGTAAAACGCAGTTACCGCCCCAACGACGAAGCCGAGAAATATGCTGGTATAGAACCGGCTCGGGCTGAATCTTGCGGAGAAAGCCGCTCCGTCATCTCCAACGTCGTCTCGAAGTTTTTTGAAGCCGAGACCAGCACGTATTCCCTGGCCCAGCGCTCCCATGACACCACCCAGAAGAACCAAACCTAACCAGTTGTAGCCATTCATGATTTTTCTCCCGTTGCGTTCAATTGTTCAAGAAATTCTGGGCCGCATTGCTCAGATCAAATTTGAGCTGAACCAGACCAAAACTGTCATTCTGTGTGGTTGATCCGGTGCGTGTGCCGAGCGAACCTTCGAGCCAGATTCCATCGCGCAATTTGAATGCACCGTTGAGAGCGACCTGTAGGTAGTCATCCGTGAAGGAGGCTGAGGTGGCATCGCTGAAATGGTAGGATGCGGTTGCATCCAGCTTCCAGGCAAGTTCCTCAATCGCCAGGGAAACCGCGGCATGATAGGAATTGCCGGTCAAGATTGTTCCGGCTCCGGTCGCAAACCGACGATCAAAGTCTGCCTGACTGAAAAGCATGATCGACTTGTTCAGGCCGAACGGCTGCTTGAAAGTCGTCCAGAATGATGTGCCGGCGTAACTGAGGTCATCCAGATTTCCGCTGGCACTGCTTGCGGCAACGCCGGCCCCGACCATCCAGGAACGAGCTTGCAGAAAGCGTTGTTCCGCCGCCGTTAGGCAGTTTTTGTAGGCCTTGTCGTATTCCGGTGTCTTGAACTCGTTGAAGACCCTTTCTGAGACCTTCTTTAGCAGCGCTTCCTCATCAACGCCCGGGTTTTTCTCCTTCTCAGCATCGATCTGATTTTTGATCTCCAGGGTAGCGCTGTCCAGTGTTGGCTGGTCCGTTTCTTGCCATGCGTCGACTATACATTTGGCAGATTCAAGGTCCCTCGGATCCGAACCGTCCAGCAATTGTGTATGAAATCCGGCACCCAAGCGGGCACCGGTTGTTGCCTTTGCGTTTTCGCCCTTGACCGAGGCGAAACTGAGCTGCGTGCGGGCCAGGGCCCGCTTCATCGGGCCAAAACCGCCTGGTACAGGGTCTCCGCCCCAGTTTTTCCCAGCATATTGTTCGAGCGTGACCTCATTTCCAAACAGCCAGAAAGGCTGGAAGTTGATCGCCAGGCCGGGTTTCAAGGAACCATTTTCCACAAAGCCTGCATTGTCGATCACGAGTTCTTGAAGACTTCCGGGCTGAGACACCTTATTCGGTGAAGCGCCGATGACCACAAAGCCCGGAGATGTTGGGGTGTTCAAATCGAGTTGGAAGCTCTTTGCGTTTTGGGCGTTGTTGCTGAGAAGCGTGAAAGGATCTTCTTGCGCGAACGCCGGGGGGAGAAGCAACAGCAACGCCACGGCTGTGCTGCAGGTCTGAGTAATCATGTGACTTACCAATTTTCTGAACCAAAACATCAGACAAGATCAATCATTTCCACTAATCGATAATGCCCGTTCGGAAACTTTGACGAGAGTTTGGTGACCCTTGGGTTCAAGGCGGCCGGTGGCAGGTTCCGCGAACCACCATTCACCGGCTGGGTAAGCGTTCGCTTCACCCGGTGACCGCTTGCGGGCGTTCCGGCAAGTGGCGGCACGGCGACAACCAAAAGATAGCTCGCACCTTTCTGTGCCGGGACATTCCAACTTATGACTCCGGCTGATGTTCTCGGCTGTGCCGGGATGATCTTGTTCTTGCCCGGCATTCCGCCGGCCAAACTGCCACCGGCGATGGTCAGGGCTTTCAGCGCTTTTGCCTCAATGGTGACAGTGTTGCTGTTGATCAGACGAAGTTTTGCCATTGTGTTCCTGCCTTTACAGATTCGTAGTGATCGGTTTCGGGGACCTGACGCGGATTGGATCGCGAACTGCTAAACACCCTCACCACAGGCAAATATTGCCAAACCAAGTGTGTGTTCGGGTCGGTTTCCATATGGTTTTCAGTGAAGCGTCATCCGCCTCCCTTTTCGATGTGGGACGGCTTGACGCTAAATCCGCCGGCGTAAACCGAGCGTGAGAACCGCGTGAATCTTCAGTGTTTTGTTCGGCAGTATCCTGAAGTGGCTGCGGCGATTTCAGGCGGGAAGATGGCTAGAACGAGTTGCCCAGACAACTGATTCATTTGACCCCTGCGACTTTGGTCCCCCGCGAGGCGGGTTGCTTTTGTGGTGCCACGCACAATAGGGGCAGGCCAATGACGTTCGGGTCCAAAAGCGCTCGGGTGAAGCCAAATCGGTCTATCGTTGACCCTGGCTATCGTCCACTGGACGATTGCGCAAAATGGGTTCACATTTTTTTTGCTGTTTTCCAGCACCAAAAGGCTATGTGACCCTGTTTCACGGCCTAACCACTCTCCACTTCAACCGGCTCCGTCGCAGCCGCAAGCCAGGCTTTCGTTGCATCGTCGTCGAGAAGCGGCGTGATTTCGTCGCGGACGCGTGCATGATAGGCGTTCAGCCAGGCGAGTTCCCGGTCTGTCAGCATGGTCGGGACGATCAGGCGCCGGTCGATGGGGCAGAGGGTCAGGGTTTCGAAGCCGAGCATCGGCTTGTCGCCGCCGTCGATCGGCCGCGGCTCATGGACGAGCAGGAGGTTCTCGATGCGGATCCCGAATGCGCCCTCGCGATAATAGCCGGGTTCGTTGGACAGGATCATGCCGGGTTTGAGTTCCTGGAGACCACGACGCGAGATGGATTGCGGTCCCTCATGGACCGACAGGTAGGCGCCGACACCGTGGCCGGTGCCGTGGGCGTAGTCGGCGCCGGCATTCCACAGCGCGGCCCGGGCGATGGCGTCGATGTCCACACCGCGCGTGCCTTCCGGGAAACGCTGCAGGGTGATGGCGATCATGCCCTTGAGGACCAGGGTGAAAAAACGCTTTTCCTCCTCAGCGACCTCGCCGACCGGCACCGTGCGGGTGATGTCGGTGGTGCCGTCCTGGTACTGGCCGCCGGAATCGACCAGATAGAGATCGCCGGGCTGCAGAGTGCGATTGGTCTCTTCATTGACCCGGTAATGGATGATGGCTCCATGCGGTCCCGATCCGGAGATCGTCTCGAAGGAAATATCCCTGAGCGGCATTTGCAGCCGTTCGCCCGTGTGCCGGCGGCTGGCCTCAAGGGTTTTGACCGCCTCGATTTCATCGGCGGTTCCGGGGCGTCGGGCGTCCAGCCAGGTGAGAAAGGCGGCCATCGCCGCACCGTCGCGGCGATGGGCGGCGCGGCTTCCGTCCTGCTCGACGGCGTTCTTCTGCGCCCGTGGCAGGCGCGCCGGATCCGGCTTTTCAATGAGCCGTCCGCCATGGTCGGTGATGAGGTCGCCGATACGTGCTGCCGTCAGCGCCGGGTCGACCAGGATCGCGGCTTTCTCGTCGCCGAGGGCGGCCAGCGCGTCGGTCAGCCGGTCCGGGTCCTCTACGTCCGCCAGCGGGGCCAGATGGGCCTTTGTCTCGCGATCGAGCTTTCGCGGATCAATAAAGAGCCGGTCCTGGCCGTCGGCGGACACAATCGCGGTGCAGAGCGGGTGTGGCGTGTGCGGAACATCGCTGCCGCGGATATTGAAGGCCCAGGCCACGGAGGAGGGGTCCGTCAAAATGCCGGCCTGTGCCTCGCCGTCGCGGATGGCGTCCTTTATCAGGGCGATTTTCTCGGCGGCCGGCTGGCCGGCATACTGCTCCGGCTGGACGGAGACCGCACCGGCCGGCTCGGCGGGCCTGTCGTGCCAGATGGCATCGACCGGGTTGGTGCCCAGGCGGATGATGGCCGCCCCGGCATCCCCGGCGGCCTTTTCCAGCCCGCGGACATCGGCGATGGTGTGGAGCCAGGGATCGATGCCGATTCGCCAGCCTTTTTTGGCATTCTTGCGCAGCCATGCGGCCGGCGGTGTCTTGATCAGGTCCTGCGGCGTGAAAATCTCGGGATCGACCTGCTGGCGAAGCTGGGTGGTATAGCGCCCGTCGACAAAGACATGGGCCGCGTCCCGCAGGATCAGGGCGATGCCGGCCGAGCCGGTGAAGCCGGTCAGCCAGGCAAGCCGCGCGTCACTCTCGGGCACATATTCGCCCTGATAGCGATCGGCCCTCGGGACAAACAGGCCGTCTATGCCGAGTGCATCGAACTGATCGCGCAGCGCTTCGGTTCGTTCCCTGCCGGTTTCCGCCGAGGCGGTGACGTCGAAATCCTGGAACATTGTCGTGCCCTCTGTGGCCGCTCCCGGGCGGCCTTCCAACGGTCCGGCCCGTTTGTTCGCATATGCAGCAAACGCAGGGCTCCCATGCGCCGGACCCCCTAACAGGAGGTGCAGGCGCCGTTTATATATTGTGCCGGAAGCCGTTGAAAAAGATGATTTTTCAGAAGGAAGAGAGATATGTCCAGGTCATTTATCCGTAATGCGTTCGACCGCGTCGCCGCCGCGCGCGAAAAGCAGGCCCGCCGCTATGTCGACAACTATCTGCTGACGCTTGATGACGAGACGCTGAAGGCGCTGGGCCATAGCCGTGCGGAACTGAGGAAGAGCGGACGCGGCGCGCCCCTGCCGTTCTGACCGACAGCGTTTGCCGTTCCGGCAGCTTTATGAAGGCGGCAGGTTTTGCCGCCTTTTTTGCTGCGCGCTGCCCAGATGAAGCGTCACCCAGCCCTCGCGCCACACTGTGTGGCGATGACAGAGGCCGTGGGCGACAAAAGCCGCCAGGACCCGGCGGCGCTGCCGCGCCAGAATCCCCGACAGGATGACTTCGCCGCCGCGCGCCAGGTGGCGGCTGATATCGGGCGCCATGGCCATCAGGGGCCTTGCCAGAATATTGGCGATGATCAGGTCGAACGGCCCGGCACGGGAAAAGACATCCGCGTGAAAGCCCGCAGCGGTGCGCAGGGTGACGAGGGACGCGCATCGGTTCTTGCGGACATTGTCACGGGCGACATCGATGGCAACGGGATCGATATCCGTCGCCAGCACGGGTACGCGCGCCAGCCTGGCCACTGCGATGGCGAGCACGGCGCTGCCGGTTCCAAGATCGAGCACGGCGTGAAATCGCCGGCGCCGAAAGACCCGTTCGATCATCTCCAGGCAACCGGAGGTGGTGCCATGATGGCCGGTGCCGAACGCCCGGCCGGCATCGATCTCGATCGCGACATCATGCGGCTGCGCGCGGTGGCGGTCATGGGCGCCGTGGATCAGAAAACGGCCGGCACGGACCGGCTGCAGCCCGGCAAGCGAATGGGCCACCCAGTCGATATCTGGCAGATCCTCGATGCGGATGCCGATACCGGGAAAGGCCGTGGCGAGGCAATCCGACATGGCCGTCCAGATCTCGGCCTTGCGGTCAGCGGGCGCGTAGAGCGAGGCCTGCCAGAGGCCGCGATCCTCATCGATCTGTGTGGTGGCGACCGGGTAGCCGTCATCCTCGAAACGGCCGCTCAGGAGATCAAGCGCCGTGTTGCAGTCTTCTTCCCCGGCGGTGATGTAGAGACGTGTCTGTTTCACGCATCCGCTTTCGGTGGCTACCGGCCCGTGACCGCATGGCCGCGAATGTGATGCCCGACAGCCCTATAGCAGGTTCCTCAGTTTCTTCATAGCGACGTCGCCGTCTTCGCCATAGGCGATGGTGCCGCGGAATCGGCCGTCGTCGTCAAGCAAAAAGACCGAGGCGGTGTGGTCCATGACATAATCTTCATCCGGTCTGTCGTCGTCTGTCGGGACCTTCTTGAAATAGACATTGAAGCCCTTGGCCATGGCCCTGACCTTTTCGGGATCGCCGGATATGCCGGTAATCCTGTCGGAGACGTTGGAAATGTACATGTTGAGCAATTCATGGTCGTCGCGCTCGGGATCGATGGTCACCATGAAGGCGCGCAGCCGGTCGCCGGCCGGATCCACCTGCTTCAGCCAGCCATCCAGCTCGTAAAGGGTGGTCGGACACACATCCGGGCAGTGGGTGAAGCCGAAGAACAGGGCGGACGGCTTGCCCTGGAACGCCGCCTGGGTGATCGGCGCGCCGCTGCTGTCGACCAGCTCGAAGGGGACGCCATAGGGTTTGTCCGCAACCTGCCCGCTGGTCCTCGACCATTCAAAGGACAGCCAGGTGAACGCGCCCGCCAGGACGACGATCAGGACAATCAACAGCACTCGAAACGTGGTCATCGCAGCCTCCGGAGGCATTCAACGAAGAGGTGTATTGTTTCGCGAATCTAGCGCCCGGTTCCGGCGAAGTCACCCGGCCAATTTGACACAGGACTGGCAGCGGCGACGCCGGTCACAGGCACCAGGCGAGGCCCGATGCGGTGTAGGTCAGGAAGACCTCGGCGCCGTGGTTCAGCCATCCGGCGAAGGCAAGGCCGGTCAAAAGGGCGATCGCCAGCGTGGCCAGACCTGCTGCAATCATTCGTGCAAAAGGCGCGTTGAGTGTTTCCATGGTCCTCATATAACGCTTCCGAACCGCGCCTCCAAGAGGCCGGCGATCATTGCCCGCTGGCGATGCCCTCGCGGCGGGGGTCGGCGGCGCCGGTCAGTTTTCCATCCGCCATCACAATGGCGTGAAGCCCCGAGTTCAGGTCCCGCACCTTGACGTCGTAGCCGAGTGTCGCCAGCGGTTCGGAGAGGTTTTCCGCCGCCGTGCCCTTTTCGATATCATAAGCGCCGAAGCGGTTGACGAGATGCGGCAGATTGACGGCGGACTGGATGTCCATGCCCCAGTCGATATGGGCGATGATGGTTTTGGCCACATAGCCGATGATGCGGCTGCCGCCGGGCGAGCCGATCGCCGCGTAGGGCTCGCCGTCCTTCATGATGATGGTCGGTGACATGGAGGAGCGCGGCCGCTTGCCTGGCTCGACACGATTGGCGATGGGAACGCCGCCGCGATGGGTGCGGAACGAGAAGTCCGTCAGTTCGTTGTTGAGCAGGAAGCCCTGCGTCATCACTCGCGACCCGAAGCCGTTTTCGATAGTCGTCGTCATGGAAACGACATTGCCGAACGGATCGGCGATGGAAAAATGGCTGGTGGAGGGCAGTTCTAGACTCTCATCGTCGGCAAGCAGCATGGCGTGGCCCCAGGGCGGCGATCCGGCCGTCACCTCGTCTTTGCCAAGCATGCTGCCGGGTTCGAGCAGGCGGGCGCGCTCGTCCAGATAGGCCCGGTCGAGCAGACCCTTTGTCGGCATGGGCACGAAATCGCTGTCGGCCATGTAGCGGCCGCGATCGGCAAAGGCGAGCCGCGATGCGTCGCCGATGAGGCGCCAGCTTTCCGGATTGTCCGGTCCGAGTTTTGCCAGGTCGAATGGCTCGACGAGCCCGAGGATCTGGCCGACGGTCAGCGCGCCGGAGGAGGGCGGTCCCATGCCGCAGATGTCGTAGGTCCGGTAGGTGATGCAGACCGGGGGACGTTCCTTGATCCGGTAATTCGCCAGATCGCCGGGGCTCAGGACACCCGGATTGTCATTGTTGATGACCGCCTCGACAATGCCCATGGCGACGGGCCCCTTGTAGAAGGCATCGGCCCCGCCATCGGCAAGTGTGCGCAATGTTTCGGCATATTTCGGGTTCTTCAGGAGATGGCCCACCGGGTGTGGCGTGCCGTCCTCGGCCAGGAAATGATCCCTCGTTTCGTCATGTACCGCGAGGCGTTCGGCATCGGCCGTTGCCAGCTGGTGGAGCCGCGGCGATACCTCGAAGCCGAGATCGGCCAGGGTGATAGCCGGCTGCAGCAGGCCGGACCAGGGCAGCTTGCCGTGCAGCCGGTGGGTCTCATAGAGCAGTTTGACGGTGCCGGGCGTGCCGACGGACCGCCCGCCGACCACGGCGTCGAAGAATTTCAGCGGCTCCCCGTCATCGTCCAGAAAGAGCGTTGGCGTCGCCGCCGCCGGCGCGGTTTCGCGGCCGTCATAGGTGGTCAGCCGGTTGCCGGCATTGTCGTAATAGACCAGAAAGGCGCCACCGCCGAGCCCCGAGGATTGCGGCTCCACCAGCCCGAGCACCATCTGCACGGCGACCATGGCGTCGATGGCGTTGCCGCCGGCGGCGAGCACGTCATGCCCGGCCTTGGCGGCCAGCGGATTGGCCGCGGCGACCATGAATGTCTCGGCCGTGACGGCGGTGCGCTCCGAGATGCCGGTGGCCATCTCCGGCGCAATCGCATCGGCCGCCTCCTGCGCATGGGCGATGGGCATTGCCGCCATCAGCGGCAGCAGCAGGGTCAGCGAAAGGCAATGTGATTTCAGAGGTTTCAACAAAGACATCGGGGGCTCCCTGAACGCGCTGTAAGGACTGGTTCCGGGTACAACCTTAGTGAGCAAAGGACCCGTCCGTCCAGTCAACTCACAGTGTTTCAAAATCAAACTTTGTGTCCGCACTGCGGCGGTGGGCCGGATGGCGTGGCTTGGGATTTTCTTCCCGATGCCTCTGATATCGAGGCGACCGGTTCCTATATGTGCACTGCAACGCGCCTGGCAGAAAAGGAGACCCAAATGCGATATGCGGTGGTGGTGGCGATCATGCTGGCGGCAGCCCTTGCGGCCGGTTTCGGCGCGCGGGCCGAGCAGGTCGGCGAAGTCGGTGTCGACTGGCTGGGCAACGATATCATCATCGAAGCCGTCGGCGACCCGGAGGTCAGCGGCGTGACCTGCCATGTCGCCTATTTCGAGCGCGGTCTCGTCGACCGGCTGCAGAAGGGCAACTGGTTCGAGGACCCGTCCAATTCGTCGATCGCCTGCCGGCAGACCGGGCCGATCGTGATCGGCGATATCGAGCTCGACGAGGAAGGCGAGGAGATCTTCAAGCAGCGGCGGTCGATCGTCTGGAAACAGCTGGTGATCAAGCGGGTCTATGACCGCAAGAACGACACACTGATCTATCTCGCCCATTCCCGGCAGGTGCAGGACGGATCGGCCAAGATGTCGATCTCGACCGTGCCGCTGTTCGGCCAGGACGTGACCTGGCAGGAGGGCAAGCCCGAGGAATAAGCGAAAGGAGCGCTGCCGGCCGGACAGCGCTCCCTTTCATCGCGATTGGCGCGATATCACATCTTGATGCGATATCTGGCGAAGCCCTCTTCGCCGTCGCCGGCCGCTTCGATCTCGACGCCCTCGACTTCGTTCATGAAGGCCTTGGCCTTCGGGCCGGTTTCGAAAATGGCGGTTGCGCCTTCGACCGGCTTGAAGGTCCAGTTGGCGTCGGCCGACGGGTTGATCGTGCCCTTGTCGACAATATAGCGCACGATCACGTCGCGATTGGTGTCGGGCGCGACGAAGATCACGACATCATCATTGATATCGGGGAAATTGCCGCCGCCGCCGGCCCGGTAATTGTTGGTCGCGACGACGAATTTCTGATTCGGATCAATCGGTTTTCCGTTGAATTTCAAGTCGGTTATCCGGCTTGCATCGGCGTTCAGAAGCTCGCCCTTCGGGCCGTATTTCGACGGCTGGGTGAGGTCGATCTGATAGGTCACGCCATCGATGATGTCGAAATTGTATGACGGAAACTCGTTGTTGATCAGCGGCTGGTCGCCCTTGCCTTTTTCAAGCTGGTTGAAGATCCCGGCGGAGCGTTCCAGCCAGTCCTTGACCTGGGCGCCGGTGATGGCGACGGCGCGCACCGTGTTCGGATAGAGATAGAGGTCCGAGACATTCTTGATGGCGACATCGCCCGGCGCGACGTCGGTGTAATAGTCCGGACCGCCGCGGCCGCCGGCCTTGAAGGGGGCGGCCGCCGAAAGGATTGGCAGGCCTTCCCATTCGGTGCCCTTCATCATCTGGTCGATATACCAGGTCTGCGCCTGGCTGACGATCTGCACTGACGGGTCGTCGGCGACCAGCGCGAAATAGGAATGCAATGGCGCCGAGGTCTTGCCGACCGCGCGGCGCACATAGGCGAGCGTGTCGTCATGTTCCTTCTGCACCGAATCGAGCACTCGCTGCTGGCTTTCGACCAGCGGAATGCGCTTGCGGCCCTCGCGGGTATAGATGGACGGCGCCGAGGTGGTGAAGCCGGCGACCTTCCACGCATTGCCGTCGCGCTCGAGCATCAGGTCGATAATGCCGAGATGCGAGCCCCAGAAGCCACCCATGGCGGCGGGCTTGCCGAACAGCGTGCCCTTTTCGGCGTCGATGCCCGGCATGTCGGCATATTTCGGCCCCGGGAACACCAGATGGTGGTGGCCGGTCAGCAGGGCGTCGATGCCGTCGACCGAGGCAAGGTGCAGCGAGGCGTTTTCCATGCCATCCGTGCGGTCGTTCGGGTCGATACCGGAGTGGGAGAGGGCGACGATGATGTCGGCGCCGGCTTCCTTCATCTCAGGCACCCAGGCTTCGGCGGCCTGAACGATGTCGCGGGAATTGGCCTTGCCGTCGAGATGGCGGCGGTCCCAGTTCATGATCTGTGGCGGCACGAAGCCGATCAGGCCGACGCGGATCGGATGCTCCTTGCCATGGCCGTCCTTGATCATCTTGTCGACGATGACATAGGGCTTCAGGAACAGTTCGTCGTCGCGCGGATTGGAGGCCAGCATGCCCTTGGTGACATTGGCCGAGACAATTGGGAAATTTGCGCCGTCAAGGGATTTGAACAGGAAATCCAGCCCGTAGTTGAATTCATGGTTGCCGAGGGTCGAGGCGTCAAAGCCCAGCGTGTTCATGGCCTGGATGATCGGATGGCTGTCGCCCTCCTTCATGCCGCGCTCATAGGCAATGTAATCGCCCATCGGGTTGCCCTGCAGGAAGTCGCCATTGTCGATTAGCATGGAGTTGGTCGCCTCATCGCGGAAACTGTCGATGATCGAAGCGGTGCGGGCGAGACCGACCGTGTCGGTCGGCCGGTCGGCGTAATAGTCATAGGGAAAGACGTGGACATGCAGGTCGGTGGTTTCCATCAGCCGCAAATGCGCCTGATGGCCGGCGGCCTGCGCGGAAAACGGGTGAAGCAGCGCCAGTGAGCCCATGGCGGCGGTGCCGGCGAGAAAGCCGCGGCGGTCTATCAGAGTGTCCGTTGGTCTGGTCATGATCGTGCTCCGTTCTGTTCTTGGTTTTGGCTGCTCCCACGGCCTGCCGTGTGAGCAGAATTGTCCAGTGTAATCCTGCTGCCTCTATGCGTCCAGAATGCTGCTGCAATGCGACAGACCCTGTGGAAACTGCCTTGAGCGGTGGTTACGATGACAGATGTTTTTGAAGCCGATGTGTCAGACGCGCTCGACGTAGTTGTCGAGCACGCGTTTCTGGCCGGCCTTGTCGAAATCGATGGTCAGCTTGTTGCCGTCGATTGCGGCGATGTTGCCATTGCCGAATTTGAGGTGGAACACCCGGTCGCCGACGGCATAGGCCGAAGGCTGGTCGGCGACGGATCTGGCGACGAGTTCGCCGTCAATGGTCTTGTCCTTGACCGATGTGCGGCCCGCGCCATAGCCCGAATCCGTCTCGCCATAGCCGATATGCTCGACCGCGTGGCCGGAGCGCGAGCCCCAGTTTCGGCGGGTCGCCTCGTTGCGGTTGGCCTGGGCGCGCTTCCAGCCGGGCGTGTTGTAGCTGCCGGAGAAGGGCTCTTCGGCATCGAAGCGCGAGGCGCCGTAGCTGCCACCGGTGCTGCCGGTGCCGTAGCCGCCATAAGTGGAGTCGGGTTCGGCAATATCGACATGGTCGGCCGGCAGTTCGTCGAGAAACCGTGACGGGATGGTCGACTGCCAGAGGCCATGGATGCGGCGGTTTGAGACGAACCACAGATGGCAGTGGGCTTTGGCCCGCGTCAGGCCGACATAGGCGAGGCGCCGTTCCTCCTCAAGGCCGGCGCGGCCACCCTCGTCGAGAGAGCGCTGATGGGGAAACAGGCCTTCCTCCCATCCGGGCAGGAAGATCGTTTCGAATTCCAGGCCCTTGGCCGAATGCAGCGTCATCAGCGACACCGCGTCGAGATCCTCGTTCTGCTCGGCATCCATCACCAGGCTGACATGTTCGAGGAAGCTGCGCATGGATTCGAAATCCTCCATGGAGCGGATCAGTTCCTTCAGATTGTCGAGCCGCCCGGGCGCATCCGCCGAGCGGTCGTTCTTCCACATGTCGGTGTAGCCGCTTTCTTCGAGGATCTGTTCGGCCAGTTCCGTGTGGGGCGTGTTTTCCAGCAGCGCCGACCAGCGGGCGAAATTCTCCACCACATCGGTCAGCGATTTGCGCGGCCGCGGCTTCATTTCCTCAGTCATGACGAGATCGCCCGCCGCGCGCAGCATCGGGATGTTGCGGGCCCGCGCATAATCGTGGATCTGGCGCACGGCCGCTTCGCCGAGGCCGCGCTTCGGCGTGTTGACGATGCGCTCGAAGGCAAGATCATCCGCCGGCTGGGCGACAACGCGGAAATAGGCCATGGCGTCGCGGATTTCGAGGCGCTCGTAGAAGCGCGGGCCGCCGATCACCCGATAGTTCAGCCCGAGGGTGACGAAACGGTCCTCGAATTCGCGCATCTGGAAGGAGGCGCGCACCAGGATCGCCATATCGTTGAGCCTGTGGCCGCGATGCTGCGCCTGTTCGATCTCCTCGCCGACGGCGCGGGCCTCTTCCTCCGAATCCCAGGCTGCATGCACCATGACCTTGTCATGGTCGGCAAGATCGGCATCGGTGAACAGCGTCTTGCCGAGTCGGCCCTCATTGTGGGAAATCAGATGCGAGGCGGCGCCCAGAATATGGGCCGAGGAGCGGTAGTTGCGCTCCAGCCGGATCACCACGGCGCCGGGAAAATCCTTTTCGAAGCGCAGGATATTGTCGACCTCGGCGCCGCGCCAGCCATAGATCGACTGGTCGTCATCGCCGACGCAGCAGACATTCTTCGAGCCCTGGGCGATCAGCCGCAGCCACATATATTGGGCGGTGTTGGTGTCCTGGTACTCGTCGACGAGGACATAGCGGAATTTGGCGTGATAGTCCTTCAGCACATCGGGATGAGCGCGGAAGATGCGGATCGGATGGCACAGGAGGTCGCCGAAATCACAGGCGTTCAGCGTCTTCAGCCGGTCCTGATAGGCCTCGTAGAGCTGCCGGCCCTTGCCGTTGGCGAAGGATCGCGCATCGCTCTCGGGAATATCGGCCGGACCGAGGCCCTTGTTCTTCCAGCCGTCGATCATCTGGGCGAACTGGCGGGCCGGCCAGCGCTTGTCGTCCAGCCCCTCGGCCTGGATGAGTTGCTTCAAAAGCCGGATCTGGTCGTCGGTGTCGAGGATCGTGAAATCGGAGCGCAGGCCGACAAGTTCGGCATGGCGTCTGAGCAGCTTGACGCCGATGGAGTGAAACGTACCGAGCCAGGGCATGCCCTCGACCGCGCCGCCGACGAGAACGCCGATGCGCTCCTTCATCTCGCGTGCCGCCTTGTTGGTGAAGGTGACCGACAGGATCTGGCTCGGATAGGCCCTGCCGGTCGCCAGAATATGGGCGATCCGCGTCGTCAGAACCCGCGTCTTGCCGGTGCCCGCCCCGGCCAGCACCAGCACCGGCCCGTCGAGCGTTTCAACAGCCCGCGTCTGCTCCGGATTGAGCCCGTCGAGATAGGATGCCGGCCCCGATTGTTGGTTGCGCGCTGCCATCGCCCGCGCGGCAATGCCGGAGGGCGCTCGGGGCGCCTCATCGTCGCCGAAGATCGGGATATCGTCGTCGGGGGTGCTCATGGCTTCCAATGTAGTGATTCGGGGGCGAAAGGCCAGCGGGAGAAGAATGCTCGCGGAACGCTGGAGCGTTCGGGGAGAATGTCAGCGTATGACAATGTTGCCGGGCTTCGGCAAACCGATGTCCGGAAAATTTGACTTGCGGCTAAGCGGCCGTTGTCTGGGAAGCTTGCAATCCAAAATATGATTCCTACGTTTTACTCAACGCACAGGAGAATTTCTTCGTTGTTGAGAAACCTGGTCTCTGTAGTTGCCGCTGCTGGTATGTGTGTGCCCTCCGCCATGATGATTGTGACCGTTCCCTTTGCATTACAGGGTCTGCAGCAAAGCATTGACGCTCACGGCTTGCTGTATGGCAGCAGCATCGTGCTTGCTGTTTACACCGTCATTGGCGGGTGGCTTGGATACGTCACGCTCAATCACAGCGCTTCTCTGTTGAGCATCCGCATGATGATGCTTCGGGAAGGGCGCGATTGGAGAGGTGTCGACTGGGCGTCCTTTGTAGCATGGGTCCTGTGGCCAATCCTGTGGCATGGGGATTGGGATGAGTGAAAATGACAAATTGCGTCATCACCGTAATCCTGCTGTTCTCAAGATGTACGGTCAAAAGAGTTCTCTTCGACGTTGCTTATCTCCGTCACAGCCTCAATTTGGTATTGAGCCGTCACCGTAATTAGATGAGTGACCGTCCGGTTTGAAAATCTACTTTTCCTTGTTCATCAATTTATTGGTATGTGCAATCGGTGCCGGCATGATCGTGATGCTGCCAGTCGCCCTTTATGTTGCGCTGATAAGTGGTGAGTTACTGATATCCGTCATCACTGTTGTTGGTGTGTGGTCGGGATATGGCGCCTTACGTTTTGGCATAGCTCTATCGCGCGTCAACATCAGAATGATCCGGGAAGGGCGGCAAAAGGATAACGAAGCCGACGCCGCTATCATCGAGGCCAATCTTATTTGGCCTCTACGCGGTAAGACGTTAGGGGAAAACGGCTCCAAATAGAGTTGCGTTCGGTAGTTCGCTTTTGGTCGGGTTCATGAGACACAGCAATATGTTGCGAGTCGTCAGACCATTGTCCTGACACTTGCGATGTGTGGCATGTGGGTTCAGATCTCCCGCCCTTGGATCGACGCGGCAATTGCGGCGATCGGTCGAAACAGGATGAGCGGATCGTCCTTCGACGGAAGGAAGCCGCGCCGGGACCAGAAATCAGCAGCGTCCGCATCGACCGCATGGACCATCAACGCTCGTCCGCCGATCAACTGCGCAGCAGCCAGGGCGCGTTGGAGTGCATGTTTAACGAGACCGGTTCCGATGCCTCGGCCGGACCAAGTCCGATCCGTGGCGAGTTGTCCGAGAAGCAGGCATGGAACGGGGTCCGGAGGCTGACCAGTTCGAACCGATCGGGGCAAGATGGATGGCACCACGGCAGACGGGGCGAGGCCATAGAAGCCGACCACTCGTTTTGCCTCGTGAACGACAAGTACTGCGGTGAAGCCCTTCGTCTGATTGGAAAGCGCGCGCGTCTTGAGCCAATGATTGAGAGACGGCTTGCCGCAATCGAAATCGGCGAGCTCATGCCCCTCGTTGAGAGGTTCCGGCTCAGATAAGGGCACAAGCGTCAGGTCTTCGTCTTGTCGCCGGCTTCCCAGGGTGCCGGACGGTTCATGACCTCGACGATCTCTGTGACGGGTTCGGCAGGCGCGGACAGGACGGACATGAAGTGCGCGAAACCTTCGGCCGACATCCTGATCAAACGGTTCTCCATAAGGACATCCTCGGCTGCCCGGACCGCCGCCTCGCGCACGAAGTCGGTGCGGGAGCGGCCACGCAAATCGGCTGCGCGATCGATCATTGCCACATCGGCTTCCGGAAGCCGCATGGATATGGGATGCTCTCTGCGTTCGGCACTGGTGGCCATTGCTTTCTCCTTTGCGATAAAGATAGATGCTTGTATTGCGGATTGCAATACATGCTCTTCCAACTCATCGCCGTCATTTCGGACCCGAGATGCCAACTGCCGTCGAGGCGGCCACGCTCATCCCCGGCGCGACCGTCGCTCACATGCACTCCGCAATCACCCCGCCCTGCCGGGACCAGTTCTCGAACCATGTGTTGAACTGGTGGAACTGCGCCTCGCAATATCCGGCTTGCGATGGTGACAGCTCATCCGTTTCGTTGATGTTCAGGCGGTATTCTTCATGTCCCTTGAGCACCATGAGGTGCTTGAAGTAGAGGACGAGATCGACGCCTTCATCAAAGCTTGCGATCACGGCAAGGGCGGCTTCCAGCTCGCGTGCCCGCAGATCGGCTTCAATGTCGCCGGCGGCGGCGCGGCGTGACAGTTCGACCTGCAGGAGTGTTTCCTTCGGAAAGATCGTGCCGATGCCGGTGATGGCGCCGACGGCGCCGCATTTCACGAAGCCGTAATAGACCTCCGTGTCGACACCGACTAGGAGGATCACGTCGTCATCCCGGGACGTGATGTGTTCGGCCGCATAGCGCAGATCGGCCTTGGTGCCGAATTCCTTGAAGCCGATGAGGTTCTTGTGCTCGGCGCGCAATTTGAAAAACAGATCAGCCTTGGTCGAATAGCCGTAATAGGGGCTGTTGTAGATGATGGCGGGGACATCTGGCGCGGCACCAAGGATGGCCTTGAAATGGTTTTGCTGCGCAGCAACCGAAGACCCACGGGACAGGACGCGCGGAATGACCATGAGACCGGCGGCGCCGATCTTCTGGGCGTGTGTCGCGTGGGCCACCGCCGACCGCGTGTTGATGGCGCCGGTGCCGACGACAACGGGGACCCCGGCCTTGGTCAGGCGCTCGACACCCTCCATGCGCTGCTCGTCGGTGAGCAGCGGCCAGTCACCGCAGGACCCGCAATAAACGACTGCCGACATTCCGGCGTCGATCATCTCCCGACCCTTTCGCACGAGCGCCTCGAAATCGGGTGTCCGGTCCGGGGTGCAGGGGGTCAACAGGGCGGGTATCGTCCCGTGGAAAACCGATGTGGTCATGAGCGTGTCCTTTTGGATGGTACCAGTATGGGCCACCCACCATACATCGTGTGGAATGACGCGCCATCGAGAAAAGGCTCGAATACCAGTATCGGGACGGACGCCGTTAGTTCCTGGAATTCTTCGGCACAACTCGCTATGGCTCATCGTGAGCCGGATGGGCGTCTATCCGATTACCGTAATGGCACCGAATGAAACGCATCTTACCCATCGTTCTGATCCTTCTCACCCTGCCTGCCCATGCCGATGTCCGCGCCAGGGAAGTCGAAAAAACCTACGCGATTTCGGGGACGACCGGCATAGCGCTATACGAGTCGATTGGAGCACGCGGCCCGCGCCTTCGCGGCGGCGCGTCGAGCGCCATCGCCATAACGGAATTCGAGTTGAAATGGGGCCGCGATTACAAGCGCGACGGCACGGACTGCGTGCTGGCCGCCGCACGGCCCTTCCTGACCATCACCTACACGCTGCCGAAACCGGCGGAAAAGCTGCCTGCGAACGTTGCCGCCCGCTGGCGCGTCTTCATTGCCGGCATTCGCGCCCACGAAGCCGTCCATGGTGAATATATCGTCGATCTGGCGCAGGACATCTATGACACCACGGTCGGCTTCCGGCAGAAGAACGATCCGGACTGCAAGGCGATCCGTCGTGCCATACAGACACCTCTCAAGGTCGCCTTCGAGCGTTACAAAGCCCGCAACCGCGCCTTCGAACAGGCGGAAATGCGTACCGGTGGCAATATCCAGCGGCTGATCCTCGGACTGGTCAACGGGCGGTAGCGGAAGTACCCCGCCGATGCGGCAGCCCTCCATGCCATCGTGTCACCGGAATTGTGCCGTCACTCGGGCACCGCTTCGACATAATACCACCGGCCCTTTTTCTTTCTGAACCGGCTGCACTCCCGGTGCGTGACGAGTTGGCCCCCCGCCAAAAATCGTGCCTCGAACAAGACCGTGCCCTCGCGGTCCGCAGAACCGCCGCCATGCACCGCGATCACCGTCAAACCCGTCCAGTGATTGTCGGCCGCCCGGCGGGCCGTCCCGGCCGTATCGAAGAGCGGCTGGTGCCTGGGCCAAAGAGTGTCACGGAGATACTCAATGCGCTCCAGAACATGGGCGGAATAACGCGAGCGCATCAGGTCTTCAGCGGTCTCGGGCAGGGCCTCGCCGTCGAGGAATCGCCCGCAACATCTGGAAAGCGGCAACTCACGGCCGCAGGGACAGGAGGGGGTCATGCCAAACCTTTTGCCGGGCGGGGACATCTCATACCAAAAGCCGCAAGGACGGTGAGGCTTTGCATTGTTTCTTATTTGGGATTTCGACGATGGTGTCCATCCCGTTTCCGGAACTTGCCCACATGATCGATTCGCAGCGTTTTCCAAGCCCCGCCCACCGGGATCGGCGCGGGCCATGGTTGCCGGTGACCATGGCGCCCATTGCGTGTCCTGCCGGACCCTATTTCTCAATCAGGGCGTAGAACTGGCGCAGCAGGTTTGTCTGGCTCTTGACCTGGCACTTTTCCAGGAGATTGCGGATGTGCCAGCGCACGGTGCCGTAGGTTCTGCCCGTCTCGGCGGCGATCGCCTTCAGCGAATAGCCTTCCAGCAGATAGGACAGGATTTCGATTTCGGTCCTGGTCAGGTCGAATGTCGCGCCGAAGTGTCTGAGCTTGTCGTTCGGCTGCTGATGGACCAGGGCTTCGGTGTCTACCGTCTTCATCAGGTAGCGCACGAACAGGCCAAGGCGCATTTTTTCCGCATCGGAAAAATCGCCACCTGCCTCATCGCGCCAGACAAGGAAACTCAGATCGGTCCCGTCGCTCAGCCGCGCCGGAACGATCATCATATAGAACAGGCCGTTCGACGAAAAGAAATCATAGAAGGCACCGAGCTTCCGGAACTCTTCGTCGGGGAACATATCGGTCCGGCGCGCGGGCTCCAGGCTCGGCAGTTCCGATTCGCGGATCTGCATCTGACGGTGGAAGCCGAGTTCGACGCATTTCCTGACAACAGGCTCATCAGTCGTGGCGATGATCTCAAGGCTGTCGTCCTCCCAGCCACGCTCGTCATTGCGCACCCGATAGAACATGCAGTGCGCATCGAAAATCCAGCGGAAATTTCCGGCGAAAGCCTGCCAGTCGAGCCGTCCTTCTTCCAGATGGTCGCGTGCGGCATCGTAGAGCTGTTCAAGAATATGCATGACGGTTTCCGTTCGCCGATTCGGTGGGCTTCGCTGCGAAACGGGCGCGTCCGATCACATCCGGCAGCGATGAAAAAGTTTTTATTGACAACAGGTTGAAGGTAACAGGGCAATCCACGTGGATTCAACATAGGAGGTTCTTCCATCCGGAAGGCCGCATGTTTGTGCGGGCCTTCGGTTTGAATGCCGCGCAGCGGCAGATTTACACGAGCGACGATCCGCCGAAACCTGCCATTTGGCAGGCGTGTCGCGCCCCCGCCTTGGCTATTGGTCGTGGTGACCAAACGGCAACGTGTACACAACTTCGGAGAGATCAGGGTGCTCATTCAACGGCGGCATCGTAAAGGCCCTTTCGCGCGCGGACACAAGCTGTTCACCTGTCTGCCCATCGCCTTGTTTTCAGCGGTTTTGCCGGCTCAGGCGCAAAACATCCTCGTTCAGAACGGCCAGACGGTTACGACAACCCAGACGATCAATCTGGACAGCAGCGTGTGGTGGATTGAACAGGGCGGTGCGATTAACGTGACCGGGCTCACCGCGGGCGTCAATATCCTGGCCTCCGATGTTTTGTTGCAGAATTTCGGCACAATCACCGCAAGCGGCACATTTGCGCGCGGCATCGCCGATCAGTTCGGAGTTGCGCCGTCCAATTCCATTTTCAACAACGGCACCATCACCGTCATCGGCGATCGGGTGACCGGCGTGCTCAGCGGCAGCAATGGCGGCTCGACGACCAATAGTGGAACGATCATTGCCGACGGCCCGGATGGCACCGCGGTCGCGGTGCTGGCCAGCGATTACGGGGTCCTCAACACCGGCACGCTTATCGGACGCAACGGTTCCAGTGCATTTTCGGCCAGCAACGACCGTGTCCTCCTCGTCAATGGCGGCCTCGTAACCGCTGACAACGGTTTCACCGTGGCGGCCTTCCTGGAGCCGCAGGGCGTCGTGCTCAACGGTGGCCGTATCGTCGCCGGACCCGGAACCGATGCGATTGACTTCTATGCGCCGGACGCCATCAGGGGAACCGTCGATAATGCCGGTTTGATCATCGCGCCGCTCGATCGTTATGCAGTCCGGTTTACGGCGGACGACAGTCCCGACATCATTCGCATCCAGTCTGGCAGCATCATCCAGGGGATGCTTGATTTCGCTACCGGCAGCGACCGGTTCATTGTCGAGCGCGGCCTGTCGATCGATTATACGTTCGAGGCCGGGGGCGTGCCGGAAACGGTCGAGGCGAACGGCGCCCGGACGTGGCTGATCGGCAACCGGGTCGTCATCGTCGACCCGTCCGCGATCCAGCTTGGCCGCAACCTCGCGCCGGAGATCGCCGGAAGCGTCCTGAACACGGTCGGCGAACGGTTGGCGAAATCCGGCGCCGGCGGTGATCCCGCGACGCACGGAATCTGGTTCAGACCGTTCGGCAGTTTCACCGAGTCGGATATCGCCGGCAGCTCGGCGACGGGGGAGGCAACGGTCGGCGGAGCGCTGTTCGGCGCGGATGCCATGGTGTCGGACAGGATCCATGGCGGCCTGTTCGGTGGCATAGCCTATTCGGACTGGTCGCCGCAGACCGGCCTCGGCGGATCGGCAACGACCGGGTTCGGCGGCGCCTTTGCCAAGTTCGGGGACCGTGTTTCCCTCGCGGCCGTTGCCGGCAATGCGCCGACGGCCTATCGGCGCACCATGCTCAACAACACCGTGCTGGGTGGCATCGAGACCATCGACAAGAATATGGGCGGCTGGTTTGTGGCGCCCGAGGTGTCGGTGAACGGGCCGGTGTTCACGATTCAGGGCCGCGGTGTGCGTCCGAGCCTGCGCGGACGGGCTGTCTTTGCCCGCAGCGATGGCTCCCAGGATTCGGAATCCGGCGTCAATATCACGGTCGACTCCAGTTCGACGACGACCCTGGAAGCCCGGGCGCAGCTTGCCATTGACGTCTTCAGAACGTCGATGACGCTTGCCGAATTGCGGCTCGGCCTCGATGCGCGCAGCGTCAGCGGCGGGGATAACGAGGCGGTGAATATCGCCGGTCAGGTCGTTCCCGTCAGCGCGGCGCCGCGCGAATCCTCCGGTTTCGGCGGTTTCATCGGCGGCCGGGTCGAACATGCGGTGGGTGACGCGATCTCGCTGTTCCTCGCTACCGAGATCGGCGTCATGACCGATACAAGCTTTTCCGGCAGCGCTCGCGGCGGCGTGCGTGTCGCCTTTTGAGCGGCCGTCAGGGGCGTCCATCCGGTTATCACAATTGACCAATCCGCGCGGCTTCACGTGATAATTTTGTCATGGGATCGTAGTGGCTTTTTGCTCAGTGCCGTTTCCTGTTCGTCGCCATCCGGAACCAAGTGAACTATCGCAGCAATTGAGGCGGGACGGACGCGCCCGTCGGCCTGGCGAGGAGAATGTGGGAGTCGAACGGTTTTTGGTTTAGAAAAGCCTGATGCTTCCGAGAGAACCCGCATTTGGCCTGATCGTGCTGCTTGCCCTTGTCGGTGTTTTACTCGCCGCACCGGGCGCTTTCGGCGCTGAGACGCCATCGAGCGTTCCGCAGATCATGCTGAACGATGCGGTTCTGGATCGGCTTCATAAGCAACGCGCCGAAGACGCGGAGCTGGATGCCGATTTTCAGTCTCTGATGGCGTCTGCGGATGCCTTGCTGAAAAAGCCGACAATCGCAGATGAGTTTCAGGATAATTATCAAGGTGAGCCCGGCGCCATACGGCTCATTGGTGAAAAGTCGGTCGAGCGTTTGACCACCATCGGGATGGCCTGGCGGACAACCGGAGACGCGCGTTATGCCAGGCGCGGGCGATCGGAGCTTCTGGGGCTTGCGCAACTCGACACATGGTACCCCGCTCATTTCCTTGGCCTGACCCGGGTCACGCTGGCGGTGGCGCTTGGCTATAGCTGGATGAGCGGCACGCTGAGCGAAAGCGACCACCGGATCATTCAGAAGGCACTCATCGACAAGGCCCTTCGCGAAGGTCTGCGGATTTATGATCGGGATCAGTATTCTTTCGACAGCGGATGGCTCGTTCCGCATCAATGGGTGCCGCCCGTCCATGTACCCGATACGATGCCTGACGGCACGGCGGTCGCGGACATCACCTGGCCGGTCGCCTCGTTCAACTGGAATATCGTCTGCAACACCG
Organism: Rhizobiaceae bacterium; assembly: GCA_028279875.1. Classification (GTDB taxonomy): domain Bacteria; phylum Pseudomonadota; class Alphaproteobacteria; order Rhizobiales; family Rhizobiaceae; genus Hoeflea_A. The sequence goes on from JANQMU010000042.1 coordinate 78,362, forward strand.
GGCTGGTGATCGCCGCGCTGGCCGTGTCCGGGGCAGAGCCCGATCTGGCGGCGGATGTCATCGACCGCGCCCGAAGATCGCTGCGCAACGGCTTTTCGCTTTTCGCACCTGACGGCGCATGGCCCGAAGGCCCGATGTACGGGGCGCTGTCGGCCCGCGATGCGGCCCTTCTGGTGACCGCCCTTGAAAGCGTGTACGGACATGATTTCGGCCTGTCCGAAGTCGCCGGGTTGCCCGGTGTCGGCGACTATCTCATGCATGCCACCGGACCAACCGGGCTGTTGTTCAATTATGGTGACAGCGACACGAGAACCGACCCGATTGCCCTGCCGTGGCTGTCCACCCGATTTGGCCGCCCGGATTATGATTGGCGCAAAACAGGCGCACCGCGTTCCTCCGACCCCGCGCTCAATCTGATATGGCGGCGCAGCGAGGGCGTCAGTCCGACGGTGAGGCAACCGACCTCGCTCTGGTTCGGTGGTTATGGGCTGGTGACGATGCGGTCTGCCTGGGACGATCCGCAGGCGACCTATGTGGGCTTCAAGGCGGGGCCTTTGCAAAGCCATCACAACAACCTCGATGCCGGCACATTCGTGATCGATGCACAGGGCGTTCGCTGGGCCGTCGATCTGGGAAGAGGGAACTACGGTCTTCCCGGATATTTCACATCAAGACGGTTCGACTATTACCGCACGGCAACCATCGGTCAGAACACGCTGGTCTTCGATGGTGCCAATCAGCGCGCAACCGGGCGGGGGAGTATCGAAGATTTCGGCCAGATTCCGAATTTCAACTTCACCATTGCCGACCTTTCCGATCCCTACATGGCCCGCCCCGGGTCCATCCGCCGGGGCGTCGCACTCATCAACGATGACACCGTGCTTGTTCAAGACGAGATCTCACGAGACCATACCGATCCCGTGCTTTGGACAATGCACACGGCTGCAACGCTGCATTTGGCGGACAACAGGGCAACACTGACGCAGAACGGCAAGGAGATGACGGTTATCATCCTGTCGCCCTCCGGTGCGCATTTCGAGATATTGTCGGCCGATCCGTGCGAGACGCAATACAATGCGTTCTGCCGTGAGCAGAACCCCAATACCGGCATCCGGCGTCTGGTGATTTTGTTCGATGAACCGCCAGAGTCTCAATTGCGCCGGATCACGGTGCTGTTCTCTCCTGACGCCGACCGCGCAAGGGCGGCGATGCCCGATGTCATACCGCTTGACGAATGGCGGCTCTCCGCGACGATACCGCGAGAACGCGCAACGACAGTTCCGGTGACCGCGACATCGGATTAAGGGTTTCGGGCGTCCATCCGATCACCGAACTACATGTCCGCCTGCGAGCATCCGCGCAGGAATTCAGAAAACTGTAACCGAAAACTGGAAACAGATTGCGTTTGGACTCTGACGGGACTTCTGTTTAGGATCGATAAGATTTTACTCCAAATTACTGGTCGTGAATTTCTTTTGGGGGGTGGGGCGATGTTTTGGAGAGTACCGAACCGGCTGATGGCCGGCTTCATGCTTGTGGTGTCTTTCGTTGTGTTTGGCGGTGTTTCGGCGCAGGCCCAATCCGAGGAGGAGTTGCTGAGCAGTATCCGTTTTTTCACGGAACAATATGAAGAGGCCTGCAAGCGGATTGACCGCTTCAAGAAAGAGCAGGCCGAGCTCGAGGCAAAAATGCAAGCGGCGCTGGACAAGGAAAAGCCGAAAATCGATGCCGCCAGGGCCTACCGTGACGCGGCCAACCAGCGGGTGGAAGAGTGGCAGGCTGTCATTGACGATCCCAGCTCATCCGACATGCAACGTTATAACGCGCGCCAAGCCGCCGCCAAATGGCGGAACGAAGCCAGTGCGGAGACGCGTTACATCAGCCGGATTGAAATTCGAATCCGCCGTCAGTTCAACGACGATATTTACGATTACAACCGGCGCATCGGTGATGAGGAGCGGACCAAGAAGGAGTATGCAAAAGAACTCGAGGATCTGCGCTATCGCCTGAAGAATCCAGGCGGCGGCCCCATCATCGCCGCCAAACCGAGGAACGAGCTTCCCGGTGAGGAGCCGGGTTCGCCAGCCGATGTGTCAGTCCCGGAAGGCGGGGGCGCCACTGCCTCACCGGCCGGCCAAGCCCTCCAATCGATCTTCAACAATTTCGAGCCGGTCTTCCAGATCGGTGGCGGCATCAATTTTCCAACTGGCGATCGTGCCTTTTCGGACTTCAACCAAGGGCTGGATGCCGATCCGGGCGGATTTGCCATGGGAGGTATCGGCCTTAAATCGCCTCTGGGGCGATCTGCAAATGACTTCTCCTATGGGCTGGGCGTCGTTGTCCAGCACCAGCAGGTCGACAACCGCCAACTGGTTAATTTCAACGCTCCGGGAACACTCCCCCTTGGCGGTGAAAGCAAGGCGACCAGCATTTATGGACGTTTTTCGGTTGAGCGGCCTTTCTTCGCGAATGCCTCCAATGGCGGTTTGCAGCTGCTGAAATGGGAGGTCAGCGCGGGCGCTGGCGTGGCCTTCCAGAAATTCAGCGCCACCAATGGCGGAGCCACCGTACTCAGCGGCAGCGCGACAACACCGATGCTGAATTTCACCGGGGGCTTTACATATCCGGTAACCGAAAACATCGATTTCGGCGTCACCGGATATGCCACCTGGTTCGACAGCTATCATGTCAGCACCGGCACGGTGTCCTCACGCTTCGCGGAAACCTGGGACCTCGGTGTGTTCGGGCACCTGAAATTTCGGCTGCCCCGCTACTGAGGGGGCATAACTCGCTCTAGGTAACACATTTCACCTGACGCCATGGCCCAGAAGCGCGGTGGCGGAGAGGCGCGTTGGAAAGGGGCCGGCAATCGCCTCGACATGTTCGACCGCACGGGCCGATCTCTCCTGCCAGATGTCGTCCGGAATGGACTTTCTCATCATCACGATGGGTGCGGTGCCCTTGACCATATCGTTCCAGAACGCCTCTGCAGAGGCGAAATCCGTTGAATCCTCGACTTCATGGATGACAATTTCGCGGAACCCGGCCCCGGACAGTTCGGCCTTGAGGATCTCCGGATTTTCCAGGGACGTCTCGTCGTATCGCGGGTCCGGAATGTCCGGATTGATCTTCTGCATTCCGCGAAACATCGTTTCCAGTAGCGGCGACCGGGAAAGGGCGGCCCAACTGGATACGCACACATGTCCACCGGGCTTCAGCGTTCTGTGCAACTGTGCATAGCCTTTTGCCCTGTCCGGAAAGAACATCAGGCCGAACATGGAAAACGAAGCATCGAAAACGCTGTCGTCAAACGGCAGGGATTGCCCGTCTCCGTGATGCGGATCGATATTCCCGATTCCCTCGGATGACAGGGTCTGCGCGAGGAGTGCGATCATCTCTTCCGAAAAATCGACGGCCGTCACTTTCGCCACCTTGTCCGCCGCGGCGAGCGCCAGCGTTCCGGGGCCGCAGCCGATATCGGCAATGTGGTGGGAACCCTGCAGCGGGATCAATTCCAACGCGGCGTCGCTGTAGCCCTGGAAGAGGCCCATCGTGACGTCCGAATAGCCCCGGGCAACCGAATCCCAAGGCGCGACCGTGCCCATCATGCTCATCTGGATGCCCCTTTCATCCGTGAGTGAGACGGAACATTCTCCCATGTTTTTCGATGACTGTCACCGGAGCCCGGAATCATGTGTGTTCGATTGCAAGGCCGGGTTCGTCTGGATTCATGGCCTGCCGCTGAGCAGCGATCCGATTGTCCGCCTTTCCCTTAATTCCCGAACGGGCTCTTAACGGTATTTCGCCGCGGTGATGAACTCGCCGAAGGATTCGCACCAGACCAACACGGTCGTGTATTGCGCGACATCGACGCCGTCCGGAATGTCCAGCAGGAAACCGTCGAAGGATTTGACGTCGCCGACGAGCTGCGCGTCATCCTTGAGCGGCAGGAAGCCATCTTCGTCCTCGACAAAGGTGCTGACGAGATAGACCTTGTAGTCGGGACCGGGGGAGAGGCGGCCTTCATGGACAATCCGGGTCGGTGTCAGGCTGATCGTGCCTTCGCCCCAGTGCAGGAAATCGCTGCCTTCAAGGTCGCGGGTGAATTCCGCCGTGAACAGGGCGTCTTGCGCCTGTTGCTCAAGCAGCGCCGCGTCGGGTGCCTCGGGCGCCGTCAAAATGGGCAGGAAGTAGATGCCAAGGGCAAAGCCGATGCCGAGCATCGCCCCGTGGGAAATCACCATCAAGATCAAACGGAGCATGCCGCACCTCCCTGTATGCTCGCGACTCTACAGGATCGCGGCGGCGCTGAGTAGGGGCTCGTCCCGTGTCAGCGCCCGGAACGTTCGACGGCAATTGATCTTGGTCAGTTGGCGATCCGCTGACGGGTGTAAACTGCGCGTTTCACCACCGATTGTCGGGGTCACCATGTCTGACACATCTGAAGACGTTGCAAAGAAACTGGGATTGGGCGGTCGCCGGCGGTTGATCCCGCGCTGGGGGCTGTATGCCATCGTGCTGCTGGCCATTGCCGGTGCGGCGCTTTACTGGACCGTCCTCGATGATGCACAGAAGGACGTGAAATTCATCACGGCCGAAGCCGTCATCGGCGATCTGCGCGAGATTGTGACGGCGACCGGGACGGTCGAACCCACCAATATGGTCGAGATATCAAGCGAACTGTCCGGCACGCTGGACAAGATCAATGTCGATTTCAATGACAAGGTCAGCAAGGGCGCTGTCCTCGCGGAGCTGGACACGACCAAGCTGGAGGCGCTGCTGGCCGTCAGCAAGGCGTCGCTCGACAGCGCAACTGCCCGTGTCGCCATGGCGGAAGCCACGCTGGAAAACGCCAGAGAGAAGTTCGAGAGCGCGCGCACACTCAAGGAGCGCGGGGTCGCGGCCCACCAGACATTCGTCTCGCAACGCGCCGCCTATATGCGCGCCGAGGCCGAGTTACAGTCGGCGCGGGCCGACCGGGCGCTGGCGGAAGCCGATCTCGCCTTCAACCAGGCCGAACTCGACAAGGCGTGCATCTGCTCGCCGATCGACGGCGTCATTCTCGACCGGGCGGTGGATCCCGGCCAGATCGTGGCGGCCACCCTGTCGGCGCCGCTGCTTTTCGTGATCGCGGAGGATCTGACCAAGATGGAACTGCAGGTGGATATCGACGAGGCCGATATCGGCCGCACGTCGGTGGGCAATCCCGCCGAGTTCACGGTCGATGCCTATGACGAGCGCACGTTTCCGGCCGAAATATCGCAGATCCGCTTTGCACCGAAAACCGTGGATGGCGTCGTCACCTACAAGGCCGTGCTCTCGATCGACAATTCCGACCTTTTGCTGCGTCCAGGCATGACCGCGACCGCGGATATCACCGTTGCCGATATCAAGGGCGCGCTGATGGTGCCGAATGCGGCTTTGCGCTATGCGCCGCCGGAACAGCCGGAGGAGGATGAAGACCGCAGCGGACTGCTCGGCATGCTGATCCCGCAAGGAGCAGATGGCGGGAACCGGGGCGACGACCGGACGGTCTGGGTGCTGCGGGACGGTCAGCCGCAGGAGATCGCCATACGCGCCGGCGCCACCGACGGGCGGATGACCGTCATACGCGATGGCGATCTTGCCGAAGGCGACATCGTGATTACGGGACGGGTCGATGGCTGACGGGCCGGAACCGGGCCAGCCGCTGATCCGATTGCGCGGGATCAGCCGTGTCTACGGCACCGGCGAGGCGGAAGTGCGGGCGCTGGACGGCATCGACCTCGATATCTGCAAGGGAGAGTTCGTCGCGATCATGGGACCCAGCGGTTCCGGCAAATCAACCGCCATGAACGTGATCGGCTGCTTGGATGCGCCGACCGCCGGGACGTATCATTTCCATGGCGTCGAGGTCGCCAATCTGAAGCCGGACCAGCGCGCATTGCTGCGGCGTCACTATCTCGGCTTTGTCTTCCAGGGCTACAATCTGCTGGCGCGCACCAGCGCCCTGCACAATGTCGAACTGCCGCTGATCTACAAAGGCATGGGCCGCGCGGAGCGCCGCGCCGCGGCGATCGAGGCGCTGTCCAAGGTCGGGCTGGCGCATCGCGCGCATCACGATCCGTCCGAACTGTCCGGCGGTCAGCAGCAGCGTGTCGCCATCGCCCGGGCGCTCGCCGGCAATCCGGAGGTGGTCCTCGCCGACGAACCGACGGGCAATCTCGATACCAAATTATCGGTGGAAATCATGGGGGTCCTCAAGGGGCTGAACGAGAAGGAGGGACTGACCATCGTCATGGTCACCCATGAGGCCGATATGGCCGCCTTTGCCAATCGCCTGATCTGGATGGTCGACGGTCGCATCGAGAGCGACGGTCCGACGCGAAAGGCGGCCTGAGATGCTCTGGGAAACGGTCAGACTTGCCATCCAGGCGATCTTTCGAAATGCGTTGCGCTCGTTCCTGACCGTGCTGGGCATCGTGATCGGCGTCGGCGCGGTGATCGCCATGGTGACGATTGGCCAGGGCTCGACGGACCAGGTCACCGCCGATGTCGAGAAACTGGGCAGCAACATGCTGATGATCATGCCGGGCCAGAACGCGATGGAGGGCGGGCCGGCCGGCACGGTGGACCAGATGTTCACCATTCGCATGAACGACCTGATCGAAGAACAGTTGGGCATGATCGATGTCTCGGCCCCGTTGAGCACCGCACGGGCGCGGGCGGTCTTCGGCAACGAAAACCGCCGGACGGACATCGTTGGAACCGACAATCGCTATTTTCAGGCCGCCAATTGGGAGATCGCGCGCGGGCGCCTGTTCGACCGCAGCGAGCTTCAATCCGGCAAACCGGTGTGCATCCTCGGCGAGTCGGTGCGAAAGGAGCTGTTCGGGACGTCCGATCCCGTCGGCGAGGTGATCCGCATCAAGACCCTGTCCTGCGAAATTGTCGGGCTGCTGAAGTCGAAAGGGGCTTCGACATTCGGCAGCGATCAGGACGATTTCGTGATCATGCCCATTCGCACCTTTCAGCGGCGTATCGCCGGCAATACGGACGTGTCCTTGATGGTCGTCTCGGTGCATGAAGGGGTTTCGACCGAGCGCGCCAAAGAGGAAATCGAAGCGGCCATGCGCGATATCCGCCGCATCGGGCGCGGCGAGGATGACGATTTCACCGTCATGGACATGAAACAGATCGCGACCATGCTTTCGGGCATCACCGGCATTCTGACCGGGCTGCTGTCGGCGGTGGCCGCCGTCAGCCTGCTAGTGGGCGGGATCGGAATCATGAACATCATGCTTGTCTCAGTCACGGAACGCACCCGCGAGATCGGCATCCGGCTGGCCGTCGGGGCGCAAGCGCGCCAGGTCCTGCTGCAGTTTCTGATCGAGGCGATCATCCTGTCGCTGTTCGGCGGTCTCATCGGCATCATGGTCGGGCTGGGGATCGGCCTGGCAGGCGCGAACCTGCTGTCGATCCCGTTCAAACCGGATCCCGGGACGATTTTGCTCGCCTTTGCTTTCTCCGCGGCCGTGGGTGTAATTTTCGGCTTTTTCCCGGCACGCCGCGCCGCCCGGCTCAATCCCATCGACGCGTTGCGCCATGAATAGGAAGATCAGCGCGTTTACGCCCCGTCATGCGGCGTCGAAAGCAAAACCGTCCGACAGTTCGACCATCAGATCCCGGAACAGGCGCGCGCGGTCGGATTTCCAGCGGGTGTCGGGCAGCAGGATCTGCATGGGAAGGGATGGCACGGCGTAGTCCGGCAGGACCTCCACAAGTGTACCGTCGTCGATATGCGGGCGGGCGCACCAGCTTGGCAGAACCGCTACGCCCAGCCCCTCCAGTGCCGCCTCTGTCATGACATCCGCCTCGTCGCAGATCATGGTGGGACTGATCGTCACCACGTGCCGCCCGGTTTCGGATTCGAAAATCCACTGATTGTGCGGGGTCAGGCGAGCATAGGCGATGCAGGGCAGGGCGGCGAGATGCTCCGGCAGGAGCGGTGGGCGGCCGTCGTCAAAAAGTGCAGGCGCGGCGACAAGCTGCCGGCGGACCGAGCCGATCCGGCGGGCGATCAGCGCGCTGGAGCTCAGCGTGCCGATGCGAAGCGCCAGTTCGGTCCCCGTCTCGACGAGATCGATGAATTCTTCCGAACAGCGGATATCGAGGCGGACATCGGGGTAGCGCCGGCGATATTCGGTGAAGATCGCGGCGAAGAAATTACGGCCGAACGAGGTCGGCACGGCGACCCGCAGGGTTCCGGTCGGCAAGGGCGGTGACGGCGCGTCGCCGGCGATGACATTGTCGAAGGCGGCGAGGATTTCCTTCGCCACCTTCAGGATTCCCTCGGCCTCCGGCGTCGGCCGCAAGGCGCGGGTGCTGCGGACAAAAAGCTGCGTGCGGAACTCATTCTCCAGCAGTGCGATGCGCTTGCTGACGGCCGGCTGGCCAAGTCCGAGCTGGTCGGCGACCAGCGTGAAACTGCCGGTTTCCATGACCCGGACGAAGGTTCTCAGCAGATCGATGCGATCCATATATTCCTCTCCAGAATAAGTTCTATTCTTAGCATTCCATATACAGAGCGAAAACGCCCGTCTATGCTTTTGTCAGATGAGGGAGGAACGCATGAGCAAATCGATCGGGATCATCGGCGCCGGCATCGGCGGCCTTCACCTGGCGCTCTATCTGCAACAGCACGGTATCGACGCGACCGTCATCACCGACCGGGCGCCCGACGACGTGGCATCGGGGCGCCTGATGAACACGGTCGCCCATCATAGCGTCACCATCGCCCGCGAGGACGCGCTGGGAGTGAACCACTGGGACGACCCAAGCATCGTCTATCACCACCACGACCATTTCTTCAACATGCCAGACGGTCCGCTGCTGTTTCGCGGGGCCTTCAAGAACCCCAGCCGCGCGGTCGACTACCGGCTGTATCTGCCGAAGCTGATGGAGGATTTCAGCGATCGCGGCGGGCGGATCGAGTACCGGTCCATTCAGGACAACGACGTCCCGGCCCTGGTGGCTCGGTTCGACCTGCTGGTCGTCTCCACCGGCAAGGGTCCGCTGGGGCGGCTGTTCCAGCACAGGTCCGAACACACGCCCTACAGCCAGCCGCAGCGCCTGCTTTGTGTCGGGCTGTGGGACGGGGTGGACCATGGCGGACCGGACAAGCCGGATCCGCGCGGCGTCACCCTTTCGGTCTCGCCCGGACATGGCGAGATGATCGTCATTCCGACACTGACCGCCGAGGGCATGAAGACCGCGCTGTTGATGGAGAACGTGCCGGGCGGCGACATGGCCGATCTCGTGTCGCTGAACCATGACGCCGATCCGGCCGCCTTCCGGCAGACGATCCTCGACAGGCTCGAACAGCATCACCCGCATACCTATGACCGGATCGACACGCAGCGCTTCGCCGTGGCCGGCCAGCAGGACCTGCTGCAGGGCGGCATCGTGCCGACCGTGCGCCAGACCGCGGCGAGTTTCGATGACGGCAAATTCGCCATCGCCCTTGGCGATGTGCATTCGGTGGTCGACCCGCTAATGGGGCAGGGGGCGAATATGGCGTCCTATGCGGCGTTCGAACTCGGGCAGGCGATCGTCGAGGCGGTGGTTTTCGATGCGCGCTTCTGCGAGGTCGTCGACCAGAGGCGCGAAGACCGGGTGCTTGCCGCGTCGCGCTGGACCAATCTGATGCTGCAGCCGCCGTCTGAAGCGATGGGACGGCTGATCTTCACCATGTCGCAGAATCGCGAGCTGTGCGACGCATTCACCGAGAACTTCAACTATCCCGAACGGCAGTGGGACCATCTGGCGAGCGAAAAGCGGACCCATGCATGGATCGACAGCCATATGGCGCAAGCGGCCTGACCGCACCTTCCCGACAGGAGCCACCATGCATTGCCTGACCGTCCTTTATCCGAAGCCTGACGATCCGCACGCATTTCGCGCCTATTACGTCGATCGTCACATCCCGCTGGCCAGGACCCTGCCGGGCCTCGTCAGCGCGACCTATGCCTTCCCGGAGCCGATGGGACCGGGCGATCCGCCCTTCTGCGTCTTTCAGGGCTATTTTGCCGATGCCGCCGGCATGGCCGCGGCGCTGGAGTCCGATATCGGGGCGAAGGTGGCGGCGGATGTGCCCAACTATTCGCCGAAGGGGGCAACCCTGTGCAATTTCCCGGTGACCGAGACATGACGCATCGTCCCGACCCGCCGAGCTTCCGAAAGGCCGCGGCGCGTTTTACGACCGGCGTCACGGTGGTCGGCGCGCTCGGCGAGGACGGCCGGGCGGTGGGCATGACGGCCAACAGTTTCGTGACCCTGTCCATCAACCCGCCGATGGTCCTGGTGTCGCTGAAATCCGGTCGCACGCTCAGCGCCGTCAGCACTTCACAGCGCTATTGCGTCAGCGTCCTCGATGCGGCGTCGATCCATGTGTCCTCGCATTTTGCCGGAAAGCCGGTCGACGGCGATCCGCCGGCGCTCGTCGAGGAGCGGGACTTCGCCGTCCTGCCCGGTGCGCTCGCGGTGTTTGCCTGCGATGTCGTGCAGACCATCGAAGTCGCGGATCACCGGCTGCTGATCGGCGAAGTGCGGTGGTGCCGCCATGAGGAGGGCCGGCCGCTGGCCTTTTACGGCAGTGAATTCTGTTCCGGACCCGGCACGCCGATCCAGCCGTGAGCCGCCCGTGCGGACAACCACTCCAGGGAGAAGAATATGCAGGAATACGGGATGATCATCGGCGGGCGAAGCGTCGCCGCCAGCGAGCATTTCGCCGTCACCAACCCGTCAACTGGCACAGTCGTCGGCTATGCGCCGAATGCTTCCGAGGCTGATCTCGATGCGACCGTGAAGGCGGCCGGTGGGGCCTTTCCGGCCTGGGCCGCGACCGATGATGCCGAGCGGCAGGCCGCCTGCGAGGCGGTCACCGCCAAGCTGGCGGACCATGCCGAAGAACTGGCGCAGTTGCTGACGGCTGAGCAGGGCAAGCCGCTGAACGGTCTCGGCTCGCGTTTCGAGATGGGCGGCGCCCAGGCCTGGGCCGGCCATACGGCGGGGCTCAGCCTGCCGGTCAAGGTGCTGCAGGACAACGAAGAGGGCCGGGTGGAACTGCACCGCAAGCCGCTGGGCGTGGTCGGCTCGATCACGCCGTGGAACTGGCCGGTGATGATTGCCATCTGGCATATCGTGCCGGCGCTGCGCACCGGCAACACGGTCGTCATCAAACCGTCGCCTTACACGCCACTATCGACGCTCAGGGCCGTCGAGGTGATGAACGAGGCGCTGCCCGCGGGCGTGCTCAATGCCGTCGCCTCCGATGACCGGCTGGCCAATATTGGCGCGGCGATGGCCGCGCATCCGGACATTCGCAAGATCGTGTTCACCGGCTCCTGCGCCACCGGCGAAAAGATCATGGCCTCGGCGGCAGCGACGATGAAAAGGCTGACCCTCGAAATGGGCGGCAATGATGCGGCCATCGTGCTGCCGGACTGCGATCCGCAGGCGATTGCCGAAGGGCTGTTCTGGGGCGCTTTCATCAATAACGGCCAGACCTGCGCGTCGATGAAACGGCTCTATGTGCATGACGATATCCATGACGCGGTGTGCGAGGCGCTGGTCGAATTTGCGAAAGACGTGCCGATGGGCGACGGGTTCGATGACGATGCTGCGCTCGGTCCGGTCAACAACCAGGCGCAGTTCGACAAGGTCTCGCGGCTGGTTGCCGATGCGGCGACCAGGGGCCGCGTACTTGTCGGCGGCGCGCCGGGCGAGGGGCTGTTTTACCCCGTCACGATCGTTGCCGACCTGCCCGCCGATGCGCCCCTGGTCGTCGAAGAGCAGTTCGGACCGGCCCTGCCGGTCCTGCGCTACAGCGATCTCAATGAGGCCATCGATGCCGCCAATGCCTCGGAAAACGGGCTCGGTGGCTCGGTCTGGTCCAATGACGTCGCCAAGGCCAGGGCGGTGGCGGCGCGTATGGAATGCGGATCGGTGTGGATCAACAAGCATGGCGCCATCCAGCCCAACGCGCCTTTCGGCGGCGTCAAGCGGTCTGGCCTCGGAGTCGAGTTCGGCGAGGAAGGCCTGGCGGAATATACCGATATTCAGACGGTCTTGAGTTGAGGTCGATGTATCGGGTGGTGATGCGCGGTCCTTTTCCTTCGGGGTGACAATTGAGTCCCTGTGGCTCGATTGACGCCGGTCGCCGGTTCTGACGTAATCGACTTGATTGAGGAGACAAATCGCATACTGCCGGTATGATGGTCCCTGCGCGGGGTTACTGTCCCGACGGCGGGGGACCCCGAATGCATGACATCCGTAACGGAAATGGATGGGCCCATATCGGTACCGGCAAACGGATCGCCGGTCTGGACCTGTTGCGCGGTTTTGCCCTTCTCGGCATCCTGCTGGTCAATGCCCATCAGATGTTCGCCCCTTGGGATTTCGCCAATGATCCGATCGCGTTGATCGCTGAAGAAAGAGGAACCTTCATCCACTGGCTGTTTATCGACAGCTTTGTCCTCTCCAAGTTTCTGACGTTGTTTTCCCTGTTGTTCGGCGTCGGTTTCGCCATTCAGATCGCCTCGCTCAAGGCGAAGCATGACGGCAAATACCGATTGATCTATCTGCGCAGGATTGCCTTCCTGGGATTGCTCGGGCTGGTCCATGGCCTGTTTCTATACGGCGCGGATGTCCTGACCTATTATGCGGTCACGGCCGTTTTCCTGTTGGTCTTTTGCGAACTGTCCGCAAAAAAGCTGCTGTTTTCGGGGTTTGCGCTCACGCTGATCGTGATGTTCTGGGTTTTCGCTCTCGAATGGGGCGATGGTCTCAGTGCTTTGATCTTGTTCGCCGGTTTTGCCCTTATCCTGCTGACCGTGTGGTTGTTGAGAAACAGGGGTCTCTCGACAGTGATCGCAGGCGGGAGTGTCTCCCTCTTGCTGGCGGCCATCCTTTACGGCGCGATGGTGCCGCCGACAATCGGCGAGGGCAACCGATGGACACAGCGGCAGCAAGCCGCGGACGCCATCCGATCCCAGGATGAAGGAACCATCACGCTCGGTGGGCAGGAGTTCGCAATTCCGCTCAGTCCTGAGGACCTTGAGGCGATCGAGCGCATGCTGCTCAGTCCGGCGGATCGCGCCAAACTCACGACAACAGCCTTTCGCGACGGACCGCAGTCCCTGGCGCTCGAAACCAGGATCAATCAGTTTGTTTCAGTCCAGGTCGCCTTCCTTCTTTTCTATTTCTGGCGGACCCTGGCGATTTTCATGATCGGTGTCGGTCTCGTCAAATGGGGCTTGTTTGCCAGGGACAGTCGCAGCCTTTATGGGGCGACCATTCGCTGGGGTTTCGGCATCGGCGTTCCGCTGTCTCTCATGGCGACCTATCTCAAGGTGACTGTCGCCACCAAAGTATCTGCGATGAACGGTGTCGCAACGCTCATCCACGAGGCAAGCGTCTATCCGATCGCATTCGCGCTTGCCGCGTCCGTCATGCTGTGGTCGAGTTCCGCCCATGCCAAATGGCTGCAGACTGTTCTGGCCAGCGCCGGACGGATGGCGCTGACCAACTATATCGGGCAATCCGTGGTCATGCTTTTCCTGGCATCGGGCCTGGGTCTCTACGGGAGCCTTTCCCGGTTCGGTTTGTCCTTCCTGGCGGTCGCCGTGTTCCTCGTGCTGGCACTGGCTTCCCATATCTGGCTCTTGCGGTTCCGGATGGGACCGCTGGAATGGATCTGGCGCGCCGTTACATATCTCAGGACGCCGGCCCATCGGAAAGATTAGCGCCGGCCGGGACAGCCGAGGTGTCGTTGCCGGGCCTGCGCGCGATGATGAACACGGCGGCCTTTTCCGACGGCCGCCAGACCTGTTCGATGGCGAAGCCGTGGGCGCGCATGCGGGCCGTCAGAATGTCCGCTGTCAGGGGGAGGATCTTCGGCAGCAGGCCGATGGCGCCCAGCGGCCGCAGGGCGTGACGCACCAGCCCATTCATCTCGCCGATGCAGACGGTCGACGAAAAGAACAGGCCACCGGGTTTGAGGGCGCGATACACAAGGGCCAGCGTGGTTTCGAGGTCGGTGACAAGGTGCAGGATCGACATGGCCAGCACGCCGTCATAGGCATCGTCGCCGGCCGGAAGCGGCCAGTCCTCGAAGGCGGCGGTTTCGAAACGGACATTGGTGACGCCCTGCGCCGCCGCCTTTTCGCGGGCGATGGCGATCATTTCGGACGAAAAGTCGATGGCGTCGATATGGGACACGCGCGGGGCGTGGATCAGCGCCGTGGTGCCGGTTCCGCAGCCGAATTCCAGCAGCCGGTCCCCGGGCGCAAGATGACCGGCCGTCGCGTCAAGCTTGTACTGGTAGGCTTCAGGGTCCTTGACCGGCTTGCGGGCATAGCCACGGGCCATGCGGTTCCAGAAACGGGTCGGGTGAAACAACATATCAGGTTCCTTTCTCGGACAATGATAATATGGGACGAACGGATGAAGGCCGCCGGCGCTGTCTGCGCCGGATCAGCCATTCGGCGACGGCTAGGTGGACAGGCCAGGCCACCACCTGAACCGCGTCGAAGAAAAGCGTATGGCCCTCTTCGCCGACGATCAGCACCAGCGGCAGGAGGATGAAGGGCAAGGTGCCGGCCGGTGCGGCAATGGCGTAGGCGCGGATCATCCAGGCGCCGTGGGCCGGAATATTGCGCCGCAAAACTGCCCAAACCGCCATGCCGATCGCCAAGGCCCAGAACGTGCCGGATGCGAGCCGGCCCCAATAGAGCAGGCGGGTGCTGATATCAGGATGCAGCACCGTCATCCAAAGCCCTGCCAGTGCGCCGAGCAGGCCGAGTGATGCGGCGAGGCGCCCCGCGCGCCGGTGGTAGAGTGGATGGCGGGCGCGGGTGCCCGGCAGGATCTGCAGCGCGCCCATCACAAGGAAGCCGATCGCGCCAAGCGCATGCAGCAACAGCGGAAGCTGGTCCACATGATCGGCGGCGAAGTCCAGCGCGAATTGCCCGCGCATGATGATCTTGGCCATTCTGTAGGAGCCGGCGCCGGCCGGGACCAGGCAGATCAATATCAGGAAAGTCGGCAAAAGCTTGCCATTCACAGGTTGCGCACCCATGGCGTGTTCCTTTCGGTATCGGGCCGGCACAGTTCACCTGTTCGCGGCGTGCCGCGCGGGCTCCGGATCAATCATGTGTTTTGGAAGTCGGGCCGCAGCCCGGGTCAGTCAGTCGGCATTTTCAATGTTGAACACCTCTTCGAGCGGTTTGTTGAAAACGCGGGAAATCAGAATCGCCAGCTCGAGTGTCGGCGAGTATTTGGCGTTTTCGATCGCGACGATGGTCTGGCGGGTGACGCCGACCCTTTCGGCCAGGTCCTTTTGCGTCATTTCATCAGCATCAAAGCGCAAGCGCCTGATGTTGTTAGTTATTTTTAACTTTGCCATGGCTCAGTAACCGCGCCGGTAGCTGATGAACTTGACAATGTCGGCGGCCATCGAGCCAAGCGCCATGGCAAAATAAATGATGTTGAAGCCAACCAGGGCCGACCAGCCAAGCGCCAGGGCGAGGATGGCCAGGATGAATCCGGCACCGGCGAAGATCACGACGGCGGCGATGCCGCGCCGGTCGAACATCTTGTCGCGCTCATCGACCAGAAAGCTGTGCTTCTGCGTGCCGGTGACGATGGTATAGAGGATATTGAACAGGATCGTGCCGACAATCGTGGCGGCAATGGCGATCGGGATCACCCAGATCACCATGCGGGCCCAGACATTGACGGCGTCCGGCCCTTCAAACTGGCCCGCCGCATTCATCTCCAGCAGCCGCAGGATGATGTAGCCGTTGACGATGAGGCTGACAATGATGGACACCACATTGTTGCGGTCCTGATAGGTCATGTCTGTCTTCCCGGATCGTGAGAGTCTTCGCCCGATGGGGTCGAATATTCTGGACATCATGTAAGGAATATTATTCCTGAAGTCAAATATTTTTTACACGTCCGCACCTGACGGATTTTTTTGAAAGGAAAATCAGAAGTTTGGTGGAGATCGCGACCGGAAACGCCCTGGAATCCCGGCCATGGGGACCGGAATTCCCTGCGCTGTCTATATTTCCCAATCGGATTTGTAGCGCCTTGCGCTCAACAATCCGACCAGTTCTGACTTCACGTCGATGGCCCGGCGCAATCGCGTCTGCAGTGCGTCTGAAACCCCCTCTACACCGTGCCAATCGCATCCGGATGCGTAAATCACGTAGGGATTTATCACGCATTTGAAATCCATCATCATCGACATGGCCATGCTATTGTAGGCCATATAGCTGTGTGGCAGACCTGCCGAGCAGACAAATGTGACGACCTTGTCAAACCACGCCGCCTTTCGGCCCATTTCGCCGGTGGCGCCCGTCGCCTCGACGATCTGTTTTGCTGTTGAGCTCAAGGACCAATTGTATATGGGGGAGGCGAGAAACACGCCGTCCGCAGCATCGATTTTCCCATGCAGGCCGATGAATGCCCGGTCGTCAAAGACGGAACCGTTGTCAAACGGCGGAATGGACGTTTCTCGCGCATCGAACAGGAAAACAGTGTCCCCGCGCATTTGCAATCGGTTCGCGATCATCTTCGCGAGAATACGACTTCGGCTGTTTCCACTCAGGCTGCAGGACAGCACAACGTAACGCATACGCAATTTCCGGGATCTCCGGCCTCCAATATCTCCGAGGATGAAGTCTACAAGCTCAACCTAAGTTGAGATCAAGATGACGCCATCGGGCCGTGTCGGGGCCCGTGCCGTCGCTGCGGCTATCCGATTGTTTACCGTGCAACCGCAATTCCATTCCGTTCCAGCGACAACCGGGTTAACCTGAAATCCGGTGGCAGTTGTAATGGATCGAGGACTTCATCCCATGTCTTTCAGACGGTTTCACCTGACCATCGGATGTGCCCTGGCCGCGTCAGTTCTGCTGGCGGTGCCGGGCCAAACGCAGAATGCGCAGACCATTTTGAATGAAGCCAAAAGCGCGCCCGGCCGTGTCGATATCACCGGCAAGATCCTGACAAAGACGTCGCCGGATTGCGCTGATTTCGATGTGAACTACACTTCGAACATCACCGACCTGCAGCAGCAGCGGCGTCTGGAAGGGGCGGTGATCGTGTCGGCAGATGCCGACAGTTGCACGATCCTGTCGAACAGCATTCCCAATCACGATGTCGGCGGCGGTTCGCCGCGGCCTTTCGTGACACCGGTGACGCAGATCGGCTCGGCCTTCACCATCCCGCGGCGGCCAAGGGCCGCGGCGCGTCCGTCGGAACTCAACCACAGACGTTTCGATGCCATCCTTCTGAACGGCGTGGTGGTGCATATCCTGTCGGCCGGGTGCTACGATCCGAACGGTCACAATCCCGACAACGAGGGCAATGTCCGCGTCGGCTGCCGCGACGATGATCCGTGGCTGATCGATCCGATGTCACCGCTCGCGCCGTTTGCCGAGGACGATCATCACGGACATACCCAGCCGGACGGGCGATATCATTATCACGGCAATCCGATGGCCCTGTTCAACGATGCGCCCGGGCCGGATGGCTCGCCGGTGATCGGCTATGCGGCCGACGGGTTTCCGGTCTATGGCTCTTATTTTCGCGATGCGGACGGTAATGTGCGCAAGGCTGTCTCCGGCTATGGGCTGCGCAGCGGAAACCGTCCCGGCGGCCACGACAATCCCGGCGGCGTCTATGACGGGATTTACCGCAGTGATTATGAGTTCACGGGCGCCGGCGATCTGGACGCCTGCAACGGCATGACGGTCAATGGCACCTATGGCTATTACGTAACCGACTCCTATCCCTGGGTGCTTGCCTGTCTCACCGGTACGCCGGACCCGTCCTTCAACCGGCAGCGTCGGTAGCTGGCTCGCTGCAATCACCGATAGCGGCCGATTCGCTCACGTCACCGCCTTGTTGTATGATTGACAGCGGGAGGCGATGGCATGTGGGTCTACTTTCTCGGCTGCATCTCTCTTGGGACCGTCGCGGGATTTCTCGTCGGCTCCAGCTCCAGCCCCGTGGTCGGCGTCGTCCTGCCGCTGTTGTTTGCGCTGCTGGGCGGCGCAACCGGTGTCCTCGGGCTGTTGCCCGCCCATCCCAATTCGGAGCGGGCGCGGGCGCGGTTTCGCATCGTCGGCGGCGCAGCGGCGGCCGTCTCCATTCCGTTTCTTCTAGCCGTTACCTAGGGGATCCTGCTGCGAACCGGGAACAGCCTGGATTCGCTGCTTGTGCGGTCCGAGAACTCGCAAATGGTGACGCAGACCGATATCGACACCCTGCATGTGGAGGATATCCTCGATGTCTATCTTCTTGACGCGATGCTGGCGAGGCTGGGCGTCGAGGACGCCAACAAGAACCGCGTGCTGCGCCGCTATCTCGATGTGCGGGTGGCTGCGGTCCAAGACTATCAGCGTGCCCGGCCGGAACTCCTGAAGGTCGCGGCGGAATTTCAATCGCGCAGAACGATCTTCAACCAGCGGCTGATTGCCGGCGAGTTCGACGCGGCACAGATCTATCTGTCGGTGGCGACCGGAAAGAACGGCGCTCCGTCCAGACACGAGATGCAGGTGCTGCAAAATCTGAGCGTCGTCTTCAGCGGTGCGATCAGGGCCACCGATGACGAATCCCTCGACGAGAGCCGCGCGCAGCTGGTCCGCGTCCTGGGGCAGATACCGATTGTGGATTTGACGACGGGCAGGCTGGCTGGCGCCTCCACAACCGGCGAGTCGGGAACCTCCGGCGGCACGGGCAACCGGCGGTTTGGCACCTATCCGGACCTGATCGATCAGTTTCGGCGGTTCGAAAACAAACTCGCCATCAATCCGCCTCCGATACTGACCCCCGGAGTTGACGATCCCAGACCTGATCCGGACTCCGATGATCTGATATTTGGCTAGCGGGGGAGTCCGCGCCGTTTGATTGCTTACACACGTTGATCGCTGGCGGTTCTTTTGCCTTGGATCAGCGACTGCGCGGTGTAGACGAGGATCGCCATGCCGACGGCGCCAAGCAGGGCGATGGCCAGCAGCACGATCATGTCGATGGGGCCGCCAATGTCGCGGAAATCCGAATTGGTCATGTATTGGACGAAGAGGATCGCCAGGACGGCGCCGACGGGCATCGACAACTGGGCGAGCAGGAATTTGCGCCAGCTTACGGCCCGGTCGCGGATCAGCACGTAAAGATAGGCGAGGGTGACGAGGGCGGCGATGGCGACCATCGCCCAGAAAAGACCGCTTCCGAAGATTTCCTCGAACACGGCGATCAGGGTTTCCAGCTTCAGTTCTTTCATGTCGAATCTCCTTGTCAGGCCCGGCCGCGCAGCATGGCGTTGTAAGTGGCCTTGAGCGCCACCTCCTTCATCAGCCAGCTGATCCACAGTTCCTCGAGCGGCGCGATCACGCCCGGGAAGGACGGCACGAGATTGTTGCCGTAATCGAATTCGATCAGCATGGCGCGGCCGACCCGGGTGATCAGAGGACAGGAGGTGTAGCCATTGTAGATTTCGGTGCCGTCGCGTCCCTGCAGCGCGGCTACCAGATGATCCTCGACCACTGGCACCTGCCATTTGACGCTTGCCGCGGTCTTGCCCTTGGGCACGCCGGCGACGTCGCCGACCGCGAATATCTCGGGATAGCGCCGGTGGCGCAGGGTCTTCGGATCGGCCTCGACCCAGCCCTGATCGGTCCATTTGTCGGCCCAACTCAGCCCGGAGTTGCGCACGACATCGGGCGCGCGCTGCGGCGGGATGACGTGGATATAGTCGTAAGCCAGTTCCCGGTTGCCGTCCGGCGTCGCGAAGGTCGCTTGTTTGCGGCCCGGATCGATCGCCTTGAGCACATGCGCGTAGTCCGGCGTAATGCCGCGGTTCTCGAACAGCATGCGCACCTTTTCGGCAACGATCGGTACGCCGAACAGGCTGTTGTTGTTGGCCATGTAGTGGATGTCCATCTTTCCGGCATTGCCGGCCGTGCGGGCAATGTCGTCGATCAGGAAGGTGTGCTTGAGCGGTGCGCCGGCGCATTTCATTTCGGTGGCCGGCCGGGTGAAGAGGCCGACGCCGCCGGTTTGCGTGTATTCCTGCGCCGCGCGCCAGGTCCGTTCGGCATAGTCCGGCCCGGCATAGAGCGCGCCGATGCCGTTGCTGCCGACCAGATCGAGTGAAAAGCCCTCGATGGCGTCGTGGTCCAGCACCAGCCCGGTGGCGACGATCAGATAGTCATAGTCCA
This sequence comes from Rhizobiaceae bacterium, assembly GCA_028279875.1. Taxonomy (GTDB): domain Bacteria; phylum Pseudomonadota; class Alphaproteobacteria; order Rhizobiales; family Rhizobiaceae; genus Hoeflea_A. The sequence goes on from JANQMU010000042.1 coordinate 98,632, forward strand.
GCCTGGTGCCGCCTTCCGTCGTGACGGTCCTGGCCTCGGGATCGATTTCCGCCGCCCGTTCGTCAATCCATGTGGCGCCGGACGGCAACCACCGTCCGGTCTCGGAAACCACGTAGCCGGCCGGTTTCAGTCCGGCGGCGACCAGCGAAAGTCCCGGTTGGTACAAATGCTGCCTGCGTGCATCCACCACGGTGATGCGGGCGCCGTCCAGCCGCCCGGCCAACCGGTTGGCCAGCGCGGTTCCGGCCGCGCCGGCGCCGAGGATGACAATGTTCGCCGACGTCTTGACGGGCTGCGCGCGCGCGGTGCGGCCGGCTGCCTGCGCTGCGGCGAGCGTGCCGCCGGCCAGGGCCAGGAAATGTCTTCGATCGAGTTTCATGATGTCCTCCATCCTCTCCTTGCGGGGCAGCCCCGCGGGCGGCCTGGCAGATCGTGGGAATGCCGATCAGTCTGCCGGGGTCGCACGGGACGGAATTGATCCGGATCAATAGGACTGGCGGTCTCCCAGAGCGTGCACGCGCCGACCCCTGTTATGCCGGGCGGCGGTGCCGAAAAGTGTCAAATTGTCGCAACAATGTGTGTGAGGTGCCGAAAGAGCGTCGGTTTCGTGCGGTTTCCCGACCGTTGTGGGCTATTTCGGTGGTGTCAGCTGTCCCGGGCGGCGGGATCGGGCGTCTGGACGATTTCCAGATGAGGGCGCTGTCGGCCGGTTTCGCTGCCGGCCTGTGGAAGCCGATCGTTTACCGAGACCAGCCGGGGCGGTGCGGCATCCTGCCGGGCACGAACCAGAAGTTCAAGAAAACCCGGCACAAATCCGTCACCCCGTTCTGCGGCGATCGCATGCAATCCGAGGACGTTCATTGCGCCGGCTTGCCGGTCTGCGTCGTCTCTGTCTCTGTTCACTGCTTCCTCTTGATCCGTACAAATTGAGCGGCCATGCGCAATAAACATGATTGTCATAATCATGTTTATTGCGCAATACATCCGATTGCAGAAAAGGCAATAAAATCACAAAAAACCAATAGGTTAGAAGGATTCCAAACTGGCTTTCAGGCTTTGACGTGCCAGGCGCCGTTTGAAAAACCTGACGGGAATGTCAGAAACGGCCTGTTATCGGCCGGTTCAGCGCTCCAGTCGCGAGAGGCGCCGGTCGGTCCAGTTCTGTCTTCCGTCGACGATGGCGCCGACGATGTCGACCATCTCCGGTTCGCGCTGCAAAAGCGCATCCAGCTCGGTGATCTGGTTCATCGCGATCAGCCGCAGGATGTCGTCGCGGATGGTGCCGTCGTCGCGGCGCGGCAAGGCTTGCACCGGCTGCAGGAGATCGATCCCGGCGTCCGAATCGGTCTTGCGGATGGCGGTGTTGAGGGCGGTTTTGTCGAGCGTGTCCGCCTCCGTTTCGACAAAGGCATAGATGCCGACGCCCTTGCGGGGCAGGGGATAGAGCGACAGCGCCGCATCACGGCAGGCGGGATCGGCGCGCAGGGTCTTGAGGATTGCCGGGCCCTCGCGGTCGATCCGGTCGCCGGTTCCCTCGCCGTCGGACCAGGAAAACAGGCCGCGGGTGATGAGGTTGTAGATCTTTTTGCCGGTCGCCATCCAGATCCGCGAAGGCAGCGATTTGCGCGCCAGGATGCGTCTTTCCGTCGGCGTCATCAGATGCGGAGCGAAGGCCCGTTTCTGCTTGAGGCAATGGCGCAGATCCTCATAGGCCATCAGCCGGTAGAGCCGGCCGCGTCGGCGATGGCAGGAGGCGAGCTGGAAGTCGATCACCGCAGCGCCGCCATCGGCCAGCATCAGCCAGTTCTGTGGTTTTGCCAGATCGTTGTGGGTGAGGCCGCGGCGGCGCATGTCGCGCAGTAGCCGCCGGGCGTCGCGATACCAGTGTCTGTCATCGGGTCGCGCCAGATGCAGCGGGGTGCCTTCCGTCCAACTTCGATAGAGGCCGTCGGCATCGACCTTGATGAGGTCGGGCGTACCCCTTATGCCGGCCACCTGCCTGAGGGCGCGGATTTCCCGCCGTGCCAGCATCCAGGCCAGGGGGCGGGACCAGAGCGGCGAGGCGCTGACGATGCGGCGGGCGACGCGGTTTTCCGGCCGGTCGGCAAAATGACCCGACCGCGTTTCGGAAAACACGTCCCGCTTGAACACCGTATCTGAGACAAATTCGGCCATTGCGCTCTCTTCCGGTGTTCTGTTAGGCGATTGGCCGGGCCGCCGCAACCGATGCCGCTGCGTCACACCGAGCGATGTTCCTCTTCGGAGGCGTCGATCAGCCGTTTGTTGAAATGTTCGAGCGCCCGGATCTGTTCGGCCCAGCCGATGATCTTCTCCCGATCCTGCATGTCGACCACCGGCAGGCGGGCATGGCCGCCCGAATCGAAGCTACGAAGCGCCGTGTCGAGCGTGTCGGTCGGCAGCAGGCTCGGCACGCCGGCGTCCTTGTCGTAGCGTTCGGGTTCCTCATCGACGCCGAGAACGGTCATGAAGTCCATCACCTTGACGTTGCGGATGACGGTGCGGTGCGGGCCGGTGTGGACGAACAGGCCGCGCATTTCCAGTTGCCACTGAAAATAGGAATGTCCGTGAATGGCCTGGTTGATGCCATGCGCGATGGCCACCGTCAGCAGCAGCGCGATCGACAGTTCATAGCCGCCGGTTAGTTCGAAGACGATCAGCGTCGTCGACAGCGGCGCGCCCAGAACCGCGCCGGCCACCGCTCCCATGCCAAGGATGGAATAGAGCGCCTGGCTGGAGGCGAGTTCAGGAAAGATATTGCCGGCGATGATGCCATAGGCGCCGCCGGTCATGGCGCCGAGGTAAAGCGCGGGCGAGAAAATGCCGCCGCCGAAGCGGGATGCCAGCGTAATGGCCGTCGCCAGCGTCTTGGCGACGATCAGGGTCAGCATCAGCAGTAGAGGCAGGTGGCCCCACAGGGCCATGTCCGTCGCCTCGTAGCCGACGCCCAGGATATGCGGCAGGAAGATCCCCATCGAACCGATGAGGAGACCGCCGATCACCGGCCGCAGCCATAGTGGCATGGTGATCTTGCGTGCCAGGAAATCGGCGGAAAACAGGGAAAACTGGAAGGCAACCGCGACGATGGCCGAGACCAGGCCGAGCAAGGCGAAGGCGGGGAATTCCCAGTAGGACGCAACATGGTAATCCGGCACGTCAAATGCGACCGATCCGCCGAACCAGAGGCGGGAGATGACCGCCGCGCCGGCCGATGCGATGACGATGGGCACGAAGGAGCGCAGGGCGTAGTGGCCGAGGATGACTTCGTGTGCGAAGAGAACGCCCGCCACCGGCGCGTTGAAGCTTGCCGATATCGCCGCTGCGACGCCGGCGCCCATCAGGGTACGGCTCGACCATTCTGGCAGGCCCGAGCGCCGCGCCGCGCCATTGGCCAGCGTGGCACCGAGATGAATCACCGGTCCCTCGCGCCCGGCACTGGCGCCGGAACCCAGCGAAATGACGGTGATGACGGCCGACATCAGCCCGTCGCGCAGGCCGAGTTTGCGGCCGGTCAGCGCCCGCGCCTCGATGACATCGGCCACCGACAGGGTGCGCCGGAGCGGCATCAGCGTTTCCAGCATAATGCCGACAACCAGCCCGCCGGCGGCAGGCGCCAGGAGGATATAGTACCAGGGCACGTTGCGGGCGGCCGAGATGACGAGTTCGCTGTTGCTGTCCAGCCAAAGCAATTGCACGACGCCGATCAGCTCGCGAAACAGGATCGCCGCGCCGCTGACCCCGATCCCGACCAGCAGCGATACGACCCACAGTCGCGGCTGGCGGTCGCCGAAAAAGGCACGGGTGTTGGGCGCGACCCATTGCCGGATCTGATGGGGCAGGGAGGTGATGAAATCGGGGACCATAGGCGACATCGACCGTCAGCGCCCGATCTTGATCTGACGGCCCACCCGTTCGGGAAAGGGCAGGGACCGATGGGCGGCGTGCATGGCGCGGACCTTTTCGATCATCGCGTCCGGCATGGGCGCCACCCTGGGGCCCGACGCGTCGATATGCAGATAAAGCGTCTCGCAGGTTGCGGCCAGCCAGCCGTCGCGGTGACGCAGCTCGTGATAGGCGTGCAGGCGTTTTTCGTCGAATGCCAGGAGCTGGAAACTGGCGCGAACCGAATCGCCGAGATGCAGTTCGCGCAGATAGCACACATGCACCTCGGCGACATAGAAGCTCAGGCCCCGGTCGCGCACATAGGCCTCGGTCAGTCCGAAGGTCTCGAACGCATGATCGGCGCCACGGTCGAAAAGGACGGTGTAATAGGCCATGTTCATGTGGCCGTTATAGTCGATCCATCCGGCTTCGACTTCGGATTCAGGCGCCACGAACGGCGCTCCGTCTGACATTGTGTTCTCCCGGCGGACAAGGGTCGGATCGACGATTCTTTACGCACATTACCCTTTCAATCCGCCGTCACAAGGGGCATCCTGCGGCGCAACATCAGGAGTTGGACAAGATGGCCTTGCAAGACATCGTCGCCGGACCGCGCAATGAACAGGGGATCGCCGCCGCGATTGGCATCCTGAAGCAGCGATTCGGCGAAAACCTGCATACGGGAGATGCCTATCGCCAACAGCATACGCACACGATGAGCTATATGCCGGGGCAGTTACCCGATGCCGTGGTGTTTCCGCAAAACAGCGGTGACGTCCGGGACATCGTGCGCATTTGCGCCGACCATCGGGTGCCGGTCGTGCCGTTCGGGGCCGGGACGTCGCTGGAGGGACATCTCAATGCGCCTCGCGGCGGCATTAGCATCAATACCGGCCGGCTGGACCGGATCATCGAAGTCAATACCGAAGACCTGGATTGTACCGTCGAGCCCGGCGTCACGCGGGAAGATCTGAACGCGCATCTGCGCGACACAGGCCTGTTTTTCCCGATCGATCCAGGCGCCAATGCAACGATTGGCGGCATGGCCGCGACCCGCGCTTCGGGCACCAATGCCGTGCGCTATGGAACCATGCGGGAGAACGTCCTGTCAGTCACCGCTGTGACGGCCGATGGCCGCGAGATCGGGACCGGCGGCCGGGCGCGCAAATCCGCCGCCGGCTACGACCTGACCCGGCTTTTCGTCGGGTCCGAGGGAACGCTCGGAGTCCTCACTGGCATCACGCTGCGGCTTTACGGGATTCCGCAGGCCATCATGGCCGGTGTCTGCCCGTTCGCGACGGCGGATGACGCCGTAAAGGCGGTGATCATGACCGTTCAGATGGGCATTCCGGTCGCCCGGATCGAGCTCCTCGATGCGACAGCGATGCAGGCGGTCAATGCCTATTCCGGCGTCGATTACCCGGAAGTCCCGGCACTGTTTCTGGAGTTTCACGGCACGGATGCTTCGGTGCGCGAGCAATCCGCCGCCTTCGGCGAGATCGCGGCGGAGTTCAACGGCGGGCCGCTTCAACGGGCGAGCAAAGCCGAGGACCGCAACCGGTTATGGAAGGCGCGCCACGATATCTTCTGGGCCGCTTCGGCCCTGCGGCCCGGCGCGCAGAGCCTGTCGACCGATGTCTGCGTTCCCATTTCGCGTCTCGCCGAGTGCATTCGCGAGACTCGCGAGGACAGTGAGCGTTCAGGCATCCTCGCGCCGATTGTCGGCCATGTCGGTGACGGGAATTTCCATGCCCTGGTGTTTTTCGACGCCAACCAGCCGGATGATGTTCGCCGTATGGAGGCATTTGTCGCGCGGTTGAACGACCGGGCCCTTGCAATGGACGGAACATGCACCGGCGAACACGGAATCGGCCAGCGCAAGCAGACGGCGCTGCGCAAGGAGATGGGGCCGGCGCTGGACCTCATGCGCGCTGTGAAGGCGGCGCTCGACCCGCAGGATATCATGAACCCGGGCAAGATATTTTCCCTGCCGCCGGGCTGATCGCGCGGGCCCGCCGTGAAATCCGGGTAGGCGCCCGGAAATTGTCATGACGCCGCCGGTTTCGGCGTATACTATGATCGGCGGGGCAGTATCGCGGCCGCGGGGCATCGGGCGCAACCGCATGCCGTGAAGGATTGAGATGTCGTGCGAAACGGAGGTTGCGGGTTTTTGAGCGGTAAGAGGTATTCACACTGATCCGGTTGTTTGTCTTTTTCGGTGGCTTGCTGGTCCTGGCGCTGTTTGCGGCCCTGATCGGGCCCTATTTCGTCGACTGGTCGAGTTACCGCGAGGATTTCGAAAGGCAGGCCAGCCTCATTCTCGGACAGAAGGTCCGGGTGCTGGGCAGCGCCGACGCGCGGCTCGTTCCCTTCCCGTCCGTGTCCTTCGACACCGTCGTCGTCGGCGAGGGAAAGGACGGCCGGCCGATGATGACCGTCGACCGGTTTTCCATGGATGCCGAACTGGCGCCGTTTTTGAGCGGTGAAGTCCGGATATTCGACATGCGGATCGAGAATCCGAAGGCCGTGGTGCGCCTGTCGGCCGACGGCGAACTCGACTGGGCGCTGCGCAATGAAAAGGCGCTGCCGGGGACGGCGCTGGTGCTGGAGAATATCGGTGTCGTCAACGGGCAGGTGATCATTCTTGACGAACAGAACGGCCGCCAACATATCCTCGACGGCCTGAACATGCATATGTCGGCGAAGTCGATCACCGGCCCCTGGCAGGTCGAGGGCGCGGCGCGGTTCAACAATATCAGGAGCGCGTTTTCGCTGGTCACCGGATCGCCGACCGGCGATGGCGGTATCCGGTTGCGCGCGAAACTGTTGCCGGTGGCGCAGCCGATCGAGATCGAGCTGGAGGGCGACGCCCGTATCGAGGCGCTGAAACCGCGCTATTCGGGCAGTTTTTCCGTTCAGGCACTGGACACGTCGAAAATCCAGACCGAAGGAGCGGTCAAGGGCAATCGTGGCCGGCGGCCGATCCATGCCAAGGCGCGCGGCGTGTTCGAACTGGACAATGAGCGGCTGCGCATCGAGGACTACCGCCTGGAAACCGGATCGTCGCGGGACCCCTATGTGATTTCGGGAGAGGCGACCTTCGATACGGGACGCAATCCGGAATTCCTGTTGATCGCCGACGGCCAGCAGCTCAATTTCGACCGTGTCGGTAACGGCGCAGACAAGGTCGAGACGACCGCGCGGTCCTTCGAAAACAGGCTGGCGGCGTTTCGCTCGCTGCTTGCCTGGGCGCCGGTGCCGCAGATGCCGGGCAAGGTGTCCGTCGCGCTGCCCGCCATCGTCGCCGGCGACACAACCATTCGCGATGTATTCATCGATGCTCATCCGGACGGCCGGGCCTGGCGTGTCGACAGGCTGCAGGCGAAACTGCCGGGCCGCACGCAGTTTTTCGCCGAAGGCCGGCTGGGCGTCGGCGCCGAATTCGGATTTTCCGGCGAAATGATCGTTGCCTCCAACCAGCCGTCGGGTTTTGCCTCGTGGCTGACAACGGATGTCGATCCGTCGATCCGCAGGCTGGACGCGGCCGGGATCTCCGCGAAAGTCGATCTGTCGGCCCAATTGCAGCGCTTCGACCAGATGGAGATCGCCCTTGGCGCGGCGGTGCTCAAGGGTCGTCTCGAACGGGTGGTGCCGATGCAGGGACGTCCGTCGCTCAATATCCTGCTGGATGGCGAAGATGTCGATCTGGATGCGCTACGGGCCTTTGCCGGGCTGGTGGTCGTGGACGGAACCGAAAACAGGCTGGCCGGGCACGATATCAGCGCCCGGCTGAGCGCCGACCGGTTTGAGGCGCTGGGCGTTTCGGCCGAAGGCGCCGATCTGTCGCTGCGGCTGAAGGGCGGAACCCTCGATATCGACCGTTTCACCGTTACCGACATTGCCGGGGCCTCGATTTCCAGCGTCGGGCGGGTGCAGAATGTCTTCGAGGAGCCGGAGGGGGACCTGGATATCAGCATCTCGGCGGAGCGCAGCAACCGTATCCTGACGCTGTTGTCGGACTGGGCCGGAGACCATCCGATCCTCGACCATCTCCGCGACAATGCCGCGCTGTTCAGCGACACCACGCTGGATCTGCAGGCGCGCTTTTCCAAGCGGCAGAGCGACCGTGCCGGGATGTCAGCAACGGCGCGCGGCGAAACCGGCGGGAGCAAGTTCAACCTGACGGTCGAGCGCGCCGATGCGCTTGCGCCGCTCGACAGCGGGCAACTGACCATCGCCGCCGATATCCGCAACGACGCGCCGCGGACCCTGCTCGGTCAATTGGGTGTCGAATTGCTGCCGGTCGATCTCGCCGGACCGGCCAATATCGGCCTGCGCATCGAGGGGATTCCATCGCAGGACCTGGCCTTTTCACTGGAATACAAGGCTCCGGACAGTGCAATGACGGCAACGGGCACGGCGCACCAGGACGGAAACCGTGTGGTGCAGAGCGCCTTTGATCTGGCACTTTCCTCCGAGGATCTGTCGACCTATCTGGCGTCGAACGGGCTTAATCTGGTGGGGCCCGGCACGGCGCTGCCGGCGGCTTTCAACGCGGCCGTTGCGCTGGAAGCGGACGTGATCCGGCTCAAGGATATTGATGGAACCGCCGGCGACATCGCCTATTCCGGCGAACTGGTCGTGGCCCGGGAGAGCGAGGCGCTGGATGTCCGGGGCGCCGTTTCCGTTTCGGCGATCGATCTCGGCTGGATGGCCGAAATGATGGTGGGTCCGGGCACCGTGCTGACCGGCGACGGCAGTTGGAACGACCAGGAGTTTTTGCCGCCGCTGCAATCCGATACAGCGCTGGATATCGAGGTCCAGGCCAATGAAGTCGATCTTGGCGCGGCCGTGGATGCGGCCCTGTGGTCGGGCACCCTGGTGCTGCAGGACAATGAGCTCGAATGGCGCAACATTGAGGCCAGTTGGTCGGGCGGCGATCTGTCCGGGAATCTGCGGCTGGCCAATCGCGGCGGCTCGGGATTCCTGTCCGGGCAGTTGAAGGTCGAGGATGCCGATATCGAACCGCTGGTCTGGCAGCAGGGCGGCTTTCCGGTCGCCAGGGGCCGGATGGACATTGCCGCGTCCTTTGAAGGGGCCGGAAAGAGCCTTCGCGGCCTGGTCGCATCGATGACCGGATCCGGGGTTCTTCAGACCAGCGCGCTGGAGCTTGCCGGGCTTGAGAACGAATCCCTGTCGGATATCCTCGCCGCGGCCGATGCGGACGGTTTCGAGGTTGCCGGCGGTGCGGTGATGGACCTTGCCGAAACGGCCGTTTCGAACGGCAGTTTTTTCGCCGATGAAATCTCGGTTCCCTTCACCATTGCCGCCGGGACGATCAGGCTGCCGAATATCGTCCTGTTCGACGCGGGAGCGGCAGTGAGGGGCGAAGCGCGGATTGACATTCCCGACCGGGCCATCAATGCCCGGTTTGACCTGGAATTCGATCCGGACAAGGAGGCCCTGACCGGCGCCGCACCCGCCATCGGTCTGGCGTTTCTGGGACCGGTCGCCGATCCGGACCGGACGATCGATGCCGCGGAGCTTTCGAATTATCTGTCGCTGCGGGCCTATGAGCGCGAAAGGCGGCGTGTCGAGACCCTGCAGGCCGTGGTGCTGGAAAGCCAGCGCCTGCGTCGCGAGGTGGCCCTGTCGAGACAGCGGGCGGACAAGCGGCAATCGGCGCTGGAACGGTTGCGGCAGCAGGAAGCCGAACGGCAGGCCGCCGAGGAGGCCGAACGCGAAAGACAGCGGCTGGAGCAGGAGGCCGCGGAGGAAGCCGCTCGCAAGGCGGCCGAGGAGGAGGCTCGCAAACAGCAGGAGGAAGACCGGAAGCGGCAGCAGGCGCTCGATCAGGAGCGGGCTGCGAAGAAGGCGGCGGAACGGTTTGCACGGGAAGTCGGCCGGCCGCTGTCGGACGAACAGTTTATTTTGCAGGTCGAGGAAGCGATCAAGCGGGCCGGCGAGCGAAGACAGGATCTTGACGGGTCCGTTGGAGCGGGCGGTTCGTCGAACGCGCTGGACGGCGGCGTCCAGAGCGGCAATCTTCCGCCCCTGAATTTCGATATACTCGGCGCGGAGGGGACGATTTCCACGCAATGATTGCCTGATGCTCTAAGCCTGTTCTGACCTGGCTGGTCGGTCGGCCGATTGATGCCAACGCAGGACGAAGACGCGCGCCGCGGATGACAGATTGTCGCGTGGGCTGCGGCCTTCATCGATCTCGGCGATCAGCGCGGCCATGGTCTGGTTGCGATGCGCAGCGATCGCGCCGAGACAGTCCCAGAACTCATCCTCAAGGGAAATGCTGGTGCGGTGCCCGCGAATGGTGACTGAGTGTTTTTGAAGCACAATGCTCTCAGCCGGCGTTGTCTTCCGGTGCGCCCGGCATGCGGCGGTCAAGACGCTGTTGATCATGCGCTTGCCTTTGCTTGCGATTAGAGCATCGGGCGACAATATTGCACCCTTTGACCGGCTTATCAGGCCTGCTGGCGAGGCGCGATCCCCGCCGTGGTCCGGGTTGACCACAAGGCGACCGCAACGACGTCCAGAAGGCCTGATAAGCCGGCCTTCGGTGAACCAAATCAGCCCGTCGGCGT